>NZ_FNJI01000101.1 GCF_900104445.1 Desulforhopalus singaporensis | reverse complement strand
AGGCGCACCTGGGGTGAGTCAATGCGTAAGCAATCCACTCGCAAACTTTTTAGCCCCATGGTGCCGCTTAAAAAAAGTGATTTTGATGAGTATTGGCAGCTGCCTCTGTATCGGGTCAGGGTCAATGGAAGGTGGAGCTCTGATGCTGCAAAGTGGACATTTTACACCAAAGGGCAAGTTGTAGAGAAATGGTTTTGAGGAGCAGATATGAACTGGAAACCACAACAAGAAGCCAAATGGCTTGAGGTCGAGATTGACGGCAAGGTTATAGGGATTCTCGAAGTACACCCGGAAAAACCAAAGCAGATCGAAGAAGAAAATAGGCTGAAAGATTTAAAAGGTATTGTTCTTCGTCCTGCTTCTTTCGAATCCATGGTGCGATGGAACGCAAAAACCATGCTTACAAAACGCATGATAAACACCATGCGCCGGCTTTACCTGAAGTCTCGAAAGAAAATAGAGGCAGCCTCATGAGCAGGGTTCTTTGTCAGATGCAGACAGTCGGCCATAAAAAGAATCTTGAGGAAGTGCCAAGGGCCTGGTGCAGAAAGACCCAATATCAGGCCCTCTGTGCCAAGTGCAGATACAACGAAGGAAGAGAAGTGTCTATTTATCAGCAAGAGAAAAAGCAGAACCGTCGAGGTCTGGAGGATAGGTAAAGGATGAACACAGATATCCGAATAGCCGTGTCATTCCGTGGCAACCGCAAAAGAAAAAAACTGGCTCTTCTTCTCGGCCCGGGTGCGACCGATTACCTGCTTGATTTATGGATAGGTGTTGCTATGAGCAATCCTACCGGCATGCTAGTAGCATGGGACGAGCATGACATAGCATTAGAAGCAGGATGGCAAAAGGACTCAAAAGAGTTCGTTGATGCACTTATGAAGGTTGGATTTTTGGAAATAAACGATGATGGAGTGTACCAGTTGCACGATTGGGAGGACCATCAGGGGTATGTAATCCACGCACAAGACCGTCGAGAACGGGCAAAAAAGGCAGCGGCAGCAAGATGGGAAAAGAAAAAAAATGATAAAAAACAAGAAGATAATGCTAAAGGCAAGCAAGACGCATGCGTCGAGCAATGCAAAGAGCATGCAGATAGCAATGCCCCTACTCCTACTCCTACTCCTATTCCTACTCCTATAGTAACAGATTATTGTCCGGAGCCTTCTGAAGAAGTCGCCGAACCGGAAGCGACAGATGAACCGGTCGAATCTCCAGTGTTGGTTTTTCCGTTGATCCCTCGTGATGGAGATTTCCCCGTTTTGCAAAAAGACATCGACGAATGGCAAGAGACGTTCCCGGGCATTGACGTCCTCCAGGTGCTCAAGCGAGCTCGTCAGTGGAGCATTGACAATCCAAAGCGGCGTAAAACCAAAGCCGGTATCCGGAACCACATCTCGACCTGGCTCAGCAAGGAGCAGAACAAGGCAAGGGCTGCACCTGGTTCTGTTCCTCATGGCAAAGTTAACTGCGAGATCTGTCAGTACAACCAGCGTGCACCCTGCAAGAACCTGAACAAGGAGGGTTTCGACAAAGAGAGGTGTGACTCGTACAAACCGATTGCGAATTGATGTTGGCAGGAAGCGGTCTTTGTACTGAAAAATGAAAAAGGAAGAGGTAATGGCAAGACCGAAAGGAACGGGAAAATACAAACCGGAATACGATCAAATCGCATACGTGGCATGCGTTGAAGGCGGTTTTACGGTGTCGAAAGTAGCAAAGCTGTTTGGTGTCGACAGGGCAACAGTTTATCGGTGGATGGACAATCATGAAAGTTTTCGCGACTCCATAAAAAGCGGCAGGGATAAATTCGATACAATGACCGCGGAAGATTCTCTCCTCAAGCGCATCAAAGGATATCGAACGAAAGAGTCCACCCAGGAGCTGAAGATAATCATTGATCCGGAAACCGGAGAAACAGAGGAGAAGCTTGTCACGACAAAGACTGTGAACAAGGCGGTCGCTTCTGATGTTACCGCTACGATCTTCTTTCTGAAAAACAGGGCCCCGGAACGCTGGAGGGATGCAAAGCATTTGGAACATACGGGCAAAGACGGAGGCCCCATCAAAACCGACAGCTCCAATAC
>NZ_FNJI01000007.1 GCF_900104445.1 Desulforhopalus singaporensis | reverse complement strand
CATTCAAATGAATGGTTTCTTATAAAATAAGAGCTCGTTTTTGAAATTACGAAAACATAGCTCAATGCGACCAAGGTCGCGTTGGGCCCGTTTGCTTTGTTTGTTGTTATTCAGTTTTCAAGGATCGTGCTCCCTCTTTCCGAAGAAAGAGGCGCGGTACGAGTTCCGCGACGAGCTGGCTAATCTAACCGATCAGCGATTTTATGTCAATCTTTTTTTTCTTCTTTTTTCGTTCCGAAGAACTTGAAACAACTGCGATAACCGTCATGGCGCGCCCGCTGTTTGCCCGTCCCTCAGAGACCGCAGGAAAGTACTTGATTACGGCCTCTCAGTCAAGAACAAAAATGAATTATTTGCCAAAAGATTTAAAAAAGTTTTGCCGCGCTTAACTCAAGCTGACGGTCGAGGTCTTAATTTGAACGATTAATCAACGTCCTTGAGCCAGACAGACAGGGTGTCGATAATCTTCTTCGCCTGCTCCGGGCTTGAGATATTGAACTTTGACTTCATCATATATTCTCCCTGACGTTTCTGATAGCGCCGTATGGTATACATATCCTTGCCATACTCTCCGGTCTTCCGGTCAAGGTTGTTGTATCTGAACAGCAGTGTGGCCCAGGCACCTTTGGTAAGCACCTCCTTGCCCGTCTCCTTTACAATAAGAACACCATCTTCTTCATAGTTGATGGTAAGGTCGTCAATTGTCGCGTTCATGGTTCACCGTAGTTTGACTATAATGTGTGGGTTGAATAAGATATCCGGCCTGTTCCCCGGAAGGGAACAGGCCAGGTGGGTCAAGTATCTACTTCACCTTGGGATTGCTGTAAAGTCAAAGGTTGAGGCAGCCTGCAAGTTTTGTGCTTTGTTGCGCAGGGCTGTCTGCAATCAGGACTTGCGCTGCATATTGAACTTCAGTCCGCCGCTGGATCCCTCGACGGTGATATGGGGCGAGTCATGCAGGTTGCCTTCCAGGAGCAGCATTGCCAGCGGATCTTCGATCTCTTTCTGCAGGGTTCTCTTGAGCGGGCGTGCGCCGAATGACGGGTTATAGCCTTGTTCAATCAGGTAATTTTTAGCCGACTCTCTCACGTGGAGATGGATATTTTGCTGCTTGAGCCTCTTGTTGAGGCGGTCAAGCTGGATTTGCAAAATTCCCGCGAGATCGTCTCTGCCGAGTTTGTCAAAGATGATCGTCTCGTCAATCCTGTTGAGGAACTCCGGCTTGAACGTTGACAGAAGCAGCTCGTCTATGCGATTTTTAATCACGGTACGGTCTGTGTCTTCAGCCGTGGCCGATAAGATCATATTTGATCCGAGGTTTGAGGTCATGATCAGGATGGCGTTGGTGAAGTCCACTGTCCTGCCCTTGCCATCGGTCATCCTTCCGTCGTCGAGAACCTGGAGAAGGACGTTAAAGACGTCGCTGTGGGCCTTTTCTATTTCATCAAGAAGTATGACGGCATAGGGGCGTCTGCGAACCGCTTCCGTGAGATAGCCGCCCTCGTCATAGCCGACATAACCGGGGGGGGCTCCGATGAGCCTGGCAACAGAATGCTTTTCCATGAATTCGGACATGTCGATCCTGATCATGGCCTGTTTGTCATCGAAGAGAAAGTCAGCCAGGGACCTGGCAAGTTCTGTCTTGCCCACGCCGGTGGGTCCAAGAAAGATGAACGATCCCAGGGGGCGGTCCGGATCCTGGAGACCGGCACGTGCACGCCGTATAGCGTTGGCAACCGCCGACACCGCCGCTTTTTGGCCTATTACCCGTCTGCCCAACTCCGTTTCGGCGTTTATCAGTTTATCTTTCTCGCCTTCCAGCAGCTTGTCGACGGGAATGCCGGTCCATTTCGCCACGACTGTAGCAATATCCTCGGCGTCGACCTCTTCCTTGAGCATCATCTGCGACGCCTGTATTTTCTGTAGTTTTTCCTTGGCCTTGTGCAGTTCTTTTTCCAGTTGAACCTTTATCCCGTACCTGATCTCTGCAACTTTACTCAAGTTGCCTCCCCGTTCGGCACGCTGTTCCTCAAGGTTGGCATCATCAATTTTTTCCTTGATGTCCCGTATGCTCTGGATCGTCTCTTTTTCGAGAATCCACTGCGCTTTCATCGAGTTGAGATTGTCGCTGATATCAGCCAGTTTTACCTTGATCTGATCGAGTCTTTCACGGGAAACCGTGTCCCTTTCTTTTTTCAGCGCCTCCTGCTCGATTTCAAGCTTGATTTTCTGACGTTCGAGTTCATCTATCTCTGCCGGCATGGAATCGATTTCAATTCTCAGCTGGGAAGCCGCCTCGTCGATCAGGTCGATTGCCTTGTCCGGGAGAAACCTGTCGGTTATATACCTGTTGGATAAAACAACGGCGGCAACGGTGGCGTTGTCCTGGATTCTGACTCCATGGTGGATCTCATATTTTTCCTTGATGCCCCTTAAAATTGCAATGGTATCTTCCTCGCTTGGTTCCTGCACCAGCACCGGCTGGAACCTTCTCTCGAGCGCGCTGTCTTTTTCGATGTATTTGCGGTATTCATCTATGGTGGTTGCGCCGACGCAATGTAGTTCTCCCCTGGCAAGTGCCGGTTTGAGCATGTTCGAGGCGTCCATTGACCCCTCGGCGGCCCCTGCTCCGACGAGGGTGTGAATTTCATCGATAAAGAGCACTATCTCCCCGGCTTTTTTCTCCACTTCTTTCAACACGGCTTTCAGCCTGTCTTCAAATTCGCCGCGGTATTTTGCTCCTGCGACGAGCGCCCCCAGGTCGAGGGTCACCACCTGCTTGTTCTCCAGGGTTGCCGGAATATCACCGCTGACAATCCTCTGGGCAAGTCCTTCGGCGATTGCGGTTTTACCGACTCCCGGTTCGCCGATGAGGATCGGATTGTTTTTTGTTCTCCGCGACAGCACCTGGATGATCCTGCGGATCTCCTCGTCGCGACCGATAACCGGATCGATTTTTCCCTGCTTGGCCAGCAGGGTGAGATTCCTGCCGTATTTTTCAAGAGCCTGGTATTTTTCCTCGGGGTATGGGTCGGTGACCCTGTGGCTGCCTCGCAGCATGGACAGCGCCTGCAGGAAATTTTTCTCATCAACTCCCCGTTGCTGCAGCCCGTTTCTGACCTGGTCCCGTCCGTTTTTCAGAATCGCCAGGAACAGGTGTTCGCCGCTCACGTATTCGTCCTGCATCTGCTGGGCAACGTTCAAGGAAGAATCGAGTATTTTCCTGAAATCGTCAGCGGCCCAGATTTGTCCGGCCGCTCCTCCCGAGACCTTGGGCAACTGATTGAGAAAGTTGTTCAGGTCCATGAGAATCAGCGACGGGTCCACGCCCATCTTCTGCAGTACCGGCACGATGATTGTGCCGGGCTGGGTCATCAGGGCGTGGGTGAGGTGGATCGTGTTCAGTTCCTGGTGACTGTTGTTTTGGGCCAGTTGCTGGGCCGCCTTGACGGCTTCTTGGGATTTAACGGTAAATTTATCAAACTGCATGCTTTATCCTCCTGCAATTTCAGACTGGAAAGACTCAATTACAATATTGTAATTCGACTTCAGGTAGAGGATAAGTATGGGGGGGTGGGGGTGTCAAGTAGTGGAGTGGAAGGTCTTGAAATAAACAAGGCGACCCTCAGGGGTCGCCTTGTTTATGTTATAACTGCGTAAGGTTGAATCTCTAACGCTTAGCCACAGGAACCTGAACTGCAGGAACCGGAGCTGCAGCCGCCACCGGTGTTGATGGGGTTGACGGAAGTGATGCCGAACCCGGAACGAGGGCCGGCGTCGATGTAGTCGACAGTGATGCCGCCTGTGGTTACCATCAGGCTTTCTTCAACCAGAAATTTCAGATCGTCGTTATCGAAGATTTTGTCATTTGCTTTTGGCTCATCCAGAGCCAATCCCAGAGAAGGACCTGCTCAGCCTCCCTGCATCAAAGCAACACGCAATGCAGAGTCGATATTATTCGCCTGCATATACTCCTTCAGTTTCGTAACAGCGAGATCTGTTACAGTCAACTCGGACATGGATACCTCCTTAAAAATTGTTTCTTACAGACCTTCTCTTAGAAATAATAGATTGCTATACAGAGAAGCACTACTCTTTGTGAAGACCATAAGCTGTGATGCCAATTAGTCAATTGGTTGGTAACTCAAAATAGTTGCTCTTTCAATCTATGCAACTATTTTCTTAAGCGTCTGGCCCGATTTTCGGTTCATATTTTTATTTTCGTTGCAATTTTAATATAATGGCGGACAATGTTTTTTTGGAAAAGAATTCAGTTTTGCAAAATCTTGCATATAATATTGTTTTTATTGTGTAGAATTACCGCTAAGGTAAAACAACACGACACACTGTGACAGAACTTGTTCAAGAGAAATGAAAACAGCAAGAGGTATGGGGTGAAGAAAATTGTGATCTCTACCGGAGGAGGTGATGCTCCGGGGTTGAATGCGGTTATCTATGCGGTTGTTCACAGCTGTTATCGCCGTGGCTGGGAGGTTTACGGCAGCCGTAACGGATACGGGGGCTTTCTCGATACCGATGAACTGGTACAGTTGTATCCACGTGATGTGGAAGGGATCTATTCCACCGGCGGCACGATTCTCGGGTCTACCAACAAGGGCAATCCGTTTGCCACTCCCGTTGAAAACCTCGCAGGGGAAATCCAGATCGTCGATGTTTCTGATAAGATCATTAACAACTTCAAGAGGATGGGGTTTGACTGCCATATCGCCATTGGCGGCGACGGCAGCCTGGACATAGCCCATCGCTTTGCTGAGAAAGGTATGCCGGTTATCGGGGTTCCCAAGACGATTGATAACGACTTGTCCCAGACCAACAGGACCTTTGGTTTTGATACCGCAGTATCAACGGCAACAGAAGCCCTCGATAAGTTGCACTCAACGGCTAAGTCCCACAACCGGGTAATGGTGGTCGAGGTGATGGGGCGCGATTCCGGATGGATAGCTCTCTATTCCGGAATATCGGGAGGGGCCGATGTTATTTTGCTGCCTGAAATACCGTTTGATATGGAGGCGGTGTGCGATAAAATTGCCGACAATGAACTCCATGACAAGGATTACTCGATAGTCGTTGCGGCGGAAGGAGCGGTAACCCGTGACGGGCAACGTTTCAATAAGGGGAAGGGGGAACTGGGCAGGGATGAAATGATCCTCGGCGGCGTCGCCGAGTGGGTGGCAAAAGAAATCGCGCGGCGTACCGGCAAGGATACCCGATCCCTGGTTCTCGGCCATCTGCAGCGAGGCGGATCGCCGACGACGTTTGACAGGTTGCTGGCGTTGCGGTTTGGCGCGGCTGCTGTTCGGCTTGTCGAAGAGAACATCTTCGGCCATATGGTGGCGCTCATCGATTCCCAGATGGTTGCGGTGCCCATCACCGAGGCGATACAGGTACGCAAGAAAGTCGATCTCACCAGCGACAAGGTCATGACCGCAAGGGAGGTCGGCATATGTCTTGGCGATAGCAACAAGGCGCTTGCGCAGACGAAAGAGTAGTAACGGCATGAGTACTGTTTACCACGATATCTACACACTCCTTTACGATCACTTCGGCCCGCAGCACTGGTGGCCCGGGGAAAGTCCTTTTGAGGTTATGGTCGGTGCGGTCCTGACCCAGAACACCAACTGGTCCAATGTCGCTGCGGCGATTGAAAATTTGAAGGACAGCGGCCTGCTCAGCTATGAAAGGCTGTCAAGGCTGACTGCGGATGAGATCGCTCCGCTGATCCGCCCATCGGGGTATTACAACCGAAAGGCGGTGCGGTTGAAAAACCTCCTGGACATGATTGGTGAAAACTATCACGACAGTCTTGATTGTTTTCTCGGGGACAGCCTGGGAAAAAGCAGGCAAATGCTGCTCGGGGTAAAAGGTATCGGCCCGGAGACGGCTGATTCTATCCTGCTGTACTGCTGCGGTCATCCGGTGTTTGTGGTCGATGCCTATACCCACAGGGTATTCAGCAGGCATAATCTCGCCGACGAGGAGACGGACTATCACACCCTGCAGTCTCTTTTTGTCGACCGGCTGCCCGAGGATGTCAAACTGTACAATGAATACCACGCCTTGATAGTCAAGGTCGCCTCGACCTATTGCAAAAAAAACAATCCGCTCTGCGACAGATGCCCCCTTCACGGGGTGAACGGATAGGTTCGATTTTTTCGCGGCAGGGTTGGTCGGAATTTACAGTATATAAAGACCGCAGAGGGTTCGGATCGATCGGACCTTCTTTGCCGTCATTCCTGGAAAGAGAGGACCAGGTTCTTGATAAAAATCTCTATCTCGTCTTTTTCGTATTGCGCTCTGATAAGTGCTCCCCGATATTTCTCCAGTAAATTTTTTGCCCGGAGCGGGCTGTTGTGTTCCAGGTACAAACGGTAGAGAATTGATGTCAGCCGTTCGTCCAGACAATTGATGCGGTGGACACGTTCCAGGATCTCTATAGCCCTGGCGATCCGGTCATTTTTCTCGAGATTTTCCGCCCATACCGACATCGCTTCATTCAGGGTGTCGGTGAGCATATCATTGAAAGCGAGTGCGTGTTCGCTCTGGAAAGTATCTTCCGGCAGGGTCGATTGCCAGGTGTTCAGGGCTTTGCGAAATGAGTTGTACGCCTGCCACCAGTTGTCGTTTTTGCTCTGCGACAGCCCCTGCCGGGAGGCCTCAAGGAATTCCAGCGCATCGATCTGATAATTGTTGAGGTACAAAATTCCTTTTTTCAGGACCAGGTATTCTTTGGCCGGCACTTCAAAATGGAGGGAAATCAGTTTTCTGAGCCTGGTGAGCAGGGTGTCGAAACTTTTTCTTGCCTGATCGGGAGCCTTGTCCGGCCACAGTTCGAGTTGAATTTTTTCCTGTTGAATTCGCCGGCTCTTTGCCGTTACCACCAGGCCGAGAAGTTCCCGCTGGAAAGGAGTGAAATCTTTGGAGGTTAGGTTTTTTTTGCCGTCAATACCGACTGAAAAACCGTCGAGCATGGTAATTGTGAGTATTGGCATGGAAACACCCGTCCCGGTTATGGCGGTTTTGAGGTGGCATCTGCCAAGCTCTTTGGCAAAAACGGGTTCGATGTCTGCTGTGACGGCTGCGGTCAGGAGCTGTTTCAGCATGACCGGTTCGCAGGTCCAGCAATAATTGTACCCGGTCGATTTCATCAGACAGAGTCCGGCTTTGAGGTAGTCTCTGGCGGAGTCGAACGAGCGGGTCCGGTAATTCAAGTAGCTGAGATTGAGCAATGCGCAGAGTTTGAGATAGGTTGAAGAAATGGTCTCGGCAAGGGTGAGTGCCCGCTCAAGGTTTTGGGCCGCCTGTTCATATTTTCCTGCCCGCAGTTGTATCGCGCCGGTAATGATTTTGGCAAATGTACGGTGAAATGGTCCCCCGGTATCGTTTTTCAGGGAGTTTGCCTGGTTGATAACGGTGAGGGCGCTATCACTGCTATTTAAGAGGACGAGGCCGAATGCCTGCCACTGGAGGACCTGGCTTTTCATGTGACTGGTTGCAGCAACCGCGGTGGTGGCAAGAGCCGTTTCCAGCAGTTCCAGTCCCTCCAGGTGTTCTCCCTTGAAGAAACGAAGGCTTGATTCCCATATCAAAAGATACGGTGCACCAATAGTCCGGGCGACCATTTCAGGATGGGTGTTTTCCCGGATAAAAAGTTTGTGCGCACCATAGTTGTCGTCGTCGCCTGTCATGGAGAGATAGCAGAGATGCATCATTCTTGTCGCAAGCCTGTTTGTCTCCCTGACCAGCGGGCTGTTTAAAAGTGAGAAACAGAGTTCAACCTTCCTCAGGAATTTTTTTCGGTTGCCGCTGAACAGGTGGACGCAGCCGTGGATAAATTGGGTTGAGGCGATCAGGTTCTTTATGCCTAGCCGTTCTGCCAGCCTGCTCGCAAGCTTTATGAAATGACGAGCTTTTTTCATGTCACTGTTGAAAAAACAGAACCCGGAGGCGAGCTGCCGTGCCACCATAATGACCAGCTCGTGGGGGAGGTTTTGCCTATTGTCCTCAAACAGCTTCTCCGTCCGCGGCAGCAGTTTTGCTCCCCCGGCATAGTTACCGGATATTATGAAATGGTAATGAATCGCCTGGGATAGAGCGATCAATTCGCCCGGTTCGTCACCTGATACAATAAACATTTCACATGCTTTGCTCCAGAAAGACAAGGTGGTCTGCTCCATATGATCCCTGCGGCCAAGACCGTAGAACAACAGCAGCCAGGGATGCTTGAACAGGATGTTTTCAGGAATTGTCTGGAGAAGGGCGAAAACTGAATAGGCCCTGTTGCAGGCGATCAGTTCGGTTCCTTTTTCCTCGAGTATGGCCTCCATCGCCGCCCAGTTGTTGCTGTTTCGGTGGGAGGTCAAAGCCCGTTGTATCTGGTTGTTTCTGAGCCAGTAGTCCGCTTCCAGGGAGAAAACTGTTTCGATCTCCCGCCACAAGAATCTTGCCCGTCCCTCCTGCTGCAGAACTTCCTGAAAAACATGGTGAAAACGAAAAGTCCGGTTATGCTCGTCAAGGCGGTAAATGAAAGAGTTGTCCCGTGACATGGAGATAAGCAGGTCGTCGAAGTCTTTGTCACCGGAAATGGTTATAGCAAGGGAGGCCGGTACGATGTGCAGGAAAGAGAGCTTGATAAAAGTGGTATGCAGGTACGGTGGTATCCGGGCAAATATTTCCTTTTTGAAATAGTCGAGCATGCGGTCGCTGCTGCCGCGATAAGTCAGCAGAGGCTGCTGGCTGCCCTGCCTGTTTATATCCCCACTCTGCCAGAGCTTTTGCGCGCCAGAGGCCTGATGACCGGCGAGAATGACGACGCCCATTATCCAGCCGCTGGTAAGAGAACGGATCGTCACCGCTTCCTGATTACTTATTCTTGTCTTGAAGACTTCCCTGTAGAGATTTTTTATCTCACGGTGATCCAGTGCCAGATCGTCGCCGCCGAGATAGGTATTGGCAAGGTCGTTGCGGATTGTTTTGCATTTGATATCAACCGGGTGGCTGGTTGTGAAAATAAAATGCACAAGAGGAGGGGAGCGGTCGAGAAGCATTTCAAAAAACCGGTGGCCCAGACCACCGGGCTGAATCAGGTGGAGGTCGTCGAACACCAGGTAGATATCCTGTTTCAGGTATTCATTCAAATTCTTGAACAAAATTTCGATGCACCGGTCGAGATCGAGCAGCCCCGCTCCTCCTTTGTTGAAAATTTCCTGAAGATCCGGGGCATTGAAACCGTCAAGGATTGTTGTGAGATTTCTCAGCAGCAGTGACAGGAGCAGAAACGGGTCGGAGTCCTCAGGTCCTACCTGATACCAGGCGAAAAGAAGGTTATGGTTGGCTATGAACTGGGCTGCGAGAGTGGTTTTGCCATGTCCACCCTGGGCTTCGATATAGATGAGTTTTTTGTCATATGGATTGTTGGGCAGTTTGTGCTGCAAAAGGCGGCTGCGTATCAACGACTGTTCCGGGTTTATCCAGGGCGGCCAGAACTTGCCCGATGGTACTTTACGGCCTAGGGAATACTCTGTCTTACACATAGACTGATGCTGCCTGTCGGGTTCCGCTCATGGCGGGCCCTGTTGATGTTGTAGAAATTTTTTACAGATCCCCCTGAGTATGTTTGCGTCCTTTGAAGTAAGCCGGAGGCGACCCAGGAGATTTCGGATATTGGCCATCCAGTGGTCCCGTCCTTTATGGTCGAGAAATCTGATTTCAAGCAGCGACTGCTCGATATGGTCGTACATGCTTTCCAGTTCGAAAGAACCTGCCAGTTGGGGGGCCGGAGTCAAATTTTTTGGTATATGCACAATGTTATAATACAGTTCATAACAATGTATTGCAACAGCCTGTGCCAAATTTAATGAAGAAAATTGAGAAGTTGGAATGGCAGAGGTCATGTGGCAATATTTGAGGTCTTCGTTGGTGAGACCGGTATCTTCCGGGCCGAAAAGAATTGCAACCCGGTTTTTCGGCAGCAGCGGCAACAATTTGTTAACCATTTCCCGAGGGCTCTGCTGGACAAAACGCTGTTTGCCCCTCCTTGCCGTGGTCCCGACAACTACTGTAAAATCTTCAAGGGCTTGGCCGAGGTCAGGGTAGACAGGCAACTGGTCGATCAGGTGGGCCGCTTTATGGGTAGCCATTTTGGCCATTGGTTCCCTGGGAGGGATGGAGTCCCGTATGACCACCAGACTGTTGATCCCCATGTTGTAGCAGACCCGGGCGGCGGCACCGATATTTTCAGGTATTCTCGGCCGGACAAGCACGATGGTGAGGTGGTCAAGGCTTGGATGTGATTGTGACATGGTGGTTGCAGATATCTGTAGGTTTGAGGTGTACAGGCTTCAGCGCTGCTGCCGGTCGATAATTTTAAAACTCAGCTGCCTGGAGCTCGTGCTTACATCAACAAGGGTTGCCGTGACCCGGTCCCCCAGCTGATATGTCTTGGCCGTGATTTCGCCAAACAACCGGAAATTTTTCCGATCGAAAATATAATAGTCGTCTTCGAGAAAGTCGACAGGTACGATCCCGCTGACACAGAAACGGTTGATTTCAAGATAAAGAGCATGTTCCTGCACGCCGGAGATGACCGCGGAAAAGTTTTTGCCGACTTGTCCCCTCATGAAAAGGACCTTCAACCGCTCATCCATATCCCTCTCCGCCTCTATGGCGACCCTCTCCCTGGCGGAGAGATGCACGCATGATTCTTTTACAGGGCGAGCCGAATAGCCAGAGTCATCCCCCCCCCTTGCCCGTTTTTCAATAAGGGACAGCAGTTGCCGGTGGACTATGAGGTCCGGATAGCGTCTTATCGGTGAGGTAAAGTGGGTATAGTCCTGGGTGGCAAGGGCGAAATGGCCGATGGCTTCCACCGAGTAGTGGGCCTGGCTGAGGCTGCGTAGAAGAAGATTGTTGACGACGTATTCATGCTCTGTGTTTTTTGCCTCGCCGATAACTGCGGCAAACCACGAGGGCTCCGGGACAAACTCTCTGGGGTTGATGCCCAGGGTTTTAATGAAATCGATGACCTCGCTGACTTTTTCGCCGTCCGGGGGCTGATGGACGCGGAGCAGGGGAGCTGCCATATTTGCCCGCAGGAAAGCGGCCACCGCTTCATTGGCGGCGAGCATAAATTCTTCAATCATCCGGTGGGCGAAGTTGCGTTGAGCTGGGTGAATGTCCAGAACGGTGTCGTCCTCATTGAGGATTATTTCAGCCTCCAGCAGGTTGAAGTCGAGCGAGCCTCTTTTGAGCCTGCGGGTATAGAGCAGTTCTGCCAGCTGGCGGGCAAGTCCGAGCATATCTGTAAATTCTATGTTTTGCCTGCGGGCGTCGGGGTCGCCATCGATCACTATCTGTTTTACGATGTCATAGGTGAAGCGGCGGCGGGACCTTATGACTGAACGGGTGAACTCTTTTTTCTCCAGATTGCCGTGCTGGTCGAAGTCGAGTATTGCCGAGACGGTGTATCTGTCCTGGTTTTCAACCAGGCTGCAGAGATCGTTGGACAGCAGCTCCGGCAGCATCGGGATAACGCTTCCCGGGAAATAGACCGATGTTCCTCTTAAGTAGGCTTCCCTGTCTATTTCCGAGCCGGGGCTGACAAAATAACTCACGTCGGCGATTGAGACATAAAGACGAAAGCCGTGGACCGTTTTTTCCACAGCCACTGCATCGTCAAAATCTTTTGCAGTTTCCCCGTCTATGGTTACGTGACAGATATCGCGAAGGTCCGTCCTCTGGGACAGTTTGTCCTGGCCGCTGGTGATCTTCTTGAGTTCGACTTCTATTTCACCGGGGAAAACGTGGGGTAGCTCAAACTTATCAATGACCAGCTGTCGCTGGGTGTCGGGGCTGTCGCTTCTGCCGAGCACCTCAATGAGACTGCCCTTGAGTATCAGACGGGCTCTGTCCTGGCGAAAGTACCTGACCCTGACCACACTTCCGGATTGCACGTCGCGGCAGTTTTCCGGATCGAGCGTCACGATAAAAGGTATACGTCTGTCATCGGGAAAGACCCGGACATCTGCGCCGTGTTTCTCCAGCCTGCCGCACAGGGTGTCGTCGGCACGCCTGAGAATTTTTATGACAGTACCCTCCGGGCGGCTGTCCTTTTTGGTTCGCAAGACCCTTATAAGGACCTGGTCTCCATGGATTGCATCGCCCATTCGCGAGCGGGAGATGAACGGATCTCTGGCCGGCCGGGCGGGGCCGTCCTGGCTGTTCATGACCTCGACAAAACCGAATCCTTTCGGGTGCTGGGTGAGTGTTCCCGCGTAGAGAGGGGCAGCCCGGTTGAGCATGAACCGGTTTCTGCCGGTTTTCTGCACAAGATTTATGCGGACCAGGTGTTCCAGCGCTTTTATAATTCCCTTTTTCGACGGAGCAGCCTGCGCCATCTTGGCGGCGAGATCGGCGGGGGAAACCGGCTTCGGTGATGAATAAATATGGCCCAGCAGGATGTTTTCGAGTTCGGCCGGCGGAGCCGGTCGGCCTGAAGCAGCTGCGGATTTTCCATGCCGGACAGTCTTTGAGCGGAATGAACTCTTTCTTTTTTTTGACATTTCTCGAATTTTTATTTTCTCCGTTGGGAGAATTTTGTTAAGCTGAGGGTTGATAACAGGCGGTATATATATCGCTGTTTGCAGTGCAGATCGGTCGGTGCATATGCGGCTGCCATAACATTCCTGCAAACTTTGTTTATAACCAAAGATCTCTCATACGTAAACCTGGTGAATATGCGGCGCATACCTTTCGATCTTGAACTTTATCGCAATCAAATGCAAGATTTGATTCAGCATGAACCCGAGGCGGAAGTGTTCTGGCGTGCTCTTGACTTCGCTGTGGAGGCTCATGATGACCAGTGGCGCAGATCCGGCGACGCTTATATCCTCCATCCATGTTCCGTGGCGAAAATTCTCGTTGAGGAGATGGATATCACCAACCCGGAGATGCTCTCTGCCGCATTGCTCCACGATACCGTCGAGGATGTCAAGGAAGTAACCGGGGAGATTATCGGGGAACACTTCGGCAACTATGTTCGGGCAATTGTCGAGGGCTGTACCAAGGTTACGCATGTCTCGGGGGACCGGCAGGCGAACAACCGGAACACCCATCGCAAAATATTTACCGGGGCGGCGCTCCGTCCCGAGGTTATGCTGGTCAAGCTTGCCGACCGGCTGCACAACCTCAGGACGCTTCGGGCCATGCCAAAGGCCAAGAGGCAGAGAATTGCTGATGAAACGATAGATATTTATGCGCCGCTGGCAACAATGTTCGGTCTTTTCAATATGAAAAGAGAGATGTACAACCTGGCCCTGCTTTACAAATACCCCAAGCAGGGAGCCAAGATTAACAACCATATCCGGCAGCTCGAGCAATCGCCCATAGGCGAATACATAGTAGAAGAGCTGAAGAAAGCGACGGTTCGGGCGAAACTGTACTGTCGAATCAAGATCCGTACCAAGAGACTGTGGGCCTATTACGATATCGTCAGCAAGATTCTGGTGAAACAGATCGACACCCCCCTCGAGGTTCTCATAGATGTCGAAGACGTTGCCGCCTGCTATACCGCCCTGGGGGTGGTGAACCAGACGTTTAAGCCTATTCCGAGAACGATTCGTGATTTTATCGCCAACCCCAAGCCCACCGGATACCAGGGACTTCACGCGCGAGCCATTATCGAGGGACAGAAATTCCTGTTTAAGATCAGAACCGATGATATGGAGAGAAAGGCGCAGCGCGGGCTTTTTCGCAACTGGACCTCGAAAGTGGGCAAGCAGGGCCGGTTCATCCGGGAGATCCAGGAAATGTTCAATGTCATAGGAACCGAGGACGCCGTCTCCTATCGCGATGTCATCGCCGCCAGCGGGATCAAGGAGATCTACACCTACACCCCCCAGGGCGACCTGATCTGTTTGCCGGTCCAGTCGACGGTTCTCGACTTTGCTTTTCGCGTTCATACCGAGATCGGCAGAACATGCCTGGGGGCGTTGATCAGGAACAAGCGATACTCACCGGCCCATATCCTAAAAGACGGGGATATGGTCCGCATAATTCGTTCCGACCAGGCCATCCGTTTCGACCAGAACATGCTGACCCTGTGTACGACCCCCCGGGCAAGAGGCGAACTGGCGCGAGGTTTTCGCGTAAGACGGCGGAAGGTAACAAGCGATGTGGGCCTGTCAATGCTGCGCCAGGAGATGTTGCGTTACGGCATTCCTTTTGACCTGATCGAGGGAAAAGACGTGAGTGAACTGCTTACCAGGTGCTCTTCGGAATCGGTGGAGGAGCTCTATACGCGAATAGGTGAGGGAAGGGTGCGGCTCAGAAGCGTGATGGACGTGGTCAAGGATGTATTCTGGGGCGGCACCTCACCCCTTGTGACTCCTACCGGTGCGTTCAACAAAATCGAGCTGACCACCCTGGACCCGGTAACCGTCAAGTTATCCTCGTGCTGCAGGCCTACCCCCTGGGCTAAAGACAATTGCGCTCTTCTCACCCCCAACGGTCTTTCCGTGCATAATAAGAATTGCAGCAAATTCAAAGAACTGAATTTCCAGCGGGAAGACGCGGTAAATATCACCTGGAAAACCAGGAAAACAGGAGTCCGTAAACAGCAGACCCTGCGCGTGTTGCGGGCCTCGCGCAAGGATATAATGCGGATTGTCGGGTTTGCCCCCAATGAAATGGAGGTACAGAAACTGGAAATTATGTCGAGCTACTCTTCACTGTATCCCGCCTGGGAGATCGGTTTCAGGACCCCTAACCTTTATATGCTGCAAAAGGTGTTGAAGCATTTCGATAAATCAAATGTCCGGTACGAGTTTGAACTGCAATGTTGACCGGACACTCTATCGATAACCAGTTCCGTTAAGGTATTATTGTCTCTTTCACTTTATCGCCTGCAGCTTTTTCCCGACGGTAGTTGTGCAGGATCCTGCTGAGCATTTCCGGAAGATCGTTGGGTTGCCTTGAACTCCTCTTCAGCTGGGTGAGGGTCTTTTCCAGGGTGAGTTTTTCCCCCATGAAAATATGCCGCAGGATAAGAGAGATAAGCCTGGTTATTGTGGTGAGGTTCGAGATTCTCGACTGCAGGTGCCTGTCGTTTTCAAATGCGGTCGAGGCGAAGATTTCCACCGGGTTTCCGTCGATTTCGCTTACCGACACGTACCAGGTGTTTCGGTCCCGGTCGGTGGTGCGGTATCGCACGCCGTCAAGTACGTCGGGAAGTTCAGGGTCGCTGTATCCGTCCAACAGTGCTGGCCCGGGTTGATGGTGGTCGGCGAGATCAGCGAGGTTGCGTAGCAGCTCCGGCGACTCCTTGACCGCCTGGATAACCGAGTTGCAGGCTGCGCAGATATTGTTTCCCTTTACCGGGAGCAGTTTTTTCTTCTTTTTGCAAATGTCGCAAGCTCTATCTGTCTGGTACATTGTCTCTTGGCACCGGTTGGAATGTGAATTGACATTGGAACAGCTCCGTTGATATCCTGTTCTCCGTATTACAACGGTATCCGTTGTTGTTACACCTGGAAAAATAGCAATCATCCGAATGATAGATGGACAATACCATTAAATGAAACCGGCGGCAACCAGACTCCGGGGTTGCATACGACTATCAAAAGCAGTTCATCTGTCGATTGTGAAAGGTAAATTCATCGCCAGTTCTTAGCCAGAATCGTTCCAGCGGTGGTCCGGATCGGTATCTTTTATGTATTGTTGGAGCAACTGCCTGAATTTTCTGCCGCTGACTTCTCTTGCCCCGAATCTTTTGAGATGGGCTGTCGTCATCTGGCAGTCGATCAACCTGTACCCCTGCTGCAGCAGGAATTCCACAAGCCCCATAAGGGCAAACTGGGAGCCGCATTTTATCCTGGAAAACATCGATTCCCCGAAAAATACCTTGCCCAGGGCTATGCCGTAGAGGCCGCCACCAAGTTGTCCCCGGTGCCAGCACTCCACCGAATGGCAATATCCAAGTTTGAAAAGACTGTTGTACGCATCGATCATCTCCGGAAGAAGCCACGTCTCATCGCCGGCTTCGGTCCTGATTGCGGCGCACTCCCTGATCACTTCGGCGAACGCACTATTTCTGGTAATTGTGACCCCGGTGCTGCGTGCGTATCTGGCAAGTCTTTTAGGTACGTGAAATTCCTTGGGGTCGATGATTAACCGGGGGGAAGTAAACCACCACAGGATCGGGTCCCCCTGGGAATACCAGGGGAATATTCCTCGGCTGTAGGCGGCAATGAGTCTTGCGGGGCTGAGGTCTCCGCCGACGGCAAGCAAGCCTCCGGGGCCGGCGAGTTCCGGCGGCGGAAACCGAATTGATTCATCGAGTTGGAAAACGGGCATGATAAATAAATTTTTGTTGTATAAACTGGTGTCACCGACTTTATTGCACTGTTTTATCATTATTTATAAAACAGTGCAGGAAGAATTGGAGCCAGAATACTATTTCTTTTTGTTTATCGAGTGGTGTATCATGGGGCCACTCTGATTTTTTGCAAAAGACTATCTACCTATTGTACCACGCTATGACTGTAACGTATTTTTCCACGACTCAACTTGAAGACATTCAATCTGGGATCAATGAAGCTGTGGAAAACAATACCCACCTCCTGGTCCTGACAGGTGAAGAGGGCGTGGGCAAGACCGTGTTGTGTGCTCAACTGACCAGTGACCACGAAGGTCTGTATCGGCCGCTTTTTTTTCCCGCCAGCGGCGATTCTTTTGAAGAGGTGGTACGCGCCATTGCCGAAGAACTTGGCGTTACCGGTAACGCGGAAAATCAAAGTAGACCGTTTGACGATATTCTTGCTTCCATCATTGATTACATGCACAGCATGGAAAAACCGGTGCTGCTGATCTTTGATGGAGCTGAAAATATCTATCTGGCGACACTGGAACGCATAAGAAGGCTGCTGGACAGGGTGGTCGAGTCAGGGGGGCGGCTCAGCATCCTGTTTTCTGGCAGAGCCGCGCTTGTCGAGAACATGAAGCAGCTGGCGATGTGTAATTTCAAAACTGTCGACCATGCCCAGTTTGCGATAGAGCCGCTCACCGAACGGGAAACGGAAAAATATCTGCATTTTGTCTGCGGCCCCCTTGGCGCAGCCGAGTGTGAACATCTTTTTACCAGGGAAGTCGTCGAGACTGTCTACAGTGGTTGTGCGGGCAATTTCAGGGCGGCTGCGGCTGTTGCCGAAGAGGTGGCGAAGCTGCAAAAAGATGAGGCGGCCTTGCAGATGTTTCTGGCAACTGTTGCCGGGGAAGCAGAGGACAATTCCGGTGAGAGTCTGCTTGGCGTGTTCCGTAATCTGGGCGGCCGATACAACCGATACCTGGCGTGGTCGGGGGCGGCTCTGATGCTGTTTTTCGGAGTGACTTTCTTTTTCGCCGGCGACCGGGACGACGCTGCAATGGGACAGCCGGAAGGGGAGAGGCAAGAGGAAATTGCCGCTACAGCGCAGGATCAGCTGACATATGAAGATGAATACATCGTAAAGACCACTGAAGGTAAAGACCTCAGCCTCAACTCTTCTGCGAAAGCTCCCGGTGTGGCTGAAGAAGGACCAGAACTGCAGCAGGCAGAGGACCAGGTTTTACCTGAGCAGAACAGTGGAGCCGACAAGGTTGGTCAAGATCAGGTCTCGCAGCGTGAACAGTATCCGCCCAATCCGGAAAACAAGGTGGTCAAGCCTGAACCGGAACAAAAGCAACAACCCGTTCTATCATCCGGTGGGGTGACGGAAAAAGAGGCGATGGCGCAAGAAGACCAAAAAGCCAAGGATACCGGTGATGATGTCGACATTGTACTGCTGGAGCCGCGCAGACAGAAGAAAAAAGAGAGTGTAGCCGCCCCCCCGATTGTTGAGTTGCTTCCTTCCGGCTCTCTTAAGAGAAAACCGAAGTGGCAGGTTGACACTGTAATGGACGAATTGGCTGAACCGATTGACCGCCAGATTGTTTCGGTGGAGCGGGTCAAGAGTGTGCCGCGGCCCCATGAGGCCAGGATTTTATCCCGTTCCGCTACCACCGTCTCCGCCGTGGATGTCCTCTACCTGTCCCGGCTCACCGCCGGCACCACCTGGCGGGGAGGACTGAAAAACAATATGTATACGGTTCAACTCATGGTCCTGACCGCCGATGAAGCCGAAAATAATCTCAAGGACATGCTGGCCCAGGATCGTTACCGCCGGGAGGCAGGGAATTTCTATATTTTCGAAAAGGACGGGGCACCGGATGAGATATGGGTGTTCTACGGTGAATATGAAAATATAGCCAAGGCCAGGCTGGCGCAGAACAGTCTGCCGCCGTTTCTGCGGCAGCACAGGCCGTATGCCCTCTCCATCAAAGGAGCGATGGCTAAACTCCAGAGATAGTTCACTACATAGGGTTGTTGTCTTATCCTGCGGGCGGTGACCCTGCAAGGTTCTTGTCCTGGTTGATCATTTTTTCTTTTCCGATCCCTTCTGGCCGGCAAAATATGGGTAGGGTTTCCAGTAAATTTCTGAAATCCTGGAGGTAATTCTGGTAACCTTGTTTCCCACTCTTTCCAGGAAATAGTATAGCGTGGGCACTACGACCAGTGTGAGAAAGGTTGCCACCAGCAGGCCGAACACAACAACTATTGCCATGGACTGCCACCACTGGCTCGATTCGCTTACCCACGACACCGCACCCTTGTGAAAATCAAAAGATACTCCGGTAATCATGGGGATAAGTCCTAAAATAGTGGTCACGGCAGTAAGCAGCACCGGCCTGAGCCTGGTGGCACCCGCGGCGATCACCGCATTGCGCAGCTCCATTCCCCGGTCACGGAGCTGGTTGGTGTAGTCGAGCAGGACTATCGCGTTGTTGACCACGACTCCCGCAAGAGAGATAACGCCGACTCCGGTCATGATTATGCCAAAAGGAGACCTGAAGAGGGTGAGTCCGAGAAATGCGCCGCCAAGGGAAAGAATCACCGAAGTCATGATGATAAACGGCTGGGTTATCGAATTAAACATCGAAACGAGGATCAAGAAAATAAGCAGCAAGGCGACGAAAAAGGCTTTGGTGAGAAACTCCTCGGATTCCTGCTGGAATTCAAATTCCCCGGTGAAGGTGAGCTTATATCCTGGTGGCAGCGGGAAATTTTTTAAAATTTCCGCCGCCTGCGCCCGGGCGACGGGGCCCGGAATCTTGGTTTCGTCGACATTGGCTTTTACCGTCACCACCCGTTCGTTGTTAATGCGGTTGATATCGCCCATGGTACCGCTAAATGAGATTGTGGCGACCGTCGACAAGGGAACCATTTGTCCCGATGGGGTGGGAAGCAGCAGTTCATGGAGCACGTTTACCACCCTGCGATCCGAATCGTCGAGCTGGACGGTAATATCGTAATCCTCGTCTCTCTCCCGGAAGGACGAGACTTCAAGGCCGTTGTAAGCGCTTTTCAGGGCAAAGCCTATCAGGTCGGTTGTCAGGCCGAAGAGGGCCGCTTTCTGCCTGTCGATCAATACCTGTACCGAGGGGATGCCTTCGATAAAGTCGTCCCGGACGTCTTCAACGTGGGGGACCTGTTTTAAAATCTCTTTTATCTTCTTGGCAATCTGTCCCAGGACATCGAAATTATCACCGGCTATCTCGATGTTTATCGGTGCCCCGGTCGGCGGGCCTTCTGCCTCCATGGCTATGGTGATTTCACCCCCTGGGATATTCTTGACCCGTCTGCGTATATCGGCAACCGAGTCGTGGGTGGAACGCCAGCGGTCTTCAAGTTCCAGAAAACGCACGCCCACGTGGTTGGGGGTGTTTGGCGAAAACGCGGAACTGCCCCCAGATGAAACCACGCCTCTCATGTAAATACTCTTAATGTTCTTGAGGTCGCTGGGAGACTGGTAGGTCTCACCTTCCGGCGTGGTGTATGTGTGGGAGACCATGGAAGACGGCAGCGTTGTTTTCGATTCTTCGGTTATCGCCCCGCCACCACTATTACCGGCAACCGCGTTCTCGATACGCCTGATTATGGTATCAATATAGTCGATATCGGCGCCCTCCGGCATGTCAATATTGACAAACAGTCCCTTGGGATCAATTTCAGGGAAAAATTCCACCGGTTTTTCAAGGCCGACCGTCAGCAGCCAAACCTGGAACATCACGATCAGTACGCAGAAACCGGTGAGAATAGTGGTGACGGGTTTGTCCAGCGCATTGCCGAGGGTGGCGGTGTACCTTTTGAGGAGAAAACCTTTGACGGCTACCGGCCGTGACACCGCACTGGAAATATCTGCCAGGCTGTCCGGGGCTGGTTGTTGCGAACCTTTTACTTTCATGAACAGGGAGGCAATTGCCGGGTTTATCACCAACGCCACGAAAAGACTCGACGAAAGGGTGATGATAAGAGTGAGCGGGAGGTAGCTCATGAATTCTCCCATGATCCCGGGCCAGAAAAGCATTGGCGAAAAGGCGGCGAGGGTCGTCACGGTCGAGCCTATAACCGGGTAGGCGACTTCCCCTGTTGCCCTGGTGACCGCTTCGATGCGTCCTGCTCCCTGCTCCATGAACCGGTAGCAGTTCTCGATGATCACTATCGCGTTGTCGACCAGCATGCCAAGGGCCAGGGTCAGGCTGAACAGCACGACCATGTTGAGGGTGATTCCCAGAATCGACAGTACGGTAAAAGTGATCAGCATCGAAAAAGGGATCGCCAGGCTGACCAGGATGGCATTGCGAATTCCCATTACAAAGAAGATGACCAGCAGTACCAGAACCAATCCTGAGAGAATATTGTTCTCAAGATCGGCGACCATCATCTTGATGTCCCTGGCCTTGTCCAGGACTTTGGATATCTCGGTTCCCTTTGGCCAGGCTGCTTCTTCTCTTGCAATAATGTCGTCCACCGCAGCGGAGATCGAAATGATATTTTCTCCCAGCCTCTTTTTTACGGAGATATTGACGGCTTCCCTGCCGTCGAGCCGTGAGATGGAGGTCTTCTCCTTGAAGCCGTCAACGATCCGGGCGACGTCCTTGAGGTAGACGGGTTCTCCGTTGTGAACCGAGATAACGAGGCCGTAGATCTCTTCAGGCGTTTTGAATTCGCCGGGTATCCGCAGTTGAAAGCGCCCCTGGCCAAGCCTGATGTTGCCGCCTGAAGTGTTGGTGTTCTCACTCTTGACGATCTGCTGCAGGGTGTTGATGCTCAGCCCGTAGTAGGCAAGTTTTTCAGGGATGACCTCGATCCTTATTTCCCGCTCAAGCCCACCGGTAACTTCCACCTCAAGGATTCCTGGAACCCCCTCGATCTCGTCCTTGAGGTCGTCGGCGAGGGTTTTGAGGCACGGCAGGCCGCAGGTACCCGAAAGCGAATAGATCACGATCGGCATTTCCGAAAAATTGACTTCAAATACCGAGGGGTCGTCCTCCAGGTCACCGGGCAGCGATGTCTTTGCTTCGTCCACTTTGTCTTTTACATCCTGGATGGCCTGGTCGATATCGGTACCGGTGACAAATTCGACGTTTATGGAAGAGAGTCCTTCCGAGCTCACTGACTGTATCTTTTTGACGCCATCGAGCCCCTTGAGTTTTTTTTCTATCTCGATGGTGATGGCCGTTTCGATATCGGTGGGCGAGACACCCCGGTAGTCTGTGGATACAAATACGTTGGGAATCGTTATGTCCGGATCGCTTTCACGGGGAAGAGTCATGTAGCAGTAGACCCCCGATATGATGAGCATCAGGGCGAGCACTACCACCGTGGTACTTTTCTTTACGGCGATATCGGAGATAATCATAACGTCATACCCGTAGTGGACGAGACGGTTTTAACCACATTTATCCTCTGCTGATTTTCCACATCCCGATGGCCCTCGACGAGAACCTTGTCACCGGGCTTCACCCCGTCGATAATCTGGACCTTCCATCCCTCCATGATGCCCAGGGAAACGTTGCGCCTGGTTGCAACTCCGTTTTCCTCGACGAATACGAATTTCTCGTCATTTCTTGATATGACCGAGTAGAAGGGGACGGCCAGTCCATTCTCGACGTGACTTTTTACAAGATCGGCCCGGACGAACATGCCGGCGAGTATCGAACCGTCGGGATTATCGATTTCAAGTTCGAGGTTGTACAGCCGTGCGGTGGTCTCGGGAGAGGGGGAAAGAAAATGTTTTTTCCCGGTAAAGACCCTGTTGTCAAGGGCCTGGATAGTGATGTCGACCCGGTCCAGTTTCTGCACCGCGGTCACATCAGATTCGGGGATGCCGATGATGGCTTTCATTCTGTCGACTTCAAGAATTTCCGCAACAGGATCGCCGACCGACAGCTGCAGTCCTACTTTGGCTTCCATTTTGCGGATGACCCCGTTCATCGGTGAAGTGACAATTGTTCTTGAGAGCATCAGCCTGGCGTTGTCATAATCCGCCTTTGCCGTCTCCATCCTGGTGAGTTTGGTATCAAGGGCGGAAATGGGGGTGACTCCCTTATCGTAAAGCGACTTATCTCTTAAGTATTCGGATTGCGCGAGTTTGTAGGCGGCTTTTGCTCTATCGACAGCAATTCGGAAATCATCGTCTTCTATCCGGGCCAGAACATCGCCTTTTTTAACCGAATCCCCCTCGTTGACCAGAACCTCTGTAACGGAACCGTTGATTTTGGCCATAAGCAGGAGGTTTGTCCATGGTTCGACGGCGCCGGGCAGGTTGATGCGGTCACTGATCGGACCGGGGGAGACGATATAGGTGACAACATTGACAGGAGGTCTTTCGTTGGGAGTTTCTGCCGCCTTGTTGGCCGCGACTATTCTGCTCTGTTCCTTGATTGTGCTCATCAAAAACAGAATAAGGACAATCAGGCCGAGCAGGACAAAGCGAGGGAAATTGCTCCATAAAAAGTAGACAACCTTGCCGCGGGGGTCTGCAGGAGGGGTCGGTTTAGCCATTGTTTTTCTCTAGTTTTGTCAAAGTGAAAGGTGGTGGGCACAGCCCTTCGAGAAGCTGGGTGAACAGCGACGTCATTGCCTGTTCAACCCCGTCGATCGGTAATCTGCCGGTGTACCATGAAGAGACGACCATTACAAAGAGACTGTGAAAATGTTCGGTGATATGCAGAATTTCGATATCACGGCGGAGTTCGCCGCGCTGCTGGGCTCTTTCCAGGATCGGAAAAAGCATTGAGAAAAAATTATTTTCAAGCCCAGCATTTCCAGCAGGGTTTTGCTTATCGGGAAAAACCGATTCCCGCATGAACAACCGGCCGAATTCTGGGTTCCGGGTCACCTGCCTGAATTCAGCCATGTAGATGGTGACCATCTGCTCGAGAATCGGCGTGTCCCTGTTGGCGCGACCGAGGAGTTCGTTGTGGACCAGTTCCAGCTCATCATCGTAAAATCCCTTGACTATATCTTTCTTGTTCTGAAAGTAGCTGTAAAAGGTACCCTTGCCGACCCCTGCCGCGCGAGCGATTTGTTCTATGGAAGTGTTCTCGTAGCCGTTTTTGCGAAACAGCGAGATCGCCGCCTGCAGAATTGCGTTTTTGTTCTTCTTCTTCTTCTTTTCCCGTACTGACATGTCGAGCTCCGTGGTAAAAAAAATGACCGCAGTCGAAATTTATAATGGGTGCATTGCCAACGGTCAAGGGAGAAAATGACCGCGGTCGAAAAAATCTGGTGGATTTTTTTGTAACTCATTGAAAATATATCTATTATATTTGTCATGTTTTGTGTCAGGCGGAAGCGATCGGCAGTAGTGGCGGTGGAGTTGTTCCAGGAATTTCTTATAATAACGCGATTGGTATGGTATTATTTGCCCTTTTCAGGTGAATTATTCAAAAGGTGACAGTTATGGGATTACAGGTGGAGGTAAGCGCGTGGCTTGAGCAGGTGGTCGTTCTGCTGCCCGTCGGATATGCTTTTGGTGCGGGCATGGTGTCTGCCGTCAACCCTTGTGGTTTTGCCATGCTGCCGGTCTATCTGTCTCTTTATCTGGGGGCGAATGACACCACGTTCAAGGGCCGATCAATCGGGTACCGGATTTTGAAATCATGCTGGATCGCCGCGGTGGTGACCGCAGGATTCGGGGTGCTGTTCGGTCTTGTCGGTGTCGCTGTCTCAGCCGGCGGCAGTTTTCTCATGGAGTTTATGCCCTGGCTGGCCGCCATTGTCGGTGGCGGTCTTGTCCTGCTAGGATTCTGGCTTCTGCTCGGACGCACCTTCGGCGCCCATTTCCTGCAGAGAATTGGCACGAGAATAGGTGATCCCCGGGACATTTCGGTGTCAGGATTCTTCCTCTTCGGCATGGCCTTCGGTGCCACGTCGATGGGCTGTACCCTGCCTATCTTTCTTATGGTGGTGGGAAGTTCTGCCACCAGTGGTAATTTCGCTGCCGGTATTCTGCAATTTTTCAGTTATATTATTGGAATGGGCAGTGTCATTCTGCTGCTGACCCTGGGCATTGCCCTGGTCAGGGAAGGGGTGGTCGTGGGAGCCATGCGCCGAACCCTGCCCTATATCCAGAAAGTATCCGCCCTGTTCCTCATTGTCGCCGGCGGGTATATCGTCTATTACTGGTTTTCATCGGGGCTTCTCTTTCATCGGTGAAAATCTTGGTAGGGAAAACTTCAGTAACTTTATATATGTAGCTTTCCTTCTCCATATAATTTATTGTCAAGATAATCGGTGTGTCTTGGCAATATCTTTCTTCCATAACGCTTTTTTTTCAAAGGAGCAGGAAAATATGTTGCAGATAGCGGGAATAGATGTCGGCGGAACCCATGTCGACGGGGTTATCCTTCTTGGCGGAAAAATCCTTGCCAAGGAGAAGGTTGACGCAGACCAGCAGAACCTGGTTGAATCGATCATTTCACTGTTACGCAAGCTTGTGGCAACCCCCTCTCTTCAACCGGATCAGATACATCTCAGCACAACCCTTTGCACCAACGCCATTGTCAACGGAGCCCTTGACGAGGTCGGCATGATAATTCAGGCAGGGCCGGGGCTGAACCCGTCGTTTTTACGGTGTGGTGATCATGTCTTCTTCTCCGACGGTGCAATAGACCACCGGGGACACGTCGTCAAAAAGCCAGATGAAAGTCTGCTGGCCGAAGCTAAAAAGCATTTCAGGGATTGCGGTCTTGACAGTATCGGGGTGGTGACCAAATTTTCCCACCGCAATCCTGTCCATGAGCGGATGATCGCGGATAACATGGTCGATTCCTTCAGCCATATATCCATGGGGCACCGGATGTCCGGACTGCCCAACTTCCCAAGAAGGGTCTACACGACATGGATAAACAGCGGCCTGCAATCCCGTTTTGACAGCTTCAGGAAGGCAATTCTCTCAGGTTTTGCAAAGTTAGGTCTCAACTGCCCCTGCTTTATCCTTAAAGCGGACGGGGGGACCATGCCCTTTGATCTTGGAGCCAGACTGCCCTGTGAAACAGTACACTCAGGGCCGTCGGCGAGCGTAATGGGCGGGCTGGCGCTCGCCCCGGTTGACGATGACGCGATACTGCTCGATATAGGGGGGACCACAACGGATATTGCGCTGCTTGCTCAAGGCGTCCCGCTTTTCGAGCCTTACGGTGTGACCATTGCCGGACGGCCGACCCTCATCAGGGCTCTTAATACCAGAAGTGTCGGGTTGGGAGGGGACAGCACGGTTGCCTACAGGGACAACGAGTTCGTCATCGGTCCCGGAAGGGTGGGGCCGCCGATGGCGTTTGGCGGCGTTGTGCCGACCCCTACCGACGCCATGATCGTTCTGGGGCAGCTGCCGGGGGGCAGCAGGGAAAAAGCGAGACAGGCGATGACAGCTCTCGTCGGCGATCAGAGTCCGGTGCACACTGCCAAACAACTTCTTGAGACGTTCTGCGGACAGCTGCACCGCGCCGTAGAGCAGATGGTGGAAGAGGTCTTCAGCCGGCCGGTGTACACGGTTTCCGCCCTGCTGGGACGAAAGCGGCTTGAGCCGGCAGAGCTCATTGTTGTCGGAGGGCCCGCGTCGGCAATGAAAAATTGTCTTGGAGAAAACTTTAAGATACCGGTCACCGTTCCCGAACATTTCGAGGTAGCCAACGCCATTGGCGCCGCGAGAACACGGCCTACCATGCAGGCCACACTTTTTGCTGATACCAGCGAGAAGATTCTCTCCATTGCCGAGATCGGTCACCGGGAGAAAATTCACAACGGCTACACCATGAAAGACGCGGAAAAAAGACTTACCCAGGTCATCACGAGTCTTGCCAGGGAATGCGGTATGGGCGACCTTTCCGATATAGAATTTATTGAGCGTCAGGAACTCAACACAGTCAGTGGATTCTATACCACCGGAAAAATTCTTTCACTCAAGGCGCAGCTGATGCCGGGCCTAAACAAGATTTAACGGAGACGAGAATGAAATGTATGCCGCAAGCAAAATGCTCAACCGGACTGATCCTGTTTCCCGCATTTGACTGGTGCATCAGTCCAACCCATCCCGAAAGGGAAGAAAGGCTGCTCTATACCAAGGATCAATTGATCGAAGAAGGTCTTGAGGATATTGAAAACATACAGTTTTTTAATCCGGAACTGGCCGATTACCGCGATATTGACAGGGTCCATCTCTGTGTACCCTCAGCGCAAAATCTGCTTACCGATTCTCATCTTATCTCCGCAGGAGGTGCCATAAGGGCGGCACGGGCGGTAATGGAAAAAGACGTGGAAAAATCCTTTGCCATAGTCCGTCCGCCTGGCCATCATGCGATGCAGACCGTTTTTGGCGACCGCGGATTTTGCGTGGTCAATATCGAGGCGGTCATGGTTGAATATATCCGCAAACATTATGGGGTAAAAAAGATCGCCATTATCGACACCGACTGCCACCATGGCGACGGCACCCAGGATATTTTCTACAACGATCCCGATACGCTCTTTGTCTCCTTGCATCAGGATGGCAGAACCCTGTACCCTGGCAGCGGTTTTCTGGGAGAAAAAGGGGGGCCGGCCGCCTCGGGCTATACCATAAATCTGCCCCTGCCTCCGAACACCTCGGAGGAAGGATTCGATACGGTGATGGAGCGGGTGATCCTGCCGATGCTCGAGGAGTTTAAGCCTGAGCTTATTATAAATTCTGCAGGCCAGGACAATCACTACACCGACCCCCTCACCAATATGAACTTCACCGCGCAGGGGTATGCCCGCCTCAACCGGTTGCTCAGCCCTGATATCTGTGTCCTTGAAGGGGGATACTCCATCGAGGGAGCCTTGCCGTATACCAATCTGGGAATAATCCTGGCCATGGCAGGGATGGACACCTCCCATGTTAAAGAACCCGACTATTATCCCGGCAAGTTCCGCCAGTCAAGTGAAGTCAACAGACATATAGAGACCATATGTGACCAGGCCATGCAGCTGTTTCGCAATCGAACGGGTACCGCAACAGGAAAAACGGCAGAGCGGACGGTAATGGACCGCAAGCGCATCTTTTACGATACCGCCGGTTTCATGGTGGATGAAACGAAAATCTATCATCTCTGTCCGGAATGTCCGGGGTATACGGAGATAGAGGCGAGCGGCAACAACACCGATCTTCGCGCCTTCTGCGTTCCCTTCAACGGCTGCCGTTCGTGCCAGACCAGGGCCAGGGATCATTTTCAAAGGGCGCCGGGGGGAACCTCCCGTCGCATGGTGGTGCTGCAGGACAGGATTGACGATATATATGAGGTGAAGTGATAACCGTTTTGCAAGCGAGTCGGGGGAAGCCGCCGGATACTGCTCCGGACGTGTCGAAAAGTGAAATTTACTTGACGTTCTTCATCGAAAGCGATATTCGGCGCCGAATGTTGTCGATCTGCTCTACCCGGACCTTCACCTGCTGACCGAGCTTGACAACTTCTCCCGGATCCTTGACGAAACGGTCGGCAAGCTGGCTTATATGGATCAGTCCGTCCTGCTTAATGCCAATATCGGCGAAGGCTCCGAAGCGGGTAATATTGGTGATGATCGCCGGAAGTATCATCCCTTCCTGCAGATCCTCCATGCAATGAATGGATTCGTCGAAGCGAAAATTCTGATACTCCTGTCTCGGGTCACGGCCCGGTTTGGCAAGCTCTTCGACGATATCTTTCAGGGTGGGCAGCCCCACCGAGTCGCTGGTGTATCGGTCCAGGTCGATGCTGTCAATAAGCGCAGGGGAGGCCAGCAGCTTTTTGACACTTACGCCGAGGTCCCGGGCCATGGTCTCCACCAGCGGGTAACGTTCCGGATGCACCCCGCTTGCGTCAAGTGGGTTGGTACTGGTGCGGATGCGTAGAAAGCCTGCGCACTGTTCGAACGCTTTATTGCCCAGCCGGGAGACTTTCAGCAGCTCTTTACGGTTACCGAACGGACCGTTTTCGTTGCGGTAATCGATGATATTGTGCGCCAGGGTTGTGCCCAGGCCGGCAACATGGACAAGCAGCGCGGCGCTGGCGCTGTTGAGTTCCACCCCTACGCTGTTGACGCAATGCTCGACCACCCGGTCAAGGGCCCTTTTCAGCTTGGCTTGATTCACATCGTGCTGATACTGTCCAACCCCAATTGATTTCGGGTCGATCTTGACCAGCTCCGCAAGAGGGTCCTGAAGCCGTCTGCCAATGGAGATGGCTCCCCTCACGGTAATATCCTGATCGCCAAACTCTTCTCTGGCAATTGCCGAAGCCGAGTAGATGGAGGCGCCGTCTTCGTTTACCATGGTGATGACGATATCTTTGCCCAGCCTGAGTTCGCGGATAAACATCTCGGTCTCACGTCCGGCCGTGCCGTTGCCGATCCCCACCGCCTCAATGGCGTGGGTGGCGACGAGCCGCCGAATTTCATTTTCCGCCTCTTTTTTCCTGGCCCCGCCGAAGGTCGGGAAAATAGTGGTAGTCTCGAGAAACCGCCCGTTCTGGTCGAGGCACACCACCTTGGCGCCGGTACGATAGCCGGGGTCGATGGCGAGGACCCTTTTCTGTCCAAGAGGAGGGGCGAGAAGAAGCTGCCTGAGGTTATTGCAGAACACCTCAATCGCCTCGTCTTCAGCACGTGATTTCAGGTTTGCACTAAATTCATTTTCCAGGGAGGGGCCGAGAAGGCGTTTGTAACTGTCTTCAATGGCACTGCTCAGCTCCCGTTGCCACCGGCCCGGTTTGAGGTGAAGTCTCGCAATTAGCCGCAGACTGCTGTCAGGGGGTGGGGCAAGAGACAGATGCAGAACTTTTTCCCGTTCTCCGCGAAACATTGCCAGCAGCCGGTGACCAGGCGCCACCGCCGCCGGTTCCTGCCAGTCAAAGTAGTCTTTGTATTTGTTTCCCTGCTCCTCCATCTTCTTAACAACAGTGGAAACTATCCGACCTTCTTTGACAAAGAGTTGGCGCAGTGCGTCCCGGGTCGGTCCGTGTTCGGCTATATTCTCGGCGATGATGTCTCTAGCCCCGGCCAGAGCTTCTTCGGTGTCGGCAACAGTAGCGTTTTTAAGGTACGACGAAATAGGTAGGTTCTCTTGGCCTTCATAAATTGCTCCACCAAGTTCTTCCAGCCCCTTGGCCCTTGCAATCAACGCCCTGGTCTTACGTTTTGGCCGATAGGGGAGGTAGATGTCTTCGAGCTCGGTGAGTGTGGCGGCGGCTTCTATTTTTCTTGCAAGCTCATTGCTCAGAAGCTCGTTTTTTTCAAGAGACTCGACAATGGTCCGTCTTCTCTTGTCAATCTCTTCGAGTTTATGGAACTGGTCCTCTATTGCGGCTATGGCAACTTCGTCAAGGCTGCCGGTGGCCTCTTTACGATATCTGGCGATAAAAGGAGTGGTTGCTCCTGAGTTGAGCAGATCAAGGGTGTTTTGCACCTGCTGCAAGGTGAGATCCAGAGTTGCGGCAATAGTAGAACAGTGCATGACGGCGGAATATCGGTTGTGGAAAAACGGGTCAAGTTTCAGGCGCCCAGGTGGCGCCAGCACTTGCGACCCTGGAGGATGTGGTCGTTGATTCCCCCATAACTGGTGTCACCGTAAAATGGTAGCGTTACCTGGCGCAATCGATCGCTTCGGCGAGCCTGATCGCCTGCCGGGTGGTAGCCACGTCATGTACCCTGACGTAGTCGATCGTTTTGGCGGCACAGACAGCGGCAACGACTGCTGTGGCTATATCCCTTTCAATTTCCGCCTGAACGCCGGTGATTTCTCCGAGGAACCGTTTTCTGCTATGAGCCAGCATCACTGGAAGACCCAGCGTAGCGAATCTGTCCAGGTGTTTGAGAATCGAGAGGTTGTGGGCAAGATTTTTGCCGAAACCGATACCGGGATCGACAATGATCCTGTCTCGCGAAATGCCGCAGCCGAGGGCGTAATCGATTCGCTCTTTGAAAAAGTCGATGATCTCTTCAACGACATTGTCGTAGGTGGGTTTTACCTGCATATCGGCGGGGGTTCCCTGCATATGCATAAGGATAACGTCAGCCCTGGTATCGGCGGCCAGCTCACCCATGCGCGGATCACCCCTCAGGGCGGACACGTCGTTGATTATCGTCGCACCGGCAGCAATGGCCTTTTTTGCCACCTCCATTTTCATGGTATCGATGGAGATGGGGATATCGTGTTTTTGGCGAATCGCCTCAATTACGGGGATTACCCGTTTAAGCTCTTCGTCGGTGCTGACCGGATCAGAAAAGGGTCGGGTCGATTCGCCGCCAATATCGAGAATGGCGGCGCCTTCGGCGATCATCTTCTCAGCCTGGGCACAGGCTGTCTCAAATGAAGCGTACAGGCCACCGTCGGAAAAAGAGTCGGGCGTCACGTTAAGGACGCCCATTATCTTGATTTTTGTATCATCCATTTTTTGCCGGATCCTGCTCATCTGGATTGATCTCGCCAGCAGCGTTTCCAGGGGTGTCTCCCTGGATCGGTGAGGCGGCTGCATCGGCTTGGCCATCAACGGTGGTGCTGTCGGCTGGCGCAACGTCGTCGCTTGTTTTCTCTTGGACGCTGAACTCTGTCATGGCGTCACTGATCGGGGTCTGAGACGGTTTGACAGGCTTGTTTTTGGCGGACATTTTATCGCTGTACTTGCCGGGACGCAGCTGTTCTATAATCCTTTCCATATCTGAGAGCACGATGGTCTCTTTTTCCAAAAGCTCAACTGACATCTGCTCAAGAATATCGCGATGTTCGTTGAGCTGGGTCGATACGGTGTCCATCGCTTTGTCGATGATTTTGCGTACGGCAATGTCGATCTGCCTGGCGGTATCTTCACTGAAATCACGGTGCTGGGCGATATCCTTGCCCAGGAAAATCTGTTCTTCCTTTTTACCGTAGGCAAGTGCGCCCAGCTCATCGCTCATGCCCCATTCACACACCATTTTGCGGGCAAGCCCCGACGCACGCTCGATATCGTTTCCGGCCCCGGTGGTGATCTCGTCAAAGATGAGTTTTTCCGCAAGCCTGCCTCCGTAGAGGATACATATCTGGTTTTCGAGATAGCTCTTGGTATGGGTGTACTTGTCGTCGGTCGGAAGCTGCATGGTAAGGCCAAGCGCTCGCCCCCGCGGTATGATAGTCACCTTGTGAATCGGGTCGGTGCCGGGAAGAAGCCATGCAATGAGGGCGTGCCCCGCTTCATGGTAGGCGGTTACCTCTTTCTCCTTCTCGCTGATTATCATGGAACGCCTTTCCGCACCCATCATGATCTTGTCCTTTGCCTTTTCCAGAAGCTCAAGATCGATCTCCTTGGCTCCCGAGCGTGCCGCCATTAACGCAGCCTCGTTGACCAGGTTTTCAAGATCCGCTCCGGAAAAACCGGGGGTGCCCCTGGCGAGGATCTCAAGATCGACTTCCGGAGACATTTTGGTTTTTCTGGCGTAAATCTCAAGGATCTTCTTACGGCCTCCGACATCGGGAACCGGGACGATAACCTGCCGGTCGAACCTGCCCGGGCGCAGCAGCGCGGGGTCAAGCACGTCCGGGCGGTTGGTTGCGGCAACTATGATGACGCCGTCATTGGTCTCGAAACCGTCCATCTCCACCAGCAGCTGGTTGAGTGTCTGCTCTCGTTCGTCATGGCCGCCGCCAAGTCCGGCACCACGGTGTCTCCCTACGGCGTCGATCTCATCAATGAAAATAATGCACGGCGCGCTTTTTTTGCCCTGCGCGAACATATCACGTACCCGCGAGGCACCGACACCGACAAACATCTCAACGAAATCGGAGCCGGAAATTGAAAAAAACGGCACGTCGGCTTCCCCGGCTATCGCCTTTGCCAGCAGGGTCTTTCCGGTACCCGGTGCGCCGGCAAGGAGCACTCCTGTAGGGATGCGACCGCCGAGTGAAGTGAATTTGCCGGGGTCTTTCAGGAACTCCACGATCTCTTCCAGCTCTTCTTTTGCTTCGTCAATGCCGGCCACGTCGTCAAAGGTTACCTTGTTGTCGCTCTGTTCGGTGAGCCGGGCCCTGTTTTTACCAAAGGACAGGGCGCCCCCCTTGCCGCCGCCCTGCATCTGGCGCATAAAAAAGACCCATACACCGATAAGCAGCAGCATCGGGAACCAGGAGACAAAAATGGTCATCAGCCAGGAGTCTTTCTGGGTCTCCTTAACGGTCATGTCGACCCCGGAATCTCTAAGGATCCTGATCAGGTCTGTGTCGTTTGCGGGATAGATTGTCTGAAACGGTTTGCCGTTCAGCAGAGTGCCTGATATGGTGTCACCGCTGATGATTACCCGGTTTATGGACTTGTTTTCAACGGAAGACATGAATTCGCTGTAGGTAAGCGAGGATGTATTCCCCTGTGGTTTGTTGAAAAGGTTGAAAAGCAGGATCATGGTAAGGCCAATCACCAGCCACATGCTGAGGTTTTTGTAAAAAGTATTCAACGAACCCTCCAGTGGTTCATGGTTAGGGTGCAAATCACCACGTTACAGTACTAGTTGCCGGAACTGCCGATATGGCTAATCGACGCAGCAATCTCCCCGGGGAATTTCCCCACGCAACCTAACGGTAAATATTAATTGCAAAATGTCGAGGTGCAAAATGACGATATTTTACCCTGTCATATAGATTATGTAAAGTACTGAACGGGTTGCACCCCTTGATCTTTATCCGTAAGTTCGCGCAATCCCTTGACAAGCGCACGTGCACCGCTGACGGTTGTCGTATAGGGGATGTGGTAATCAAGCGCAGACCTTCTTATGCGATAAGAATCTTCTGTTGTCCTTTTACCCATGGAGGTGTTGATGATCCAAGTAATCTGGCCGTCCTGAACCTTGTCGAGAATATGGGGCCGTCCCTGGGAAATCTTGTTTATGAGTTCGCAGGCGACCCCCCTGGACTGAAGGAACTTGGCGGTGCCTGTGGTTGCATAGATCGAATAGCTGAGATCCAGAAGAGCCTGGGCAACCGGCACAATGCCCTCTTTGTCGCCGTCACGGACACTGATGAACACGTTGCCCACCGCCGGGACCTTGGAGCCTGCAGCGACATGCGCCTTGGCGATCGCCAGGCCGAGGTTGTCGTCAATGCCCATCACCTCGCCAGTTGATTTCATCTCTGGTCCAAGGAGGGTGTCGACATTTTCAAACCGGTCAAAAGGAAAGACCGCTTCCTTGACCGCCCAGTGCTTTACGGTGGCTTCCGTTGTCAGTCCGAGTTCTTCAAGGCTCAGTCCCAGCATTACCTTGGTGGCTAATTTAGCCAGCGGCACTCCCGTTGCCTTGCTGACAAACGGGACAGTTCTTGAAGCCCGGGGATTGACCTCGAGAACGTAGAGCTGTTCGTCTTTTACGGCGAACTGAACGTTCATGAGGCCTATGACTCCAAGTTCTTTGGCCATCGATTTACTGGCCCGTTTGATTTCTTCCACCAGCTCGTTGGAAAGAGTGTATGGCGGAAGAACACAGGCGGAATCCCCGGAGTGGATCCCCGCTTCCTCGACGTGCTCCATAATTCCGCCGATGATCGTGGCGGTGCCGTCGCTGATGGCATCGACGTCCACTTCGATGGCGTCTTTTAAAAACTTGTCAATAAGCACAGGGTGTTCGAGGTTTGCCGCGCCTACCGACTGCATGAAATCCTTTATGCCCTGGTCGCCGTAGACGATCCGCATATCCCTTCCACCCAGCACGTATGATGGACGAACCACCACCGGATAGCCTATCCGATTGGCGGCATCAAGGGCTTCGTCGAGATTGTAGACCGTGTCATTTTCCGGCTGGCGCAGGTTGAGTTTTTGCAGAAACTGCTGGAACCGTTTGCGGTCTTCGGCCCTGTCTATTGCATCGGGCTGGGTGCCGATAATCTTCACCCCGGCATCCGCAAGGGGAACGGCCAGATTCAGGGGAGTCTGCCCGCCGAACTGGACGATAATGCCGTCCGGCTGTTCCTGGTCGATGATGTTGAGCACATCTTCCCTGGTCAAGGGTTCGAAGAACAGCTTATCGGAGGTGTCGTAATCGGTGGAGACCGTTTCCGGATTGGAGTTGATCATTATCGATTCTACCCCGATTTCCTTGAGCGCGAACGCTGCGTGCACGCAGCAGTAGTCGAATTCGATGCCCTGGCCGATCCTGTTGGGACCGCCGCCGAGGATTACTACTTTCTTGCCTTCGGTCTTGATCGCCTCGTTTTCCTGCTCGTAGGTTGAGTAGTAGTAGGGGGTGTACGATTCAAACTCCGCTGCGCAGGTATCGACGAGTTTATAAACCGGAACCACTCCAACTTCCTTGCGCAGCTGGCGTATGTCGTTTTCACTGGTCCCGGTGAGATAGGCAAGCTGAATGTCGGAAAAGCCCCGTTGTTTGCAGTGGGTGAGAAACCGCTGGTCAAGGCCCTGGAAGCCTCTTTCAGATATTTCCTTCTCAGTTTCGGTTATCTGTCTGAAGTTGAAAAGAAACCACGGGTCGACCCGGGTGAGCTCGTGAAGTTCCTCAAGCCCCATGCCCCTTTTCAGCGCTTCGTAAATATGCGCAACACGCTTGGAGTTAGGGGTGACCAGACCCTGGCGCAGGTCGTCGTCGTCAAGGTGGGTCAGTATCTGTCTGCCGTCTCCGCCGAAGCCGAATCTGCCGGTTTCAAGGGAGCGCATGGCTTTTTGAAAAGCCTCCTTGAAGGTTCTGCCGATGGACATGGTCTCACCCACCGATTTCATCGAGGTGGTGAGAAAATCTTCGGCTTCCGTGAATTTTTCGAAGGTCCAGCGCGGTATCTTGACCACACAGTAGTCTATAGTGGGCTCAAACGCTGCAAGGGTTTCGCGGGTGATGTCGTTTTTCAGCTCGTCAAGGGTGTACCCGACCGCGAGCTTGGCGGCTATTTTGGCTATCGGAAAACCGGTCGCTTTTGATGCCAGGGCGGAACTCCTGGATACCCGCGGGTTCATTTCGATAACCATCAGTTCGCCGTCGGCGGGGTTCACCGCAAACTGGACGTTGGAGCCGCCCGTCTCCACCCCGATTTCACGGATGATGGCTATTGCGGCGTCGCGCATCTCCTGGTATTCGCGGTCGCTGAGGGTCTGGGCGGGGGCAACCGTGATGGAGTCGCCGGTGTGAACCCCCATCGCATCGACATTTTCGATGGAACAGATTATGACAACGTTGTCATTGCGGTCGCGCATCACCTCAAGCTCATACTCCTTCCACCCGAGCAGGCTTCGTTCGAGCATGACCTCCGTGTTCATCGACAGATCGAGCCCGGCGCTGCAGAGTTCTTCGAGTTCCTGCCTGTTGTAGGCCACCCCGCCGCCTGTGCCGCCGAGGGTGAAGGAGGGGCGGACGATAATAGGAAAACCCATTTCATCTCCCGATGCCATGGCGTCGGCAAGAGTCTTGACAATTTTCGACTCGGGCACCTTGAGACCGATCTTGTACATCGCATCGCGGAATTCTTCACGGCCTTCCGCCTTTTTTATGACATCTATATCGGCGGCAAGCAGTTCGACGTCGTATTTTTCCAATACCCCCATTTCGGCAACTTTTATCGCCGTGTTGAGTGCGGTCTGTCCGCCCAGGGTGGGCAGCATGGCGTCCGGTCGTTCCTTTTCAATGACCTTGGCTAGAAATTCCGGGGTGATCGGCTCGATATAGGTGGCGTCGGCAAGACCGGGGTCGGTCATGATGGTTGCCGGGTTGGAATTGATAAGGACAACCTCGTAACCTTCCTCTTTCAGCGCTTTTACCGCCTGGGCACCAGAATAATCGAATTCACAGGCCTGGCTGATAATAATGGGTCCGGAACCGATGATGAGGATCTTGTTTATATCTGTTCTTTTCGGCATGATCTGATAATTTTGCTCTGAAGTTTTAAAACCCTTTGGGGCTGAGTAAATGGGGCAACGGGAAGCGCTGTCAGTTGCACATCATGTTGATGAAACGATCAAAGAGATATTTTGCATCGTGCGGGCCAGGAGCATATTCCGGATGATACTGGACGGAAAATGCCGGGTATTTCCGGTGCCGCATTCCTTCGAGGCTGTTGTCGTTAAGATTTATATGCGTTATCTCTACTTCATCTCCCGGAAGGGTCTTTTCGTCAATGCAGAACCCATGGTTCTGGGAGGTGATTTCGACATGTCCGGTGGTGAGGTCCTTGACCGGCTGATTGCCGCCCCGGTGTCCGAACTTGAGCTTATAGGCCGAGCCGCCGTAGGCAAGGCCGAGCATCTGGTGTCCGAGGCAGATCCCGAATATCGGCTTTTTGCCAAGGAGGAAACGGACGGTGTCCACCACTCCCTCGACCCCTTCGGGATCTCCGGGCCCGTTGGACAGAAAGATACCGTCGGGATTCATTGCCAGTACCTGTTCTGCGGTGGTAGTCGCAGGGACGACGATAACCTGGCAATTTTTTTCTGCGAGTATGCGCAGCTGGTTGTATTTTATGCCGAAGTCAAACGCCACCACCTTGAATTTCTTGCCCGTGGTCTCGGCAAAAGAGGACATCGTCACCGGTCCGTTGTCGCTCCAGCCGTACGGCTCGGTGCAGGTGACTCTTTTTACCATGTCCTGACCGACCAGGCCGGACCATTCTCCGGCTCTTCTTATCAGGGAAGCGGTGTCGAGATCCCTGGTCGAGACAATCGCCTTCATCGCCCCCTGGCTGCGGATATGGCGAACCAGGGCTCTGGTATCGAATCCTTCCACGCCGAGGACGTCAAATTCATTTAAGAACTGGGCCAGGGTCTTGGTCGAGCGGTAATTTGAGGGAAACGAATTGTATTCTTTGACGAGAAACGCCTTTGGGTGGACGGCTGCCGACTCCATGTCTTCCGGGTTGATCCCGTAGTTTCCGATCAGCGGATAGGTCATTGTGACCAGCTGACCGGTGTAGGATGGGTCTGTCAGAACTTCTTGATAGCCGCTGAGTGAAGTGTTGAAAACTATTTCACCTACAGCTTCTCCGTGGCCGGTAAATGATTGCCCTTCAAAGGTGGTCCCGTCTTCCAGGGCGATGATTGCTTTCATGGCAGTCTGTCCTCTAATTTTGCGCCGTGGTCATCGGTGTACCGTGGTGGCTGCTGAGAATGATTGGAGGGTGTGGTTTACCCGTACATGCTGTTTTCCGGTCTACTCATCGGTGTCGCGGAGTCGCCGGCGATCCGTTCTGAATGCATTTGAAGCAAGTGGAGGGTGGTGTTTTTTTTGTCCCTCTGGCCGTGCAGACAAAACTCTAAAATATAACTTGACGAAGCCCGGTTAGTCAACCTTATTCGGATACCATGGTTGGGGTAGTCAGAAGAATTTCAGGTAACCACTGATAATAGCAGTCGTTCTTGGTGCTGTTGACATTGATAAAAAAAAGACTATGTTTGATTTTGCTTATTGATTGGATCATTGAATTTGATTATTGTGCTTGTCTGCTGAACGGCTCGTAACTTTCCAATTCGCGTCATTGGTGCCCGGATGCAGTGAAGGTGACTGCGCCGTCCTGCCGGATTACTTACAACGAGGGGATAGAAGGTCTATACGGAACTTTTGTGAGCCGGTCCGTACCATTTCTGGAGACAGGGAAGAGGCCTGGAAAAGTTTCTGAGAATTTTGTCATATAGTATGAGGAACAAAAGTGAAAACTAGAATACTGGTAGCAAATCGTGGGGAAATCGCTATTCGCCTGATCAGGGCAATACAGGAGCTTGGCTACGAAGCGATAGCAGTTTATGAAACGCCGGATGAGATGTCGAGCCACATTCGCATTGCCGACGAGGCTGTCTGTCTCGGGCCGGGACCGAGGAGTGATTATCTCAATATCGACAAGATCATACGGGCGGCGAAAAAATCGGGAGCGGCTGCAATCCATCCCGGCTACGGCTTTTTAGCCGAAAACCCCTACTTTGCCAAGGCGTGTGAAGCGTCCGGGGTGATATTTATCGGTCCGTCCTCCGAGATTATATCCAACCTTGGAAACAAGGTAATAGCACGGAAGATAATGGGTGATGCGAAAATCCCGATGGTGCCCGGCACCGCAAATCTGTCCCAGGGTAAAGAAGGGATCAGGGAAGCGCTTGGATTTGCTGAAAAGTACGGATATCCGGTTATGCTCAAGGCAACCTCTGGCGGCGGGGGACGGGGAATACGCCGGATTGAGTCGGACAAGGACATGGTGGAGCAGATCCCCGTAGCCAGGGCGGAGGCGCTGGCGGCGTTTAACGACGACTCCGTCTACCTCGAAAAGGTGGTGGTGAACCCAAAACATGTGGAAGTTCAGATCCTGGCCGACAGTTTCGGCAAGACCCTCCACCTGGGAACGAGAGACTGCTCCATCCAGCGTCGCAACCAGAAGCTGGTGGAGATTGCTCCATCGATGATACAAAATAAGGAACTTCTCGACAATATCTGCGAAACCGCGGTTCTGGCCGCCAAGGCGGCGAACTATCTCAACGCAGGTACGGTGGAGTTCTTGATCGACAGCGACATGAACTACTATTTCATGGAGATCAACACCCGGGTCCAGGTAGAGCACACCGTAACCGAAATGATAACGGGTATCGATATCGTAAGAAACCAGATCAATATAGCTTTCGGCAAGCCGCTCTCTTTTGGCCAAGAGGATGTGAATATCAGGGGGCATGCCATTGAAGTGAGGATCAACGCGGAGGATCCGAAAAATAATTTCATGCCGGAGGGCGGAAAAAAAGTGTCTGTCTACCGCTCCACCGGCGGGTTCGGGGTACGGCTCGACGGTTTTGTCTATCAGGGATACATAATCCCCGAGGTTTACGATTCACTCCTCGTAAAGCTGACCGTCCACGGCTTTACCTGGGAAGAGACCGTGGGGCGTCTCAGGCGATGTCTTGCCAACTTCACCATCAGCGGCCCGAAGACGACGATCCCGTTCTACCAGAACATCGCCAATGAACGGGACTTCGTGAACGGGGACTTTGATACCTCGTATATAGACACACATCCGTATATTTTTCATTATGAAGAGGATTCAAGCGAAGCCAGTAAACTGGCCAGGTTTGTGGCCGAAATTCATTACGCAAAAGAAAATCCTTTTGCCAAGTAAAGCACTATTAAGGCTGATAAATAATTTTTGTACTGCTGTTTTTTGAAAAATAAAAGGATTCACATATGGCACGAATAATACCGGGAAGTCCGGCAAAAGAAATAGTTGACACCCTGCGCAGCGCGAAGGGATATTACCTCACCAATACCGCCCGCGACCTGTCGCAGTCGGATTTCAAGAACCGGCTACTTCTTCACACCGATCTGATTGCGGCGGAAAAAAGAGACAATGCCGGGTATTTTTCCCTGGAGATAACCGGCGGGGCATCAATCCATGTCGATATGCTCAGAAAGCAGGTGAACCCGTTCACCAAGCTGAGAAAATTACGGGAGAAGATGCCAAACACCATGTTTCAGACATTGTGCCGCGGCGTCAATCTGTTCGGGTACCGGCCCTATCCGAAGAATATCGTAAGGTTTACTGTCCGTGAGTTTGCCAAATACGTGGATGTGTGGCGTACTTTTGATTTTCTCAATCATGTCCCGAACATGACGGCTGTTTTTGAGGAAGTTGCGAGGGCGGGCAGGCTCAACGAACCGTGCCTCTGTTTTTCAACAGGACCTGAACACACCAACGAATTTTATGTAAAAAAGGCACAGGAAATTATTGACGTAACCGGCAGGGATATAACCCTCTGCATAAAAAATCACGGCGGACTCGGCAGCCCGGTGCGGATTGGCGAGCTGGTCGACGCGTTGAAGCAGAATTTTGGTGATATTCCCATCCATTACCATGGGCACAACACCGACGGAAACGACGTGGGTCGGATCGTTGAGGCTGTGAAGAACGGTGCTTCCATCGTCGATGCGGCTGACTCTGCATTTACTGGTTTTTACGGGCCCCCGCCGATTCTGTCGGTGGTGCAGACCCTGAGGGAATATGGGTTTCATCCGGAAGGTCTGGATGAGGACGCTGTGATTGAAACCTCAGAGATTATTCGCGACGAGCGGGTCTATTACGAGCAGTTTGAATCGCAGATCAAGGGATTTCAACCGACAGTGCAAATCCATAAGCTGCCGGGCGGGGCGATGGGGTCCAGCCTGGAGCAGGCATCCAAAGGCGGATTTCTTGATAAGATGCCGGAGATACTACATAAAGAACTGCCACGGGTGCAGAAAGAGCTGGGCAACTACTGGTCAGTTACCCCCGGATCCCAGATCCTCTGGACTACTGCCGTCGCTAATGTGCTCGACGGAGAGAGGTACGGCAATCCGTCGGGCGATCTGCGCAACCTGCTGCTTGGCAAGTACGGTCCGTTCCCGTTTTATCAGCCGGAAGATTGGATTTACGAAAAGGTTCTGGGGGAGAACTGGCGGCAGGTGCTTGAGGAAGAGGGCGGTATTGAGGAGATCGCCGATATCGATCTTGCCCTGGAACGCTATGAGCTGTCGTCGCTGATCGGGGTTGAACCCACCGACGAACAGCTGGTGCTCTATCTGCAACACCCAAACGATGCAGTGGATTTTTTCAAATTTGAAGAGAAATACGGCCAGGTGCATGTCCTGCCACCCTCGATCTTTTTTCGCAAGGGGGGCTTTTATCAGGGTGAAAAACTCTCGTTCCGCGATTATCACGGCAAGGAGCATATGATCGAGGTGGGGCCTTCTCCTGTCACCAACTCCGGAGAGACCAGCGTCTATCTCATGGTCGATCATCACCAGACAATTTATACCTACCAGAAGAAGACTGCTGCAGGAGGGGATGCGGCAGTTCAGGTCCTCACCAAGGAAGAGATTATCGATCTGGCAAAAGCCGGAGACGTCCGCTCTCCGTTTAACGGCAAAATTGTTGAGATCTCCGTGGAGGAAGGCCAGGAGGTTCTGGTCGGCGACCGGGTGGCGATAATGGAGGCCATGAAGATGCAGACCCCGATCCTGTGTGAGATGGCCGGGATCGTTACCGCCATCAGCGCCAAAAAAGGCGATACCATGCACCCGGGGGCCAAGATTCTGAAAATCGATCTCAATGAGTAGCAGGTAGTGCAGCCTCTGGTTTGAGCATAAAAAAGCCCCCCGATGCGCTCTGCACGCATCGGGGGGCGGCACCTGCTGGCAGGCTGTATCGTTATAGGTCCAATACAAGGATGCCGGAAAAAGATGCAGGGTACAGCTGAACCGGACTGTTACCAGATATTATATTCACCGGAGGGGTCGCATTCGCATTCGGCGTTGAGAAACTTGACTGCGTATCCTTCCTCCTTGAGTAACCGATAACCTATTTCTCCCCTGCCCCCGGTCTTGCAGTGGACAACGATGAACTTGTCTTTGGGAATCTCGGAAAGTCTGGATTTCATCAGTTCCAGCGGAATAGAGACGGAACCGGGAAAATGGCCAGATTCGTATTCCTCGGGAGTTCTTGCATCGACCACGAATATCAGTTCGGAGTGAAGTGATTTGGTGAAGTCGGTTATGCTGATTTCACCGTCGCCAAGAATTTTTTCCCAGAAGATCGGGGTGTCGTCGCTTGCGGTCAGGGCCGGCCCCTGCTGCAGCGTGCGGCCTGAGGAGATCCATGCGTCCAGGGCGCCGTAGAAGCCGTTGACGTTTTTATATCCCCAATCCTTGACGATCCTGGTTGCTGCTGACACCTCTTCATCCTTGTCTGAATAGAGATAGATTGGTGCGCCGTAGGCTGCCGGAAATGCGTCTTCGTAATCTTCCAGCTCGCCAAAAGGAACGGTGTATGCCCGTGGGATGTAACCCTTCTCTACTGATTTTGCATCGCGAAGATCAACTATAACGACATTGCCTTTGGCAATATGAGCCATGGTTGGTACGGTGCGGTGACCGGACTTCTTCCAGGATGGCAGGCCGTCCTTGTAAACCAGCGGAGTCTTGTGTCCCCATTTAACCGCCAGACCGGCGGATTTTGGACTCATGGTTCAGGTTGGGCCACCGCAGTAGAAAACCAGCTGTTTGTCCATGTACTGCGTAAAAAGCTTGGCGCCGTCATCGCCTGACTTCTTGACCTTGGCAAAAGGTATTGAAATTGCACCAGGAATGTGGCTTACCGCATATTTTGCTTCAGGTCTGGCGTCGACGATCACCACGTTCTGGTCTCTGGCGACGAGATCGGCAAGCTCATCGGTTTTTATTTCCCTGGTGCCCTCTGGCAGTTTGACCAGGGCTTTTTCCAGGGATACGGCAATATTTTCTCCTTTTTCATTGGATCTGTAATGAACGAGGATCGCTTCTCCGACCTTGAAGTCTTTGGCCGACTCTACGTTTTTAAGCACGGTGTCGTCGGTGAATTTCAACAGGAAAAAATCGTTGTCCTTCTGGGCGATGGCAATGGTTTTCGCCTTCTGGGAAATATTGGTGATCTTCCCCTTTGTTGCCTGCGCTTCTTTTCCTGTTTCCGCTTTAGCTTCACCGACCACAAAATGCGAGCCTTCCATGGGAAGGAACATGTTGGTCGAGAGCAGCAGCGAAGCGGCAAGAAACCCGCTTACCCCCCATCTCAGAATCTGTCTTTTCATACTCTACCTCTTGCGGTTATTATAGGTTATAGCGACAGATCCGGACCTGTCGCTGCATTCCAGTGCGTAGTTAAATTCTTAAACTCTTACTCGCATTGTTTGCTCGTTGCATGCAGAATTTTGCAACATCTTGGAATGAAGAAGTTTTTTTGTGGAAAATACCGGCAGCAGGGTTGAGTTGCACAGGATTCTTTGCGCCGGAAGGTTGTCAATAAATTAATTGAATTGTGTAATAATAGTATTTTTGCGCATCAATTGCAAAAAAAATGTCGGGCTCGAGTGCGAGGGAAACGGCTTAATGCGGGTGGAGCAGTGAAAAAGACAGGGGATATATGCAAAAAAAAAAACAGCGTTGCGGCCTGGGGGTCGGTGCAACGCTGTCTGGTTGGTTACGACTTGAAAGAGTCGATAAAAAGCTGGGAGATAGCGTTGCGGCCAGCATCGCTGAGGTATCTGGTTCCGCTGCCAACGAAGGTCTCGTATTCTATGCGGGGGGAATCTTCCTGCCACTGGCCCTTCCATGTGTACCACGCCTTGGTGGGCTGATCAAAAACGTGAAGAGGGCGGTTGAACATTTTAGCAAGTTCTACAGCCCAGCCGGTTCCGCCTTTGACCGATCCGTCTTCCTGAATCGATCCGACGACAAAAACCTGGTGGCCGGAGTTGATCATGTGAAAAATGGTCTGCAGTACTTTGCGTATCTTATCCGTCTCGTAATAGGTGCGGTTGAGCATTCGCGATGCGAGCTCCATGCTGATATCGCCACGTTCCAGCTGGTTTTTATCAAGAATCCTGACATTCTTGTCGCGGTAGAGTTTATGACCTTCGAAAGAATAAACAACTTCCTGAATGCCGAGCTTCTCCGCTTCTTCGCCAAAAGTGGCCTCCGACCCCTTGAGTCCGCTGGTGTAGAGTGTGTAGTTCGAAAAATCCATAAATGTCTCCTTTTTAGGGCAACCGGTAAAATAGTTCTGTGCCAGTGTAACCTCAGTTGCGGGGAAAGGCAACTGCGAGACTGCATTTGTCGATTATTTAACGATCTTTTTTCTCCCCTTGACGATAATCCGCAAGGGGGCGGGATACCCCTCAATGGTGAGAGTGGGGTCGTGCGGGTCAAGAAAATCGGTCAAGGACTCAAACTGCATCCATTCGGTCTTTCGCTGCTCTTCAGGGGTGGTGCGGCTTGAGGAAAAGAAGCTTATATCGGTGAACCCGGCCTTTTCCATCCAGTTTATCAAACATAACGCGGTAGGAACAAAATAGGTTCCGGGAACTTTGGCGTAGGTCTTCTGCGGGAACAGGGCGTACGGTTCTTCTCCGGGGATCGCCTGGGTTTCCAGGATCAGTGTGCCCCCCGGAGCAAGCGCGGTCACAATATCGCGTAGCGTGTCGATGGGAGAAGGGCGGTGATAGATAATGCCCATCAAAAACACCACATCGAAGCAGTTTGCAAAAAGGTGCAAATGTTCAACCCCAAGCAGATCGATATCCAGGTTTGAACATCCGGCCATGGCGTTGAGTGCCTTGAAACAGTAATAGTGCTGTACGGAAGGCTCGAAACCGAGGACGAACCGGGGGGCGTGTTCAGTCATCCTGAACATGTAATACCCGTTGTTGCACCCTATATCGGCCACCATTTTATCTTTTAGCTCGGGAAGTTCGGGAACTATTCTTCGCCATTTCTTATCACTGCGCCACTCGGCGTCCACATCGATCCCAAAGATTGAAAAAGGGCCTTTTCTCCACGGCATAAAGGCGCGAAGATTTTCTTTGACTGCGGCCCGGCCGGCATCGTCGATTTCATCCGCGGCGCCTATGGTCACGGTGTCGCCGGCGCAGTTGCAAGAAGTCGCCTGGTGGCGGCTCAGGGCGAGATAGGGGGTTCGGTAACGCAAAAAACCCTTTTTATCCTGGCCGACCCACTGCTGTTTTTTCAGGTGTTCCTGTTCAATTGCATCGATCTGAACCGAAGGTGGAAGAAGGGGAAAATATGTCATTGCGGCTAGGTGGGTTTATACTGTTTTGACAGCAATCATGGAGACGAAATTGAACCACTGGAAATAGGTTTCCACTGCGGTAAATCCGCATTTGGTCAGTATCTCCTTGTTCTCGGCGATGGAAAAAGGAATAAGGACGTTCTCCAGGGCTTCTCTTTTCTTGGCGATTTCAAGCTCGGAATACCCCCTTGATTTCTTGAACTGGTGATAGATGTCGATATATTCCCGGTTCAGTCTCCGGTCGTGGCTGATGATTTTTTCACTCAGGAGCAGCACTCCCCCCGGCCGCAGACATCGGTAAAGGGACTTAAGAAACGATTCGCGCTGAAGGGGACGAATAAACTGCAGGGTGTAGCCTAGAATGATCGCGCCCGCTCCCGGGTGATTGAATTGGGTGATATCCTCAAGAAGGTAGGAAACGCTGTCCTGTTTGCTGAAAAGCTCGGTTTTCAGTCGTGCCTTTTCCAGCATCGGCGCCGAATTGTCAATGCCTGTATAGCTGAATCCGCAGTCGTCGGGCAGCATGCCGGCGATGGCAAGCAGACTGGTGCCGTTGGAGCAGCCCAGGTCATAGAGTGTATCCCCAGGCGTCAGGAATTTTACCAGCAGCCGGGCGGAACTCTCGATTACCTGCTTGTAGCACGGGATGGAGCGTTCGAGCATATCGTCGAAAACTTCGACAACCCGTTCATTGAATACAAAATCCTCTTCAATGGAGTCTACTTTGAAGAGATTATCTTTTGAAGACTCGGTCATGGTCGAGGATTTTTCTACTTCTTGTACCATTTTCCGTCGGCCTTTTCGAACCAATGGCCCTTTGGCCCCCGCTCAGCGTTCATCTTCGCCCGCCGGGCACCTACAAGAGCGGCGTCCACCCCCTGTTTCTTAGCGATGGCGTCGTAAACCATGCCGCGGTCCCGGTTCTCTTCCGCGACCGTGGATGCATCCTTTTTGCTGCCAAGAAATTCCAGAAAACCCGAATTGTTTTCACCGATGATACCCTGGTCCTTAAGACTGGTTATCGCCGGCTGCCTGGCCGCCATCCTCTCCTTGATTGAGGCTGAGAAGGCAGTGTCAGCAAAAAAGAGAAAAAAACAGATTAAAATGGCAGATAAGGAAGAACAATAAAAGCTGTATTTGCGCATTGTGGCTACCTCATGTTTTATTTTGTGGTGTTATTCGGCAAGGTTCTCGTCAAGATCCCCGAAAAAGTCATCCAGGGCTTTATCCACTTTGACATTGACGTCTATTGTAATATGGATCGGTTTTATTTCCACCGGGGCAATTGCAACTTCGTGTCTGGTGCAGCCGCCGGCTGACAGAAGAGAAAACAGCACAAGTGCTATAATGGTCTGTTTTGGATATCTCGTCATGTCACATATTCTCCATTAATGATTGAAAGTTTTTCCCGTACCTAAACAGGTCCCGAAGCGGCACTGTGAAATTGACATCGAGCCGGATCGGGTGCTGTATTCCCGGTCCCCTGGAGGAGGCGACAATTCGCCCCTTATTGTATCCAAACGGGAGTGGAGCGGCGGGTTTCCCGTCAAGCTCCATGGTGAGCAGCAGGTTGTCGTCGATTGTGTTGAGCTTGAGTCTTGTCCAGTTATAGGCAAAATTTTCAAGCGCCATCAGCGAGTAGTCGAGGTAGGCACTCTGGTTCATCCCGGCCATTCCCTGCTGCAGCTGTCTGGTGTTGCCGAATTTGACTATACCACCATCGCCCGGTGTGGAAAACAGAAAACCGTCATCGAACACCAGCCCCTCTTTACCCCAACTGATCGGAATTTTACCGTTTAGCGCGCCCTCTCCTTCCGTTTCCTCCACCCCGAACTGGCTCAGCAGGTCGGTAAACCCGAGCCGGTCGCAGTAAAGTGTTGTGGAGAGCCGGTCCATGTCCCTGGTGAGCAACAGGCTTCCCAGTTCGACTTTGCCGCCGCACCACGATACCTGCCCCTTCTCAATAAAAAGCGAATTCGCATCCTCGGTGCGAAACGAAAAGATCGCTCCGCCCATGTCAATGGTGCCCGATGAGATGTTGCCTATTGTACAGATCTGGCCCGGGGCCGAACGAAATTTTGGCAGATCCGGGAAGCTGACTTTGACATCGATCCCTGACAATACGGTGTCCCCTTTAATTACGGTACCCCCGTAAAAACTCACTGTTGCTTCCGCCCTGAGGGCTGAGGTGTCGTGTTCTGCATCAACAGCTGCTTCGATGGTACCGGTTATACGAGGAATGCCCGGTGGCAAGAGTGGCGGAGGCAGTAGTGAGGAGTCGAAGGGGGTGGCGGGCAGGGTGCAGGAAAGTTTCAGGGGAAAATTGAGGAGAGCCTCACCGTTGCAGTTTACGGTCATGCGGTTGTCGAAGTCGCTTGTCAAGGTTGACTGAAAACCGATCCCCGGCTCACCAGAAAGCTGCGTGAGGGTTGAACTGAAGGTGGCAAGAGATGTGTTGCCTAAGCTCAGGTTGTCCACGGTAACAGTGCCGGCCCGAGGCGGGCTCTTGGCAGACGGCGGAGGAAACTGGAAAGGAAAGGTAAAGGCGACGCCGGATGCACGGAGATCACGCTGCAGCTCTGTCAAGGCAGGAGTCGATCCTTCGATACGTCCCCGTACGCCGGTTTGATTCATGTCGAGGAAGGTGTGAACCGTAACCGGACCTGATGAGAACCTGTTGCCGACTGTCATCGGGCCGGTCGTCACGGCCAGGTCGATGGAGGAACCTTTCCTGTCTATGGTGGCGGTGTAGTCGGCTGCAAAAGTTGGTACCACCTCTTCATTGACGGTGACGGTAACACTCCCGGCGGCGGCCGTCGTCTGGTCCTGCACCGTAATGGTACCATCAGAGGCGAGGTCTATCTGGCGAACAGTGGCAAGCGCCAGGTTTGTCAGGGAATAGTCTATTTTTTTACTGTCGCCTGTAAGGCGGATTGTAACTGGATTTTCAGGAGATTGCTGGGTTATGGAGGTTCCGTGGCTGCTCAGCCTGAAATTGTCCAGCAAAGCGGACAGCTGAAAGCTGACGAGTTGTCGAAAGTTATGCAGCCGCAGGTTGAGGGTCAGGTCCAGACTTCCTTCTGTGTCAACATTTCCTGCGGCTCCCCTGCGCGGAAGCAGCTGTGCCAGGTTTGGGATTGTGGCAGCTATGTCGATATTTTCGCCGCCCTCGTTGCTGTTTGCCTCGAGTCTTGCGGTAAGCGCGGTGTTGCCGCCGGTTTGCACAGTGGCTGAGATACTGCGCAAAACCTTGCTCCCGTCAGCCATGGTGGCAAAGTCAAGTGCTGCGCTGCCGTTGAGCAGCAGGGTGATGGCATTTTCAGCACCGCCGTCTTTGGAGTGCAGGATGATCACCCCGTTTTTGATTTTCACCGTTCTGACTGCCAGCGGCCAAGCGGACAAGGAAATCCCGGAATGGCCGTCTCGCTGGTGCGATACGGCAGGGGGCGGGGTGAGGTAAATTGTATCTCCGTCGGTTTCCAGGTTAAGGGTGACTGATTCGAGCAGCAGGGAGTCAATCTCCCGGTTTTTCAGGGATGAGAGGGTATAGTTGAGCTCAAACCGAGGCAGGGACAGAACTTCCCTGTCTTGTTGATGAAGTTCCACGGTGCCGGAAATTGTTGTCGGCGACAGCGTCGATAGCGTAATCGTCCTGATGGAAAAAGGCAGGCTGCGGGTGAGTTGCGGCAATACGTATTTTTCACAGAGCAGGGGCAGCAGCAGATAGAGGCAGACGGCCGCAAGAGCCAGTGATCCAATCAGCCAGATCAGATTTGTTGATCGTTTATTCATGATGTCCGTTGTAGGGCTGTGTTGCCGTATCGATGCTGACATGACGGTAAGCGGCAAATAATAACCTTGCCTTGTATCATACCAATCAGTATAAACTTTATGGCTTTTGGATGCACCCGCATTATTGTGTTGGCGTTCGGCGGTGAAAATACGTTTTTTCCACCTCTGTTACAGCCGGATGAGGGAAAATCTTCAAGAAAAATAAGTTGTAGCCGATTGGGGTTAGACCTTGGTGTCTGCCCTGTTTTTTATGAAACAACAGGTAGCTGATATGGCAAGTGTTATAGATTTTGATGAATTGATAGTGAAGTATAAGTCAGATCCTTTTGACTATGTAGATGTTTTTGCGGTTCACACGGGATACGTGTCATTTAAGGTAAGTGAAGGTGATGAGGTGGAAGCGCCTAGCGGCCAGTGGCTTCAGGTCCCGGGAACCAGTCTGTATGAAATTAATCGGGAAAGAAATCCGAAACTGGTCACGGCCACTACCAATGGAGAAGTGGCCAGGGTGTACGGTGAGCTCAACAATACGTTTGTAGAAGCGGGTGAAAAGTTGATGACCATCAAGCATCCGCTGAAGAAAAAAGAGATTATCGAAAATATCCTCAAGGAAGTGCTCACCCTGTTTACCGCCCCCGAGACGGCAAAGTATTTTTTTGCCATGGATATCCAGTCGCGAATCGACAAAGAAGGAGCCAGGACGGTGACCATAGATAAAGGCGACGAGATTTTCACCATGTCCCTGATGAAACGGGATACCCCGGTATATTACGACGGCGACCGGGGAGTTATTCACTCGATCTATTTCAAGCCCGGCGTCTCCGTTGAGCAGGGACAGCCTCTTGTCGGGATCTGCGCACCGGATAAATTACCCCTGATCCAGAAAATCATCACCCGGGTGAAAGCGGATTGGGATGTGGACCATTGAGTGAAAACCAGAGCCATGTTTCTTCAGCGTTTAACCCCTGAAGCGGTCGGACAAAAACTTGCAGTTTTCGCCGGGAGCGGTTTTGGAGGGTACAGCCGGTCCCGGCTTGATATAGGCAAGGTGGTTGGTTACGGACTTCAGGTTGGGTCGGTGATTCGGTGTCACCCGACTCTTCCCAGGGCAATGGATCATGCCAGGGATCTTATCGTCAGGGAGTCGGCGGCGGGCCGTTCCTTTGCTAGTGGTACAGTTATTATTGCCGAGACCATGACAAAATCAAAGGGGCGGTTTACCAGGAGCTGGCATGCGCCCCCGGGAGGCCTGTGGGGATGCATGGTTCACGCCAATACACTGCTCCCCCAGTCCAGACACTTTATCCCGATGGCGGTGGGGGTTGCCTGCTGCGAGGCGGTAGGCGAACTGGGCTGCGAGCCGGCTGCCATCCGCTGGGTCAACGATGTGTTGATAGAAGGCAGGAAGGTTGCCGGTTTTTTGGTTGAAGGATATACCGAGCCAGGTTTTAAAGAAGAGTTCAACCTGGTCGGTTTCGGCATTAACGTCAACAATTCATCGTTTCCTCCGGATCTTTCCGGGACTGCAGGGTCGGTTAGCGATTACCTGGGACGTGAGGTGGATCTGACGGATTTTGGTGTCTCGTTTCTGGCAAGACTCGCCTGGAACATCGGTCTTCTTTACCATGAAGAAGAACGCGAACTGGCTGGAAAGCCTTTTTCCGGCCGCGGTGGAATCCACGCGCTGCTGGCCCGGTGGCTGGAGCTTTCCGATACCATCGGACAGGATGTGATATATGGGTTCGATGTTGTCACCAACCCCCAGTATCCGGCACGGGTTGTCGGGGTTGATGACAGTGGAGGATTGATTCTTGAGCTCGAGGACGGCCACCGCAAAACGGAATACAGCGGCGAGGTCCGTTATCGTTGATTGTGCCCCGTTAAAGGCTCAGCCTCACCATCGCCCCGAGAAAGACGGTGTCGGTGTCGATGTCGGTGTCCTCGTTATCGAGGGAGGCGCGGTCGTTGAAACGGTAATTGGCGTAGATGTCGGCATATATGCCGGGGAGAATCTCCATGTCAAAACCGCCGCGCAAACCGAAAAAAGGCTCGTCTGCAAACTCGTCGTCACTGTACACCACTCCGATGCCCGCTGCGACATAGATCGCCTTTCCCAGCAGGATATAGGCCTGGGGAGCGATGGCCGTTTCCCCGAACCTGTCCGGCAGTAGTTCGAGGTCGGCTTCAAACCCCAAAAGACCCGCGCGGTACTGGTAGGACGCGATGAACGAAAACCCGTCGTCGTCGATGCCATTGTCGTCGCTGTCGGTAATATCGTCAAGTGTTACCCAGTAGTTGGTTCCGCCCCCCAACCGGTGCTCGGCACCAAAGCCGGTTGGGGGGAAAAAAAATATCGTCATCAGGAGAGCTGCAAGTATTGCTTTTTTCATAGTCGATTGAATGAGTTGTTTTGCAAAGTGGCACGGCTTGGAAGGTTTTGCCCGGCGACCTTGGTTTTGCAGTATTTTTGCGGAAAAAAGGCACGGTCGGTCATGGAGACCGGCAGGCCAATGAACTTATATTAATTGTTAGTTAATACAGTAAAAGTGAAAAATTATAAAGGGTTATCTTTGGGTGACTCGAAATTTTTCAGAGTTTTCCAGGATACGGCCTCCCTCTGAAAAATGTGATATCCGAAGCTGCGGGCAAGAGTCAAAGACTGTTCGAGAATGGTACCTTTCAAACTCACCCGCTGCAGGCGGTCAAGGTCGAGTTGTTGGGCGGCCCGAAGGGCTTTGATGGTGCCGTTGGCGACGGGGATAACAAAATGCCCGTCGGACCGGCAGTTCGAGCATACAATACGACCGCCCGCAGGATCAAAACGGTAAGTTGCGTCGTTGGTAAAGGGCTCGTTGCAGCCGCCACAGTTGTCGAGGTCCGGACGGTAGCCGAGCAATCCAAAATAGCGGATAAGGAAAAGGGCAAGTGTCGCCATGGGGTGGGGGGTGTGTTCGATATTATGGAGCGCCCAAAGGCTCAGACGGAAAATTTTCGGGTCAGGCTCCGCTTCCCTGGTGCCAAGCAGCAGGAATTCGACAACAATGGAGGCGATGATGTAAAGACGCGGGTTACGACGAAGGCCCGGGAAGCTCGTGTAGAGTTCGGCCTCGACAAGAAACCCCAGTGAACGGTTGGCCTTGATGGTGCTGGTGATATTTAAGAATGTGAACTGCTCCAGCTTGTTGACGAATCGCTTTTTGCTTTTCCTGGCTCCTTTGGCGATGGCTGAATGACGACCCAGCCGGTGGCCGTAAAAGGTGACGATGAGGTCGGACTCGCCGTGGTCGACGGTATCCAGGACAAGCGCATCCTCTTGCATGGTTTAAGGTGAATGGGGATTGGTCTGAAAACGGGCAGGTTGTTGCTGAGTTTCAATGCAGAAATCGTAATACGGGTTACCGGGCGATTGCTGTGAAGCAACTGCCGTGGATTGGAACTCCAGTGAGGGCATATGTTTCAGCAGCGCAAGCGGTGAACTCCCGCTACGGTCATTGTGGACCTGTTCAACAGTTTCGGGTACGGTTTGGAGGCTGCGCAACTTCTGACTGAGAAAGGTGGCAGGGTTCCATGAAAAATACCAGCAGAGAAATGCACCGAACAGCAATAGCACCAGCAGCAGCAACCCGATGGAGGAAAAAAAGAAGAATGAAGGTCTCTCGGCCATGTTGCCGACATCCTCGGAATGGAAAATGCGCACCCGGCTTTCATGGAGCCCGTCTTTTGGGTGGTGAGTTTTTTCCAGGTCATAAGACGCCAGCACTTCATCAGGATCAAGGCCGAGCAACTCGGCGTAGAGCCGGTAAAATCCCCTTGCAAAAACTTCTGCCGGAAGCTTTTCGTAGCTGCCACTTTCGATGGCGGAGAGGTTTTTCAGGGATATCTTGGTCCTGGTCGCCACAGTGTCGAGATCCAGTCCCTGCTGGTGCCTCTTAGACCGCAGATATTCTCCCAGCGGAGTGTGTTGTTGTTCGTGTTCTTCTGACATCATGATCTTGCTTCAATATTCGATTTGAGAAGCGGACCGGACCTTTTTCTTGTCCGGCCTATAGCTTCTGGATGTATGCTTTGTCCTTCAGTTGTATTACCCAGTTGCGAAACGCCTCTTCAAGTTTTGTCTGGTAAAGCTTTTCCCGGATTTCGTTCTCCACCGCTTCGTATGGGGCGGTGGTAACAATGGCCTCGTTGTTGTTCGATAGCAGCTTGAAAAACTGGTATCCCGCAGGTGTCTGGATAATGTCGCTTATTTCTCCGGGAGAGAGACCTGCCACACCTGAGCGCATTGCCGGAACCATTTCATCGAGCATGAAGACTCCGATATCGCCGCCATCGACAGCCGATGGAAGTTCCGAATATTTTCTCGCCAGGTTGTGAAAATCGTCTCCGTCGCGGGCCATCTTGTGTACCCGCGTGGCCAACTCAAAAGCACGCTTTTTGTCGTCCAGGTCGCCATCTTTCCAGTTAAAGCCGATCTGGAGCAGATAGTACCCGTCCTCTTCCATCCGGCTGGTATAGTTTTGATCGTAATAGTCGAGAACCTCCTCGTCGGAGACGATGATCTTGGACTTGACATCAATGGCAAGCAGCTTGTTCTGTAGCAGCGATGAATAGATGTTTTTCCGGTAGCTCTCTTCGGTATACCCGGAAAGCTGCAGCCTGCGCAGAAATTCACCGGAGTCAAGGCCCGCTTTCTGCCTGACGCCGCTAAAGGCCGCATCTACCTCGTCGTCGGTGACCGTGATATTGTATAACGCCGCTCGCTGTTCAACAAGACGTTGATCGATCATAGAATCCAGTGTTTTTTCCCTGACCTCGCTGATTGCCGCCTGCAGTTCCTCACCTGATTTGACCTTGGCAATGGACTGGTACAGTTCCCCTGTTTCAGCTTCGAGTTCGCTGAGGGTAATAATATCGTCGTTGACGATTGCAACCACCTTGTCAATCATTTCCGCTGACGTTGCCCGGCAAAAAAAACATGCTGAAAAGATCAGCACCAGTACCGATAAGGAGGCAGCGGGAAATGAAAACGAAAAAGAATTAAATTGTTTCATTGAATTCCTGTTCAGCAGACAAATAGTGTAGGGTAGCCTCCGGTAAAGGAGGTGCGAATGTGTTCTGCAACGATTATTTCCTGTTGTTGCCTGTCAAATTGCGCAAGAATGTAACCGGCCGTTTTAGCGTAATTTTATCCTGCGCTCTGATAGTTGTGGAATAATTTGACGCATAAGTATATCATAGAAATATGAATAATGAAATCTCTCAGGGAGTCTGTTGATGAAAAAAATAAGCAGTTCAGTAATCTGTTGCCTCTTCACAGTTATTTTCCTTTTCGGATCGACGACAGCCGGTTTGGCCGCCACCAAAATGCCAACCTTTTCCCTGGAGAGCGTGAGCGACGGGAAAAAGATCAATTCGAGTTTTTTTACCGGTAAAGTCCTGTTGCTGACCTTTTTTGCCACCTGGTGCCCGCCTTGTGCTGCGGAAGTACCGGTATTAAACGAACTGCAGCAAAAATACGGCAGGGACGGCTTTTCCGTGGTCGGTCTGTCGGTTGATCAGCAGGGAGTGTCTACCGTCGCCGAGTTTGTCGAAGAAAAACGGATCAACTATCCGGTGCTCATGGCGGGAGCGGGAACGGCCAGAGACTTTGGCGGTATTTATGGAATTCCCGTAGCGTTTCTGGTAAATCGGGCCGGGAACGTGGTGAAAAAATATACGGGCTATGTCGGCCACCAGGTGCTGGACAAGGATGTCCGGAGTCTGCTCAACTGATTGTCATTGAAAATCATTGTGTTAGGTTATCTCCCTTGCATTCCACCAAAAAATGAAATACAATGCCCGGTGTTAGCGTATCTGGAGAAATAAATATGAATTCTCAGGTGGGGCAATGCTCCTAAAAAAACTAATACACAATAAAGGAGAATAATGATGAACAGGAAGTTTGCATCTCTTATGCTGGCAGTGGTTTTTGCTCTGAGCACGGCAAGCGTTGGTTTTGCTGCAAAAGTGAACTGCACCGTTGATTCGGTTGATGGTGACAAGGTGACCATGACCTGCAAAAAGGCTGACAAGCTTGAAGCTGGTGACAAGGTGAAAGTCCAAACGAAGAAGACGGCTGCTGTCGAGGGTTGCTAATTGACATAGCCTCTTTTTTCAAGTAACATTAGGGGTCGGCTGATTTTTTTGATCAGCCGACCTTTTTTTTTGTCCCTGGTGGCTGTGGTCGATGAGCCGGATTGTCCCGCGGGCAAAGGAGTCCTGTGCATTCGTCACCCGGTGGCGGGACTTTTTGAATGGATATGGGTGTTCCGGCGGCATCGGCGGGATGGTCGATGGCTTCAATCGTGGGTTAGCCTGATGTCGTGCCGGGAGTTTATAGAGGCTTATGTTGGAGTTTTTCAAGGCGGTTATTCTGGGGGTTGTCCAGGGAGTTACGGAGTTTTTGCCGGTTTCAAGCAGCGGTCATCTTGTAATAGGCTCTCAGCTCATGAATTTTCAGGAGCAGGGGGTTGTGTTTGACGTCTGTTTGCACCTTGGGACGTTGTTGTCTGTTCTTCTTGTTTTCCGGCGGGAGATCAAGGCGATGGCAATGGCTCCGCTGCAGGTGCTGACCGGGCAAACCGATCGGGACACCAGGACTTTCTTTCTCTGGGATATATATGTTATAGTGGCAACCTTGCCTGCTGTGGTTGTCGGCCTGTTTTTCAAGGACCGGATAGAAAGTTTGTTTAGCTCGGTTCTTGTGGCTTACATAATGCTGATTGTTACCGGCATCCTGATGATCTGCGCGCGGTATCTGCCAAAAAAAGAGAAATCGCTTACCTGGTGGCGCAGCGTTTTGGTCGGCTGTGCCCAGGCGGGAGCTATTCTTCCCGGTCTCTCCAGATCCGGATCGACCATTTTCATGGGAATGGCGCTCGGGGTTCCGCGTCAGACTGTTGCCAGGTTCTCTTTTATTATGTCGATACCGGCGATCCTCGGAGCGGTGGTACTGCATTCCAAGGAGCTGCTGGCCCAGCCGCCCGCCGCTGAAATCTGGGGCAATCTTGCTGCCGGTATGGTAGTTGCTGCGGTGTCGGGGTACCTGGCAATAAAATTTTTGCTCGATATCATAGAAAAAGACCGGCTGCAGTGGTTCGGCTATTACTGCCTGCTGCTTGCTTCAGCGGGGCTTGGTTACTACGTATTAAACGTTGTTTATCCGTAATACATTAATTTTTACACCGGGCGATTCTAAATGGATATTCGTACATTACCGGAACTGGAGCGGGAAATATATAACCGTATCCGCAGTAAATACAAACTTACCTTTGACACTCTCAAGGCTGGAGAGAAAAAAATCCGGCTCCTGAAAATCGAAGATCTCGAACAATTTCTCGATGGCAAAGATCCGTTTGCCGATGTCTCCGAGTTCCCGTTCTGGATACGGCTGTGGGATAGTGCCATTATTCTGTCCTATGTCCTTGCCAACCAGCAGCGTACTGAGGGGAAGCGTCTTCTCGAGCTCGGTGCCGGACTCGGGGCTCCCGGGCTCATGGCTGCCGCCGCTGGTTTCGACGTAACCCTCAGTGATTATGAGGACATTATTCTCGATTTCCAAAGAGTGAGTGCTGCCGCCTCAAAGCTTGACAATGTCCATTTTTGTCATCTCGACTGGCTGAATCCGCCGTCCCTCGAACCTTTTGATGTACTTGCCGGTGCCGAAATTCTTTTTCGTGAAGAGTTTTTCGCCCCGCTGCTCAGGGTGTTCGACACAAGCCTCAAACCGGACGGGACGATAATGCTGGCCCATGACGCGAAGAGACAAAGCCTGTGGAAATTTCTCAAACTAGCCGGAGAAGAGTTTGATATCGCTCTTAAAGAACAGAATATCAAAAGAGACGGGAAAAATATTACGATCATAGTCAACCGGCTGCGACGTAAAAAGAAATAGAGGTTTGCAACAAAGAGGTATTTTCTGGGCGCGATATGCATCTTTATCCTATTAATCTGAATCTTGTCGATATACTCTGCGTGATTGTCGGTGGGGGCAACGTGGCTTTGAGAAAAGCCAGAGCGCTTATCGAAGCGGGCGCAAGAGTCCGGGTCATCAGTCCGGAGGTGGTCGGTCAAATTGAAAGCCTCGCAGAGAAAAAACAGCTGGAATGGTTTTCGAGAAAATTTGCCGATGGGGACCTTAAGGGCGCTTTCATGGTCTATGCCGCCACCGATAACAGGGAGGTGCAGGCAACGGTGGCCAAGCAGGCTGCCGCTTCCGGGGCGTTGCTTAACAGTGCAGACGACCCGGAGGGGAGTCATTTCCATGTCCCGGCGCATTTTCGCCGCGGCGAGATACTGGTAACGGTGTCGACCGGGGGAGGGAGCCCCGCTCTTGCAAGAAAGCTAAGGGAGTCCCTGGAAACTGTTATTTCTCCGGAATACGAAGGGGTCCTGGATCTGTTGGCCTGGATACGAACCGAGGTCCTCAGGGTGGGCGGAGAATCGGAGCGCAATAGAGAAATTTTTCGAGCCCTGCTTGACCAGGGGCTGGTCTCCCTGGTGCTGGAGGCCAAATGGTTCGATCTGCAGATGCTGCTGGTAAGGGTTTTACCAGATGAAATAGACAGCTCACAGTTTCTGAAAAAATTTCTGGAAAAATACGACAGCTTTGAAAATATGCAGGATCCCTTGCCCTGACGGTCTTGTTCAGGTGAAGATCTGTCGGGCGGGCTGTAAACACCAGGTGGAGAATAGATGAGAGAACTAAGTGATATCCTCTATATAACGGTACTAGGCGTGACCGGGGTTGCCGTTGCGGCGTATCTTGTCTATTTCGTCCGCCAGAACACCGAGGTCAGGAAGATTGCCAGGATGATCCTGGTGGCCTCCGGCGTGGTTCAGACCCTTTACATCCTGAGCCGTTTTTTTCAGGGGGGACACACCCCGATCATCTCGCAGCATGAAGCTGTCATCTTTTTTGCCTGGGCTTCCACCTGGGCTTATCTCTCTTTCAGGTGGCGCTACACGGTGAAAAATTTCGGCACATTTGTGTCCGTGCTCATCTTTGTGCTGCTGTTGATCTCGCTATTTTCCTCAAGGGAGATGCCTCCGCTGTTGCCGGCTCTGCAGAGTGCGTGGCTGCCGGTTCATGCCGGGGTGTCGGTACTGGCCTACGGGTTCCTCGCCCTGGCGTTTTGCGGCGGGGTGATGTATCTCTTGCAGGAGCGGGAGCTCAAAAGCAAAAAATTCGGTTTCTTCTTCTCCCGCTTCCCATCTCTGGATGCCCTTGATCAATTAAATAATCACTGTATTACAGCAGGGTTCATCTTTTTGACCCTGGGAATAGTAACCGGGTCCGTCTGGGCCCGGCAGGCGTGGGGCACCTACTGGCAGTGGGACCCGAAAGAGACCTGGTCACTGATTACCTGGTTTCTCTACCTGGTCCAGATTCATCAGCGCTTTACCGTCGGCTGGCGGGGCAAGAGAGCTGCGGTGATGGCTATAGTCGGCTTTGCCTCTGTTCTGTTTACCTTGTGGGGGGTAACGTATCTGCTGGGGGGGATCCATAGTTATGCCAGCTGAGAAAATCCTCCTGATGGGAGTAAACCATAAAACCACGCCTGTTGAAGTACGGGAAAAAATTGCGCTTTCAAACGGCTACGAAGCACCGCTTACCGCGCTGCGGGGGACAGAGGGGCTGCGGGAGTACTATCTTCTGTCAACCTGCAACCGCGTGGAATTCCTGCTTGTTGTCGATGACAGGGAGGCTGTCGAGGATGAAATCATCCGTTTTCTGTTCGGGGAGCAGGTCGACAAGAACAAGTGCCTTGACTACCTGTATATTCTTCGCGGCAATGACGCCGTGCACCATCTGTTCATGGTTGCTGCAAGCCTTGACTCGATGATCGTGGGCGAGGCTCAGATTCTCGGCCAGTTAAAAGAGGCATATCGCCATGCGGCCGGTCTCGGCACCACCGGTCCGCTGCTCAATAAACTGTTGCATAAATCGTTTTCGGTTGCCAAGAGAGTGCGTACCGAAACCGCCATTGGTTCGGCCGCGGTGTCCATAAGCTATGCTGCGGTACAGCTTGCCAAGAAAATTTTCGGCAACATAACAGAGAAGAAGGTTCTGCTGATCGGGGCCGGGGAAATGGCTGAGCTTGCAGCCGAACACCTGGTCGGCCAAGGGGTGAAAAAGGTTGTTGTCGCCAACAGGACCCTGTCGCGAGCCGTTGACCTGGCCAAGAGGTTTCACGGCAGCGCTGTCTCAATCGAAGAGCTGGTCGGTCAGCTGGAGTTTGTCGATATAATCATCAGTTCGACCGGGGCGACCGATATCATCCTCCACCGCGACGAGGTAAAATCGGTGATGCGGGCGAGGATGAACAAGCCGTTGTTTTTTATCGATATCGCGGTACCGCGCGATCTTGATCCGGGGCTTAATGACCTTGAAAATGTCTATCTTTATGATATCGACGACCTTAAATATGTTGTCGAAATGAATAAGACGGAGCGGGATAAGGAGGCGGTTAAGGCAACCCGGATCGTTGATGAGGAAACGTTGAAGTTTGAGCGCTATTATCAGAGCCTTGCTGTCGCGCCCACGATTCAGGAACTGCGGGAGATGATTGAACAGATATCAAGGGCCGAGCTGGCAAAGACGGTGTCGAAAATCGAGTCGATCTCGGCCAAGGATAAACAGCGGCTGGAGAAAATGGCGCTGGCCATAGGAAATAAGATTATGCATAATCCGCTCATGTACCTGAAAAACAATTCCTGTGCCGGACGGGACCGTCGTGACCAGAAGGTGTCGGCGGTAAGAGAACTGTTCGGCCTCGGCAACTCTTCGGAAAATGAGTGAGACACAGCAGCTGATAGAAAACGAGTGGTATATCGTCAGGTATTCCGGAGAAATACCCGAGATCGCCTACAATTCGGCAATTTACCATTTGACCCGCGCCAAAGACGGCCCGAAGCTGAAGCTTTCACCTGGCCAGGTAAAAGCTCTCAGGGATGCTGCGGTTGAGAGATATCGTGAAATCGTGCTGCGTGATCTGGATCACGACAATATTGATACCCCTGCGTACCGGGGGGTTGCTAGGTCGATCTGCAACCACAGGCGGTTTGTCAGGTTTTGTTCCAGGCATCAGGTCGACCCGGCAGCGGTCACGACAGAGGCAGCCCAGGCCCTTGTCCGCTTTCTCGAAGCCGAACTGAGCTTGCCCCCGTCCAGGTCAGGTCCATCTGCCTTCAACTGCAGTTATCCGGAGCTTGTTGCCTATGCCGGTGAGCTTGGAGTTGAATTTGCGCCCAGATACAAAGAGCTTGAAAAACGGTGCTGTAGTCCGGACTAGGCCGGATATTTCTTTTCGTTTTTCAAGAGTTTTTTGTGCGCCGCCTCGACAGGGTCTATATTGTAACGGTCACCAATGGTGGCGAGATAGATCTGTATATCGCCAATCTCCTCTTCTATGTGACGGAGGGTTGCGGGGTCGACGTTATCACTTTCCTCGGCGCTCATCCACTGATAAATTTCCAGCAGTTCGGCGGTTTCTACGGTAAGCGCCATGGCCAGGTTTTTCGGGCTGTGGTATTGTTGCCAGTTCCGCTTGTGAATGAAATTTCGAATTTCCGACAGTAAATTTTTCATATTACGCCTTTGTCATGGTATTTGTGGTTGGCTTCTGTTATCTCTAACAGCAGTCGGCCTGCAAGCCGGAAGTTTTGGGGATGGACAGTTGTTAGTATGGTTGCCTGCAACGGCCTAAAAGCTCAACGGTTGTTGGAATTTCCAGAGAGATACAATTGGTACAATGAATTTTTCAAATAAAAAACTTTTTTTTCTGCCGCTGCTGCTATGTCTTTTCCTAGTCCCCCCAAGTTTTGGACAAACCGGGTACGGACAGAAGTTTGATCGTAAGCGTAACCGCCTGATCGGGTATATCCTGTCCCAGCAGCTTCCAGCTCTTCATTACAGCGCCAAGGCTCTTGACGATGAACTTTCCCAGGCAGCCTTTCACCTCTATATCAACCAGCTCGATTACCAGAAAAGATTCCTGGTCCGGGCGGATATAGCAAAACTCAAATCCTATTCCCTTGAAATTGACAACAACCTCGCAAGCGGCAAGATCGTACTGCCGGATACCGGATATGAGATACTTAACCAGAGAATCAACCAGGTCCAGGCGATGGTTGACAGGATGCTCGGGGAACACCGGATTTCAGGACTTGGCAGCAAGGAGGAGCAGCACCGGTTTCACAAAGGATTTGTCGATTACCAGATAAAAAGCGGAGAAACTCTGTTCTCGGTTGCCAGTAAATTTACCGGGGTGACGGTTGATGACATAAAAGCCGACAACGCACTTGTTGATCCGTCCAAAATCGAGGCTGGCCAGGTCCTGAAAATACGTCAGTTCGGTTCTGCGTCACCTGGGCTGGTGGTCGGCAATTTTACGGTTACAAGGGAAGAGTTCTACCAGAGCGATCCTGAAAAAAACGATTTTGCAGCGGACCTGGAAAGTCTTGGCGACAGGTGGCGGCAGATCCTCAAGCTCCAGCTTGTCTCGCAGTATCTGGATCTGGAGGAGGAACGTGACGCCAACCTGACAGCAAAAGAGCAGGACGATAAAACGGTCAAGTCGGACCGGGATCTTTGGCTGGAAGCGATCGAAAAGGTGAAAAAACGCAATCGCAGTTTCTTCCAGCGCCTCAGGCAGGAGACGCTGCAGGATCATTACGACCGTTTTTTCAACTGCGTGACCCGGGCATTCGGCCCGCACACCAACTATATTCCCCCTGCCGGTAAAGAACAGTTTGATATCAGCATGCGCGGCAGCCTGGAGGGGATCGGCGCGCTGCTGCGTGAAGACGACGGGTTTATAAAGGTGGTGCGGATAATCCCGGGCAGCGCTTCCGCCAGGCAGGGAATGCTCGAGGCTGAAGATATCATTCTTGAAGTGGCGCAGGAGGGGGAAGAGCCGGTAGACATCACCGAGATGCGGTTGCGGGATGCAGTAAGGCTTATCCGCGGCCCCAAAGGTGAGGCTGTTACCTTAACCGTCAAAAAAGGAGATGGAACCAAAAAGGCCATAACGATTGTAAGGGATGTGGTCCAGATAGAGGAGACCTTTGTCAAAAGTACGGTTCTAGACTCTGAAAACGGCGGGAAAATTGGTTACATTTTTATCCCCAGCTTCTATCGCGATTTCGAGGGGGCAAGAAATGCCGGCCGTGCCAGGAACTCGACCGATGACACCAGGGCGGAAATCGAAAAACTCAAGGAAAAATTCGTTGACGGGATAATCCTCGATCTGCGCGACGACGGCGGCGGAGCCCTCGTTGACGCTGTCGATATTACCGGCCTGTTCATCGAGGTCGGCCCGGTGGTCCAGGTCAAAAACAGTTTTGGTGAAAAGCGGGTGCTCAGTGACAAAAACGGCGCCATCTATTATGACGGTCCGCTGGTGGTTCTCGTCAACAAGTTCTCCGCCTCGGCTTCGGAAATCGTCGCCGCCGCCCTGCAGGACTACAAGAGGGCTGTCATTGTCGGCGGAACACATACCCATGGTAAAGGGTCGGTCCAGACCATCCTCGATCTCAATGAGAGAATACCGCTTCTGCACCTCAAGAAATACGATGATCTCGGCGCGCTGAAGATTATGGTCCAGAAGTTTTACCGGATAAACGGGAGCTCTACGCAATATAAAGGGGTGGAGCCGGACATCGTGTTGCCGAATCTGCTCGAGCACATCAAGTCCGGGGAGCGTTACCTCGATTACAGCCTGCCCTGGGACTCGATAGAAGCGGTACCCTACAGCTTGTGGAGGAGCCCTTTTGACCTGGAGAAGATCAAAAACAGGTCGAGGACGCGTGTGGCTGCGGATAAGGGACTGAAAATAATCGAGGAAGAAGAGCAGAAGGCTGCGGCCAGAAGCAAAGATACCATGGTCTCGCTCAATTTGGCTGACATGAGAGGCAAGCGGGAAGAATCTGAGGAGATGCGCCAGAAGGTCGGTGAGTATTATAAAAGATTCCGTGACGAGAGTCTTGTGGACGAGCTGGATGGCGACCTGGGCGATGCAGACGAACAGAACCCGCCGGAAGAATGGCTGAGCGAGGTCAACGGCGATCCATACATCCGTGAAGCGATAAATATCGTAGGCGATATAATCGAATATTCCCGGTAAAAAAACCGTGTGAAACTCAACTTTACAGATGTTCGCGCAGGGTTTCCGGAAACAAAAATCTACTTGAAAAACTAGGGAAAAGATGCTAGAAATGGCCCTTTATGAATGGCCATTCAGGGCCTTGTTTTAAGATGTTAGCAGTTGTGAAAGTAAAAAATAGCCAGCTGAAAGGGTAGGTTGTTCATGGATCTCGCTGAAGGTTTTCGGAACCATAAAGAAAAAATAATTAACAAGTGGGTGGAGTATACGCTTTCATCCTACGGTTCTTCGAAGTTTTTTAAAAAGGAGCGAGACCAATTTGCCAATCCGGTTGGGGGCAATACGCGGGAAGCATTGACCGCACTGTTTTCTCTTCTGGCAAAAGGCGAAGACAGCCAGCAGTTCAAAAAGCCCCTTGAGCAGTTGCTTGCCATCAGGGCGGTGCAGGAATTTTCACCGTCTCAGGCTGTTGCGCCGCTTAACGCAGTAAAACACATCACCCGGGAAGTTTTCAAGGCTGACAAGGAAAGAAGACATCTTGTCGACGAGTTGTATGATTTTGATTTCGCCGTCGATCTGGCGGTGCTGGCAGCCTTCGATATCTACATGCGGTTTCGTGAACGGCTCTACAAAGTGCGGATTGACGAAATTCGTTCTGGAAATCATGTTTTAACGGACGCCAAGTGTCCATCGAACTTGCTGTCTGAAAAAAATAAATAAGGTTTTTTCTTAGGTCAACGGTATTTAACCGGTATTCAGCAGTCGAGGCAGGGGGTGCGGCTGTCATGGATTCCACAAACAGTTCAATTGAAGCGAGGTAAGAAATGAAGTATGCCTTCTCATTCCTGGCAGTCATAGCGTTGGTATTGATTGCCTGGCTCGGATCACAGATCCCAGGGATGCCCTACCTGTTTGGCGTAGCTTTCCCGTATCTGGCACTGATGATCTTCCTTGGTGGCTTTGTCTATAGAGTGGTGTACTGGGCGAAATCCCCGGTACCTTTTTCTATCCAGACAACTTGCGGCCAGGGAAAATCGCTGGATTTCATCAAGCATAACAAACTTGAGGCGCCTAACACTACGGCAGAGGTTGCGGCAAGAATGTTTTTGGAAATTGTCACTTTCAGGTCACTGTTCAGAAACACCAAATCTGAGATTCACGATGGCCCTCAGATCACTTATGAGTCATCAAAGTGGCTCTGGCTGTTTGCCCTGATTTTTCATTATTCCTTCCTGATGATCGTCCTCAGGCACCTGCGTCTTTTTCTTGATCCGGTACCTTTCTGGATCGGCTGGCTCGAGTTTGGCGACGGGATTTTTCAGGTTGGTGCTCCGACCTGGTATGTTACCGATGTCGGCTTGCTGCTCGGCTGTCTCCTGCTCTTTTCAAGAAGGCTGATCAACCGCCATGTACGTGTTATTTCCCTGGTAAACGATTATTTCCCGCTGGTGCTCATCTTTACCATAGCGCTGACCGGAATTCTTATGCGGTACGTGGTGCGCACCGATATAGATATCGTCAATATCAAGCAGCTCGCCGTTGGCCTTGTTACCTTCTCTCCGACCATAGGAAGTGAGATCGGGGCTATTTTCTACATCCACCTCTTTCTGGTCTGTGTCCTGCTTGCCTATTTTCCGTTCAGCAAATTGATGCACCTGGGGGGAGTGTTCATGAGTCCCACCAGAAACATGAAGAACAACAGCCGTGCGGTTCGCCACGTAAATCCATGGAATCCGGAAATTAAACCTCACTCCTATGCGGCCTATGAGGATGAGTTCCGTGAGTTTATGGTGGAAGCCGGAATTCCTGTGGAAAAGGAATTGTCTCCTGCAAAGGATGAGGCAGATAAATCGATCCAAAACTAAGCTTATAAGGATTAGACAACGATGTCAGTTCCCAAATTAGAACAATTATCGAAAAGCGTAGTGCAGGGACCATCCTTGGCGACAGGAGCGATACCTACCATGGATTGGATGGATATTCCGGTTGCTTTCAAGCCTGGCAATTACGCCTACCCTGCAAAGGCGGAAAAAGTAGCATATCTCGACAGCCAGAAAGGGCTGCACTTTCCAAACTCCAGAGAGTGGTCGCCGGAAGATGACGACTGGAAACTGCCGGAAAACTGGAAGGATATAATCATCAAGGGGTTAGCTGAACGACTCGAAAAGTTCCGATCTCTGAAGATTTTCATGGATTGCTGCGTACGGTGCGGCGCATGTGCGGACAAGTGTCATTTCTTCCTCGGAACGGGAGATCCGAAAAACATGCCGGTATTGCGTGCCGAACTGCTGCGCTCAGTATACCGCAACGACTTCACCCTGGCCGGAAAGATTCTCGGTAAAATGGCCGGAGCAAGAGAAATGACCGTCGGCGTACTCAAGGAGTGGTTCATGTACTCCTACCAGTGCACCGAATGCCGGAGATGCTCTGTGTTCTGTCCGTACGGTATTGATACCGCAGAGGTTACCATGATGCTTCGCGAGCTGCTGCATCTGGTCGGGGTGGGGATCAACTGGATTCTCGAGCCCGCCTCCAACTCAAACCGTACCGGTAATCACATGGGGCTGCAGCCTCACACTTTCAAGGACAACGTCGAGTTTCTGGTAGACGATGTTGAGAACCTGACCGGTGTCCGGCCTAACATCAGCTTTAACAGAAAGGGCGCGGAGATCCTGTTTATCACCCCGTCCGCTGACGTTTTTGCCGAGCCCGGCCTCTATACCGCCATGGGCTATATGATCCTGTTTGAAGCGATAGGCCTCGACTATACCTGGTCGACCTATGCATCTGAGGGAGGAAACTTCGGTCTGTTCACCAATAACGAGACCATGAAAAAACTCAACGCGAAGATGTATGCCGAAGCGGAACGGCTCGGTGTCAAATACATTCTCGGCGGTGAGTGCGGTCATATGTGGCGGGTGCTGCATCAGTACATGGACACCATGAACGGCCCCGCAGATTTTCTTGAAAAGCCGGTTTCACCCATCACCGGCACCGTATTTGAAAATGCCGCGTCGACCAAGATGGTTCATATCAGCGAATTTACCGCCGACCTTATCCGCCACGGCAAGCTCAAGCTCGACAAAAGCCGCAACAAGCACGTCAAGGCCACCTGGCACGACTCCTGTAACACCGCGCGGGCCATGGGGCTGCTGGATGAGCCGCGCTATATCCTCGACCATGTCGTCGACTGGGTGGAAATGCCGGAAAACACCATCCGTGAACAGACCTTCTGCTGCGGTTCGGGAACAGGGCTCAATACCGACGAAATTATGGAACTGAGAATGCGCGCCGGGCTGCCCAGGGCAAATGCAGTCAAGTATGTACACGAAAAATTCGATGTAAACATGCTGGCGTGTGTCTGTGCAATCGACCGTGCAACACTCACTTCTCTTATGAATTACTGGAATCCTGAGGTCGGGGTGTGCGGGCTCACTGAACTTGTGGCCAACGCAATAGTTCAGGAGGGAGAGACCCGTCCGGAACTCGAGGAAGGCCTCCGTACCATGCTCTTTTAAATCCTGAACAGAACATAGGAGTAAAGTAATGTACAACAAAGTAACAATTATACCGGGACTGATAATATTCGTCCTGCTTGTAACTTTTCCGCTCTGGTTCAATGCGTTCTCGACTGCTAGCACGGTACCCAAGGTCGAGTTGCCACCCGGCGGTGAAAAACAATGTGTCGCACCTGCTGCCGAGATGCGTGCGAGTCATATGCAAATGCTCAATGAATGGCGAGACGACGTACTGCGCAACGGAAACCGCACCACAGTTACCGTAGAAGGAAAGGTTTATCGTAAAGGTCTGCAGATGGCTTGTATGGAATGTCATACCAACAAAGAGAAGTTCTGTGATTCCTGTCACGAGTACGCATCTGTCACCCCGTACTGCTGGGATTGCCATTTGACCCCATCGCTGGCAGCGTCAAAGAAGGAGACACACTAATGGATAAGAAAAGAAGAAAGTTTTTAAAAGTTGCGGGTGCAACAGCACTGGCAGGGATTAGCGCCCCCGCTGTGGTCAAACTGACTTCCACTCCTGCTCTTGCTTCCTCAGGTCACGGCGCAGTTGCTGAAGGTCAGGGGAATAGCGACGCCTCCCACAAGCAGGAAACGCCCTCCGGCGTACGGTTGGGCATGGTGTTTGACATGAGGAAGTTCTACGGTCACCCGGAGCTGATGGACAAGGCGATCAACGCCTGTAACAAGGCCCATAACATTCCCCAGATCGACTCCAAGAAATCTGAGATTAAATGGATCTGGAGAGCGCCTTTTAACAACGTGTTCCCGGAGCATTCAGCGTATCATGCCTCCGAGAGCACCGAGAATAACGACTTCATGGCCGTATGTAATCACTGCGATGAGCCACCCTGCGTAAGGGTGTGTCCGACCAAGGCTACCTTTGTCCTTGAGAAGAGCGGGATTGTGGCGATGGATTATCACCGGTGCATCGGCTGCCGTTTCTGTATGATGGGCTGTCCTTACGGGGCCAGGAGTTTCAACTGGTTCGATCCTCGCCCGTATATCAAGGAGTACAACCCCGAATTTCCCACCAGGATGCGCGGTGTCGTCGAGAAATGCAATTTCTGCGGTGAACGGCTCGCCAAAGGACTGGAGCCCGCCTGTGTTGAAGCTTTAAAAGAGGTCGGCGCAATAACCTTTGGTGATCTAAATGATCCGGACTCGGAAATCGCCAAGATTCTCAGGGAGAATCACACGATTCAGAGAAAACCGGCTCTTGGAACTAAACCGTCAGTCTTTTACATAGTGTGAGGGAGTCATGATTGAAAAAGTATTAAAAGGTAATTCCAGATACTGGATGTGGCTCGCTATTCTGGGTGCATTCATAGCAGTGGGCGCGATCTGCTATATCAGGCAATTCAACTATGGTATGGGATTGACCGGTATGGGACGCGATCTCGGATGGGGATTGTATATCTCACAGTTCACCTTCCTGGTCGGGGTTGCCGCGGGGGGGTTGATGCTGGTGCTGCCGTACTATATTCACAACTACAAAGTGTTCGGCCGCATTACCATTCTCGGAGAATTCCTCGCGATCTCGGCGATCGTCATGTGTCTGCTGTTCATCATGGTCGATATCGGACAGCCTCTGAGGGCGTTGAACATGATTCTTCATCCGACCCCAAACTCGATGCTGTTCTGGGATATGTGCGTGCTGCTTGGTTATCTCACGCTTAACATTATCTGCGGCTGGGTTATCCTCACCTCTGAGCGCAAGCAGGTGAAGCCGCCGAAATGGGTTTATATTTTTGTATACACCTCACTGCCGTTTGCAGTTTCGATCCACACGGTCACCGCTATGCTCTACTGCGGTCTGCCCGGACGTCATTTCTGGCTGACCGCCATTACCGCACCGCGATTTCTCGCATCGGCTTTTGCGGCAGGTCCGGCCCTTATAGCATTAGCCTGTCTGATCATGAAGCGGTTTGCTAATTTTGACGCCGGCAAAGAGGCGATGAACAAGCTGACGACGATCATCATGTACGCAGCCCTGATCAACGCATTTTTTGTCTGCCTCGAATTCTTTGTAGGTTACTACTCCAATATCCCCGGACATAAGCATTCGCTCGATTATCTGTTTTTCGGTCTTGAGCATCACGGACACGTCTACAACAACCTCGTCCCGTTTATGTGGACCTCGGTGTTCCTCTGCTTCGGCAGCCTGGCACTGTTTGGCTACATGAAGATCGCCAAGGTGTATACCGACACGCTCATGGCAATCGGCTGTATTGCTATATTTATCGCGCTGTGGCTCGATAAGGGACTCGGGTTTGTCATGGGTGGCCTGGCTGTCAGCCCCCTTGAGGAAGTCGTCGAGTACTATCCTACCGCAAACGAGATCGGCATTACTCTTGGAATCTGGGCTACCGGGTTCTTCGTTCTCACCATGCTCTATAAAATTGCGGTGAGTGTAGAACACGAAGTTGAAGGACATTAAGAGCGGTTCCTCGACACGTATTAAAAGCCTCCGACTTTGTCGGAGGCTTTTTTTTTTGTTGCACCATGTTATACGGTTGATCAGCTGCAAGTTGCCTGAACCGGCTGTGAACTGGCGCCTCTCAGGTGAGCACCGGATCGAGATGAGAGATAACCGATTGTTATTGTTTTAAATTCATAGTGGCAGAATTCAATATTGGTACTACAGTATTGATTGTTGCTCTTTTGCCGGAAAGTGCCTGCTTGAAAAGGGGTATTACTGTTGTTCCTGGTCCTGATGTCAACCGCGGCGATGACTATGGCTAAACGTGTTCTGATCATATACTACTCTTTTACCCAGCAGACCAGGCTCCTGGTCAAGCGGTTTTCCCAGGGGCTCGAACAGCAAGGGGTGGAGGTCGTTGCCGAACGGCTGCTGCCTGTCGCGCCCTACGAACTTCCCTTCAGGTCCGTGTTGCGCCTTGTCGCAGTGATGGCGCGCACCTTCTTTAGGCACCGAGACAGGATTGAACCGCTCAGCGACAGATGCTACGAATCCTATGACCGCATCGTTATAGCCGGCCCCACATGGTCCTACAACCCCTCGGGTCCGGTGCTTGACTTCATGGACAGATATGCGGAGAAAATATGCGGTAACAGGGATGTGACCGTCATTATTTCCGCCAGGTCGTACTGGAGGCTTAACTACTTCAGCATGAGGAAAACATTGCTGAAATGCGGGGCCAAAGTCACGCCGCCCATGGTGTTTGAACACCCAACGAAGGAGCCGTTCAGGTTTGTCGGACTCATCATGCAGCTGACCGGCAGGATGGTCAGAAAAGAAAGCAGCTGGTTCAGGAGACATTATCCGGGGTATGGCCACAGCAGGGAGCAGTTTGCGCTCGCTTTTGAGCAGGGCGTTGAAATGGGAAGAAAGATAACAGCGAAATAGATCCCAGGCCTCTGCCCAGGTTCACTTGCAAGCACTGCAGGTCAGGGCCATTGCCCGGCGAGGTAGAGCTGAAAGTAGAACTGAATGGTTTCTGAGAAAAACATGAATACCAGGGCGGCAATTGACAAAAAAGGGCCGAATGGGATCCTGGTCCTGCCGCCTTTTTTCTGATATCGCATAGCGATCAAGCCGACAATGGAACCGGACAGGGAACTGGTGAAGATGACAAAGGGGAGCGATTGCCAGCCCAGCCATGCCCCGATCATCGCCAGCAACTTGATGTCGCCGCCCCCCATTCCGTCGATTTTCCTCAGCATCAGATAAAGAGCCGCGACTGCGTAAAGAATCCCGCCTCCGGCGACAATGCCTATAAGTGAGCTCTGCCAGCTGAGTGAGGGGCTTACAAGTGAGAAGAGCAACCCTGCAACTATTCCGGGTAAACTTATCGCGTCGGGTATAATCTGGTGGTGGATATCTATCACTATTATTGCCAGCAACGCTCCGGAAAACAGGAAAAGACAGAAAAAAACGATGGATAACCCGAATTTGGCGATAAGCGCTGCAGCTAAAAGTCCCATTGTCAGTTCCACCACAGGATATTGCGGAGAAATTGCACCGCAACAGTGATTGCATTTGCCCCGAAGAACAATGTAGCTTACTATTGGGATGTTCTCGTACCAGTGAAGCGGGGCCGAGCAACGCGGACAGTGGGATGCGGGAAAAACGATCGACTGGTCAGGGTCGGGCAGGCGCAGGATGACGACATTGAGGAAGCTGCCGGCAATGACCCCTAAAAGTGCGGCAAAAACGGTCAGAATATGTTCTATAACCATAACGCAATCAATAACTCCGCAAGGAATGTATCTTCTGGTAATATTATCATCATAAAAGGTTTGAGTAACTATGTCACAATACCAGGAAAATGCAACTGTTACTCGTGTTGAACAGTTTTCCGCAACAAATTATCGTATCACGCTCAACTGTCCGGAAATAGCCGGTTGTGCCGAACCCGGCCAGTTTGTGATGGTTCGTACCACCACCTCAAAAGACCCCCTTTTACGACGCCCTTTTTCGATTCATCAATGTCTGGGCGACGGCAGTCTGCAGCTCTATTTCAAGGTTGTCGGCAGGGGAACCGATCTTTTGTCAAAGGTCTCGCCAGGCGAAAAGATCTCCGTTTTCGGTCCTCTGGGTCGCGGATATCGGCTAAATTCCACCAAACCCGCAATCTTTGTCGGCGGCGGCATGGGAATCGCGCCGTTACTGTTTTTGGTAAAGGAGTACTGCAGGCTGAAAAAAGAGTGCGGAGAAGACATCGTTCTTCTCGGTGGCCGTGACAAAAGCGAGGTCGCACCGCTTGTCGACGATTTCGAAGTCTACGGTCCTTCCGTCGTCGCCTCAACCGACGACGGATCGTTTGGGCAACAGGGTTTTGTAACTGAACTTCTGCAAAACATCGCCTTGCCTCCTTCATGCGTCCTTTACGGGTGCGGGCCCGAGCCGATGCTCAAGGCGCTGGGAGCGTTCTGCCGCGACCGCAATATCGAGTGCCAGGTCTCTGTGGAGAGTGTCATGGCATGCGGTATGGGTGCATGTCTGGGCTGCTCCCGTCCGGCAAAGGATGGAACCTACACCCATGTGTGTGTGCACGGACCAGTATTTGACGCGGAGAAATTAGCATGGAATATCTAGCACCAAAGGATGAACAAGGCCCCGATCTCAGTGTTAATATCGGTTCGCTTGAGTTAAAAAATCCGGTGATGACCGCCTCCGGCACTTTCGGATACGCCAGGGAGTTTGCTGATCTCATGGACCTTGGCAGGCTTGGAGCGGTAATTGTAAAAGGCATATCGCTGCATCCCAGGGAGGGCAATCCGCCGCCCAGAATTGCCGAAACCTCCTGCGGCATGCTCAATGCGATCGGGTTGCAGAATGTCGGCGTTGACCGGTTTATAAGCGAAAAAATGGGCTATCTTGCCAAGCTGGGAGTGCCGGTGATCGTCAACATTCTCGGGGATTCACTTGGTGAGTATGAGGAGATCTGTGCCAGGCTCAACGGTGTTCCAGGGGTTGCGGGAATCGAGGTGAACATCTCGTGCCCCAATGTCAAAAAGGGCGGAGTGGCCTTTGGCACCGATCCGCTCATGGCGGCGTCCGTCACCAAAGCCGTCAAGAATAGGGCTGATGTCCCGGTGATGGTAAAACTGTCGCCCAATGTCACCGATATCGTTGCGATCGCCAGGGCGGTGGAAGACGGAGGAGCTGATTCTGTCTCATTGATCAACACCCTCATAGGGATGGCCATCGACCTGAAGACCAGAAAGCCAGCGCTGGCCAACATTATCGGCGGGCTCTCCGGGCCGGCGATAAAGCCGGTTGCCTTGAGGATGTGTTACCAGGTGGCTCGGGCGGTATCGGTTCCGGTCATTGGTATCGGTGGCATCGAAACCGCAACGGACGCTCTGGAGTTTATGCTCGCCGGTGCGAGCGCGGTTCAGGTAGGGACGGCCAATTTCGTTAATCCGCGGGCAAGCGAGGATATTATTGATGGATTGATCGAGTATGCAACGACGGAGAAACTGGTCTCGATCAGGTCAATTATCGGCGGACTCATAACAGAATAACAAGCGTACTGTCCGGAAAAATAGCGAACCGGACAGGGCTAGCTATAAAACGGCACCATAACCAGATGAGTGAATACAAATGATAGAAATTGAGACAACAGGCAGAATCGAGGCGTCAATAGAGGTGCCCGGCTCCAAAAGCCTGACTCAGCGGGCGCTTATAACGGCGGCCCTTGCCGGAGGGAAAAGCCGCCTGATCGGGCCGCTTGAAAGTGAAGACACAGAATATTCCTCAGGGGCGCTCGCCCAGATGGGGGTGACGATAGAAAAGGGAAAAGATTGGATAATCATGGGGAATGGCGGCAAAGTCCAGCCGGCTGACAACCCCATTTTCCTTGGCAACAACGGCACCGCGACCCGATTGCTCACCTCGGTGGCTGCTTTGGGCAAATCAGCGTTTATCATAGACGGCGATCCCAGGATGCACCAGCGCCCCATCGGGCCTCTGATGTCTGCTCTTAAGGGGTGGGGGGTTGACATAGTTTCGGTCAAGGGAACCGGCTGTCCGCCGCTTAAAATCAACGAAAAAGGGTTGGACGGCATAGCAGGAGGGGAAACGGTTCTACCTGAAGGAAAAAGCAGCCAATATCTCTCCTCGCTGCTGCTGGTGGCGCCATATGCCAAAAAAAAGGCGGTGCTCCGGGTAGAGGGGGAGGTGTTGTCAAAGCCATACGTTGCCATGACCCTGGCGGTGATGGCCGATTTCGGAATCCTGGTCGAGTGCAGCAAGGACTACAGCTATTTTGAGATTCCCCAGGGCTGTTATCAATCAAGGGAGTATCGCATCGAAGGGGATGCCTCCAACAGTTCGTATTTCTGGGCGGCGGCGGCCGTTACCGGAGGAACTGTGACGGTAACCAACGTCCCTGTTCCATCGCTTCAGGGCGACGCCATGCTGGTTCCGCTTCTGGGCCGTATGGGGTGCGAGGTGCGGCAGGTTGGTGGCGGTATTTCGGTTACAGGCCCCGACCGGTTGGAGGGGATCACGGTGGATATGGGCAATATGCCTGATGTCGTTCCGACCCTGGCCGTGGTGGCAGCGTTTGCCCATGGGAAAACGGTGATTAACAATATTGCCCATCTCAGGATCAAGGAGTGCGACCGTCTCAGCGCGGTGGTGACCGAATTGACCAGGCTTGGTGCAAATGTTGAAGAGAAAGAGGATTCGATGGTAATACATGGCAACGGCGGCCAGGGCCTCCACGGTGGCGAAATCGAAACCTACGAGGATCACCGGATGGCGATGAGCATGGCTGTCGCCGGTCTCAGGGTGCCGGGAGTGAAGATCACCGGTGAGTCCTGTGTTGCCAAATCGTTTCCCGATTTCTGGGAGCGGTTCCGGTTGCTCTATATTAAAGGGTAGCTCCACCGGCCGCATCCCATGGCAGTTCGTCCGTCAGGCTTGGGAAAATTGGTGCAAGCCGGCTACGGCATATAACGGGGTGCGGCAGGCAGGAACAGCTGCGGTGCAGCCGCAGCACATATCGAGAAAATGATCACAGGTTTTTTTTCACCGTAATTTTCTCACCTTCTTTGATCCCATGGGTTGCGGCGAACCGGCCGCAGTTTATGGCGATCTCAAGTAATCCCTGGCTGTCGTAAAGAGCAAGCGGCTGTCCTACGTTGCAGCTGCTGTAGCTGCGTGATATCGACGAGATGGACACTGGACCGATGTTGATTTCGACACCGCATCCTTCGGAAAAAACGTCAATTTCCTCACTGCTTATATTGGTGCAGAGGTTGCCGAATCTGTCAATATGGGTCACTTCTCCTGTGAGTTGTTGCGGGTCGCGGAGAATCTGCGGCGTCGGCAGTTCTATGCAGTCACCGACCGAAATAGACGGGCCGACCTGTTCGATGGGCAGGCCGCCTGCCAGTCTTGCGGCTATCGGCGCCATTATATCCCTGCCGTGGAAGGTGTTGCTGGGGGCTGGTAGAAACAGGTGCCGGGCTGTTACCTGGTGGATGGCAAGAATCTCTTCTTTTTTGAAGATCATGCTGAACAGCCCGTTGTCCGGTCCGACAAAAATCTGCTCGGAGGTCTTGAAGGCTATTATTTTCCTGGTTGACCCCACACCCGGGTCCACGATTATCAGGTGGACGGTGCCGGGCGGAAAATAGGGGTATGCCCTGGTGAGCAGGTGGGCTGCCTTCCTGCTGTTTTGCGGGTCGACTGTGTGCGAAATGTCAATGATCTGCACTCCCGGGCAGAATTTGTGCAGAAGCCCTTTAATGACGCCAACGTATTCGTCGGACAGACCAAAGTCTGTAAGGAGAGTGACGATCGGAAATGGAGGGGAAACCATCAGTTTTGTCCTCAAAAGCCTTTTTTAACAAAAAAATACAATTTGCCTCGGTGCTTCATTGTGCCCGCCGCCGCTCCCGCCTGTGGCCCGCTGCCCCAGAACAAATCCACCCTCCCGGTGCCTTTTATTGCTGCTCCGGAATCCTGGGGGAACACAAACCTGTTAAGACCAGTCCAGCCGATGATCTTGCCATTGACATCAATTAGCGGCCGGGAGCTGCTGAGAAAAGCGAACGTTCCGGCTGGAAGTAAATTCTGGTCAACAGCCACCGAACGTCCCGGAGTAAGCTCTATACCGTTGCTGCCCACTGGATTTTCGCTATTTCCCCAGCCGAAAAAAATAAATCTGGGGTTGTGGTGCAGTATGCGTTTTTGTTGCTCGGGATTTTGTGCAAGATATTGCCGAATGGCTTCAATATCAACATCCTCCAGATCCATAATCCCTTCGTCGACCAGCAATTTACCGATGCTGTTATACTCCAGGCCGTTTGATCCGGCAAAGCGTACCGTGCGCAAGGAGCCGTCGGGCAGGAGGATCTTGCCCGATCCCTGGACATGGAGAAGGTAGGCGTCGAATGGATCGGCGAGATAAGCAAGTTCGTGACCTCGCAGCAGGTTCTGGTTCTCAATCTGTTCCCGGCTCCAGAAAGGTACAAAGTTGTTGACGCGGTCGTATCTGCCGATGCTGCTTATGCCGTCCCCGTTTTTTCTCACCATCAGGGAAGGTGGGGTCGAATAGATAGGGTAAACAAAGGGAGGTTTGCCTATAAGGCTGCCAGCAAAAAGAGGCTCGTAGTAGCCGGTCACCAGCATGGTCGGGGGGCCCGGTCTTTTCCTCCCTCCAGCCTGGAATATCGTATAATTTTTTCGTAAAAACTCGTTGAATTCCCAGATGTCTGGAGATTGGCGCAGCTTGTCCAGAAGCTCGGTCATCGAAACAAGAAGCCATCGACAGGAAATTGCTTTCTGGCCAAACTGCACTGTTTTTTCAGGCGGTTGCCGCAGGAGATAGCGTTGCTGCCTTTCCGCCGCAAGGATCAGCGAATTCCGGTCGAAGTCGTCGGTGAAAAACGGGACTGACTTGGGGGGAATCAGATGGAGGGGTTGATAACGATAGAGGTAAAGCAGAGAACAGGCGAAAACAAGAAGCAGGAGGAAGCCAGTCGGTATCAGGAACCGGATGCGCAGGACAGTTCTCATGGCTTCAGAGCGGATGCTTCATGGACATTTTTATCGAAAAGATTTTTTGATTGAATTGCAACATCAACACACAAAACCCGCGAACCTTTTTACCTGCAGACTATAGAACCACGATTGTTCTTTGTATGGCTATGTCATCTATAACAAGCAGTAACAGCATAACTCAGTTTACACAGCCAAAGCTGTAAAGTGAAATCATTTTACAGGAAAAAGGCGCACCTTCCGATCACGAAACACTGAAGACGCATTACTTAAAAGCCGCTGCCAGTTCACTAACCGTCATGGCATATTTATGGCTGTGATTGTAGCTGGTAATAGCGTGGAAATTAGGGTACCCGGCGACATATCTGGTTTTATCGCCGCGGTCGGGCCCAAGCAGAACCCCGACAATGGAAAGCATGCCTCCACCGGGGGGCCGGGGCAGGTTGATCTGTTGTGTTTGCGCAAGATAGCGCCAGTCTATTCTCCCAAGTCTGCCTTTGTTGTAAACCTGGATGGCTTTTACCGAGCGTAGCTCATCTCCTATTTCATGGAAGACCGGGGCGTTCAGAGTCCAGCCGAATGTTTTCAGGTAATTTGCGATGGAGCCGAATATATCGGGCAGCGACGAGATCAGGTCCACTCTTGCGTCGCCGTCGAAATCAACGGCGTATGAATTGTAACTCGACGGCATGAACTGCGCCTGGCCAAAAGCACCGGCATAGGAACCTCTTACCTGCAGCGGATCGATCTTGTTTTTTTTGCAGAGTATAAGGAAATTCAGCAGCTCCTTGCGAAAGAAATCGGATCTCCTGGGGTAGGCGTCAAAGAGGGTGTTCAGGGTCTGGAAAATATTAAAGCCCCCCATGTTGGTGCCAAAGCGCGACTCGATAGCCCAGATGGCGACAATAACCTCCCTGTTTACGCCAAATTTCTGCTCAACCCTGTCAAAGAGGTGCTGGTATTTCGCCAGGTTTTGTTTGCCGCGTCTGACAGTCGCCGAAGTTATAAAACGCGGCCAGTATTCATAGTAGGGTTTTGCCTCCCACTGCATGTCCATTAATTCGAGCACCCTGCGGTTAATGGCAACACCCTGAAACAGATTTCTGAGTTCGGCCGCGGTAAAACCATGCTCGGCTTTGAGTTCCATGAAAAGCAGCTGGTAACGGCTGCTGGCTGTGTTGATCTGCTGATTGTCGGTTACAAGGTCTGCGGCCTTGATTTTTTCGTTGGTTCCGGCAAAAGCCGGGGGAGCGTCTGGAGAAAACAGCTGCACGAAAATAACGGAGAACAGCAGAAGCGAAAGGAAGCACCGCATCCGCATGCTTCTGTTGGCGGAGTAACGGGAGGACGGTTTGTTGCAGGTATACATGATCAGTCCGGATACATCTTGAGAAAGGTCTCAATAAACAGGTCAAACTGCGATTTTGGAAGTTGGTTGATGCCTGCGGAGCCGGCCCTGCCTCCACCTGTTGGAAACTGTCTGCAGAGGGTGTCGGCATTACGTTTGTTGTCTAAGGGAGCGCGGACGCTCACCCGAAAACTGCCGTCCGGATTTTCGGAAATGATGGCGTGGGCGCAGGATCCTTTTTCTACCGCCTTAAGGTTAGAGAACACCCCGGAAACTCGTCTTGCCCACGGTGCGTCGGGAAAAATGAAAACCCTGTTTTTCGAATCGGTCCTGTATTCGGGCTGGCCAAGAGCAGATGCCATGTCGTCGTGGTAGCCGTGACGCAGGGTAAGAAGTTGTTCGGAGTCGGCGATGAACGCAAAAGGGTCGCGGTATGGTGCTACGGCTTGGTAAAGATTATCCGGATGGAAATGAAGATCCTGTATATCTGCGCCGTACCCGTTGTAATTAAAGAGTTCTCCGAGTTCTTTCAGTTGACTTGTCCGGCCCGGGTCAAGGTGAAAACGGCTGGTCATCTCTGCCGCCTGCTGTTGCAGGTTGTCTCCGAAAGCGCCGCAAATCGCCCATAAACCGTACTCGCCGCCGATGGTGTCGTTGACAATTATCGATGTACAGGTATCCGCCGACGGGTTGATATGGGCCGTGAGCCTGGAATCGTGCGGCGTGTTGCCGCAGAAATGATGGTCGAAGTAGGTAATGTGATTGGCGTCGGCCAGCAGTGTGTCGACAGATTTTCTGTTGCTGTCAAAAGAGATATCAAAGACTGTGACCGAACAGTTTTTGACGCCTTCTATTTGACGGAGCAGACCAATATCGCGTTTTACGCCTGTTATCCTGACTGCATTGTTCTCCGGATATTTCAGGCGGTACTGGTGCAGGGCGAATATGCCGTCGGCATCCCCGTTGAAAATATCGTACTGCTCCATAAGGTAAGTACCGGTTGGCTGGTTATGTGCGGTGCAGACCGCAAATAACCAGCATAGAAGTAGATGAGAGCGGTGTTACAGGCCTATTCCCAGCGGAAGACCGATATTTGCCAGGTTGAAGGTCACTAAGTAGGAAGTATCCTCGGGCGTGTATCTCGTTTCCAGGCTGACGGACCAGCACAGCGCCTGATAGGTCAGGGAGCCGAATGCCTCTATTGTCTCCTGCAGGGAAAGGGAGTGCTGGATCTCCCCTTTAAACAGCCAACGGTCCACCAGTGCTGCCTTGACAAAGGCGTTGATCTGCTCGATGTCGGCACTGTCTTTGAGGCTGTACTCAAGGCCAAACTGGTCTCCCCTGGTGTTGGTATAGTTGCCTTCAACCGTGTGGCTGTTGAATTTCGAATCGTAGACGTCGTAGTAGGTCTTATATTCGAAATACGTCCTGTGGATTGGTTTCCACCGCAGTTCACTGAATATATCGGAGAAAGGTTCATCCGAGTCGTCACTGAAATCGTAGGATTGCTGAATCTTGTAGGTAGCGTATTCGGTCAGGGAGTCCCACCCGGAGGAACCGGAAGCTACCTTGTCGAAGAAATTATCAAGTCCGTAGGTGATGGCGTTTCTTTCAGCTATGTTGTCGACGCTGTCAAGTTTGGGCAGCTCGTCCTGGTCGACGTCGGGGATATATCCATAGGCCAAAAAAGGCCTGATCTGATGTCTCAGGGTGGCAAGTTCCGCATTGCTGGTAAAAAAGTCTCTTTCCAGAGTAGTGGCCAGGTCTGCCGTGAACTCGGGGTAAAAACGATTCTGGGTATCGTCGTGCTCCCACTCCGCATCGCCGTAGGTTTCGACCAGATAGAAAGTATCACGAAGTTTGAACTCGGCGCGGGATTCCAGATATGGTCCCAGGGGCAGGGGAGCCGAGATCGACGGTGCGAAATCTACTCGGTTGGCCCCTACGCCGTCTTCCCGCCAGTAGTTTACGTATTCACTGTCCCAGTTGAAACTGATTCCGGCATAATTGGTGGGGATGGTGCCGGAAAAATCAATGCTGGGCAGCTTAAAAAGAGGAGTGTCGGTGTCGTCGGTGACTGACTCATTCGCCGTCGTATACGTATCGTTGATGGCCAGCAATTCTCCCTGCAGGGAAATACCACGCCAGTTTTTGAGCATTTTCAGCGAGTTTTCCCGCAATACGCTGGTGTCGTTCTGGAAACCCCGGCCAAAGGTTTCAAGATAGCGTTCGTAGGTTTTTTTATAGCCTGTTGTTCCACTGTTGAACTCCTTGAGGTAATCCTGGTCGGAGACAATATCCAGGTCAAGGCGTGTCTGCCAGTTGTCGCCGAAAGTGTAATCCGCTTTTCCCCTGACCCAGTAACGGTCGCTGTTGTCGTGGGTATATCCGGTGTTTTCATAATACTCTGTTTCCGAAGGATCGGAGAGATCATCGTCGAGATATGAAAGCGTAAACGCTCCCTTGTCGGTGGGGCTTGAAACGTATCTGAACTCCATTCCCGGCATGACGCCTCTTTTTAGATAAACTTCGGGAAAGAAGGTGATGTCAGCAGAGTCGGATATGTTGAGAAAAAAAGGAACATCAAAAGCAAAGCCGCCCTCAGAGGAGCTTGAGAACTCGGGAAAAAGAAAACCGGTCTGCCGGGTGCCTTTTACCGGCAGGATAAGGTACGGGGTGTAGAGAACGGGCACGTTGCGGATATTGAATTTAGCGTGCTTTAAAACGGCGTACCCTCCCTGTCTTATGTCGGTGCGGGCGCTTGAAAACGACCAGGGGGGCGGTTCGTCGCCTTCAACCTTGCAGGTGATAGCCCAGCCGTCGACAATCCTGTAGGTGTCAAAACCTGTCTTCTCAATCACCTCGCCTTCAAGGTGAAGCGAGTCTTTTTCCCTCAGGATGGTAGCGTCTTCGAATTTTCCTGTTTCGCTGACAAGATTGAGCGTGCCCTCATTGGCGAACAGCTGATCCTCATCCGTTATTATCTGTACGTTGCCCTTTGCCTTGATCGATTCAAGATCAACGTCGTAGACTATCCAGTCCGCTTTTATTGAAACGGTTGTCTGGAAGACCGGTTCGGCATTCCTCTCCACCTCACCTGCCGCCTGCACTTGCTCGACATCATCTTCTTCAAGAAGTTCGGCCCAGCTGGTCAGTGCTTGCGAATCCTTGGGTGCCGCAGGGGACATTTTCTCCTTTTTTTCCAGGACAACATTTCCTGTGGCTACTATGCTATTAGGGGATTCATACCGAACGACCTTGTCGGCGGATATGTTCCATTCTTCCGTGGACACTACATCAGCCAGGGCTGCGGTTGTCGACGAGGTGAATATCAAAGCACTGAACAACAGGCAGCAGTTACGAATATTTTTTCCGGGGGACAAGGTCACCATATTGTTATCGATATTTATGATTTGGTTGATTGAATAGCTAGTGGTCTATGTTGGCGAAATCAACATGACTTTGAATCTCTTTTTTAATAAACATGGAAGTTTACGGTTCAGAGTGACCACTGTCAAGTTTAAAGTCGTGATTTTATGACCGGCGGTCTCCGCAGCTGCAGCTGAAGTCGATTGGAAAAAAGAGAAGCACCGCAGGTTTGCTGTGCCGGTAAGTTGAAAACAGGGGCCTTCTTCTCTGAAAATAGTGCAAAAATAAGCAGTAGCAGGTAAAAAAAAGCACACACAATCAAATAATATTTGTGTTTCGATGCAATAGACAGTACTAGTGTTTGCGGGTGTCTGTTTTTTGATCACTTAATGACTGAAGAAACATTTGAAGAAAACGGTTGTCGCTCGATGATGGTCAGGCGGCACTGTTACAGACACAAAAAATTGCAAAAAGATTCTGCACACGAATTTTCTCACTCCAGCCCACAATAAATCAATTTTCTAAGAATGACCGGTGTTCTTCGGAGCCGTTACTGTCTGGAAAGCGTGTTCAGCATCTTTTTAATCACAACAGTAGTTGGTAATCAAGAAACGTCCGGCCTGGTTCTGCTTTAGATCAAAGGCGCAATCGGTCCGGGTATCGAGAACGAAGGCCGTATGTCCCTACACCGGTTAGAGGTATGCGGCAAAGGAATAATATGGTTCAAACGAACAAAAATGCAAAAGACAAAAAAATCGTAAAGATCAAGGCAACAACCGGTGCATGGTGGAAAAGCACCTCCAAACTCGAGGTACCCCAGGAAGAGCCGAAGGATAATGCACTCCCGGCAACGGCAGTAGCACAGCAACAGGAAGCACCTGAGAAAAAAAGCAGGAAACAGGTGAAAACCGGTTCCGCCCCAAAAAGACCGCGGAAAAAGAGTCCGGCTACAGGAAAAAATGAGGTTGAAGCGGACGCTGCCGGACAGGAACTGTCTGCGGATGGCTCTGAGCCGGTGAAAAAGGAGCCTGCCAAGGCTAAGAGGGGAAGAACCCGGAAAAAAGCAGCAGCTGATCAGGGTAGCACCAAGGAATCGGCTGCGTCGACACCTGAAGAAAAGGCGCCGGCCGCTGGTGTCGGCAAAAAGAGCAACAGGGGCAAGGGTGAAGCAGGGCAAAGCGAAGGTCCCGGGGTGGAGGCTGAAGTAAAGGAAAAACCAAAGCCCAAAAGGGCAAGGCCGCGCAAAAAGGGTGGCGGCGCCGAAACTACCCAGGGAAAAAAAGGCCGGACGGCGGACAAGCAACAGAAAGAGGCGGTCTCGGCTGTTCCTGAACAACAGGAGGTTGCAGCGCAGGAAACTGCGGTCAAAGCGGGAAAAGCCGAAAAGAGTGGCGAGGTGACGCCGGATGCTGGTGCCAAAGAAGATGCGCCTGCAGAAAAAGAGGCTGCGGCTAAAAAAGAAGCCGTAAGCAAACAGCGCGAACAGACGGTGTCTGCCGAGGCCGAGGTTGATTCAAGGCCGGACAAGACACAGGAAGAAGCCGAAACATCAAAACTGTGCAAACTCCTCATCAATGCCGAGGAGCCCGAGGAGTGCCGTCTTGCACTTCTTGAGGACGGTAAACTCGAATCGATTCATATCTCCACCGCATCAAGTACCCAGCGCAAAAACAATATCTACAAGGCCCGGATAGTTGCTCTTGAGCCCAGTCTGCAAGCTGCATTTGTCGATTACGGTGCAGAAAAGAACGGGTTTCTCCCGTTTAACGAGATACATCCGGAATACTACAGGCAGGACCTGAGCAAGGAACTGCGGCATCTTGTCGATACTCATCAGTGGAAAAAGCTCTCCATTACCGACGTGATGGAAAAGGGGCAGGAGATACTTGCCCAGGTCGTCAAGGAAGAGGTGGGGAAAAAGGGGGCCAACATGACCACCTACCTCTCCATTCCGGGACGATGCGTGGTCCTTATGCCGGGATCCGATTCCGCCGGAATTTCGCGGAAAATATCCGGTGAAAAGAGAAGGGTTCAGCTCCGCGAAACGATGAAGTCCATGGATATTCCGGAAGGGATCGGGTGGATCGTAAGAACCGCCAGCGTGGATATAACCCAGACGGCCCTTGAGAAGGACGTTAAATTTCTGCTGAAACTGTGGAAAGATATTAAAAACAGCGGACAGACGCTTGACGGAGTTGGGCTTGTATACAAAGATCAGGACAGTGTCCTTCGTTTTTTAAGAGAGCATTTTGATCCGTCCATAGAGGAAATCCTGGTGGACGATGTAACGGCGTTTGAGCAGGTCAAATCGTTTATTGAGATGCTGCCGAAGTCCCAGCAGGATGTCAAGGTGAGGCTTTATAAAGGGGCCAGGCCGATATTCAACCAGTACAGTGTAGAAGATCAGATCGAATCGATCTACCAGCCGCAGGTTAATCTGCCGTCCGGCGGATCGATCGTGATTGACCCCACGGAGGCGTTGGTTGCAATCGATGTGAACTCAGGTTCGACCTCAAAGGGGAAAAACTTCGAGGAATCGATTTTTCAGGCAAATCTGGAAGCAGCTACCGAGTTGGCCCGCCAACTGCGGCTGCGGGATCTCGGCGGTCTTGTCGTGGTTGATTTTATCGACATGAGAAGCCGCAAGAATATTCTCGCCGTTGAGAAACAGGTCAAGATGGCGATGAAAAAAGATAAGGCCAAGGTCGATTTCAGCAGAATATCAAAGTTTGGCCTGATGCAGATCTCGAGGCAGAAACTCGGTGCTCCCATCGAGGCCGGAAATTATCAGCGATGTGAACATTGTAAAGGAAGAGGAACAGTCCGTTCGGTGGAAACTCTCTCACTTTTCTATCTTCGGCGAATCCAGACCGGAGCAAGCCGGAAACCTGTTGAGAGGATAGAGTGTCATTTCCCACTGGAAGTAGCGTCGTATCTGCTCAATAAAAAAAGAACCGAGTTGAGCGACATGGAAAAGAGTTATGGGGTTGAAATTGCAATCAATGCCAGATCGAGAATGAAACCCGCCGATAACGAGATCATTTTTCACAAGAAAGAAAAAGAGCCGACAGCTAAAAAACGGGCTTGAGTTCGTCGGCGATCTGGTGTATATAGCAACCTCCGATGCACCAGTAGCTCAGCTGGATAGAGTACCTGACTACGAATCAGGGGGTCACAGGTTCGAATCCTGTCTGGTGTACCAGAAATTTCAAGCGGTTACGGCTTTCAAGCTGTAACCGCTTTTTCTTTTTGGTGATTTTGTGCAACTCCTGTACAACCGAGTCTCCACCAAAGAAAGGGGATGTGCTTTATAGGCCCCATGTAGCTTGATCAAATTTCTATCCTTTTTTATTATAGGGAGGCAGGCAACCCGAGAAACTTTTATACTGGGGATCCAATGAAACTTTTATGAGACTTTTTGTGTATTCTTGGGGTGTTCTGGCTGGCGAGCGATAAAAAAAACGGACATAATTTCAAAACAAGAAAAAATGTCCGTTCCGGGGTGTTTGAGCGTTAATATTTGCTAGTAAACCGAGAAAAAACTATTGTCTTTTCTGTCTTTTTCTGTTGGCAACATATTGTTTCACTTTTTGCAGTTCGTTGTCTTTTAATTTTGAAAGAGAATTGCAATTGAACTTGTCCTTGATGTAGGGGAGATAGGCGTTTTGATCCCCTGTGCGACACAGTTAATTATGAACATTTTTCTAAGAAGAATGGGGTAACACTTCACCATTTTTTGTAATTGAAAGCATGTTTTTTTCACGAGCCAAATCTGACAGGCTGATCTGTATGCAGCGTCTGGTGTCAGATTTTTCTTTGCTTTCTTTACGATGTTCGGTGATGAGTTTGACTGCCTCGTCTCTGAATTCCTCGCTATAGTTTCGTCTGGTTCTTTTGCTCATGGATAACCTCATTTAAAAATTGATATTTTCACTCTTAGGAAAGTGTCCATTAATTCCTACCACATCACTGTATTCCGCCGCATTTATAGCCCAGCCAAATGATGGTACGGTAAAAGAAAACCCATCACATTCGTTAACTGACACAAAATTTTGAACACCCTCCTTTTTACAGCCAAAGCTCAACGCACATGGCCTTCGGCATCTAAGCGAATTAATTCCCAATAACATAGAGAAGGGGTGTTCCAGTAGCCGGACATGTGAAATCGGGTTTTCAAAACATGGGGGAATATTCTGTCAATCCATTCTCTATATGGTCGATGAATGTACCACCTTTAAGGTGGAAGAAGATGATGTTTGAATTGCCACCGGTATCCCACTCTCCATCTTGTTGAAGTTCGGGGTCTCCTGGAATAGCTTGTGCCGAGCAAGGTCGGCGCCATGCAGAATAAATGTTTCAGAACAGTATCGGATGTGAAACTAAGGCTTATAGCAAGATTAATGTTTTTTTTGATAAAAAGAACCTCTTGACTTGTATATTGTATACGCCTTATCATGAAAATGACACATCTGAAGTGAATGGCAGCGGTGGTGCATTGTATACAATAAACAATAAATGGTTGGGAGGGTGGACTCACTTGTTATTTTAGCGTTAGGGGCGTTTAAAGGGATTAAGTTCTTCCTTTAAACGATATACGATCAAAAGATGTTCAGTAAGGAGCCTTTGAATGAATATTGTAAAGCGAATCAACGTGTTTAGTCTAGTAAACCTGATCACCTTCACACTTGTAATTCCTTTCAATTCCATCTTCACTGAAGCTTGCACCTCAATGATGATAGGGAAGAATGCTACCGTTGATGGATCTGTAATTTTAGCTGCAAATGATGATTGGTCCGGGACACCCTCTCACCTAGTTAGAGTTCCGAGAAAGAAACACAATCCGGATGAAACGTTCACATTGATCCGAGGTGAAAAGATACCCCAAGTTGATGTTACTTATGCATATACATTTGCATCTTGTGTTTATGACACTGGAACAAGAAAAGACGAATCTTGGCTTTTTGGCATGAATGAGAATCAAGTCGCTGTCTCTATGGATGGTGTCTATAATTTTAAGGAGCTTTCCTTAGATGGTCATCTCCTTGAGGCTGATGACTTGTCATTGTTAGTACTAGAAAGAGCGAAATCAGCAAGAGAAGCTGTCAGGATGCTGGGGGCCCTCATTACAAAATATGGCTTCAATACATCATCCATCTATGGTGCAGAAGGTACTGTAACAATGGCGATCGCCGATCCCAACGAGGGGTGGTGGTTTGAACCGGTCCCTGGTGGAAAATGGATAGCTAAAAAAGTTCCTGACAATATGGCTTCATTTCGTCCAAACAGTTTTGGGATACATGAAGTGGATCTTGATGATAAGGACAATTTTATGATGTCTGAGGATCTGGTTGATTATGCGATAGAAAAAGGATGGTTTGATCCCAAAGAAAATGTTCCGTTTGATTTTGCAAAAGTTTATACGCAGCGAGTAGAAAGGGGGAATGAAACTGACACCTATAATAATCTTCGCCGTTGGAGAATGGCGTCTTTACTATCAGGTCAGGAGCAATCTGAAGATGAGTTGATCTATGAAGTAGTGCCAACCAAGAAAATAACTGTTCGAGATGCTATGGCAGTTCTACGAGACGCTTTAGAAGGCACTAAGTACGATTTGTCCAAGGTTCCTGAGGCTGGCCGGTATGGTGACCCATTTTTTAAAGGTATGGGCGACAGTATTTCGAGATCAGGTACGGTTGTCAGTCAGGTTGTACACCTGAGAAGCTGGATGCCTAATGAGATCGGAGGCGTCATGTGGGTTGCTTTTGATACTCCCGCCACGAGTGTATACGTACCTTGGTATGCTGGTATTACGGAAACGCCAAAAGGATACACCATTGGTTATGCGCAACAATATGACCCAGCGTCTGCATGGTGGCGTTTTCAGGAAGTAGGGAATCTCAGCCGGAGACAATTTAATAAAGCTGCAGAAAAAGATGTGAAGCCAGTTTGGAAAAAGTTTGAAGACGAGGAGTTTGCCTTAGCTGGAGCTATTGAAAAAACAGCACTAGATCTGTATGAAAAATCAAGCAAGGAGGAATCTATCCAGTTTTTAAACAATTATTCAAATGCACAGGGGATGAAAGCTTCTGAGATGGCATTGGATTTGGCCAATAAACTGCGAGGAAAGTATCTGGATAATTCAGTTATAGATTGGTAGCAGAGCCTTTTGATAATAAGAATTGACTCTGTAAATAATTCTGTGTAACTGCTTTTTGCAGAGATTCTGAGAATCTATCTTCATATTCAATGAGAAAGCGATTTGTGGCCGGTCTCCAGTTCCGAATAGGCATGGTCCATCTTTCAGAAGCTTTCTGGATAGCCAGGAACACAACTTTAAAAACCGACGTATCGTTTTAAAAGATGCGTCGGTTTTTTATTGCCTTGCGTATTACGCTGTTGAGCGACTAAATAGCGTTTGTTGTGTGGATAATATTTCTGATTTCAAAAGGATATCTAAAAGTGGTATGACGTTCTCCCAACGGCTCGTCCAGGATTTTGCGATAGAAGGATAACGTGTAGTAGTCACGATTTGATCTGACAAATACCAATTTTGACAGGGTTTTTGTCAGGTCAAATTCAGTTCAGCTGTTTATCCTTCCACAATTTTTTTCCATCTTCAAGAGTTTCTATTGGCGTTCTTCCACAGCACATCTTTCCCTGGTGTGTCCTCTCCCAATTATAGAGTAATAACCAGTCATCCAGGTCTACTTGAAGATCTTCAAGATCTTGGTAAATTTTCTTGCGAAAGGTAACTTGGTAAAATTCCTGAAGAACAGTTTTATGGAAGCGTTCACATATTCCATTCGTTTGCGGTGATTGCAAGTTAAGTGGCAGGCCATGTTTCCAGCACAGCAGCGGTACCCCCGGATAAAAAGCAGTAAGAGTCAAAACAATCACAGTTCTCAGCTGGTATCATTTAGAGAACTTAAATTTAAAAGCGGACAAACAGCGTAAGATCCTCCTTGTTGTGTTGTTCTTGTAAAGGTGAAAACACCAAAGTTGCAGGTTGTTTGAAACTGTTATCGCGAGCTGTACAGACAAGAACCTCTGCACCGGTGTGATTCTATTTTCTCCGTTTTCGTAAAAATGACAAGATTGGAAAAATGGTTACAGAATGGTTACTCCGTGTAATTGAAATTTTCTCGTATCCCTCCGGCGAAAAAAGAGGTCCGCAGGATCAGGTTGTGATGACAGTAATCCTTCTGTGTATATGTTGTTGCGCGATAATGTTGCTTGGGTTGAATGCGTATGGATTGCTGTAGACCAATTATCGCCATACAGCGTACAATGGGAGGATTGTAACTTAAGACTCTGTTTTTCGGTGATAGAACGAATTGCTTTGCATAATGAGATGCAGTAAGATTATTTTTTCCTGAAGCAGCAGACGTATCAGTAACACAGGGAGAATAAGCTTGTGGCAGGTGTTGCTTTATGAAAAACAAACCGGTCGTAACGTAAGGTCTGCCAGCAGCTTCGTTTTATTTTTGTACAAGCCAGGGAGGTAACTGTTGACTTCTAAATATATGCTCCACAATCTTCTGCTTGCCAGCAAGCCTCCACAAGGCACTTATGTCCGCCGTATCTCCGACGGTAAACTGGAAGGATGCAATACCGCTTTTGCCAAACTTCTTGGATATGATAACATTGAAGAATGTATACAGAATTATGTTCCGCCAAACCATTACAGCAGAACTGAAGATCATGACTATTTCTTGGACCTTCTCAAGAAAAAAGGGTTTGTGGTAATGCACGAGGCTCGTTTTTCCTTACCAAACGGTAAAGAATCAAACGTACAGTATTCTGCGTATCTTTCCAGAGAGAAAACCCACGTAGAAGGCGTAGTCACCTCTGTTACAGAGCAACCACCGCTGGCCGGTTCAGCAGACCGATCGCCCCAACACCTTGACAGGCGTTTCCCGGCCAGCCACCTGCTTAACTACCTTGGACGGCAACAGCAGTCTGTCCTGACAGAGTTAGAGAGTAAAATGCTGGCCAATGTTCAGGATTTTATCTTGCCTTACCTGGATCGTATTGACCAGGAAGATCTTAGCCAACAGGGGAAAACACAGCTTGACATGGCCAGGAGCCTGCTCATGGATATAACCTCGCCTTTTGCTGTAAACCTCTCTTCCAAGTACAGACGCTTGACCCCGGTAGAACGTAAAGTGGCAGATATGATTCGCCGTGGTCTGAGCAGCAAGGAGATCGCCAACACTCTTTGTGTGTCGGTCAACACCGTGACCGTTCACCGCCACCGTATTCGCAAAAAACTTGGACTGACGAATAAGAAAACAAACCTGTGTTCTTACTTGATGAGCCTTGATCGACGACACACTTCTGTACCGATCCCTTGATTTTTTCTATCGGGATGTGGTCTAACCGATGCTCCATTGTATTGCGGCAGGATCGAGTATGCAACATCGTTGAGAACCGGATAGAGCTGAAAATAATGTGAGTCATCCTTTCAGCCATACTCCGCCCCTGCCCGTTACAAACCGGTAAAAGAGGCAAACGTTATTTTTTTACAAAGGGGGAAAACCGGCCACGAGCAGGTCGTTGAGTTGCGTATTTGTTAATAGAGCTTTCCGGACCAGTTGATCTGCTTCGTTTTTCTTGTTTATAATCTGGAGAATACGCTGACTTTATCACATGTATGTTTTTTAACCTGGTGCCGCCGGCAGAAGAGGGGGAGGAGGCTCCACTATATGTCCCGGCGGCGAAGTTCCACGCAGGTCTCCACATGTTCCGTCCATGGAAACATATCCACCGGCTGGATTTTTTTGACGTCGTAGTTTTCTTGTCTGAGCCAGTCCAGATCTCTCGCCAGACTCTCGGGGCCGCAGGATATGTAGACCACCCGCCTGGGTTTTATCTTTCCAATGGAGTGGATAAAGGTTTGAGTCGATCCGCTTCTGGGCGGATCCATGAAGACCACATCCAACTTTTGTCCGTTTTTTGCCATGGATTCCATGAACTTTCCCGCATCACCCTTATGGAAGGTGGCGTTGGTCACGTTGTTGAGTCTGGCGCTTCTCTGGGCGTTTCTGACGGCGTCCCCGTTGAGTTCGACGCCGATGACAGTTTTGGCCCTGCCGCTCGCCACCAGGCCAATGGTTCCAATGCCGGAATAGGCGTCGAGCACGATCTCCCGTCCAGTCAATCTCGCCATCTCCATCGCTTTTTCGTAGAGCTTTTCTGTCTGCACCGGATTGATCTGAAAGAAGGATTTTGCCGAAATTTGAAATTTCATGTTGCAGAGGGTATCCTCGATCCAGCCTTTGCCGAATAAAACGATCTCCCTTTTGCCGAGCACCATCGTCGTATCTTCACCATTGATGTTCTGGATGATCGTCTTTATTTCCGGATGCTTTTTCCTCAGGGCCTTAACGAAGTGGTTTTTTCCAGGGAAAATGTTAGAAGTCACCACCAGGACAACCATAATTTCATTGCTTGCAAAGCCTATCTTTATAAGGACATGGCGAAGAAACCCCTGTCCTGTCTGTTCATTATAGGCGGTCATCTTGAACGATTTCATCATCGACGCGATGGTTGCGATAATATTATCCGCCCTTTCATCCTGAATAAGGCAACGGTCGATGGGGATCACTCTGTGGCTGTATTCCGCATAAAGGCCGTTTCTTATGCCGAATCGTCTGTCGTAAGCGAAGGTTGAATGGCATTTGTTGCGGTAGCTCCAGGGGGTTTTCATCGAAATTATCGGTTCTATTTTGCCAAATCTGCCTAACAGGGCTGTCAGCCTGGCCTCTTTGACTCGTAATGATTCCCGGTACGTTCGATCCTGTAACTGGCACCCGCCGCAATCTCTGAAGTAGGGACAGGGGGGAGTGACAACTTCTTCCCGGGGCTTATCAGGGGGTGAATGGGGGTTTCTTAATCTATTTGGTATGTTTTTTTTCATCGTCGGTTGGAACCTGCCGCTGGGGTAGTCGGTCAGAAGTTTAACAATATTTAAACCTGTTATAGCGTAACGTTTTGTGTATCGATGTCGGCCACAGAAATCAACCTGGATGTAAAGGTAATGGAAAAGCATGACCGGGGCTATATAAATAAACAGCTCTTACCCCATTTGCGGTCGCCTCCCTGACGGCAGATACGTTGGTGAATCGAATCATCTGTTTTTTCATCGGTTAACCAGAGAGTTGTAGGCACGGGGGTATCATTCCGGTGTGGTAGTTGTCGGGCTGGGATATTGTGCTATTAATCCGGGGCCGGGGGGATGAGGACAAAATTTCCGACATGTTTTTTTTTAATGAAATTCTGATGGGCAACCGATATATCCTTGAGGTGGTAGGTATTAGCCACCAGCGGTCTGATTTCATCTCTTTCTATGTAGCCGATGAGATTTGGAAACACAGTTTCATTCCATGCGGTACATCCGGTTAAACTCAGATCCTTCAGGTAGAGGTCGCGCAGGTCCATAAAAACCATCGGACCCGCGATCGCGCCGGAGGATACATACCGTCCGCCTCGGACAAGAAGTTTTAACAATTGCGCAAAGTTTTCGCCGCCAACGTTGTCGATGACGACATCGATGCTCGACTGGCCGAGCGCATCAACAAGGTTCGTTCCGCGGACAATGGTTTTGTCTGCTCCCAATGCTCGGATCGCTGCCATCTTCGCCTGGCCGGCAACTGCTGTAACTCCGGCGCCACACCGTTTTACCAGCTGGACAACTGCGGAGCCCACTCCGCCAGATGCACCTGTCACCAACACTCGGTCGGAGTCGCTGATTTTTGCGTGCTGCACCAGATTTTCCGCTGTTCCGTATGCGCAGGGAATGGTCGCCAGTTCGATATCGGTCCAGTTGCAGTCCACCGCAAAAATCTCACTCGCCGGCACCCTCACATATTGGGCAAAAGCACCGTCAAAGTCTGACGCCATCCAGATATGTTCGAGCGAGTTGAAGCCGTTGAGCCTCATACAGGGACGAACCAGTACCCGGCTGCCGATTTGTGCTCCGGTAACATCACCTGCATGTGCAACTATTTCCCCGCAGCAGTCGGTTCCCTGGATAAGGGGAAAAGGGGGGGGGCATTCCAGCCGCCGTCCTCAGTTGTAAACCTGGGATTGTCGGCTGAAAACTGTCCTGTGCCGCTCTTTACCGATGCTGAATACCAGCCCAGCCGGGTATTGATCTCGGTGTTGTTGACGCCGGCTCCAAGAACCCTGAGCAGTACTTCTCCCGGCCCGGGGACCGGAACCGGAACATCACGGTAGTCGAGCTTGTCGTATCCTCCGGTGCCGGTTGTTATCACGGCTTTCATCGTGGGATGGTCAGGTTTTAAAGAGAATCTTTCGGGATCGTTATGCAACAGATAGCTGAAATCACACATTTTGGCTCCGCCATAATTTTATTTTGCGTAATCAGGATGACAAACCCGTTCAACTGGATTGCAACACAGTTTCGCGTTTTTTGCAACTTCCCAGGCGCATCACAGGAGTGCTGATCCGGGCCGGGGCCAGATGAAATCTATCCCTGCCATCTCTATGTTATGCGGTGCACGGATTGTAAAAGCGTTATCTGCTGGCCAAGGTAAGGTCGGGGAGGGGAGTGCAGAGGGATTTATTGAGCAGGTGTGCAAACAGGGTGGCTGTCCCTGATTTCGGGACAGCCACCCTGTTCGCGGCTGAAAGAGCAACAGTGCCGCCGTGGAGTTGCGGTTACTGATCTTGCAGATTCTTTGCAACCTGGGCGAGAAAAAGATGAATCAACGACGCTCCGGCAAGTGCCGTAACGCCCGCATTATCCTGGGCCGGCATAACTTCCACCAAGTCCATGCCTTTGAGGTTCATATTGGCGCAGGAACCGGCCAGCAGCTGCAGCGCCTGATGGGAGGTGAATCCGCCGATCTCCGGCGTTCCGGTTCCCGGGGCATAAACAGCATCGAGGAAATCGACATCAAAGCTTACGTACACAGGTTGTCCGGCGATACGCTCTCTGATGCCCTCTACCGCAGCGGCTACACCCATCTCATGCAGTTGTGGCCCGGTGATTATCTCCATTCCCCTCCTTTTGGGATAATCGAGCGCATCCCTGCTGTAGAGTGGGCCGCGGATGCCAACTTGGATTGAGTGTTCAGGTTTTATCAGTCCTTCTTCAAGCGCCCAGTAAAACGGCGTGCCATGGTTGTAGTCACGACCGAAATATCCGGGGATAGTGTCGCTATGGGCGTCGAAATGGAGCAGTGCCACCGGCTCTTTCAGCACCTTGGTGAGCCCGCGCAGCAGAGGCAGGCTGATGGAGTGATCGCCGCCCATGCAGACGGGAATAACTCCTGACCCACATATCTCCACCATCTTTTCTTCAATTGCGGTAAAACTGTCATCGATATACCCCGGGACAGTGTCGATGTCTCCGTAGTCGAGAACGGATATATTCTCAACTATATTGACATCGGTTATGGGGCAGTACGGCTTGAGAATGATCGATTCATCACGAATAGCCGCAGGCCCGAACCTGGCGCCGGGGCGAAACGATACACCGGTGTCAAAAGGGACCCCGAACACGGCGACATCAGCATCCTCGAGCCCGTCTCCGTGGGGAAGCCGCATGAACGTTCTGACTCCGCTAAAGCGTGGGGACCGCAGGGAGTCGACGGGTTGGTAGGTAATAATTTTATCTGACATTATAACTCCTTACTGCATTAACAGCTTTATTTGTTGATGGTCTTGCAGAAACTGCTGATGGTGTTGCAGGAATTCATTCATCTGCGGAAGCTGTACCAGCCAATCTTCCTTGACGAGCATCTTGACAAAATCAGAACTGTTCAACAGAAAGCTGCTGAAATCATGATTGTTGAAAAGAACATCTGCGACAGCACTATTATTTAGAATATTGGTCATATTGCCTGCGTCGAAAAGCATCTGGGGATTGCTGATCAACACCTTGTAAAGGCCGGGGTATTGGATAATCACGTCCAACTTGCTGAAAAGCAGGTCGGGGTAGATCAACATCTGCAGATAGTCAAAAATCAGGCTCGGGAGCCAAAGCGCTATTTGCGGAAATACCAGCAGCAGGATGAGACCCACGGCTTGCAAAAACAGAAACGGGACGATGGAGCGATAAATATCGTTGAGCGTAATCTCTTTTGGCGCAACCGCTTTCATGTAAAACAGGTTCAATCCGTAAGGCGGTGTAATATATGCCATCTGCATGTTCATTACATAGAGTACTGCGAACCAGACCGGGTCCAGTCCTAACGCTTTAATGATGGGAACATAGATCGGCATGCAGAGAAAAAGAATCGCAATGTCATCGAGGAACATGCCCAGAAGAAAAAAACTGAGCTGCATCATCACCACAACCACCCAGGGGCTGACATTCATGCCGGTCAACGCTTCCCTGATCATGCTTGAGGCGCCAAGCCCGCTGTAGACTGCACTGAAAACAATAGCTCCCAGAATGATGTAGGCGTTGAACCCGGAGAGGCTCAGGGTCCGCATCAGGCTTTCCTTGAAACACTTGAACGTGAGATTGCGGCGAATGGCTGCGCAGATCATCGCCCCGGCGGCCCCGAGCGCGGCGGCTTCGGTCGGCGAGGTGACACCCGTGAATATACAGCCCAAAACTCCCAGAATGATACAGGAGGGCAAGACCAGGTATTTCAGCGCCACCACCTTGTCCTTGAAAGTTCCCCGGTCTTCAGCGGGGAGGGCGGGGGCGACATCGGGGTGTAAATATGCGCGTATCCCGATATAGATAACGTACATGGTAGCGAGCATAATGCCAGGGACAAGGCCGGCGGCAAAAAGCCGACCGACCGATTCCTGGGCTACAAAGGCATACATTATCATCATAATGGAAGGGGGGATCAGAAATCCCAGTGCTCCTCCCGCCTGGACGATGCCGGTGGCAATTTGCTTGTCGTAGTTTCTCGACAGCATGGCTGGTACCGCAATGATGCCCATGGACAGGGTGGCAGCGCTGCTGACACCGATCATCGCCGCCATGATGGCACAAATAAGAACGGTCCCCATACCGAGGCCCCCGCGCAGGCCGCCGGCCCATAAGTAGACCGCATCAAAGAGGTCTTTGGCGATACCTGAGCTGTGCAGGATAAAACCCATGAAGATGAACAGCGGTATGCAAATCAGAGTTTTTCCCGACTCCAGGGTGAAGTCTTTGAACTGGAACAGCAGCATGTTGACCAGATTCGGCTCAAAGATCCATGCGGTTATTATGGCCACGGTGGCGAGACAGAAGGCTATGGGCAGGCCTGTGCTCATTAAAATCAGCATGCTGGCGAACATGAAGATCGACACCTCAACGGTATTGCCGGCGTCAAACATTCCTGCAAAATAGAGCCCTCCAACTATGCAGATATATAAAGAATATAAAACAACCAGTATCTTTAGCGAGTTGTTGCTAACTTTTCCAGCCATCACAGTGCCTCATTATAAACGGCAAACCAAAGGTTTTTTATGAACTCGGCTATACCTTGGAGAAGAAGGAGAAAAATCCCAACCGCGAGACTGGCCCGCCAGTGATAAAGGGGCTGAGCCAGGGTCGAGTTGGAGACTTCCTTAAAGGAAATGGAATTTATTGCATCCTCTGTTACGAGATAGAGCAGCAGAGAGATGAATACCATGAAGAACACGAAGGTAACTGAATCCATTATCGCTTTTGCCCGTGGCGACCATTTGCTGTAGAAGATGTCCATGCTGACATGTTCACCGCAGAGCATGGCGTATGCTCCTGCCCAGATCATATAGAAACCAAATGACATTTTGCTGAATTCAAAGGCCCAGGTGGTGGGGCTGTTGAAAAAATGCCTGGCTATGGCTTCGTAGAGCATGATGGCGCCAAAGAGAATTAAAACAGCGGAAATGGTGTAGGCGATTATTCGGTTAGCCCTGGTGATGAAAATTACAAGGAATTGTAATTTTTCTCTCAACGCTTTCATAACCGTCCGGCCTCTTTCGCTGCTTTTTTGATTAATTCGACCGCCTTTTTGTTGGCTTCTGACTTCGCGCCTTCCTCATCCCATACCGAAAGGGCCGCTTTCGTCATTTTTTTCATGTCTTCCGGGGAAAAAGACGAGTTCGTATTCTTGAACAGTTCGTTGATGGTTGCCTGGTCCTTATCCGTTATCCAGTTATAGTAACCTGCGCGAAAAGCATCTGCCGCCTGCTGCAGTACTTGCTGCAAATCTGCGGGGATGGAGTTCCAGAGATCCAGGTTGATGACAAGATTGTCAACGATCGGATCCAGGACCGGGGAGGTATTGAAAAAACGGGCACCTTCGTAATATTTTGTTGTTTTGTATTCAAAAGCGGAACCGTAAAGAACACCGTCTATCTGACCGGTGGTGAGGGCCAGGTAGATGTCTTCAGGCGGCATGGAAACAGTTTTTACCCCGATTTTGTTGAGCATTTTGGCAGAGGCTCCCACCGCACGGATTTTCATCTTTTGCATGTCCTCTATACTCCGGATGGGCCTTTTGCTCAGAAAATGATAAGGGGCGGCCCAGACGGGTCCAAGGTACTTGACACCATGCTGTGCATATTCCTGCTCGATAATGTTTTTCAACCCGTAGTCAAAGAAAATGGACTGTGCTTCTTCAGGGGAAGTCCACGCAAGAGGCATCCCGGATTCAATCGAACCAATGGGAGTTTCCGTGAAATGATGGCCCATGCCTCTGCCCATACCGATAGTGCCTGTCCTGACGGCACTTAATATCTGGCTGGAGGGGACCAACTCTCCACCTGAGTAGGGCATGATCTTGATTCTCCCGCCGCTCTCTTTGGCTACTGTGTCGGCGAACTGTTTTTCCGCATCCATCATGCCGGCGGGGTAATAACTCTGAAGTTTAATCGTGAACTCAGCACCACAAGAGAGGCTGGGCAGGGCCATGGCAGCCACAAGCAATACCGACAGCAGAAAATTGGACTTTTTCATCGTTATCTCCTTGTTTTTTGAGGTTACGGTCTGTTGTTTTGAGAAAAATAGACCGTTCGAAGGTACTTCTTGTTGTATTCAAAATCCCAGTGAACATCTTTCATGCAGGAAACCGCTTCGTTGAGATCTTTGTTGCGGATAGCCTCGATAATTTTGTCATGCTCGGAGCATGCATCCAGGTACCATTGCCGGGGAAAGGACTTTGCCGGAAAGTCCCAGAGTCTGTTCTTGATCGGGCGCAGGATTCTTTCTGCGAACACATTGGGTGCCATCGTTATAAAAAACTGATGGAACTCGTAGTGAAGCAGCGAGTAAGAGCGTAAATCCCCTTCCTGGACATAGCCGTTCATCCGCCCGTTCAGCTCACTCATCTGGCCCAGGACTTCAGCTGTATAGTTGTCAAACCCGTTGACGATAAGGGTGCTTTCAATAGTTCCTATTATTCCGTAGAGGTATTGAATATCCTCTTCTTCAAGGATGTTTACAGTAACCCTGCTGCGGGGATGAATGGTGACGATACCTTCCGCATCCAATCTGATAAGGGCATTGTTGAGAGGAGTGCGGCTGATGCCGAGTTCCTTGCAGATCTTCTTCTGATCTATTACTGAGCCCGGCAGGAGTTCTCCGCGGTGCAGTTTTTCGCTAAGTATTTCGTAAACGTGGCTCATGAGGGAGTGCGATTTGAACTGTTCCAAGGTTTCACCATTCTCCGAGTACATAGCTTGCCTTTCCTGTTGAGGTGTGTGTCTGATTTCTTCTTGTGTTTATATTGAAACACAAACTGAAATTTCAGTCAAGATGCAAATTGAAATATATGTTAAAAAAGATATGCTCTGCGGCAGAGCTGCCGAAAGTTGCGTCATTCGCGAAACAGATCAGTTGTCGAGCTGTCGATTTTAGCTGGAACTTATGGAAAAGAACCGGGCCGTGAAGAGGTTACGGCCGGTCAAGAAATGAGTCGATTCTATGAGAAGCGCGGTCATTGATAATGAGAAGAGTAGCCGGGAACATAAACGTAGCAGAACTCTAGTTTACCTGGAGCAAATAATAGCAAGGGCCGGATGTCCTGGATCACACGGTCGCGAAACGTTATGGGCAAATCACCGCAAAGCCTGCGCTCGCTCACCTGGGCTGTGACGTAAAACCCTTGGCTTTGGCAAATTCATCGATATTGTCCTGGATGTTTTCCCGCGGGACAACTATGCTGAACTGTGCGCCGCCGCCGGGGTTTGGTTCATACCTGAGATCGCCACCTTTTTCCCTGAGGACTTTTTTTCCGGCTGAAAGGCTCAGGCCGCTGCCTTCATCTTTGGTTGTAAAAAACGGCGAAAACAGTTTGGCAAGATTATCTTCTGCGACTCCCGGACCTTCATCGGAAACCGTCAAGGTACAGTTTTTTCCTCCCCGTTTTGAACGGAGCACTATTTTCCCGCCATGCTTGGAGACATCAAGAGCATTGTCTATCAGTGAGTCTATGGTATGCTCCAGGGATTCACTGGCAAGCATTGTGGGACAACCGGCCGGATCCAGGTCGAGCAGCAGTTCCACTCCAGCTTTCTTGGCGGCCGGCCTGTATTTTTTGCAGACGCTTTCAAGCAGATGGTTCAGGTCCCTGGAGAGGGCCTCCTGTTTTTCCGTAGGTTTGTACTGGGCCAGGATCACTGCCAGATGCTTGAGCCTGCTGATTTCCTGTTGGAAATTATCGGTGCTGCCGGTATCCCGGATGTCCGTTTCTTCCGAATAGATCTCTTCAATTTTTTCAATTATTTCTTTAATCTCAAAGCTGATTGATGATGCGGCCTTGGCCAGGGATGCTTCTTTTTCCCGCTGCAGCAGCTGTTTTTGCTGAAGACGTTGCCGGTCACTGAGCCAGCCGATAAGCCCCGCCACCAGCAGGTACATGATCAGCTGTAAAGAGACCTGAGAAACTATATTCTCGATAGGCGGGCCGCCGTGAACTATCATGAGGGGAGTGTATAGAAAACAGACTATGACGGCGACAACCAGGCCAAATCGTAACCCGAACCAGAAGCTTGAAAAGATGATTGGTATAAAGAAAATTTCCTGGTGCAGGACATGCAGGTAGTACTCCGCCGAGCTGGTCCGCAAATGCAGGATTGATGCAATAAGGACTAAAAATGCGATTAAAACCGTCTTGTAAAAGCCACTCATGAATTCAACTCCGTGTTTGTCTGCCGTAATCCGGATACGGCATGTTAAAAGGAGAAGGTTTGGTACAACGCCTGACCAAACAACATCACGATCTCTTATAATCATATCCGTTTAACACGGCTGTTACAAGGGGGCGTGACAACCGGATGCAGCAGGATCTCAAGCCTCACCGGCACCGGGAGCACGTCATGGTTGCAGTGCGATGTGACAGGGTGCTGTGTCGCTCCTACTGGTGCTGTCGTTATTTACCAGGTCTTTATCACAACAAGGGTAATATCGTCGTTTTGCGGAGCCCCGTCCTGGAAAAGAATTATCTCCTCTGTGATTTTATCGATTATTTTTTCAGCCGGCAGCTCATGACACTTGCTGATAATTGATTTAACTCTTTGTTTGCCAAACATTTCCCCCTGTTTATTTTCTGCTTCCCAGACACCGTCACTGCCTAAAAGTATCAGTTGTCGGTCGTCGGTAAAGCGTATGGAATTGCTCTCGTATGAAAACGTAGCGTCAACCCCGAGGGCGAGCCCTTCTCCCCTGAGTTCTTTAAACACATGTTCCGCTGGCCAATAGTGTAGCGCGCAATCGTGACCGCAGCGTACCCATCTGATCAGTTTGTTGCGTTGGTCGATTTCGAGGCAGAATAGCGTTACGAAATTTCCAGAGCGGGAGGTATCTTTACAGAGCAATCTGTTGACATCATTGATCACCTCGGCAAGGGAGCCCGGTCGGCTTGCCCTTCCCCTGAGCAGTGCCCGGACGGTTGCCATCAACAGGGCGGCACCAATGCCGTGACCGACGACGTCGCCGACAACTACGGTTATGCTCTTGTTCTCAACCGACGGGTCCAGAAGATCGATATAGTCGCCTCCGGTGGCATCGCAGTACAGTGTAGTACCGGCCACTTCAAGCCCGTCAGCGGAAAATCCGTGCCGGGGCAGAAGGTTCTGCTGGACCTCACGGGCTATATCCATGGCCTGCTGCAGCTGCAACCGCTCCTTGAGCTGTCTGGTCATAAGATTGAAGCTGGTGGTCAGGTCTCCCACTTCATCGCGGCTGTCTACCATCAGCGGTTCGGAAAATTTTCCCCGTGCAAGATCGTCGGCGGCACTGGACAACCGGTTAATGGCGCGGGTTGTTTGCTCCGTTACAAAATGGATATATGACAACGCCACGAGAATTCCTACCCCGCCAATGATGAAATAGTACAGCCTGAAGTTGAGAATGGGGCGAAGCACCTGTTCACCGGGCGCGGTAATGACAAGCGTCCAGGGAGCTTCTGCAAGCCTGTAAAAACCGCTGATTTTTTCGGGGACCATCCCCGGGCTGAATACGGTACCGGAACTGTTGCGCACCATCGCCTCCCAGGTCTTCGCCTCGAACCTGTCTTCCTTGCCGAAAACCACTCTTCCTGAGCTTTGTTCAGCGTCTTCAACCAGGGGTGTACTGGCGAGGATGTTTCTTTGCCCGTCGACGATAAACGCTTTGTTGCTCTTCCACCAGGGGGATTTGACTATCTGGTCGATCAGGTCAAGAAAAGAGAGAATAACCTCGATGTATCCGGTATCGTGGCCGTCTTGATCTTCAAACCAGGCAAACATCGAGACGGTCTTGCTGTTTGCCTGGGGATTATACTGCGGCAACGACAGGGTTATCCGGGTCAGGCGATGTTTGGTAAAACGATGCATCATCTCCGTTGCTTTCGTCGGCTGCGCGTCTGGCGCCGGTCCGGTTGTCCATTCATGGTTGACGCTTACTACCCCATCGAGGTTTTCAAGCTGGTCAAGCAGCACCTGAATCTCGTTCCATCGCAGGTTGTCCTGCTCTTTTTGCTGCAGAAACTGCAATACCTCCTTTGGCCGCATAAGCCGCATGTCAACATAGTGGGCGGACTGGTGTAATTTTGCAATCGCAGTTTGCTGCCACTGTTCAAGCAATACCTTTCCCATGAGGTTGAGGCTGAGCGTGCCGATACCTGCCATGATGAGAAAAGTTGGCAGCAGAATGAACACAGCGGTTTTTTGCTTCAAGCTGGTGGGGCGCAGAGTCCGTAAATATTTAATCATTGTGCAGTCGATTCCCTTGCGTCGATATTTCTGTAGCCTGCAGACCAAAAATCTGCTCTGGCCTGGTGGATTGAGAGTGCGGCTAACCTTAACTGTAACTCAATCCAGCAAAAACTAAACCAAACAAGGATAACAGCTGACCGGTTTGAACTTATCGTAACATACAGGTACCCGCTGGAGCCTTGGAAGAAATTTCCCAGCACTTTAGGTTGTACAGAAACGAGACAGTTGTCTCCGTTCTGGTGTCTGGTTATTAGGCAGTTGGTCGCAATGCACGACTACACCACACGCGGGAAGATTTTATTTTGTCACTTGTTATGAGGGGTACCGGGATATCATTTTATTTTTTTCCCTGCTGGCACCTCTATTGCTTGTACGAGGACAATCACCGGGACGAAGTGGTGTCTTTTCCGCCCCAATTATTAACCTCGATTTTTTTTTCAGGAGAGAACAATGAAAAGAATAAGCCTGTTACTCACTCTGCTCACTATTTTCGTTTATACCAATTCCTTTGCCATGTCGGACTCAGGTCACGGACACACAATGGACCATAAGGGCAATAGCTTTGTCCATAAAACAATGGTGGATGATTTGCACGCCCAGTTTCAGGTCATGGATCTGGCAAGTATGAATATGAAGGATCCCGAGGGCAGGACCCACCACGTTATGATGTCATTTATGCGCAATGGAGAAAAAATCTTAAAAGCCGTGGGAAAGGTGAAGCTTGTTTCGCCATCGGGAAAAGAGCAGCTTGCCAATCTCAAGGATTACGGCAGTGGTATTTTTGCGGCGAACTTTACCATTGACGAGCCGGGGAAGTGGGGAATTATCTGCCTGTTTAAGGAAGCGGGCGGAGAGCATACCGTAAAATTCTGGTATTCACATATGCCAATGTGAAAAAACTCTGTTGGTTGATGGTGTCTGAAGTTTTTTCAGGCAACAGGGATGCCAGTCTTAGGCCGGGTGCCCTTGTCCCTGATGCAAAAGAACATCCTGTGGGGTTTCAGGTGAAGACTACCCTGCTAGACAAAACAGATCCCAATCAGGGTAATTGCGGCCCATCCGGCATACCAAACTGCAACCGGGGTGTCGACACTTGATTTCAACGGGGATAATCAATAGCCGTTGTAGTAATCACCTGAAATTCAGGCCCGGCAGAAATTTTCCGACCGATTGAGATATACTATGTTATCGGTATGTCCCCAGGAGTGAAGCAATGAGGGGGAATATTTCCCGGGAACGCAAATTTTTCAGGAGGATCCGCCGTGAAAAACAAGATCAGTCGGCAAAAAATCAAAATCGTCAAAACGGTTTGTTGTGCTGTGTGCTGTACCTTGCTGTCAGCCGGTTCGGTTATCGCCGCTTCATCCCTGGGGTTGCAGTCGGCCGTCGATTCTGCGCTGGCAAACGACCCCTGGCTGGTCGGCAACAAACATGCCCAGGACTCGATGGAAGCAATGAGTGTTGCCTCGGGGACCCTGCCGGACCCGAAAGTTTCTCTGGGGGCGGCAAATTTGCCCACCGACACTTTCAATCTGGATCAGGAGCCGATGACCCAGCTGAAAATCGGCGTCACCCAGATGATTCCCCGGGGGGACACCCTTGACCTCACGCGGCAGCAGTTGCAAATGTTCAGTACGCAGTTCCCCCTGCAGCGGAAGGATCGAGAAGCCAGGGTTGCCGTTATGGTAAGCGATTTTTGGCTCGAAGCCTATAAGGCCCAGGAATCGATCTTTCTGATAGAAAAGGACAGACCGCTGTTCGAACAGTTGGCAGATGTCGCCGAGGCCAGTTACTCCGCAGCACTTGGCAGAACCAGACAGCAGGATATTGTCAGGGCCCAGCTTGAACTTACCAGGCTCGACGACCGGCTGACAAAACTCAAGCAGCAAAAAGAAATGGCTCTTGAAAATCTTGGCGGTTGGATAAATGAAAATTTCCGCCGGGAATACAAGCCCTCAGAACAGCTGGACCCTCAGGCTGGCACAGGAAACGACATTGCACTGGACAGCATGTTTCCCGATATAAAGATGCTCGACAAAGACCTTTTTACCGCGCCGGGCGAGATCGATCCGCAGCAACTCTATCAGTATCTTTTGCACCATCCGGCTGTTTCCGACCTGGATCAGAAGATAAAAGCCAATGACCTGGCCGTTGAGCTGGCGAAACAGAAATATAAGCCGGAATGGGGACTGTCGGCCAGTTACGGGTATCGGGCCGATACGCCGGACGGCAGCGACAGGGCGGATTTTCTCTCTGTCGGAGTATCTTTTGATCTGCCTATTTTTACTAAAAATCGCCAGGACAAACAGATGGCGTCGGCCAGGTCTAAAGCCTTGTCGACAGCGACGCAGAAGTGGCAGCTGCTGCGAAGGATGGTTGCCGATTTTGAAAAATACAGACTCCAGCTGCGCCGCCTGAACCAGCGTGAAGACCTCTATCAACAAACGTTATTGCCGCAGATGCACGAGCAGGCGGAGGCTTCCTTGACCGCCTACACCAACGATGACGGTGATTTTGCCGAGGTGGTTCGAGCGCGCATTGCCGAGTTAAACGCCAGGATCGATTACCTGGCAATATCCATAGAAAAACAAAAGACAATAACTCAACTGAATTACTACGTTATGCAGGTCCCCAATGATATAGTCGCCATCAACGAAATAACTGGAGACAGGAAATGAAAAAGATCGGAGCTGTGGTCGCTGGCCTTATCGTCGGTCTTGTCGCCGGCTCGTTAGCTACCTGGAAAGCATATCCACTGCTATTATCCACCATTGCACCTAGCACTGGTGTCGAGGAAGCTGATGCAGCAAAACCAGACAAGAAGGAGCCGTTATACTGGGTCGCTCCCATGGACCCGAATTACCGGCGTGACAAACCGGGGAAATCACCCATGGGGATGGATCTCGTCCCGGTATATGAAGAGGAGGGTGGCGAATCAGACAGCGGGCCGGGCACCGTCAAAATTTCTCCGGATGTTGTCAATAACCTCGGCGTCCGTACCGCCGCCGTCGAGCTGAAATCGATGCAGTCAACTATCCAGACGGTCGGTTATGTCAAATACGATGAAGACCAGCTGGTACATATCCATCCAAGAGTAGCGGGATGGATCGATCGGCTGTACATCAAGGCATCCGGCGATCCTGTAAAAAAAGGAGAACCGCTTTACGAAATTTATTCTCCGGAACTCGTCAATGCCCAGCAAGAGCTTGTTCTCGCCCTTGACAGAAAAAATTCACGGCTGGTCGAGGCTGCCGAAAACCGCCTGTTCGCCCTCCGGGTGCCCGAATCGCTGATAGCTGAAATAAAAAAGGATGGAAGAGTCAAGCAGTCGGTGACGTTCTACGCTCCCAGAAGCGGGGTTGTCGATTACCTGAATATACGCCAGGGCTATTATGTGAATCCAGGGTCTACCATCATGTCCATCGGAACCCTCTCCCAGGTCTGGGTGGAGGCCGAGGTTTTTGAAAGGCAGGCATCTCTGGTGCAAATCGGGCTGCCGGTAACCATGACTCTTGACTATTTGCCCGGCAGAGAATGGCGGGGTGCTGTGGACTACGTCTATCCGTCGCTCGACCCCAAGACAAGAACGGTACGGGTCCGTTTACGTTTTGATAACGGGGACAACCTGCTCAAGCCGGGTATGTTCGCTCAGGTTGTCATCTCTTCACCAAGTTCCGGGAAAACCCTGCTGGTATCAAAAGAAGCGGTGATCCGTTCAGGTCGAACCAGCCGTGTTGTACTCGCGCTGGGGGAGGGCCGGTTCAAGTCGGTCAATGTCAAAGTAGGCAGAATCGATGAACAGTCGGCGGAAATTCTTTCGGGATTGACCGAAAGCGACATGGTCGTAACCTCGGCGCAATTCCTGCTCGATTCGGAATCGAGCAAAACCTCCGACTTCAAGCGAATGAACCACGGTGAGGTTTCGGTGCCGGACAGTGTCTGGGTTGCTGCGACCATCAACAAACTGATGGGTGATCAGCGTATGGTCAAGGCCACCCACAAGGCCATCAAGGTATGGGACTGGCCTGAGATGACCATGGATTTCAAGGTCGCCGATTCTGTGGACATGCAGCGGCTTGCCGAAGGTGAGGAGCTCCACGTTGAAATATCCAGGCTCGGCCGGGATCAGTACCAGATCACCAACATCCACATCCCCGGTTCGGAGGAAAATAAAAGCCTTGATGATATGAGTATCGACGATATGAGTCTTGATGACATGAATCTTGGCGATTGAGACCAAAGCGGCCATAATTGATTAAGGAAAATTCCATGATAGAAGCTATTATACGCTGGTCGGTGAAAAATCGTTTTTTCATACTCCTGGCCACCTTCATCCTGACAGGGCTTGGGTTATATTCACTGAAAAATACTCCGGTCGACGCCATCCCCGATCTTTCGGATGTCCAGGTGATAATCAAGACGACCTATCCGGGACAGGCTCCCCAGGTGGTTGAGGATCAGGTCACCTATCCCCTGACAACGGCTATGCTCTCCGTCCCCGGCGCGGTCACCGTCCGCGGCTATTCTTTCTTCGGCGATTCCTATGTTTATGTTATTTTTGACGATAAAACCGACCTTTACTGGGCAAGGAGTCGCGTCCTAGAGTATCTCAGCCAGGTCGCTCCATCGTTGCCCGATAATGCCCGCCCACAGCTGGGGCCTGACGCCACCGGAGTGGGCTGGGTATATCTTTATGCTCTTGTCGACAGGACCGGCAGACATGACATCAGCCAGTTGCGCTCTCTCCAGGACTGGTTTTTGAAGTACGAGCTGCAGACCGTTCCCGGAGTTTCAGAGGTTTCAGCAGTCGGCGGGATGGTAAAACAGTATCAGGTAAAGGTTCATCCGGAAAAACTCAGGGCTTTCGGCATCCCCTTGTCGAAAATACAGATGGCGATCAAAAAAGGAAACCAGGAAATAGGTGCCTCTGTGGTGGAGATGGCCGAAGCTGAATATATGGTGCGCGCAACCGGGTATCTCCAGAGCGAGAAAAACCTCGGCAACATCCCCCTGGGAGTGAACAGTAACGGTACGCCGCTGTTATTAAAAGACGTCGCCGACATCGGTATCGGACCGCAGATGCGCCGCGGTATAGCCGAACTTGACGGCGAAGGGGAAACTGTGGGCGGAATCATCGTTATGCGTTTTGGTGAGAACGCCCAGAAGACCATTGACGGGGTCAAGGTCAAGCTTGAGGAGTTGAAAAAAGGGCTGCCCGAAGGGGTTGAGATAATACCGGTGTATGACCGGAGCGCCTTGATCAAACGGGCAATCAACAACCTCTGGCATAAGCTCCTGGAGGAATTTGCAGTGGTTGCCCTGGTCTGTATAATGTTTCTTTTTCACATCCGGTCATCTCTTGTCGCCATTGTCAGCCTGCCGGTCGGTATCCTGACCGCGTTCATTATCATGCACATCCAGGGGCTCAACGCCAACATCATGTCCCTGGGCGGCATTGCCATTGCCATTGGAGCAATGATTGACGGAGCGATCGTCATGATCGAAAATATGCACAAGCATATGGAGAAGAGTCCGCTGACCAGGGAGAACAGGTGGCGGGTCGTGGCGGATTCCGCAAGTGAAGTCGGGCCGGCGCTCTTTTTCAGCCTGCTGATCATCACCGTAAGTTTTGTCCCGGTATTTACCCTTGAGGCCCAGGAGGGGAGGATGTTCTCACCGCTGGCTTTTACCAAGACATACGCCATGGCCGCCGCAGCCGCTCTCGCCATCACCTTGGTGCCGGTCCTGATGGGCTATTTCATCCGTGGAAGGGTGCTGCCGGAGCACAAGAACCCTCTTAACCGTTTGCTCACCGCAATCTATCTCCCTGCCCTGCGCACGGTTCTGCGTTTTCCAAAGACCGTTCTCCTGGCGTCGCTGATGATACTGCTGGTCGGGTTGTGGCCCATAGACAAGATCGGCAGTGAATTTATCCCCCCGCTTGACGAGGGGGACCTGATGTACATGCCGACCACATATCCCGGGATTTCCATCGGCAAGGCGAGGGAGTTGTTGCAGCAGACCGACAAGCTTATCGCCACCGTGCCCGAGGTCGAGACGGTTTTCGGTAAAGTCGGACGTGCCGAAACGGCTACCGATCCCGCTCCCTTGACAATGATTGAGACATTTATCCAGCTCAAACCAAGGGACCAGTGGCGTGCCGGTGTCACCACCGAATCGCTGAAAAAAGAGTTTGATACGCTGGTTAAACTGCCCGGGCTGACCAACGCCTGGGTGATGCCGATCAAGACCAGGATCGACATGCTGGCAACGGGGATAAAAACCCCGGTGGGCATCAAGGTGGCCGGTCCCGACCTTACCAGGATCCAGGAAATCGGCCAGCAGCTTGAAAAAATTCTCGCAGACGTTGCCGGAACAGCCTCTGTCTATTCCGAACGGGTTGCCGGGGGACGCTATATCAAGGTCGACATTCAGCGGGAAAAAGCGGCGCGGTACGGTCTGAATATAGCGGACGTGCAGCAGGTGGTTGCCACCGCCATAGGCGGTATGAAAGTCACCCAGACGGTGGAAGGGCTTGAGCGTTACCCGGTAAATATCCGCTACCCCCATGATTTTCGCAATTCGCCGGAACAACTTTCTCTTTTACCGATAGTAACGGAAAGCGGTCAGCGTATATCTCTTGGGGATGTCGCCGACATATTTGTCGAGGACGGGCCGCCGGCAATTAAGAGTGAGAATGCGCGGTTAAACGGCTGGACGTTTGTTGATATCGAGGGAGTCGATATAGGCAGTTACGTGGTAAGGGCGCAGAAGGTGGTTAAGGACCGCGTTGAATTGCCTCCCGGCTATTCTCTTACCTGGTCCGGGCAGTATGAATATATGCTGCGGGCCAAGGAAAAACTGAGTTATGTGGTACCGTTGACCCTTGCCATTATCGTTGTGCTGTTGTTCATGAATTTCAGGAATTTTATCGAAGTTGCGATAATTATGGGAACTCTTCCCCTGGCGATGGTTGGCAGTGTATGGCTTATGTATCTGGAAAACTACAATTTTTCCGTTGCCGTGGGTGTCGGCTTTATTGCGTTGGCGGGAGTTTCCGTCGAGATCGGCGTAATCATGCTGGTTTACCTCAATCAGCGTTATTACAGGATGATTGCCAGGTGCAGGGAAGAGGGGTGCGAGCCTGGCCAGTCCCACCTGCTTGAAGCCGTCCTCGAAGGTGCTGGAATGCGCGTAAGGCCGGTGATGATGACCGCCGCCGCGATTGTCGTGGGGCTTCTGCCCATTTTGTTCGGGACAGGAACCGGGTCGGAGGTTATGAGCCGTATAGCCGCTCCCATGGTGGGCGGGATGGTGAGTTCGGTGCTCCTGACCCTGCTGGTGGTCCCGGCACTGTTCTATCTCTGGAAAAAAAGATCGATCAGTTCCCGCCAGTCGTAGACTGCTCCATAACTCACCTGAATAGTTGAGGTGAGTTATGGTAAGGCAAAAAATAAATATTTGTGCCAGAAAAGTTCAGGAAATGGTTGGGGTACCGCCCTACAGGGCGGTCAGGGAGCGGCTGGCCGTGACAATAGCTTCACTGATGTCTGCAGAGACCGCTTCCATAAGCAGTGTCGACGACTGGCGAGGATGGATCACCTGGTATAGGTTCCTGGTGAAAGAGTCTTCAACCTGAACGGGGTAGAGGGCGCCTCGCGCCAACTCATGTATGATGCTGTGCTGGGAAAGACAGCTGAGTGTTCCGGGATTGCGCAGGACGTGCTTGATCGACTCAATATGGTCAAGCTCCATGAAGATATTAAGTTTCTGGGCTTTTTCCAGCAACTGGTGGATAAACGCCTCGCGTGTACCGGAGCCACTCTCCCGCAATATCCAACGGTAATGCAGCAGTTCGTCCATGGTGTAGCTTTTCGCTCCGGCAAATTCTTTGTCTGAAGAGACAACCACAAGTTCCTCGGAACCCATCAACGTACTCTCAAGCATCCTGCTCGGTACTTCACCTTCAATAAAGCCGACAGGCACCTCCCCCAGCTCCACGGCATGAACAACTTCTCTTGAGTTGCCTGACCAGATTGAAAGCTGCGCTTTGGGGTGCCGTACCTGAAAACCATACAGAACCTGCGGCAACAGATAGTCGGCCAGTGTCTGGCTTGCCCCGATCTCGAGCCGGCCTGAGATATAGTCTTTTTGGAACATCGAGGTAACGTTTTGAAATTGGGTGACGAGAGGAGCCAGTTCTTCGGCCAGTGTCTTGCCGTTGCTGTTGGCGGTGATTTTTTTATGGGCCCGATCAAACAGGGGGACCCCGACGGATTCCTCAAACCTCCTGATAGCCGTTGATACTGCGGACTGGGTAAGGAAAAATTCTTTTGCAACACTCTGCACTCTCTCTGTCCGTACCAGCGCGAGAAACAGCTCTGCCTGTCGTATGGTAATGTCCATGGTGAGTTTTAGGTTTAATTTAATCTAATCAAAGGGGAAAATTTATAAAATTGACTTAACCATAATCACAGTCTATTGTCCAGTCATAATAACCAATAATTTTTATCAGGAGCAGGACAATGCGACGAGTAGCAGTTGCACAGAGGATGGTCTCGGTGCAGACATTAAACGGTATCTGGTTTGTAACTTTATTTGCCATGTCGGCAACACTTATTTCTCAGCATTCAACAGTCGCGGCCCTGGGGCTAAGCCCCCTGATTGTCGGTATTGCACTCGGCGGAGCCTACGGCAACACCCTGCGGTCGCAGATGCCCCGTGAATGGGTTCCCGGAATTGTTTTTTCGACAAGGCCGCTGCTTCGGTTTGCCATTGTGATGTATGGTTTTCGTCTTACCCTGCAGGACATTGTGCAGGTTGGCCTGCCGGGGATAGCGCTTGGGGTGAGTGTTATCGTAACCACCTTGTTTGTGGGCTATTTGTTGGGCACCAGACTGCTCGGCATGGACAGGGATACCGCATTCTTGACGACAATCGGCAGTTCCGTTTGCGGCGCGGCGGCTATTCTCGCGGCGGAACCTGTGCTTGAGTCTAAATCGCACAAGAGCGGTATTGCGGTGGCGACCGTCGTCATCTTCGGGACTGTGGCGATGTTTCTGTTGCCGTTTCTCTATAAAAGCGGTGTGCTGGTTATGGACGAGAAGACATATGGCATGTTTGTCGGCGGCTCCATCCATGAGGTGGCCCATGCCGTTGCCGCCGGCAGTGATGTTTCCGCAACAGCCGGGAGTTACGCAGTTATTACCAAGATGATACGGGTTCTCATGCTGGCACCGGTGCTTGTTATCGCGGGATGGATCTTCAAGAGGAGAAGCGCTGACGGCAGCGACCAGAGCAAAAAGATTGCCGTCCCCTGGTTTGCCGTTATGTTTCTCGGGGTTGTGGTTTTCAACTCATTCCAGCTTCTTCCCGCTGAACTGGTCAAAGCGATAAACAGGATGGATATTTTCCTGCTCACCATGACCATGTGCGCCCTTGGTATGGAAACGAGTGTTTCCCGCCTCAAAAAAGTGGGCCCTGCACCAATCTATCTTGCCACAATCCTTTTTGTATGGGTGCTGGGTTTTGGCTATCTTGCCACAATTTTTTTCACGGCCGTCTGCTAGGATGTATTGAAAAATTTCAATCCTGATCCGTCATGTTGCCGGTTAAGCCGGCGCAGACAACGAAGATCCCGGATGGTGGCTGTTTCATCACCAGCCGGGAGTCAGGATTTGCACCTGTTTGCAAAAGGGTGAGAGTAACCAGGTAATATTATCGGCGGTTCTGTATCCCCAAAACATTAATGGCGTCGCAACCGTAAGGGTTGCAACGCCATTAATGTTGCTGTGGCCGTTGGTCAAGAAGGAAGCACAGGACTCAAGGCTTCTTATTGGGCAATGCTTGCTTGCTGCATTTCTTTTCTGCGTATTTTTCTGGAAGTAAGATTCTTGAAGAAAAAAGCCACTCCTCCCGGATAGTATACCATGATTGCGATCAGGAAGACCCCGTAGATAATAAGATTGATTCCCGGCAGGTCGGACAGGCTGGATCGCAGCAGTTCCATGGCGAAGATAAAAGGGAAGGCGGCGACGATACCGCCCCAGAGACTTAATCTTCCGCCAATATAGGCAATAACCAGCACCTCCACGGTCTTCTGGGTATGCATCAGCTCCGGGGTGAGGATGCCGTAGTAGTGGGCATAGAACCCGCCTATAAGGCCGGCAAAGAAACATGACAGGGTGAAGTTGATTACCCGGTATTTTGTCGGGTGTACGCCGGATGTCATGGCAGCTTCCATGTTCTGGCCAATTGCCCGGAAGGCAAGTCCGTAGTTGGACTTTATCATCAGTCCCAGTGCCAGATAGGTCAAAAGCATAATTGCCAGAATAAGGTAGTAGTTGGGCAGACTCGAGTTGCTTTCAAAAAAAGGTGTACACTGCAGGCCTAGGGGGCCGCGGGTGAGCCAGTCCCACTTCATGCAGAGTCCCATCAGTGCGATACCGATGAACCAGGTAAAACAGATGGCGAACATTCCCCGCAGCCTGAGGCTCACTATTCCCGTGAGAACACCGAGGGTTGCAGCCATCAGGGCACCGAAGAAAATCGTTATAAAAGGAGAGATTCCAAGGGTATTGGACAAAATGGCGGATGTATAGCCGCCGAGACCAAGGAAAGCTGCGTAGCCAAAATTTACGATGCCGAGATATCCGGCACTGAAATCGAAGGAAATTGCCGCAGCAGCCACAATGGCACCGGAGATCAGCCAGCGAATCATGTAGTCCTGATTGAACGGCGGTACCAGGGGAAGGAAAAACAGAAAAACAATCCCCAGCAATCCCAGAGGCGATAAACATATCTTGTTCAGAAGACCGGAAAGACCGGTATGATTTTCGTTTGTTGATTGTGTCATGGGTGACCCTCTTTCATTCGTTACTATTGTTCCCAGACGGATCTGACTTTCGTCTCGAAAATTCCGTACGGTTTAAAGATCAGGATTGCGGAGATTAAAAACATGGGAATGACATTTTCCCACCCTTCGCCCATATAAGTCCGGGTAACGACCTGGAAGAGGGCGATCATGAAACCGCCGGGGACCGCACCTGCGACGTTGCCGAACCCGACCAGAATAATGATGAACCAGGAATTATAAAGAGGTGCTATTCCCACCGTTGGATATGAAGGAAACATGAAGAGCAGACTGCCTCCGGCCAGGGCGGCAAATCCGCATGCAAGGGCGAAGGTCGTTGAGTAGACTCGATTTACAGGGATGCCTACCATCCTTGCTCCGTTTTCATCCTGGGCCACCGCACGGATTTTTTTTCCCAGGGTGGTGTACATCATCAGATACCAGAAAAACAGGATCGCCAGCATGGCTATGAAGAACACCACAACCCTGTCGACGCTGACATAAACGTCACCTAGGGCAAGCGAAGGAACATCCCAGTAGTTGACCACCCCCTTGAAGGTGTTGCCGAAAATGAGCATGTGCAGGTTTATCAGGATGATTGACAGCCCGATTGTGATCAAAAAACAGTTCAGCAGCCATCCCTCACGGTTTCTTTTCCGCAACTGGGCAAAGATAAGCTTGTCGGTGAGAATGCCGGCGATGACACCGGCAAGGGTAGCCCCGGCAATTCCCAAAACAGGTGTGATAAAGGCTAGAAAACTATTCGGGGTCTCCAGCAGATACTCTTTGAGCGGGTGCATGATATAGTAGGCCGTCAGAGAACCTATCATGAAATACTCGCCATGGGCAAAGTTGGAGATATTCATAACCCCGAAGAGCAGGGAGACACCAATAGCCATTAAGGCCCACATGCCGCCTGTAACCAGGGTATTTACCAGAACATAGGGGCCTTTATGGATAGAGACCGCCAGCGCCACGAGAATGGTACAGGTTACCGTTATTCCGCCCGATGACTTCAACCATTCTACAGCTTTAATTGAACGCGAATTATTCATTAATTGCTCGTCCTCATGAAATTTAGATTACCGCGCATAAAACCGGATGTTGCCAAACGTCAGGTGCCCAGATAGATCTTTCGTACATGATCGTTGGTTATAAGCTCCGAACTTGGTCCCTCAAGCACCACTTTGCCTTTTTCAAGAATGTATGCCCGAGAGGAGAATTTGAGGGTCTTGGTAACATTCTGTTCCACCAGAAGAATTGTCAGTCCCTGCCTGTTCAGCAACCGCAGGGCGTTAAAAACTTCGTCTGTAACCTGCGGCGCCAGTCCCAGGGAGGGTTCGTCAACGAGAACCATGGTGGGATTGGACATAAGGCCACGGGCGATAGCGAGCATTTTCCTCTCCCCGCCGCTGAGGGTTCCGGCATACTGGGAAATCCTCTCTTCGAGCCGTGGAAAAAGTTCAAAGACAAAATCGAGGTTCTCCCTGGCCTTGTTCTTGTCCTCTAGCATCTGGGCACCCATCTCAAGATTTTCCAGTATCGTCATACCGGTAAAAAGATTGAGTTCTTCGGAAATATAGCTGAGACCGCTGCGGCAGTTTACTGCGCAGTCCTGATTGTTGATGACCTGGCCGTCGAAGGTAATGGTGCCGCTTTTGGGCGGCAGCAGTCCGGAGATCGATTTCATGACTGTCGATTTCCCGGCACCGTTCGGCCCTATGAGGGCGACGAACTCGCCCTTGCCAATATTGAGGCTGACATCCCATAATACGTTGAGAAAACCGTATCCTGCGTTTAGATTTTTTACTTTGAGTAGCAAAATAATCCCCCTGTCAAGGTTCGTTATATAGTATTTGGAAAACAGCAATCAGTCTTCATCGTCCACACCCAGATATGCCTCGATCACCTTGGGATCCCGGGTCACTTCAGTTGTCGGTCCCTCAGCGATTTTGTTGCCGAAACTGATAACCGCCAGCCTGTCGCACAGATTCATGATGACTTGCATGATATGTTCCACCATCAGGATGGTTACGCCGTTGTCACGAATTTTGCGGATGATGGCTATAATATCCTCCAGCTCCACTTCCGACAGGCCCGAGGCCAGTTCATCAAGAAGGCAGAGCTTGGGGGAACTGGCCAGGGCTCTTGCCAGATCGAGTCTTTTCAGCTGAACAGTGTTCAATGTCTCGCACAATACCTCATGGCCCAACGGGAATTCGACAAACTCAAGTTTTTCTCTTGCATGTCGTACTGGGTCGGAGATCTTCCTGGTATTGCCGAAAATGGTTGAGACCAGTACATTTTCAAGTACTGTCAGTTTTGGGAACGGACGTGGGATCTGAAATGTCCTGGACAGTCCGAGATTGCACATCACCTGAGGGGTGAAGCCGGTTACCTTCTCACCAAGGAAGAAGACGTCGCCGGATGTCGGCGGATCAAGTCCGGCGACCGTGTTCTGGAATGTAGTTTTTCCTGCACCGTTTGGGCCTATAAGTCCTAGAATTTCGCCTTTTTCAACATGCAGCGACACATCGTTGACGGCCACCAGACCGCCGAAACGTTTGGTAACACCTTTAGTTTCAAGAATATTCATCTTATGTTTCCGCTTACCTGGTAAATGAATGTGGGGCACCGAATAAGAGTCTGGAACCCCATTAAAAAATCAATGTATTGCATATCGTTCGGTTCTTTTCGATAAGAACCGGATATCAAAAACAACAAACTCGGATTTTTTTAACTCAATAAGGGAATGACTATATTTCCAAGGCATGTATTCACCGCAAGAAACCGACGAAGGACTCCCCCGTTCTCTTACGGTGTTCGGGTTGCCGGAATGAAGTTGTCGATCGAGCCATGTGCTGTAACGCAGTTGTAAAACGACAGATATCCGTAAATCCGCACATCTGTCGTTACTGTGTGACCCGGTATGGCTCGATCAGGATGGCCTGGTCACAACAAGTGAGCTTCCGGCTGCAACACCAAGAGGATTATGTCGCAGCCGGGTTACATCACATAGATAAGGGTAACAAGTTTAAAGCCGCGGGCTTGCGGTGCTGCCTGAACCATAATATATCACGCGGCGCCTGGTCGGTTCAAATCTACTTACGGAATTTCATGTCCTGTTCTTTCCACTGGTCGGGAAAAACTATTTGACCTTTACCCTTGAAGTATTGAATAACAGGGAAGTAAAAATAGTCCTGGGCAACAACCGGATCCGGCATTGATTCGGGAGTATATTTGTACTCCTGCATTATGATGGCACCGTCTTTTTTAGAGTAGGTAATTTTGCCGGTGTTGACCTCGGTGACCAGTACGTCCTGGAAGGAGGCGCGGTCCAGGTTACCGTGCTTTTCCAGAACACGGTTGGCGACCTTGATGAAGAAGTTGGCATAGTCGTAAACCAGACCGCCGGCGTTTGGGCTAGGCAGAAAACCGTATTCTTTCTTGATGTCTTCCGCCCATTTCTTGGCCTCAGGAGTAGTGAGCTGCGGGATCATGTCCAGGACGTAATTTGAGCTCTGGCCGGTCATGCTGTACCAGTTTCCGGACCATCCCAGACCGTCAGCGATAATAACGGCTTTCAGGCCGATTTCAGCGCTTTGCTTGATGAATCCAGTCATCGATGATGTTCCGGTTATGGTACCGGCGATGACGCTTACCTCGCCTTTCTTGTATTTGCTAAGGAGCGGATAATGGTCGGTTTGGGTGTTGGGCAGATAGTCTTCGGAGAAGATTTCCCAGCCGGCATTTTCAAAAGATTTCTTCAATTGTGAGCAGAAGCTTTTACCCCAGTCGGTCTGTTCGCCGTAAATGGCAACTTTCTTGGTCGGCGGGGTCCAGCTACCGTTTGCTATGGAATGCTCCAGAGCCTCGACATAACCATTGGCAAGCTTACCCGGCTCCGGCCACCCCTTGCCGCCGAAAAAACGGAATTTATCGGGATCGGAAAGCCATTTCTCATTAATGGTTCCAGCAGCGCCCAGTGGGAAAATCAGGGGGATTTCGTATTTGCTGACAACGTCCATCAACGCTACGGAGACCGAGCTGTGGACGTCATAAAAAGCAACATCGATACCTTTTTTCTCAACGGCTTCGGAAAAAGCGTTTGTCGCTTTTGCCGGATCGGATTGCGAATCGATCCAGACAACTTCGATCCGGTAATCGCCTATTTTATTGTCGATACCGTTGAACGCCGTCTTGACCGCAGCCTTGGCGTTGGTGCCCCAGAGTGCGCTATGACCGGTCAGGGGGGCGGTAATCCCGACTTTCAAGGTCTTTTCGGCAGCAGCTCCTGCAGTCTGAAAACATCCGAAGAAAACGAAAAACAGCAATACAAGACTACTCTTGAAACGTAACTTTTTCATGTTGGCTCCTTGGTTCTTGTGTGGCCTGCTGGTTAATGTCCCGAAGGACTGTGGCACTTTGGCATTTTTAGCCAAAGACCTGCAATTTACGCTCTTCTGTATTTTGTGTAAATCGCACCACATCGGCGATGTGGTGCGGAGGAGAAGCCGAAGCCGGCAGTTGATATCCGCCCACCTTGTGACTTCTCCTCAAGGCTTTTTGCTACATATCTGCGTTGCGGTGCAGATTGTCGCACTATCTTACCCTTGCTGGTCAGCGGTACCCAGATGACTCAGGATATGTTGTGCAGCCGTTGTCGCGGTCTGGATGGAGGTCTCGGTGTAGAAGGTTCCGAGATAATCTCCGGCCAGGTAGATGCGCCCCGACGGTCTGGTGAGCTTGGGTTGCAGCTTGGCCCTTCCCGGGAAGCAGAACGGTACGCCAAGCTTCCATCTCATGACCTTGGCTTCAACCACGTTTTTGCTGAATCCGGGGAAAATATCGTCGAGATCCTTGAGATAGGTGTCGACCACATAGTCGTTGTCCTTGCCCTCGAAGACACGGGCAAAAGATGCCGGTGAAAATGTCATGAAACTGCTGCCTTTTTCACGGTAGCCCTTGGCCTCGCTGGCTCTGACCATGTTCGACATGTTGAAGGCCACGTTGAAGGATCTCTTCGGCGTGGCGATCGCATACGCATTGTCCCAGATCTGCGGACCGGTTTCGTTGGTCAAAAACGCGGCACTGACGTAGGGACCATACTTGATTTTGCCAAGGGCATCACTCATTCCGGGATCAATGTTCTTGGCGATTTTCTGACTTATCGGAGCCTGGGTGGCCAGCACCACATATCTTGCACGTTCTTCATGGTCAACTCCGTCCTTGGTGTACCTGACGGTGACGGAGTCGTCTTCCTGCACGACTTCCTGCACGACCGCTTCCTTGAGGCACCGGTCTTTAAGGGATGCCGCGATGGTGTCGGTGATATTGGACGCGCCGCCCTGGATATATCTGGTCAGTCCACCCTCTACGTTGTCCTTGCTCCAGACCAGGTTGAAGTAGCCAACACCCGCCCCGGCGGCGATCTGTTCCGGATCCCCGGAAGATCGGCTTACGGTCGGTTTGAAGAACGCATCGGCATCTTCTGGGAGCTCTCCGACAAAATCTCTGAACGATTTGTCGTTCATGAAATTGTAGACCCTCTGCTGCTGCGACCAGTAGTCCTCTCCATGGCGCCGTTCAACCGCCTTGCCGAATTTTTTGACCGCCATTCTGATCTTCAACCCTGGTTTTACCAGTGCAAGCCGTGTGGACCAGCTCAGCGGGACCCTGAAGGGGTATGTGTCAACGCTGCCGGAGAGCAGTACCTTGCCATTTAAAGCAAGGCCTTTTAAAGTTCCGGGCATCGGCGCTGAATTTATGCCGACCGATTTCAACAGATCGTCGGTTGCGGAATTTTTCCCGGCATAGACGTGGCCGCCCCAGTTAAGCCAGTACGACCCCCGGCGTTCGGACTGGACCCGTCCGCCAAATCGTTTTTCCGATTCCAGAACCAGAACATCGCGGTGCCTGAGGTACCAGGCGGCCGTTAATCCCGCAAGACCTCCACCAACAATAATTGCATCTCTCATTTTTAGACTCCAACTCACGTGGTTGTTACAGCTCGTTATCTTGTGCCTGCTGATGCAGAATGATACGGGCATCGACAAAACTGATACCTTTTTCGTGTACGAAAACCGGGTTCAGGTCGATTTCGGCAATATCCGGCTGGGTGGCCATCAGCACCGACAGCCGCTGCAGGGTATCGGCAAGAGCCTCGATATCTCCGCCTGCCTGGCCCCTGGTCCCTTCGAGGATCGGATAACCCTTGATCTCCTCGATCATCTCCCGGGCTTCGGTCCCGTTGATGGGGGCTACCCGGAAGGAGACGTCCTTGAGTACCTCGACAAAAATTCCGCCAAGCCCGAACATCACGGTCGGCCCGAAAGTGTCGTCGCAGATTCCGCCGATAATGCACTCCAGCCCGGCGGGGGCCATGGGCATAACCAGTACGCCGGTCAGTTCCGCACCGTTGTCGTAAGCGCGGGCCGCAGCCATGATTTCGCCAAAGGCCGTCTCAATGTCATCCTGGCTGTCAAGGTTCAGCTTGACCCCGCCGGCATCGCTTTTGTGGATGATCTGTGGCGAGACGATCTTCATGGCGACCGGTTCGCCGATTTCACGCCAGGCGGCGACTGCATCGTCTGCAGAGGGGGCCATCCGGTAGAGCGGCTGGTTGAAACCGTAAGCTGCGAGCAGATCCCGCGCCTCATGCTCAAGTACCACCGTCCGGTCATTGGCGCGTACCTTTTCGATCACTTTCCGGGCTGTGGCCGCGCCACTTTCGGGAACCTCGATTTGCGGTGCGTTTTTGGCCTCTGCCAACCGCTGCTTTATCCTCGAATACTGATAAAGTTTGCCCATCGCCATGACCGCGGATTCCACGCTCTGATAGACCGGGATGCCGTTTTCCCTGAAAATTTTCAAACAGTCCGGGTTGGCGTTTCTGTAGATCGAGTGCATGGTGACCGGTTTCCCGCTTTTCTTGATCCGTTCCACCATGGATCTGGAGACGGCCATCTCGAGCTCGGCGAATTCCTCGGAAAGATCGGCGTATCCTCCGAGCAGGCCGACAATGACCAACCCGTCTATATCGGGATCTTCAAGCAGCATTCTGGTCACATGATCAAAGCCCCACAGGTCACGTTCGGGACCAGCGAGATCCACCGGGTTCTTCATCGGGCAATAGGAAGGCAGCACAGTTGCCAGTTCCGCCCTGGTGGTATCGGAAAGGACCGGTACTTCCAGTTGTGCCTGCTCCGAGGCGTCGGTGGCCATAACCCCATGCCCGCCGCCGTCGGTCATGATGGCGATGCGGTTGCCCTTGGGCAGGGGGCAGTTGGCAAACGCCTCGGCGACGTTGAGGAAATCCTGGGACTCCCTGATGCGGATTACCCCGCACTGCTTAAGAGCCGCGTCGAATACCGCGTCGTTGGCTGCAAGTGAGCCGGTGTGGCTGGCGGCCGCCCTGGCTCCCGCCTGGGAATGGCCGATTTTCAAGGCGCATACCGGTTTCTTCACGACGGTGCTCTTGGCCTTTTCCATGAAGTTGCGGCCGTCTTCAGCACTCTCTATGCGCAGCCCCTCCATATAGAGCATGAGGACTTTGGTCGCCTCATCGTCTCTGATATGTTCGACGAATTCATGAAAACGCAGATCCTTCTGGTTGCCGATGGTAGCCCACTTGGAGTAGCCGAGGTTTCGCTTCTTGCTCTCGTTGTTGAGGTCGATGGCGAGATTGCCGCTCTGCAGAACCAGGCTGATCGGCCCGGGTTCGAGCTCGATGATGGAGGTGGTAAGCTTCATGTCGGCACTGTAGTGGCCCATGCAGTTGGGTCCCATCAGCCGCACATTATACTTCCTGGCCATGGCTACCACCTGCCGTTCGATTTCCTGGCCTTCCTCGCCCGCTTCACCAAAACCGGTGGTCACGATGATGGCCGCCTTGACCCCTTTCTTGCCGCACTGCTCTATGGTCTCGCAGCAGTAGGGGATGGGGACGGCGACAAGGGCCAGTTCCACTGGATCCGGGATATCGAGGATGGTCGGGTAGGTCTTCACCCCGAAAATATATTCGTTCTTGCTCCTGGTTACGAAATAGAGATCTCCGGTGTAGCCGTGATCGACCATGTTTTTAGCGGTCCACCCGCCATATTTCTTGGTGTCGGCGGAGGCGCCGATCAGGGCGACCGATTTCGGGTTGAACAAAAAGTCAAGATTTGCCATTTCAGTCCTCCACCACTTTCAGCACCACGTCGGGGCAGATGGTGCCGCAGGTGTTGCATTTGACGCACAGTTCCTGATCGGACTGCACGAAATTATAGCCCATATCATTGAATTCCCCGCAGAGGGAAAGAGCCTTCTTGGGGCAGAAATGGATGCACAGCCCGCACGCTTTGCAGCGGGCGCTGTTGATAACCAGGGTCTTATTTTTCTTCATTGCAACCTCCCGCATAACCCGCCCGCAGGGCTTTCTGGTTTATCTCGACCAGGTGTTTCTTTTTTTCTCCCAGCATTTTTTCAAGAGCCGAACAGAGCGCTTCAATCGGCACGAAACCCGTCTCGGCGCTGAGCCTGCCGAGGGCAAACATATTGGCGGCCCGGCGTTCGCCCAGCTCCTGTGCGGCATCGGTTGCCGGGACACTGAGAAACTCAACGCTTTCGCGAACCGGTTCTGATTTGACAAGGGAGCTGTTGTACAGCACGATACCGCCGGACGCCGCATCTTTTATATGGGCGTCGACAATCATCGGGTGCATCAGACAGCAGATGTCGGCATCCTCCTCTATCATCGGCGAACCGATTTCCTCGTCAGAGATCACCACGAAACCGACCGCGGTACCACCCCGCTGTTCGATGCCGTAGGTCTGGCTCATCACCGCGTTCCATTTGCATTCAATGGCTGCAAGGCACGTCAGGGTGGCCATGGAGATAACACCCTGGCCGCCGGAACCTGCAAATACTAGTTTCTTTTTCACGATTCACCTCCAACCTTGTTGATGAACTCTTTTACCGGAAGAATTTCAGCTACTTCTTTTGCCAGCCGCTGGTAGGAGTCGACAACTTTCATGTTCCATCCCGTAGGGCACGGGCTCAATATTTCGACAAAGGAAAAGCCGAGTTTTTCCTCCTGGGCCTTGAATGCCTGGGCCAGACCTTTTTTGGCCTTGCGAACAAGGGTGGGGGTGGCAACGGAAAGACGGGCCAGATAGGCGACGCCGTCCATCTCCTGCATCATCTCCGAAACCTTGAGAGGGTTGCCGTGGAGTTTTGCGTCCCGTCCGAACGGACAGGTTGGTGTCTTCTGGGAAATCAGGGTCTCCGGAGACATCTGGCCGCCGGTCATCCCGAACACGCCGTTGTTGACCATGATAACGGTTATGGGGGTTCCCCGGTTGGCGGCATGCATGAGCTCCGCCAGCCCGATGGAGGCACAGTCGCCATCTCCCTGGAGGGTGTAGACAAAATTATCGGGCAGCCCCAGCTTGTATCCCGTTGCCACCGGTATCGACCGGCCGTGGGCGGCTTCGAGGGCATCTATTTCCATATAATGGTGATGGAACCCTCCGCAGCCGATACCGACGACACAACATGTACGATCGCGCAGATTGTTCTCTTCGATCAACTCTGCACAAAGCCGAGCGACGATCCCGTGGCCGCAGCCAGGGCACCAGCTAAAGTTCTTTTCCTCACGAAAAGTTTTCATTGCCAAACCTATTGTGGATTTTAAACTTTAATGAGCGCAAAATTCATATTGCCTTTTCACGCCTTTACGTCTTTATGACCTGCTTTCGGTCGTCAGAAAAGCCTGACGTCCAATGATCAGGCCGGCACCAGGGCCGCCAGGCGGTTTCTCACCTCCCTGGCCTTGATCATGGGCTGATCCCCGCCGACATGTCCGTAGTGGGAGACGTTGCACCGTCCGTTCACGGCAAGTCTTACGTCCTGTACCATCTGGCCGTAATTCATCTCGACAACGAGAATCTCCCTTACCGATCCGGGCAGGCCGGCAAAAACCTTTTCAGGAAAGGGAAACAGGGTGATCGGCCTGATAAACCCTATTTTTTCGCCTTGTTTTCTTCTCTCCTGGACAATCTCCCTGCATACCCTGCCGGGCAGGCCGAAAGCGCAGACGACAACCTCGGCATCCTCGAGCTCATACTCTTCCCAGAGCTGTTCCTTGGCGGTCATGGCTTCGGCTTTGGCCATCAGCTTTTTGACCATCTGTTCTCCGTCGCTGTGTGCGTAGGAGCCGGTGATCAGAGCCCTTTTGCCGCGGTCTTTGGCTCCGGTATATGACCATTCGCCGGTGTCGTAGCTGCTGACTGTTTCTTTGGCGGGGGTGAAATCCACCGTCTCTATCATCTGCGCCATCACCCCGTCCATGACAAACAGGACAGGAGTCCGGTAGGTGAAGGCCCGGTCGATGGCAACCGGCATCAGGTCTACTATCTCCTGACCGGAGGCGGGTGCATATACTGGGATATAGTAATCGCCGTGGCTGCCTCCACGGGTGGCCATGAAATAGTCCTGCTGCGAGCCGATAATGTCACCGTCGCCGGGGCCGACCCGCATATTATCAAGAAGAATGCACGGCAGCTCCGCCGCCGTCATGAAGCCGATTCCTTCCTGCATCAGGTCAAAGCCGGGGCCGGAAGTGGAGGCGCAGCCCAGCTGACCGGTTGCGGCAAGTCCGGTAAGACAGTTGATTACCGCAAGCTCGCTTTCCGCCTGGAACATTCTGCCGCCCACCTTGTGAAAATGTGCGGCGGTGTATTTCATAACGTCTGTTGCCGGAGTAATCGGATATGCAAAATGATAGCGTATTCCGCAACGGATCATCGCTTCTGCGAATATCTCCGAATTCTTCATAAACAACGTGTTCGATTCCATTACGATCAATCCTTTCCTGTTGCAGGGCAGCTGTTTGACTACCCTTATTGCAAAAGATCTTTGTTACGGCACCCTTTGCTACAGAGCTGCCACCATATCCATCTCAACCTTTGCCCCCAGTGCCAGGTTGGCCACCTCGACGCAGGCCCTTGCCGGAGTGTGCGGAGCAAAAAAAGAACCGTAGACTTCGTTGATCCGTGCGAAATCACCCAGGTCGGTGATGTAGACGTTGACCTTTATCACCTTGTCCTTGCTGGTACCGGCACCTTTGAGGATGGCTTCCAGGTTTTTCAGTACCTGCTCTGTTTCCGCCTCAATCGTGTCGTTGACCATGGCGCCGGTGGACGGATCGAGCGCCAGCTGTCCCGAGGTGAAAAGCAGATCTCCGTGCTTGATTCCATGGCAATAGGGGCCGACGGCTTGGGGGGCGTTTTGGGCAATAACAGTTTCCATACTATTCCTTTACTGGTTATAGGTTGATTATCTTATAATTGTCTTGTTCAATCACCGGCCGTATTTGTCTGCGATATAATCCTGCAGCGCTTTCTCGCTCTCTTCCGGTAGTGAGGGCTCGACATATTTTTCAAGTATCTCTTTCCACTTCCTGTTGGCAACCTGATCGTATGTGAGGCTGCCGTTCTTCTTCCAGGTGTCGTAGTTCTCGCGGGATTCCATCTCCGGCTGGTAAAACGATTGGCGGAAATTCCGGAAGGTGTGGGCGTTGGTCAGATATTCGCCTCCCGGCCCCACCTGGTCAATAACGTCGATGGCAAGGTTCTCAGCGGTTATCTGCTCACCTTTCTTGATCCGCTTGCACATCCCGCATATTTCGTCATCTATGATGAATTTTTCGTATGAGGAGACCAGATAGCCTTCAAGAATTCCGGCGGAATGGAGCACGAAGTTCACCCCGGCTACGGTGGCCATCAGATGGCTCATCATCGACTCGAGTCCCGCCTGGGCATCGGGAGACTTGGAGTCGGTAAGAGTCCCGCCTCCCCTGCAGGGCAGGCTGTAGAACCTCGCCATCTGCGCAGTTGCGGCAACGTTTACCGCGTTTTCCGGAGAGCCGATACTCAGGGTGCCGTAACGCATCGCCGCATTTGACGATGAACCGGAATAGACCACAGGGGTTCCGGGTCGTATTATCTGGGTCAAGACGATGCCTGCCAGAATCTCGGCATTCTGGACCACCAGGGTACCTTCCATGGTGACCGGGGCAGTGGCGCCGGCGATGGAGAGGGAGGAGATCAGCTGCGGCATCCCCGCCCGGGCGTACTCCATTATCGCACCAAGCATAGACTCATCGTAGCTCAGTGGCGTCAAAGAGCACAAGATGCTTATAAATCGAGGTTTTTTTGCCAGCTCTTGCTCGCCGCCGAAAACCAGTGACGCCATCTCGATGGTTTCCTTTGCCGCAGCGCCGTTTGTCGCCCCCCCCATGAAAGGCTTGTCGGAGTATTTCATGGAGGCATACATCATTTCCGCATTGCGCCTGTCGTTGGGCAAGTCACCGGGCTCAGCCATCATGCCGCCGGTAATATCAAGAACCTTGCTGGCATAACTGAGCTTGACGAAATTTTTATAATCCTCGAAGATGCTCTCCCGTCTGCCGCGGTCAAGATCCGTTACTATCGGCGAGCCGTAACAGGGAATGTAGGCGATATTGTCACCACCGATTACCACGTTCTTGTCGGGATTCCTGCCATAAAGAGTGAACTCCGCCGGCGCCTTGGCAATCATCTCCTCCACCAGTTTCGGCGGGAAAAAAACTCTTTTGCCTTCTACCCTGCAGCCGGCTTCCCGCAGGACCGCCACTGCCGGCTCATAACCAAAATCCAGGCCGGTTTCCTCCAAAACCTTGAGGCTGGCTTCATGGACCCGCTGCACTTCTTCCTGAGAAAAATATTCAAAATGACGCATAAAAAACCCCTTTCTCCTTTTTTCGGTATTTCCGGGAGTAATTGAGCTGGGTGTTTATTCCCGCCCGGCACCTGTTGTAAAACGCACTTGATATCTTTTAGATATATCAATTAGCAATAAACGTACCTAAAACAAATGAACGGAGTAGCCGTAAACAATATGTTTTAAAAATATGGTGTTATGTTGCTATTAATTTTTTCAGAAGGAAAGTCGCGCTTTTAAAAAAACAAAAAAATTTGCTTTTATAAGAGGTGAAAACAAAAAAATTTGTCAAAAAAATTGTTTGTTTTTGCTGAATTTTACTCGCTCGGTTGCCTGCACTATGTATTGTAGTGGAATTTGGTTCATCAATAATAATTATTTCCCCATTTGTTGCACAATTGGTCTATCCTGGGAGGCTTCTCAGGCATGATCGCCAAGCTGAGTAGCGGAGCCGCTTGTTTCCCACTCGCCATCCAGGGCAGGAGGTGGTCGATGTTTTTGTTTTTTTCGGGTAACTATCTGTTCGTGTTGGTAATATTATTAATATATCAGCAACGTCAGGGGCGATCTTGTTGCGCGGTAGAGGCAGCCGTGATGCTCCGGCGCACATTCCTGGCCCTGATGACCTTGTCCTTGCCGGTTGGAGTCAGCGCCTGGCCAGCCTCCCGCCGACCTCTTGCCGTATCCTGAATTTTCTCAGTTGCAACCAGAGAATAGTTTATCTTACTCGGGTGCGATTTTGCAATCTTCTGGCGTGAGAAAAATGGTTTTATATGGCAAAGAACACAGGATATGGCCCATCCTGTTGTGTCAGTCGGGGTGGTGTTGCAGGGATTTATTGCGGAATCAGTTTGAGCTGCTGCAGGGTTTTGCTTTTTGTTGCCACAACGTTGAAATGGGCAATAAAGGTTTTTTCCGCAGCACTCGGGATCTTGTCCCGCAGCTGGACAAGGGAGATCCTGTTTTTGGTCTGTTCGCTCTCTCCACGTATGATCACAATAGTACCGGATCTTATGTCATCCCAGGCAAGGTGAGAGACGATTATTCCCATACCGAGGTTGTGTCTGATTGATGAGAGCACTGCCTGGTGGTTTTCGACCTGCACTACGATGTCGAGTTGGCCGGGCGGTTTGCCGAAATGGTGGAGAAACCAGTTGGTGATCGCTCTTGCATCCGGTTGTTGCGATATGAACTGGCCGCTTTCAAGCCTTTTGCAGGATTCATCTCCTGCAATGTGGCTGTTGAAATAGGTTCGTGAACAGGCAAGTACCACCTGTTCCTCGATTATCGGGGAAATGGTGAAGTTTTGATAACTTCCATAAGGTTGGCTTCTGGTTGGGAAGGTGTCGACAAAAGCAAAATCAACCTCGGCCCTGTTTACCTTACCAAGAAGAGCCCCCGGGCGTCCAAGCTCCAGGGTGAATTTCACCTTGGGGTATCGGTTGCAGAATGAGGCGATGATATGCGGCAGGTAGCGGGAACCGAACTCCATGGGAGCGCCGATCCGCAGCAGGCCGGCGGGCTCTGAAAGTTCCTCGCGAATTGCCTTTAATCCGGTGTCAAGATCGGTCAGTAACGGCTTGACAAGCTGAAACAGACGAACTCCGGTGGCGGTAGGAACCAGCCGTTTATGCAGGCGGATGAACAGCCGGGTGTCCATTTCCTCTTCGAGTTTCTTGAGCTGCTGACTGACTGCGGAAGGGGTGATGTGCAGTTGATCCGCGGCGGCGGTGATGCTGAGCGAAGAGTGGATATAGTAGAAAATACGCAGTCGGTTGAAATCGACGTTCATTAGTAATACTTAACCTGGTTTGAATTATATGTAAATTTACTAAATAATGGGTAGCTGGTAATAAGTCAATATCAGGGAGTCAGGCAGGTGTAAGGGGCCGGCTGCCCTGGCTGGTGAGGTCAAGAGATGAAAAGACGGCGACACAGGCCCAACTGTTTTGGGATTTGGGTCGCCCGGTATTGGAAAAGGTGAAAAAAATGGGGGCAGTAACACAATCACCACGGGTGGTTGATCCGGCAATAGATTTTGACGCTATTACAAAGCTCTTTGGTACCGCTCACGACCAGGGGAGGAGCGCTCTTTTCGAGTATGAAACCTATGAGCTGTTGAGCAGCAGCGGAGCCGAAACTCCGCCCCGGACCCATTTTCTTGCAAAGGGGCGGAAATATTCTGACGAGGAACTATCTGTCATACCCGGCAAAAAAGTGGTGCTGAAAATCGTTTCACCGTCAATTGTCCATAAGACCGAAGTTGGCGGTGTAAAAATTGTCGAGAACAGGCCGGAAAAAATCCGCTCAGCCTGGCGCCGGATGATGTATGAGGTCCCGGAAAGATATGCGGCGCTTGTGGAGAAGAAATGCGTACACCCTCCGGAAAATTATCGTGATCTGGCAAAAGAAGCGCTGCAACTCGGTGTCGGGCGCGATATCTGTGGGGTCCTGATGGTGCAGTTCATGGCTCCGGATTCCGATGCGTTTGGCAACGAACTTATAGTCGGCATCCGTAATACCAGGGAGTTTGGCATGGTTATCAGCGCCGGGCTCGGCGGTACCGACACAGAGCTATATGCCCGGCGGTTCCGCAAAGGCCAGGCTGTCGTCGCCTCTTCCACGGTGGACACCGACGGTGAAAACTTTTTTGCCCTCTTTAAAAAAACCATCTGTTACAGGAAACTGGCCGGACTGACCAGGGGGCAGCGGCGCATCGTAACCGATGAACAGATCATAGAGTGTTTCGACTCGATGATAAAACTTGCAAATTACTACTCCCCGATTAACACGGGGGCACCCTTTGTCATAGAGGAGCTGGAGATAAACCCTTTTGCCTTCAGCGATTTTCTCATGGTCCCCCTGGACGGCATGTGCAGGTTTGGGTTGCCGGGCAACATCGAGGATGCAAGACCGTTTCACAAGGTCAAAAGACTGCTCGTCCCGGAGTCCATTGGCATTATCGGGGTGTCGACCAGTCGCGTCAACTTTGGCCGGGTGATCCTGGACAACATACTTGCAAATGGCTATGACCCGGCGGCGATAACTCTTTTTCGTCCGAACCTTGATGAATTCGAGGGTATCAGGTGCCTGCCCGACATATCGAGCCTTGATGGCAGGCTCGATCTGCTGGTGGTGGCGGTCGGGGCCGACCAGGTTCCTGCAATTGCCTGCGAGATCATCGATAAGGATGCGGCAGAAACGGTGATGCTCATCGCCGGCGGTATGGGGGAGACCGATGAGAGTGTTGCACGGGCTGCAGCGCTGACCGAAAAAATCAGGGCGGCACATAGGAAGGAAAACGGCGGTCCGGTATTTCTGGGGGCCAACTGTCTTGGTGTCGTCTCCCATCCGGGAAGGTATGACACCCTCTTTATTCCAGAAGAAAAATTACCGAGAAGACGGGGGGCTCAAAAGCGCAACAGTGCTTTTGTCAGCCAGAGCGGAGCGTTCATGATAACCCGGTTGAGCAAGTTGCCCGAGCTTAATCCTGCGTATATGATTTCGGTGGGCAACCAGAACGACCTGACCCTTGGAGACATACTCAGCTACTTAAAGGATGACGCCGAGATCGATGTCATAGGGGTTTATTGCGAAGGGTTCAAGGATCTGGACGGGTTGACGTTTATCAGGGCGGTACGGTTGGCAGTGGCTGCTGGCAAAGATGTGATATTCTATAAAGCAGGCCGTACTCCGGAAGGAAAAAACGCCACCTCGGGTCACACCGCTTCGGTTGCGGGGGATTATATGGTTTGCGAGGCCTGTGTGCGGCAGGCCGGCGGCATAGTCGCGCAGAATTTTTCCCAGTTCGAAGACCTGCTGATGCTCTCCCAGAGACTGCACGGCAAAAAGATCCTGGGGAATCGGCTGGCGACGGTAAGCGGTGCAGGGTTTGAGGCGGTCGGCATGGCCGACAACATCCAGTCGGATGATTATGAGATGAAGCTTGCCGGATTTTCGCAAGGCAGCGTGCAAAAGATCAAAAAGATCCTTGAACAAAAGGGGCTTGACCGGCTCGTGCAGATCAGAAACCCGCTGGACATCAATCCCGGAGCCGATGACGAGACCCATGTACGGGTTGTCACGGAGCTTGCCCGCGATCACAATGTCGATGCGGTGGTGGCAGGACTGGACCCGCTGTCTCCTGCGATGCGGACGCTTGCCGGCGACCAGACCAGAAGATACGGTTTCGATACGCCGACCTCTATCGCCAGAATACTGCCGAAGGCTGTGGCGAAACTTGAAAAGCCGGTAATAGGGGTGGTTGATGGAGGCCGCATCTACGATGCCCTGGTGGGTGAACTGATGAATGGCGGCGTACCGATATTTCGCTCAGGAGATCGGGCGGTTCAGGCTCTGGCGATGTACATCGAGGGGCGGCTGCAGGCAGCAAAGGTGAGGGCGGGGGAACTTTCCGGCAACATCTGAAAATGTGGCGAGCCGGATGGGGCTGTCGCTTACGGTTCAATGCGGACCGGTCTGTTGGAGTTGGAACCAGGGGGGGGCATCACAACCTGGCAACCAGCCGGTCAGCGTCTGCGGTTCCCGGTCAATTTCTTCCGTTGCCGGGTTGCAGCCCGGATGTTATGGTCAGGGCGGGTGAACCCCTGAGGGGTGGAACAGTTATGGTTTGCTGTTTTTTTTGCAATTGGTATTAAAAGATACGTTCAATGTACAGGTAGATACGATTATGGGGCAGAGTGAATCGATTAGCGAACAGATTGAAAAAGCCGAAAAGGTCAGAGAGGAAGCCAAACAGAATTTTGCACAAAATCCCGATGACTTCAGCGCCAGGCTGCTGCTGGTCAGTATAGAAAATCATCTTGCCGACCTCTATCGGCAACTTGACCGGGTAAGCGGCTAGACATTGCCACAATATCACCCGGTGCGAGGTGCCGTCACAGATAACGACTGGTGAAGCGTTTGTCCTGTAATACAGCCGCGTCAGGATTATTCTGTTTTCCACAATTCCTGCTGCTGTTCCTGATCTGAAGAACCTGGAGCGGTAGAGGTTGAACCTTTTAGAAAAATCAAACCGGAACTCCCGTATTACCACCTGAAATAGCTGTCTTTTTTACTCCTTACAACTGACCGCCTGCCAGGGCCGTATATTTTTCTTGACTGAATATATGTCTATTGTATACAATAAAACCTGATAACGATGGGCTGTAGTGTTGTTGTCTACAATAGACCATCGGTGGTCCTGCCGTTTTTCTGGAGGAGCCGGAAGACACAACCTTTAATCAAAACTGGAGGAAGATCGGATGCAAAGCAAAAAAAAGAGGATACTCGGCATTGTCGCAGCATTGTTGCTTATGCTGGCGGCACCCATGAATGGGATGAGCGCGGATCAGAAGGTCTATAAACTGAAGTTTTCCTGGAATGATATCTGGGGACCGAAGTTTCGTGCATCTCAGATTTATCGCCCGGGAGGGGAGATGGAGCGTATGCTCTATGAGAGGAGCGGCGGTCGAATTCAGCTCGAGATCATACCCAGGATGTTTCCGTCCGGTGACATGTTTACTGCAGTTGCAAAAGGAAAAGCCGACATGGGTGATATCGCAATGCCCTGGCTCTCCGGCACCTATCCGATCTGGAACTGGGGGGAGATTCCGGGCATCGTAAATGAGGATCCGGTGAAAGGACTTGCCGAGGAACTGGCGGTTTACCAGGATCCGGAAGTCATGAAAATTTATGACAAAACACTCAAGAAATTTGGTTTGAAATTCTGGTTCGTAACCCAGTGGGACCCGGCAAACGGAATCTGGTCCAATCGCAATATAACAACCCTGGAAGATCTCAAAGGGATGAAGGTTCGTGTGGGCGGATATCTTCCGACCCAAGGTATCAAGGAACTTGGTGCAAGTCCGGTGACCATTGCCGGATCTGAGCTGGCCCCGGCCATGATGGCAGGAACCATCGATGGCGTCCTGACAAGTCTTGGCTATGGATATTCCATCGGCCTTGGAAAAGTTTCCAAATACTTCACTCTCACCCCCCTCTCTCCAACCTGGACCGCGGTTACCTTGATGAACGCGAAGTCGTTTGAAGCCCTGCCTGAGGACCTGCAAAAGGTTGTCATGGACGTCGGACGCGAGCTTCAGCAGATGGTATCGCTTTCCACCACCGCGGAATATGTGATGAGTCTTGATACCGTAGATCTGTCAGGGGTGAAGAGAACACGTCTTGAAGCCGGCGACGCCGAGCAGATAGCGCAGGCTGCTGCAGCCGTTGAGAAAGAATGGCTCAATGTTGAAGGACCGTGGAAAGAGGAACGTCCCGCTCTTCTGAAAGCTGTCAAGAACGCGGTACAGAACTATAGAGACTTTACCGGTAAATAATCGGCAGTTTGTTTGAAAAGTAACAAGGAAGGCCGGCGGCGACGGCGTTGCCGCCGGCAAAAAGATTAACTTTAAGCCAGGCAGAAAGTATGAAGAAAATAGTCTCTATAATAGAAACTATCACAAATGTATTAAGCGGGTATCTGCCGGCATTGACCGTCTTTCTGCTCATGGTGATGGTGCTGGGCGAAGTCCTCACCCGGTATGTTATGCAGGATCCACTGTCTATTGCCGATGAACTTGGAGGGTTCATGCTCGTTGGCATTACTTTTATCGGTCTTGCCTATACCTGGAAGGAGCGCAGTCATGTCAGCGTAGAAATAGTAACCAATATGCTTTCCCCGGGGGTGAGGCGATGGCTGAAATTGTTCACCCTGCTCCTGGCGACCGTATTCTGCTGGCCGCTTATTGCCGGCAGTTATGAACTGTTGCAGGATTCACTGCTGTTTGGTTCCAGGAGCGGCAGCTGGATGAGAACACCGCTGGTGTATCCCCAGTCGGTACTGCTTGTCGGGTCTGTTCTTCTGCTGCTGCAGCTCGTTGCGGAAATTATTAAATCCGTGCTCGAATTAATGAACACAGGAGGGAATGAGAAATGATGGGATCTGAGGTAGGTATCGCGATAGCTCTTATCGCTCTCCTGTTCATGCTGTTGATTATCGGGTTGGAAATAGGCTGGTCTGTTGGAATTACAGCCGTAATCGGTCTTGTCTGGTATGTGGATCAACCACTCGGCCAGCTGGCCGAGACAGCTTTTGGTTCACTGAATTCCTTTACCCTGACGGCGTTGCCGCTATTTATCTTTATGGGCGGTATCTTAGGCAATACCGGGGTGAACGAGAAATTGTTCAGTGCCATTGAAAAATGGGTCGCCAATCTTCCGGGCGGGCTCGCCTGTTCGGTAATATGTGGAAATGCGGTGTTTGGCGCGATGTGCGGTTCGACCATAGCGGCGACGGCAACGTTTGGCAAAATCGCTTTTCCCGTCATGGAAAAGAAGAACTATTCACCTAAACTGGCCCTTGGCGCCATTGCTTCAGGGACGGTTCTGGCACCCCTTATTCCACCAAGTATTCTTCTTATCCTTTACGGCGCATGGCAGGGGTTGTCCATAGTCGATCTGCTGGCTGCCGGTCTGATTCCTGGTCTGACCCTCACAATTTTGTTCATCCTGACCATTATCATCCAGGTGAAACTCAAGCCGGAGCTTGCGCCTCCCGCGATGAGTTTCACCATGCGGGAAAAGTTGCTGGCCCTGATCGACGTACTGCCGTTCATGGGAGTCATCCTGGGTGTGCTGGGAGCAATATTCGGTGGGATCATGACCCCGACCGAAGCGGCGGGTCTGGGTGCTTTTCTCTCTATATTGCTGACGCTCGCATACCGCCGGCTGACCTTTGAAATCGTCAAGAGGAGCTTGCTGGATACGGTCAAGATCACCTCTTTTTCTCTGTTTATCATGGCGATGGCCACTCTGATATCCCATGTATTCAACTCAGCCGGAATCATCCCCCTGATAAAGGAGTTTATCATCGGACTGCCTATCGGCAAGTACGGTATCCTGATGCTCTTTTTTGTGATGTATCTGCTGATGGGGATGTTTTTTGATTCGTGGTCCATGCTTTTCCTTACTTTCCCCTTCGTCATGCCGGTTATCGTCGGCCTCGATATCAATCCGGTCTGGTGGGGTATAATTTACGTTATGGCCGGGGAGCAGAGTACTATTACGCCTCCTTTCGGTCTGAGTCTTTTTGTTTTGAAAGGAGTAGTGCCCAAGCACTCTATAGGAACGATAGTGCGCGGTTCGCTGCCTTTTCTCATACCGATTTATATCAACGTCCTGTTGCTGTTTCTCTTTCCCCAGCTCGCCCTCTGGCTGCCGAGTGTGCTGAAGGGCGGTTGACAGAAAAGAGGTGTAGGGGTGAAGGCTGAAATGCAGGACAAACTAGGGAGGTTGCGGATCGCGCCGCAGCGCTGTCCGCAAAACTTTGTCTTTTAAAATGGTACGTCAATGAAACTTGGATTTATCGGATTGGGGGCCATGGGGAAACCGATGGCCGGAAGATTGGCTGGCGCCGGCAGAGAACTGTATGTGTACGATGTGCAGAAGGGTGCGCTTGATGAACTGGAAACCCGTGGTGCGAAGATCTGTCGGTCGCCGGAAGAAGTCGGCAGGGCGGCGGATATCATTTTTCTCAGCCTGCCCAATTCGGCGATAGTAAAAAGTGTTGTAGCTGGTGAAAACGGGGTGTTGGCCGGGGTACAGGAAAAAAAGTGTATCATCGACCTGAGCAGTGTCGACCCGACCACCACCAGAGCGCTCGCCGCCCAGGCCGGGCTAAAAGGGGTCGAGTACCTGGATGCGCCCGTATCCGGCGGAGTATCGGGAGCCGAAGCCGGAACCCTGACCATCATGGTCGGCGGACCGGAGGCAGCGGTCAACAAGGTTATGTCCATCCTTGAGATCCTCGGCAAAAACATCCGCCATGTCGGCGACACAGGTGCCGGCGACGCTGTCAAGATCGTCAACAACATGCTGCTCGGCGCCAATATGGCATCGCTTGCAGAGGCGATGGTACTCGGCAGAAAGCTTGGGTTATCCGGCGAAGTAATGCATGAAATCATCGGCAGCGGCTCCGGCAAAAGCTATGTGCTGGACGCCAAACTGGAAAAATTCATCATGAAGGGAAATTTTACCCCCGGGTTTGCCGTTGACCTGCAGTACAAGGACCTTGGACTGGCCGCCGATGCCGCGAAAAATGAGCAGATGCCCCTGCCGATGACAAGCCAGGCGATGCAGCTTTTTGAAATGGCAAGGGCCCGTGGCTACGGCCGGGAGGATATGTCGGCGGTGATAAAAATCTGGGAAGAGTTGATGAACGTCGAAGTTCGGGAAAACAGGTAATAAAGGTGGCGGCTTGAAAAAGATAGAGCAAAATGTGGAACAAAGAGGGCTTGAATTCGGCGCCCTGACCCTGGGGGATTGCATCGACATAGCCGTTGAGACGAAATGCCGGGTAAGCGATGTAATTATCTGTGAGGCAATGGTCCAGACCGGGCTTGACAGGGAGCAGGTTGACCACCAGTTGATAAATAGCTTTGGCCACAACTTCAAGGCGCTCGCAACAGGGCTTGAGTCCGGCACAAGTTTTCTGTTCGGCTCCGTAGCAAGCGAGATGATCCGGCCCGATTCGTCGAAAATTGTCGAGGACGACCTGATCAACAAGATGATAATCTACACCCTCGCAGCTCAGGTAGGCAATCACAGCGTAGGGTTGCAACCGTGCGCCGGCACAGGTGATTCCTGCCCCTATGCCGGGTTCATGCGGGCGGTTATGGAAGATTTTTCCCACCAGGATTGTGTAAGATCTGCGGCGGTACTGCTGAAGATCGGCACCATGTTCCGCGTAGGAAAGACCTCCACCGGCTGCAATATGGAAGGTTTTGGTGCGGGGTCAGCGGCAACCGCCGGAGCTTTTGTCGAGCTATTCGGCGGGACGCCGGAAGCTGTCGGGCGGGCGGTGGTGCTTGCTGTCTCGCCGACCATAGGCAATCCCTGTACTCCCCGGGTCATGGTTCCTGGGCTCTGTGCAACCCACATCGGCGGCGCGATAATGAACGGGAAACTTGCAAGTCACCTGGCCATGCATACCGGAATACCGGTCAACGTTCCTGTGGATGTGATGATTGCCATGGCGGCAGCGGTTCACCCGCTGTCGGCGAAACATATCGTTCCTGAGGTGGTGAGGCATATGGAGCCGTATTTCAGGACTAACGACGCGGTCGAAGCGTATGTGGATGATGCCGTTAAAAGTGAAGAGTCGCAGCGAAAGGCCAGGGTGCATGAAACCGCAATTGAAACCATGCGGGATATGGCCAGACGCGCCAACCCGATCGTGAAACCGTTTGGTACCGCGGTAGTCGGCGGTTCCAGCCAGGCGGTCGGGTCGCCGACCAATACCGGGCGGCTGGCACATTTTCTGGCAAAAGGCAAAATAACCAAGGTTGTTATAGACCTTTATCCGGAGCTTTTTGCCAGGAGGGGGATAAACGTCCCGGGTATTGTCATGGGGGCCGTTTACGGGGCCTCCACCGCGGACGGTTTGATGTACAAAGAGGTTATGGATCGCATCAGACGCGACGGTATTGAAATAGAAATCAATCAGGTAAAAGAATATCAGATGCAGCGGGTTACCGTGGTGGCTTCGGAACAGAGCAGTGTTGTCGACGCGAGAAACCGGGGTGGCGGCCGTCTGGCTGTGGTTCAGGTTGAGCCTGATCTAAAACGGTGTCTTGAGTTGGCCAAATCTCTGGATATCGAAATTGTGCAATAGGGTTTTCGGTGATTCCGGTCGACATAATGGAGAAACAAATGCAGGAAAAGACAATACGAATTCTGGTTGAAGATAAAAAACAGGTAGAGGCGTACGAAGAAACTTTCAACGTCCAGATGCCGAAGGTCGGGCCCGACGGCAAGGTGACGGGGCTGCCGAAACCGTTTCCACGAGAGGTGAACGGCGTTGTCCGCGACGGGTATCGCATCTATGAGCTGGCCAAAAAAGCAGAAGAGACCGGGATTCCGGTCCTCAACCCCATCCTGGGAAGAAACAGCGCGGAGGAGACCTATAAAGAGTCCCTTGAGATGTACAAAATGGCCGATCAGCTGGGGATCACCGTCTTCCATTTCGTCCATGCGGAGGCGACCCGTCATATAGATCCTCTTGATGGGCGCGAGTTGATCGAGCAGTCGCGGGGAAAAGGAGGTATCACCCCGGCAGGGGAGAGGGATCTTGTGCAACTGGGAGCCGGAGAAAAGCACCCGATGCGGGTTAACGCCACAGGCGATACCCCTCACCTGACCATCATCAACTCCTTTATCGCCGGTTTTGACGGGACGGACATCGGCCCGGTGATACACGTTCATTTTGGCGGGAGGGGCATTCACGACTACAGGACCAAGGTGGCAAACGGTTTCAAAGCCCTTGAGGTTTGCGCCGATAACAATATTTTCGTACAGACCGATTCACACAAGCACCTCAACAATCTCGACGGTACCGACGGGATGGCGCTTGCCATGTGTCTGCTCGCAGAAGGTCTTGCCGTAAAGGCCGAGCTGCCAAGGGAACTCAGCGCCCTGCAGATGAACGTTGCCGGTATCAACCTCATAGCCGATATCGCGGCGATGCGAGCTTTTAAACAGACGATGTGGAGCGGTTCTCTGGTTGTTGTTCCCGAAACCTTCCAGAACCCCCCCGCCGATCTGATTGCCGAGGCGGCACACTTTGCCCGCATGGCGGTGAGCGCCAAACTCGGAGGTGCGAACTTTTTCAGACCCAAGGCCGCGGAGTCTGTTGGAATACCGACAGGAGCGTCGATGGCCAAGGCGATGTGGGCTGCACAGAACGTTTTTGAGAACACCTATTCCGTGGAGCTGAATGATCCGGCAATAGAAGAGCGCAAAAACGAAATCATCGCCGAGGCGATGGCGGTATTAAAAGCGGTGCTCAATCTCGAAAACGACCCTGAAAGCGAGGAAATCAACGAGAAGTTCTGGCAGAAGTACGATGTTGAAGAACTTATCGATCTCATCGTCGCTGCCGGAAAAACCGGTGTCCTCGATGCTCCCAAGGCCGGCGGCTGGGACCTGAAACGCCATGTGAAAACTCACCGGGACAAGGACGGGATCAGACGGTATGTTCCAGGATTTTCACCCCTTGGCGTAGATCCTGGAAAATGTGCATTTACAGAGGAACCGGTAAAAGTCAACGGGGTTGTCACTCCCACCAGAAAGGAAAAGGTGGTGCTGGGAACCGTGGGTGCGGACGCCCATGTCTCTGGAATAAATATTATCAAAGAGGCCCTTGAGGGAGCCGGGTTCGAGGTGGTGTTTTTGCGGGGAATGAATCTGCCCGAGACGGTGGCGGAGGTTGTCGCTGAGACCGGTGCCGATATTCTCGGCATGTCAAATCTCCTTGGGCTCGGCATGGACCTCTTTCCCAGGGCGTCGCAACGGCTCGCAGAACTGGAATTGCGTGATGACGTGATCGTTGTTGCCGGCGGGCGAATCGCCGAAAAAGAAGAGGAGCACAGTTATTACGAGCAGAAAATCAAGGATGAGGGAGCAGGGTTCCTCGGGGTTGACGGTTTTTTCGGTCCGGGAACGGATCCTGCCGACTTTATCAGGTGGATCGAAGAAAGGCTTGCAGAGCGCGCAGGAAAAGGAGAGTGATCCCTATGAATGAAATAAAAAAAATTCCCGCGGTTATCATGAGGGGCGGAACGAGCAAGGGAATTTATATTAAATCCAACCATCTGCCCGCCGACAAGACAGCGCGTGATCGTTGTATAATGGCTATTTTCGGCAGTCCTGATGTCCGCCAGATCGACGGGTTGGGAGGAGCCGACCCGTTGACCAGTAAACTGGCGATCATCGGACCACCTAGTCATCCGGAGGCGGATATCGACTACACTTTCGCCCAGGTTGGCATTGACCAGCCGGTTGTCGATTATGGTGGAAATTGCGGCAACATATCGGCAGGAGTGGGCCCCTTTGCCATCGATGAAGGGTTCGTCGCCGCCGTTGAGCCGGTTACCAAGGTGAAAATCCACAACACCAATACCGGGAAGATACTTATCGCCGAGGTAGAGGTCGAGGGCGGAAGGGCCAGAACAGAAGGGGATTGCCGCATCGGCGGGGTACCTGGAAGCGGCTCGAGGATCATGCTCAATTTTGCCGGTACCGCGGGGTCGGCAACCGGAAAACTTCTGCCCACCGGTAACGTGGTCGACCAGCTGGTTACACCCTCTGGAACAGTCGAGGTGTCCATCATCGATTGCGCCAACCCGATGGTGTTTGTCAGGGCTGAAGATATGGGAATAGAAGGTATTGAGCCGCCGGCTGTAATCGACGGCAACAAGCAGTTGCTTGCGCGGCTCGAGGAGATCAGGTCCCACGCGGCCGTTGTTATCGGCATGGCAGACGACCCGGCTTCGGCCACCGCTAAAAGTCCGGCTTTCCCGATGATAGCAATGGTTTCCAAGGCAAGAGAATATCAGGATTTTACCACCGGTAAAGTTATAAAATCCGACGACGTGTCTTTTGTCTCACGGCTTATGTTTATGCAGGTCCTGCATAAAACATATGCAGGCACCGGAACGGTCTGCACCGGCGCGGCTGCAAAAATACCCGGTACCATCGTCAACCAGGTAATAGATGAGGCGGACTCCGTGGAGCTGGTGAGAATTGGCCACCCGGCAGGGGTTATCGCCATTGAGGCAAAGGTTGTCGACGGCAAAGTGGAGCGGGCCGCATTCGCCAGAACGGCCAGGCGGATAATGGAAGGTTCGGTACTGGTCCAAAGAGAAAGAATCCGGAGTTGAAACGATGGATGCCAATCTTCTGATATACGATGTCGGCAGCACCTACACCAAGGTTACCGCGCTTGCAAAAAGTGAGACGAAAATAGAGTTCGTCGGCCGTAACCAGGTCCCGACAACCGTGGAAGATATCGAGACGGGGATTAAAAAGGCCGATCTTTCCATTGAAAATCAGGGGATAACCTTGGCAAAAGACTCGCTGGTGCTTTCCTCCAGCAGCGCGGCGGGCGGCTTGCGGATGGTGGCCATGGGCTATATGCCAAGGGTCACCGCCAAAGCTGCCAAGGAAGTTTCCATGAACGCCGGTGCAAGGGTGCTGGAGATAGTCACCCACGAGGATCCTCCCGAATACCGGATAGAGATTCTGCGGGAGATTCGACCGGATATAATCCTTCTGGCCGGCGGCACCGATGGCGGCGACCGCGAAAACCTGCTGGAAAATGCACGATATATTGCCGCTTCAAAGGTTGAGGCGGTGGTGGTTATCGCCGGCAATGTCTTCGCCCAGATGGAGGCGGAGCAGATTCTGCAAAAAAGCGGCATCTCCACCAGGAGGGTGGCCAATGTAATGCCTACCATCCATGAACTGGTCGTTGACGGAGCAAGAGAGGCGATCCACGGTGAGTTTATCAGACAGATCTCTTTTGCCAACGGCCTGAGCAAGCTGATCGACATGATCAGCGACGAGATGGTGGTGCCGACTCCCGGAGCGATCCTCATGGCCGCGGAACTTCTCGCTTGCGGTACTTTTTCCAGCGAGGGCGTAGGTGACCTGATCGTGATTGATATCGGGGGGGCCACGACCGACATCCACTCAATTTTGCCCAGTCTTGAAAATCTGTCGAGCGAAGAAAGAGGGCTGGTGGTAACCAATGAAAAACAGCCGGCATACAGAACGGTTGAGGGAAACCTCGGGATGCGCATCAGCGCCACTGGGATTATCGAGGCGATAGGGCCGCTCGGCGTGCTTGACAAAATAGCCGACACCGGCCTCCACGCCGTTGAAAAGCTCAAGGAATATGGTGCATATCTTGAGCATCATCCCGAACATATAGCAGCGGATGAACAGCAGCGCGGTTTTGATCGTGCGCTTGCAATTTCGGCGATCGAGGTTGCGTTGAAACGTCATGCCGGATACCTGGCGCGGGAACATAATCCGGTTATGGGGATTGCTCCTGGCACCCCGATCGGACGGGATCTTCGCGAGGTGACCACGGTCATATGCGTCGGCGGAATTTTTACCCATTCTCCGGAAGAGGAGTGTCGTGAAATTGTCAATGCCGCAATGAAAAACAGGGGGATTTCACTTTTGCCTCAGGAATATTCCCTCTATTTCGATACAAATTACCTGTTGTATTCCATCGGAATGTTATCGAGACGGTGGCCCGATCTTGCCCTTGAATTTGCAAAAAATTCTCTGCACTTGCATTAGACGGGATGCTGCCCAAAAGGGTAACCACCACGTTCTGGTTTCCCGTTGTGTGGAACAGCCGGAAACAGGTAAGAGGAAAAAAGAAGATGTGAATGGATAGGCGTAAAGAATGAACCTCTCTGGGGCAGTAGATTATAGACAATGTACAATGTTGGGATTTCATGGCAAAAAATTGTTATATTGCCACGTTGTAAGTAAGGGGCACGATGAGACGTCTGGAACAACTTGGTTCCCACGATCTCGTTGATCTGCAAGAGAGATAATTTACGACTCGGAATTATGGGAAAGAACATGTCATTGTTGCAAGAAAAAATGAACAGAGGACTGGGGATGGAGGTGGCATCCCTGGCCGATCTGGTTACCGAACAGATTAGACAGAGAATCATCACCGGGGAGTTCAAACCGGGACAACAACTGAAGGAAGACGATCTTTGCAAACTCTTTGCGATAAGTCGTCCTCCCATCAGGGAGGCTTTCAAGACCCTGGAGGCAAACGGGCTGGTGATGCGCAAGCCAAGGAGGGGCGTATTTGTTTCGGAGTTCACCGCCAAGGATGTCGTTGAAGTCTATACCATTGTGGCCATGCTCTATCGCAAAGGAATGGAGATGGCCATGGAAAAAATCACCAAAATAGATAGAGATCTATTGGCAGCGCAGGTAATCAGGATGGAAGACGCGGTGAAAGGTGATCCTCCTGACCTGATCGAGTATCAGAAGGCCCATAGGTCTTTTCATGAGATCATCATGGATATTGCCGGTAATGAGAGAATGAAGATGCTTGAGAAACAGCTCCGCTATCAGCTCAGCATCATCAGTTACAGATCTTTTCAGAGAAAGGAGCATTTAAAGGCATCCCTTGTCCTGCACCGGCAAATACTTGATGCGATAACGAAAAAGAATCGTGCGGAGGCTATGGATCTGACAGAACATCACGTGGTCTCCGCCATGGAAAGCCTGGTTAAGGAAATGGCCGGCTGACGGACTGGGGGATTGCCGACGGTGCTCTCTTGGTGTTACGGAAAAATGACAAATAAAATTAGTAGTTTACAACCGGAGGATATGTACAATGAAACCTGAAGTACGATCTGTATACACTATTTTGGAAGAAACCCACGTTGACGGGGTAAGAGCCCTTGAAAAGCCGACCCGCAAGGCGGCATGTGCCGCAGTTTTCAAGAATCCTTATGCGGGGCAGTATGTTGAGGATTTGAGCCTGCTCTATGAATTCAGCAAGGAGCTTGGTGAAATGCTTACCCAAAAAGCGGTCGCCGCTCTTGGTATCACCCCGGATGAGGTGCAAAGTTACGGCAAAGCAGCCATTGCCGGGCTCCAGGGGGAAAGAGAGCATTGCGCGGCGCTTATGCACCCGGCTCTTGGCAAACCTATCCGCGACAACGTCGGAGGTGGCAAGGCCCTGCTGCCTTCAGCCAAAAAACTGGGTGGACCGGGATGTGCAATCGATTTGCCACTGGGACACAAGGATGCTGCTTACGTAAGAAGCCATTTCGACGCCATGGAAGTGAGGATACCCGACGCTCCCAAGGATGACGAACTTGTACTTATTGTCGGTGTAACCGATTCTGGCAGGCCTTTTCCTCGAGTCGGCGGGTTGACGATTGATGAGATCAAGGGAGAAGATGGTTTACGGTAACAGGGCTTTTGGGCGCCGGACCCGCTGAAACGGAGTCTGTGGCATTAAAAGTCAAGGAGGGAAAATGGATAAGGAGTCCGTTCGGATCGAATTTACGGTCAACAATAAAGAGGTAGCACTGGATATTCCGGCAGATGCGACCGCCCTGCATGTGCTTCGTGAGATGCTGTCTCTCACCGGTACCAAAGAGGGGTGCGGAATAGGTGAATGCGGTGCATGTACAATCGTGGTGGACGGGAAGGCGGTAAACTCATGCCTCATGCTCGGCGCACAACTTGATGGAAGGATGGTAACCACTGTCGAAGGGCTGGCAACAGAAAGCGGGCTTCATCCACTTCAGGAAAAATTCATGGAAGGCCATGCGGTGCAGTGCGGGTTTTGTACCCCCGGCCTGTTGATGTCCAGCCACGCCCTCCTTGAGGAAAAGGAAAATCCCACCAGGGCGGAGATAGAAAAAGCGATTGCCGGAAATATCTGCCGTTGCACCGGCTACCAACAGGTTATTACGTCAATTGAAACAGCAGTGTCCGAACGTCTTGACGGGGAGAACAGGTGATGTCAAAAATAGCTTACATTAAGCCTGATTCGGTTGGTGACGCTATCGAGATTCTGGCCGATAAAGGCAGCAGCGCAGCCATTATCGCCGGCGGCACCGATGTCATGGTGGATCTCAGGTCCGGGGAAATAACCCCGGAATATCTGGTGGATATAAGCCGGCTTGAGGAACTCAAGGGGATCCGGATGGAAAACGACGAGCTGGTGATCGGAGCGGGGGTCACTCTCTCTGAGATCTACAACTCCGATCTGCTGGCAGAGTATGCACCGGCTCTGAAAAAAAGTGCCTACAACTTCGCCTCTGCCCAGATTCGGAATATAGCTACTATAGGCGGCAATGTCGCCCATTGTTCTCCCTGCGGTGATACCATTCCCCCGCTGGTCATCCATGAGGCGGAGGTATTGCTTTCCGGAAAAGACGGCCAGAAAAGAATTCCGATAGAGCAAGTGGCAACCGGACCCTACAGATCATTTCTCGAACCGCATGAACTGATCACCGCCTTTGTCCTGAAACCGAGAAAGGCTGCGTTTGCCGATTTTAAGAAGATAGGCAGGCGAAAGGACCTGGCTATCTCACGCCTGAGTATGGCCGTCATGATAGACAAAAGTGACGACGGAACTATCTCGTTCATGCGTTTCTCCCTTGGAGCATGTACTCCAACCCCGCATCGAATGATCCCGGTAGAGGAGTTCATGGTGGGGAAAAAGCCGACCGAGAAGCTGCTTTTTGAAGGTGGCAGGCTGCTTGCGGAATCGATGATAGAAATAACGGGCAGACGTCCGTCAATCATATATAAGGAGCCGGCGGTTCAGGGGCTCTTTGTGCGTATGTTACATCCGGTGGTGAATTGAAATGGAACAGCAATTCAGAGTAGTCGGTAACAGTGTTCCCCGCAGCTGCAGCAAGGCGAAGGTGACCGGGGAAATAAAATTTGCAGCGGATATAAAGCTGGACAATTCGCTGGTATTGAAAACAAAGCGGAGCGATCAGCCCCACGCGCTGATCCGTTCAATCAATGTAGAGAAGGCTCTTGCTGTTGAGGGTGTGCGTTCCGTTTTTACCGCGCGGGATATTCCCGGCAAAAATCTGCTCGGTATCATCAATAAGGATCAACCGCTGCTGGCTGAAGATCGGGTACGGTCCCTTGCCGATGCCGTGGCGCTGGTTGTCGCGGATACCGAGGAGGCCGCTGAAAGAGGTGCCGCTGCGGTGGAGGTGGAATACCAGGAGCTCGAGGCTGTTTTCGATCCCGTCGAGGCACTGAAAGAAGGTGCTGTGCAGGTACATGAAAAAGGAAATCTGTTGTCGTGCCGGAAAGTGGTCAAAGGGGACGTGGAAGCCGCCTTTACCTCGGCCTATTCGGTAATCGAAAAGGAGTATACCACCAGTTCGATAGAGCACAACTATATCGAACCCGATGCCGGGGCCGGGTATGTGGATGAAAACGGTTGCCTGGTTATTTACGCATCCACGCAGAATCCCCACTACGATCATAAGGAGGTTGTGGGATTGCTTGGTGTCGCAGACGATGAAGTGCGTATCATCCAGGCAACAACCGGCGGCGGGTTCGGTTCAAAGCTTGATCTCAACGTCCAGGGATTCATCGGCCTGGCTCTTTATCACCTGAAGTGTCCGGTACGCTATGTCTATTCGAGGGAGGAGGCCTACCTGGCCACCGCCAAGCGTCATCCGTTTGTCATCCGTGTCAAAACCGCAACCGACAAGGACGGCAGATTCATTGCCTTGCAGATGAGAGCGGTGTGCAACACCGGCGCCTATGGATCTTACGGAATGGCGGTTGCCTCCCGCTCAGCTGTCCATGCGACCGGTCCTTATGCCATTGAAAATGTCGATGTGGATGTGAAATGCGTCTATACCAACCAGACTTTTTGCGGGGCAATGCGCGGGTTCGGCGCTCCCCAGATGGCGCTGGCCCATGAGAGCCAGATGGATCTTCATGCCCAGGCCCTAGGACTCGATCCCCTCGCCATCAGGCGAATAAACGGATTGCGCGCCGGCCAGACCAGTGCTACCGGTCAACTGCTCACCGCGAGTGTTGGGTTTCAGGATTGTCTCGATGCGGTTGCGCCCTATTATGAGGATGCAAAAGAAAACTGGTTGTCTGCACCCACCGACCCTTTCAAACGAAGGGGTATAGGCATTGGGGGCATGTGGTACGGCATAGGCAACACTGGGGTGCAGAATCCATCCACAGCCCGGGTAGAGATGTCGCCTGAGGGAAAGGTGACCGTGTTTACCGGGTGTGCCGATATCGGGCAGGGGTCGACCACGATTCTGGCCCAGATTACGGCGGAGGTGCTCGGGCTTGGCCATGATGATATTACAATGGTTGTCGGGGACACCGGCTGCACAACCAACGCAGGGGCCACTTCGGCGAGCAGGCAGACGTATATTTCCGGCAACGCGGTTAAGGATGGTGCCGAAAAACTGGCCAACGTGCTGCTGACCGAAGCGGTGGATCGTCTTCGCGCGCCGAAGAATTCATTGCATTTTGTCGACGGTCACGTGGCTGTATCGATTGCCCCCGAAATACGCGTAAGTGTTGCCAAACTCGCCAAAAGGATCCATGACAAGGGAGGAACCCTCTCCTGGCAGGGCTTTTTTGATCCGGAAACGGTGCCACTGGACCCCGAAACAGGGGAGGGTGTACCGTATGCCACCTATGCCTACGCATGCCATATGGCCCAGGTCGAGGTTGATGTGCTTACCGGAGAGGTTGATGTGAAGCGGATTGTTGCGGCCCATGATGTCGGCCATGCGCTTCATCCCGGGAATGTGGTTGGGCAGATCTGCGGAGGGGTTGCCATGGGAGTCGGGTTTGCCTTGATGGAAGAGTTCGAGCCGGGCAAGACCGAGTCAATGAAGGATTATCATGTGCCCACCGTATCCGATGTTCCCGAGGTCGTGCCGATCATAATAGAATCTCCAGAGCCGTCAGGACCTTTCGGTGCCAAGGGCGTGGGAGAACCGGCACTGATCCCAACCGCCCCTGCCATCATTAACGGTATAAGCTCGGCTTTGAACAAGAGGATTTACGATTTGCCCGCCAACCTCGAAAGAGTGATTGAGGCAAGTATTCAAGCAGGTCATTTCAGAGTGCAGGAGTAAGCTATGTCAAAACTGTTATTAAAAAATATTGGTACAATTGTCAGCGGTAATATTGAGAATCCGATCCTGGAAGGTGATGCCGTCTACGTGGAGGATGGCAAAATAGCAAAAGTCGGCAAGCTGGCGGATTTCGGAGAACTCTCGTGCGATAGTGTTGTCGACTGCAACGGTATCACCCTTATCCCAGGCCTTATTGATTCTCACTGTCACACAATTCTCGGAGACTACACCTCGCGGCAGAATCAGGCCGGCTTTCTTGAGAGTGAACTGCATGGCGGGGTTACCACGATTATCTCGGCAGGCGAGGTCCATCTGAAGGGACGACCGAAGGATCCGGCAGGAACAAAAGCTCTGGCAATACTGGCAGCGAAGTCTTTCCAGAATTTTCGTCCGGGCGGAGCTAAAGTACAGGGGGGGTCGGTGATTCTTGAAAAAGGTCTGACAAAAGACGATTTTGCCGAGATGGCCCGGGAAGGCGTTCGTGCGGTGGGTGAGATCGGTCTGGGGTCGGTCAAGGAGCCTGCCGAGGCCAAAGTGATGGTACAGTGGGCCAAGGAGTTCGGCATGACGGTCATGATGCACACCGGCGGTACCTCGATACCCGGGAGTTCCACGATTACAGCTGAAATGGTAAAGGAGACCGATCCGGATATCGCCTCCCATGTAAACGGCGGCCCCACCTCGGTAAGTTATGGTGAGATGGAAAAACTGGTGAAGGAGAGCGATGTCGCGCTGGAGATCGTGCACTGCGGCAATCCGCTTATGAGCTGCCGGACCGTCGATCTCTGCGTGGAGGAAAACGTCCTGCACCGGATAATCATCGGCAATGATGCTCCTTCAGGAACTGGCGTCGTTCCGCTCGGCATTCTGCGGGTGATCTGCCATCTTGCAAGTTTGACCAATGTCACCGCAGCCCAGGCAATAGCCATGGCTTCGGGGAATACCGCAAAGGTGCACAAACTTGATACTGGCAGAATCGAACCGGGGCTTGCCGCCGACCTGGTGCTTATAGATACCCCGATGGGATCCGTTGGCAGTGATGCTCTCTCGGCAATCGAAATCGGTGACCTTCCCGGCGTTTCCATGATCTTTGTCGATGGTGAGATGGTGGTCGCTAAGAGCAGGAACACCCCTCCGGTAGCAACGAAACCAGTCGTCCTGCAGTGATGGACGGTGTCTATTGATTGTCCTTGAACCATAGGGAGACGTAGGTAAATGAAAGTAAACACCGAGGTTTGTGTGGGCTGTGGATTCTGTGTGCTGGATTGTCCCACGGGAGCGGTGAGCCTGAAAAAGAAGAAGGCTGTAATAGAGAGTGTAAAATGTACCAACTGCAACGCATGCCTCAGGGCCTGCCCGGAAAACGCGATGGTCGCTGCCCGGACACGACCTGAAGAAGCGCTTGAATGCGACGCCTGTCCCATCAAGTGCTGGATCTTGCCCGGCGCAATAGGTGCATGCCGGAGGTATGTGCATCAAGACGGTAAAATTTCCCGTACTACGATGCTGCACACCTTTGAGGATGTCTGTGAAACCGTAGGCATGGAACCGAAAGAGGAGATCAGGCAGCCCCTGATTACCGGAATCGGTTCCGGTACAACCTATCCCTGCTGTAAGCCGGCGCCGCAGATTGTCAGCGGTCGGAAGGGGGATGTCGATGTGGTCACCGTGGTGACCGAGGTCCCGCTCAGCTACTCGTCGGTCATTGTCAAGGTCGATACCGACCTTACAATCGGTGAGGAAGGTGCGCCCATTCTTATCGGTAAACGCCAGGTCGGGATGGTGGAAACAGAGCAGTACGGTTCCAAAATGCTCCATATCGGCGGGGTGAACAGGTTAACCGGCAGCAACGGTTTTGCCGTGGCCAGGGCGGTGACCGATATCGCCAACAGGAAACCGGTGAAGCTGAAAATCGAAAACGGTTCCAGACTAACGGTACAGGTCGGCAAGCCGCCTGTCATAGATGGCAAGGAAGTGGCGAAGATGAGAGTGGGCTGCGGCAGCGCCACCCTCGGTATCTTTGCTCCGCTGCTCAAAGAAGTCGCCGACGAGGCCATAATTCTCGACAGCCATGTCACCGGTCTGATGAGCGAGCATGTGGCGGGGACTTATGCAGGGGTGAAACCGACCGGAGTACAACTTAAATTTCTGCGTTCGACTCCCGGACGATATTTCGGCGATCACGGCGAAGGATGGGGCGGCACCTCAATCACCGACCCGGCTGACATCATAAAATCGGTCGATATGACCATCGGCTGGGAGAAAATGACTATTCTCGTCACTGAAACCACCGGTCAGAACGGGGCGCTCTACGAGGTTGATGAAAAGGGGAATCTACTGCCTGTAGCCTTGACAGAAAAGGCGAAGGAAGTGTTGAATACCATAGAGTCATCCTGCGAACCGTCCATGGTTTCCGCCATCTATACCGCTGGCAGCGGCGGCAGTGCAAGGGCCGGGGTGACAAAATTTCCGATCAAGCTGACCCAAGCCGTCCACCAGAGAAAAGCGAATCTCACGGTGGCAGGCTCGCCAACATTCGTAATGCCCGGTGGTGGAATCTCGTTCATGGTCGATGTGCAGCGGGTAAAGCCCGGATCTTTTTACTGGACTCCGACCCCCGCAACAATCTGCCCGGTGGAGTACACCATGGAGAAAGACGAGTATGAGCGAATGGGTGGTCATGTCGGGGCGATGAAACCTTTTAAGGTGCCAGGCGATTCAGAGTAAAAGGAGTGATCTGTGGATGACCGCAGGGTTGAAATTTTCGCAGGAAAACCTGCGGTTCTTGTGGAAAACGGACCTTTACGACTCGTTATCCAGGCGTACCACGGCGATGAAGCTGCAACCGAACTGGTTGCAGCTGAGGCTGAATTCTGTTTTGACTGTCTGAAAAGGGTGGCGGAAAACCTGGACCTGCTCAAGCTGCGTCACGGGACAATCAAGGAACTGCCTGATGATGAACTCGCCCGTACCATGGTTGAGAGCGTCAGGCTTATCGGTGATGCCGACCTTACCCCCATGGCCGCCGTTGCGGGAACTATAGCTGATTTTGTAGCCGACCATCTCTTCAGGTTCCGGATAACCAAGGTGATTGTTGATAATGGCGGCGATATCGCCGTCAGGCTGGCAAAAGGGGAAAGAGCGACGGTGGGGTTCAGGCCCCGTATCGACAGTGCCGAAATCAGTCATGTTGTACATCTGGCTAAAGGACCGAAAAGCTGGGGGGTGAACACCAGCGGGATGGGTGGTCGTAGCCTGACCCGTGGGATAGCTTCCGCGGTATCGGTTTTTGCGGACAACTCCTCAGTTGCCGATGGTGGTGCAACCGCTGTCGCCAACAGCTGTTTTGTCGACGATTGCAATATCAGGCAGGTCCCGGCAAATAGTATCGATCCACATACCGATCTGGGTGATATGGGGGTAACGGTCGGTATCGATGGAGTGACGGAAAAAAACATGCAGAAGGCACTTGCCAACGGACTTGAAAGAGCGGACCTGCTGGTTGAGCGCGGTCTTGTCCGGGGAGCCATTCTTTGTGTCGGACAACATATGGCTCTCACCCATGATTTTTCCAGACGGGTAGGTGAGTTACATCAATATCAGGGATGAAGAAGATACATGAGGTTGCGGGGGGAGCTGTGAATTCTATTGATCTGTCCGGTTTTACCATAGCGTTTAAAGGCGCGGGAGAGATGGCAAGCGGTGTTGCGGTGCGTCTTCAGCGCGCGGGTTTTCGTCGAATCGTGATGCTCGAACTGGATGCGCCTGTTGCCGTTCGCCGTCATGTCTCGTTTTGCGAGGCGGTATATGACGGCAGCTGCATGGTCGAGGATATTGCCGGTGTGGTTGCAGACAGCCCTGAGTCCATGGAAAAAGCATGGGGAAATGGTCAGGTTGCGGTGGTCGTCGATCCCGGCTGGGAACTTCTTGGTAAAGTCGGCCCCGACGTGGTGATCGACGCTACCCTCGCCAAAAAGAATCTTGGTACGACAGTCGATGAGGCTCCTCTTGTTGTAGGGCTTGGCCCTGGTTTTACCGCGCCAATTGACGTTCACAGGGTCATCGAGACCAACAGAGGACATGATCTTGGCCGTATCATCGCGAAAGGGTCTGCTGAACCGAATACCGGGATACCCGGCAACATTGGCGGATATACGGTTGAGCGGGTGCTGAGGGCCCCGGCGGACGGAAAATTTTCCAGTCTTTGCACCATTGGCGATCAGGTTAAAAGAGGCGAGGGGATCGGCGAAGTGGATGGGACGATCGTTGTCGCGCCAATTGACGGTGTGCTAAGAGGGCTGATCCGCAGTGGAACCGCTGTAAAGAGTGGTCTGAAAATCGGTGACATCGACCCTCGGGGAAAAGTTGAGTATTGCCGTACAGTGTCTGAGAAATCACGCGCTATAGGCGGAGCGGTGCTTGAGGCGATTCTGTCATATTTTGCCACCAGTAAAAGATGAAGCTTTGTTTGCAGGTGGCAGAGATTTCTATTGACACATATTTGTGTAGATGATATCTATTTTTTTAGATATACACTATTAACCATGTGCTAAGTAAAGATAGATATTTTCTGTTTCTTATTTTTTGTATACAAAAGTCAATATACAAAAGATGAGAGACGAGGGTTGAGCAGCCTGTAGATATATCCGGGCGCGGGTGAAGATGTGAAATCGCATTTCTCCGCTGAGAATGAATAAAGACAAGACCGGGAACAGACAGGGCATAGTAAAAGGTTGTTGTGCTGTTCCGGTAAGCAGCAAAAAAGGGCAATTAAAAGTTAAGGAGACTGAAAAATGACACTGAGCAACCGCTTAACTTACTTTAACGAGGACCAGCTTGAGGTCTTAAAAGAAAAGACGTTTGATTTACTGGAGAATCACGAGTTTAAAATTGATCATCCGCAGATGATTAAAATCCTCGATAAGGCTGGATGTGTTGTCGATGCGGACAGGAGAATGGTTAAGTTTCCTCGCCAGTTTGTCCAGGAACAGATTGACAAGGCGCCAAAAGAATTCACCGTTGCCGGTCGCGGCGGCAAGTTTCCTCTGAAATTCCCCCATCCGGACAAACTGTTTTATACCCGCACCAACACCGGCGGACAAGCCTGGCTGGATCCGGAAACAAAGGAGTTCAGGAGGGTAACCTCTGAAGATCTCAAGTATTGGGGCAGGCTGGCCGATCGTCTCGATCATATCGACTTTTATGCATCCATCGTTCCCGACGATGTGCCACACGCGACCGCCGATGTCCACACCATCAGGACTGCGCTGGAAAACGTTGACAAGATGATCTGGGTACAGCCCTATACTTTTGAGACAGTTGAATACCTGGTTGAACTCGGCATCGCCGCGGCTGGTGGAGAAGACAAGCTGCGGGAACATCCCCATCTCAACTTCATAACCTGTGCCCTTACTCCCTTTGGCATGAAGGATATGGATGTTGAGATTATCCTCCAGTGCGCCAAAAGGGGAATTCCCATGCAGCCCTGCAGTCTGCCGGGAAGCGGCACCACGGGCCCGGTGACGGCACCGGGAGTTGTTCTTCTTTCAGCTGCGGAAACCTTGATGATGCTGTCGCTGGCCCAGACGGTACAGCCAGGCATTCCGATTATTACCACTTCGCTGCAGTTTTCCGCTGACATGAAGACCGGCCGAAGCCTGCAAAGTACACCTCTTGCCATACGGCAATCGGCTCTTTTTACCCAGTTGATGCACAGAGGGTTCGGTCTGCAGGCCCACACCTACGGTTCGGGAACAGATTCGGCCGATATCGATGAACAGTCAATGATAGAGAGAGCGCTCAGGACCATGATGATTGCTTCAAGCGGCAGCGCCGTCCTCGGCGGAGCCGGCCAGTTTGAAACAGCATGCTCGGTAAGCCCGGTACAGTTGACCATCGATAACGAGACCTTCCGGCTGACCAAAGAAATACTTAAAGAAATGTCTTTTGACGATGACGCGCTGGCTATGGATGTCCTTGAGAAAACCGCTCCTGGCGGTCAGTTCCTCACTGATCCTCACACCCTCAGACACTGTCGCGACGGCATTCAGCCGATCAACTTCTGTCCCGATTCCCGTGATACGTGGGAGCGAAAAAAACGGGGGACGCTGATTGAACGAGCCACGGAAAACATGAAAGAGATTATGAAGGACGCAGGTCCTGTTGAACTGCCGTCTGAAATAATCAAGGAAATGGACGCGGTGGTGAAAAGAGCCGATCAAAAGCTGATCAGGTAAGCTTTGGGGTAATTCTGGTCAGCCAACTGTTGATAGAGGGGGAAAGCAGCACCGTTTGCTTTCCCCCTTTTTTATTATTCGGGGTAAGTGATTGACAGAGCGGGCCACAGATTGTATCTGTTGCCCTTGCACGGGGAAATAACAACGCATAGCATACTGAACAATGGAAGATAACAACAAACTGGGTCACCTGATACGCCGTTTTAGGCAGGAAAAATCACTTACCGTACACCAGCTTGCCGAAGAGGCAGGTCTTTCCGCGCCATACGTTTCCCAACTCGAACACGACAAGGCTTCTCCTTCCATAGCCACACTGCGCCGTATTGCCAACGCACTCGATGTTCATATCGTAGAGTTTTTCGCCGACGACATAATCAAGGATCCGATCATCCTGCCCAAAGATAAATGGACCCAGATAATATTGCCCCGCTGGGACGCCGACGTGCATCAGCTGGTTCATTCGGTGGAAAATAAAAAGATGCAGCCGTTTTACACCATCGTTCCCCCTGGGGGAGGGAGTGAGAGTGAATATGCCCACGCCGGAGAGGAATTCGGTATTGTTGTCAAAGGGCAACTGACCCTCTACTTGGGAAGCGATGTCTACACGTTACATGAAAATACGGCGTGCTACTTCTCATCTTTACGACCGCACAGCTGGAAAAACCTGACAAACGAACCTGTCCATCTCATCTGGGTACTCACTCCGCCGAGCTGGTAACAAAAGTGAAATGGTTACCGTCTGTGCCGGGTAATTATGTACTTTCCCTGTAAAAGGCGGTCGTGCTGCCGAGAGAGGCCATTCAGCCGCTCATCTTCGATGGCAGGTAGGTCGCGATCTCCGGAAAGAAGATTAGCAGAGTTACCACGAAAAATACCGCACCGAGAAATGGTAGCACCCCGCGAAAAATAATCTCCACCTTTACATCTTCAGCCACACCGGCAATTGTGAAAATATTGAGTCCCAGAGGCGGGGTGATTAAACCTGCCTGCATCATCAGCACGGCGACCACGCCGAACCATACCGGGTCGTAATGCAGGGCCGTCATGACCGGATAGACCACCGGCATGGTGAGCACCATCATCGATATGGCATCGAGAAAACAACCAAGAAACAGGTAGACCCCAATGATCGCAAGCAGGATGATCGACGGCGATACGTCAAGGGCGGTAACCCAGCTGGCGGCTCTCATCGGAATGGTCGACAGCGCGAGAAAGTAGGTGAATATACTGGCCCCTGCCACCAGAAAAAGAACCATGACAGAGGTTCGAAGCGCTTCCTGCAGGGCGGCTATCAACTTTTTCCAGGTGAGTTTTTTCTTGATGATAACCGAGAAAAAGAGCAGGGTGGCGCCGACCGCGCCCGCCTCGGTAGGGGTGAAAAAACCGCCGTATATACCGACCATGACCAGCAGGAAAAGGCCAAGAGGTTCCAGCACGCCGCGCAGTGAAACGAACCTTTGTTTCCATGACACTGTGGTTGCCTGGATCGGGGCCGTTTCCGGTTTTATTCGTACCCAGATGATGACCGTGGCGCAAAAGGATATCGCGAGGATGATACCGGGGATCATGCCTGCGATCAGCAGCTTGCCGATGCTCTGTTCCGTGAGCATACCATAGACCACAAACCCGAGACTGGGCGGAATCAAAAAACCGAGGGTTCCGCCGGCGGCTACCGCACCTGTGGCGAGATTATCCCGGTAGTTGTATTTTTTCATCTCCGGCAGGGCGATGTTGCCAAGGGTTGCGGCGGTGGCGACGGCGGAACCGGATACCGCGGCAAAAGCGGCACAGGCGGCGATTGAGGCAACGGCGAGCCCGCCCGGCAGAATGCGCAGCCATTTGTCGAGACAGCCGTAAATATCTTTTGTCATCCCTGAGGCTCCGGCAAAAGATCCCATGACGATGAACAGAGGGATGACCATGTAGGGATAGGTCGCCGCCTCGTCATAAACGGTTCTTGCGGAGACGGGCAGTGCCGCATCCACACCTGAGAGAAGAGCTATCCCGCTAAAACCTGCCAGCATCAGCGCAAACGCGATCGGCATCCCAAGTGCCAGAAGCAGAAAAACCGCCAGTATGCCTATGACGCCTACCGTAACCGGCTCCATCAATTCCCCCTTAAGGCTTGTATTTGGCTAATGATATCGACGATTACCTCGAGTGAAAAGGACAGGCAGCCAACCACCAGGGCCATGCGAAAAGGATTTTCCGGGATTCTGAGCATATCGGAGACGGTGGTTTCCTCGATGGCGATGATAAACCCCTGCCACGAAAGTACCAGAAGCATCATCAGGCAGAGAAAAGACAGCACGATGTCGACCACCGTCCGCACCTTCAGGGGCAGCAGGTCGAGGAGAAAAGAGACCTTGACATGGGCCTTGCACTGGTGGGTGTAGGATAATCCGAGCAGGATGAACAGGGCCAGCATGTATGACGACAGCTCCATCGTTCCAGGTATAGTGGTGGTAAAAAACCTACGGAGGGTGACGTCTGTTGCGGAAAGAAGCATCATCGGCAGCAGTAAAAACATGGCGCCAAAAGAAGTCCACCTGGTAATACGCCGTACCATCGATTGAAAGTGCACCATATCGATATTCCTTTAAACAGCTGGAGGCAACAGAAATGGATTTGGCGCCTCCAGCCGGTTCGCTATTTCCACTCGGCGGGAACCGCAACCGCTTCGCTTCCGTGTTTGGCGACGATTTCGGCGAGTTTTCGGACAACTCTTTCAGCTTTTTCCGGATCTTTCTGGGATGCGACCCAGTCCCTGGTCACCTGCTGGTAGGCTGCAAACCATTTATCCTGGGTGGCCTGGTCAAGGTTGTGAAGAGTCACCCCCTTGGCTTTCAGCTCTTCGATCATCTCCTGGTAGGAGCTGTTGTCAAGTCCGCCGGTGTGGGCGAATGGGTTGGTGGTGATTTTGGTGATGGTCTGTTTTGATTCTTCGTCGAGCTTGTTCCATTTTTTCTTATTCATGGCCAACCCTTCGGTTACACAGCCAAAGGTCGCAACGACGCCGTACTTGACCACTTCATGGAGTTTGAACGCGAGCACAAGAGGCGGGCAGGTAACGACGCCGTCGATGGCTCCGGTGTCAAGGGAGGTGTACACGTCCCCCAACGGCATGAATACCGGTTCGGCGCCGAGATTTTTTATGTACTGGGTCTGCAGGCCACCAGGAGTCCTGATTTTGAGCCCCTTGACATCCTCAAGCGACTGTACCGGTTCCCTGGTCCACAAAAACGCCTGGATACAACCGTTGAGTTCCAGCAGGTGGACGTCTGCAAACTCTTCTTTCAGTTCGGCTTCATACAATTCGTTGCCGATTGCCGCCGCTTTTTCCTTGCCGTCTATCCACATCGCCATCGAAAGTGCTTCGGAAAGAGGAAATTTACCAGGAGTCCAGGTGGCGGTGAAATATCCGAGATCGCTCAACCCGTTTTTGATAATATCGTAGTGGGCCGGACCTTTACCCAGCGCACCGCCGGCATACATTGTGTAACTGAGTTTGCCGCCGCTTTCCTCTTTTATGGCGTCCATCATGGGAATCCAGACCGTCTGCACCTCCCGCCCGACAGCGGGGTGCCAGGTGCTGAACTTCAGGTTCTCGGCAACAGCTGAACCGGAAATAACCAGAAAAACCAACAAAGACAGGACAAGTACAACCCTTCTTTTTCTCATTGTTTCCTCCATGGTTGAATTTGCAGCGTTATGATGAGACTATAAAAATATCAATAAGCCACAGGTATTATATAATATACAATTCAAATAATCGCAGGTGAACTTACCGACACCAGGATTATCCTAACATCTTGACGACTGTTTTACTGCAAAAAATAACACAGGAAAAAAAAGGGGAGAATATGAGATGGGGGGAAAACATAAATTCGATGGACTTCATTAAAATGTTGCTGATCGTCTTGTCTGTCCAGCTTGGGGTATCGGCCTGTTCAAACCCCGAAGACGAGCCGCCGATTCAGGAAAAAGCGGCTATGATCGGAGAACAGGCTGCTGAAAGTATTAAGAGCCCGATCGAGAAGGCGAAGCTGGCAAAAAAACTTTCCGAGCAGCACAGTAAAGAGCTCAAGCAAGCGGCTGAGCAGTAAGGTTGCTCGCTTTTTTACCCTTGCTACCGTCGCCTTGCTACCGTCGCCTTGCTACTGGAGGTACTGCGCCTGTTTGAATTTCACCATTGCCGCGAGAGTATCGCAGGTCGGGGTGGCAATGTCAAGCAGCTGTCCCTGCCTGCTGACGTAACCGATCAGGGCATCGACCTCGGTCGGCTTATGGTTCTCCATATCCTGGAGCATTGACGGTCGATGGCTTGCGGTTACCGGCAGCAGCTCGGAATAGAAGACCTCTTTGTACTGGTCGCTGTCGGCCCAGTCGGTACTGCCGCCGAGACCGGTTATGACCGCAAAAGTTTCGTCGATGATCCGGTTCATTACCGCAACCGTTTCCCGGTTTTTTCCGAGCAGGCCGTAGTGGACCCCCAGAAGAGCTCCCAACGGGTTGAGTGTGCAGTTGTAGAGAAGCTTGGCGAAAAGCGACCGGTTGATGTCTTCCACTGCCCTGCACGGGTGTCCGGCTTCGGTAATGGTTTTTGCAAGGGATGCGGCCGCCGGCGAAATGGCGTCGGCAAGCGGAGCCCCGACATGAATGTCGTCTGCCGACACCGTTATGGTAACTTTGCCGGGACCGGTAATTTCAAATCCGGTTATGACCCGTGCCCCAAGGGTTTTTTCGGTGCCGAAGAACTGTTCGACAAGCTCGATGTTGCCGCAGCCGTTTTGCATCGAGACGACGTATTCAACCCTTTGTTCAAGCGCTGCAATGGATGCCGCGGCGGACGCGGTATCATACGCCTTGGTCGTAATAAGGGCGTAATTGTAGCTGTTGGCGGTCTCGTCAAGGCTTGTGTACAACCCCAGTTGAGAACCCTTGGTAGCAAATTCGCCGAAATAGCCGGTGACTGTCAGGCCCGATTTTTCCAGGGTGTCCTTGAAACGGGGGCGTAATATGAGATCGACTGTGTGACCCTGGCAAGCAAGCATGCATCCCAGCGCCTGTCCCAGCGCTCCTGCTCCGTAGATAAGAAAATTCATAGCTGTTTTATGAGATGGCTGAAGGTGAGAAGAGGTCCGCGACAGATGACCTTGGTAAGTTATTGCAAACAGAGATGAGATGTAATGGAGCACGAAAGATTTGTCAATAACCGGCGTCGCGGCTTTTTTGTTTGGTGAAAGAAGTTAGTCTTTCCGCTTGTGTTTTTGTGACTCGTAATTACCGTTGTTGGAAAGGAAGTTAGGGCTTCCTAAAAGCAAGACGCGCTTTTTCTTGCAATGATAAATTACACGTTCTTATTGCAGAAACAAGATAGAGTATGAGGTAAATGTTATGAAAGGCGATTATGGATCGATGATCTGGGTGAACGATAAATCCGGGAAGGAATATGTCTGTACCGTGTCGAAAAAACACAGCAAAGAAAAAAAGTTTGAAAAACTCAATGAGCCGGAAAAAAGAACCTGCCGAAATGTCAATGAATTTGTCGGCACCGAGCGGTGGTGATCGTAACGGCTGAAGACCAGGCTGCCCCTTATATGTCCCTTTTCATGCATTGGGCGTAAAAAAAGGCGGCCGCCAGGATGCCGGTTGACAGGTGGCCGCAGTTAAACAGAACAGTGGCTACTTGTTTAACCGGCATTTCTGTTTATAATACCACACTCAAATGAAAACGGTGGCCCATGCTGTTGAGAATATATTGAAATTACACCACTATCAAGACCACAGAAACAGAACATAAGTGGTGTTTAGAAAAAAATCAGAACTACAGACAGATATGAATTTTTTCAAGAAAAAATCCCTTACCGGGCTTGCCAGGACATGCGGTTGAGCGGCGAAAATTGGTCCGGCGGATCTGTCGGACGCACTTTCCGGACTGGCAACCAACTCCGGCGATGAAAATCTGCTGGTAGGAATCGAGACCTCCGACGATGCAGCGGTCTATAAGGTTTCGCCTGATATGGCAATAATCAGCACCGTCGATTTTATCACACCTCCGGTGGACGATCCGTACTGGTTCGGCCAGATTTCTGCCGCCAACTCCATCTCTGATGTGTATTCCATGGGCGGAAAACCGCTCACTGCCCTTAATGTGGTGATGTTTCCTTCCGGTCATCTTGATATGGGGGTGCTCAGGGAAATACTTCGCGGCGGAAACGATAAGGTCATGGAGGCCGGAGCCTGTCTTGCCGGCGGCCATACCGTTGACGACAACGAACCCAAATACGGGCTGTGCGTCAATGGTATCGTCCACCCTGACCGGGTGGTCACCAATAGCGGCGCCAAGACAGGAGACGTGCTCGTTCTGACCAAGCCCCTGGGCTCAGGCGTGCTCTTCAATGCAGTGCGGGCAGGTAAATTCCCCATGGCGGATCTTGAAAAAGATGTCCTGCCTACCGTTGCCTCCCTGAACGGTGTTGCCATGGAAATAGCCCTCAATTATGAGCTTCACAGCTGCACCGACGTGACGGGGTTCGGGATCCTGGGGCATCTGCTTGAGATGGCCTGCGGCTGCGGTCATCACGCGGTGGTCGATTACGATTCCCTGCCTTTTTACACCGGTGCCTGCGAAATGTATCGCAAAGGGCAGACCACCGGCAGCAACCGGGCCAATAAGGCGCTGGTCGAACGTTATCCGCTTGCATTTGACAGAGCTCTAGACAAGAGTCAGCAACAGCTGCTCTACGATCCGCAGACTTCGGGAGGATTGCTGCTGGCGCTCCCTGGCGATCAGTGTTCCGCTTTGCTGGAGCAACTTCGCAAAGAGGGTATTGGGGATGCGGTTAAAATTGGTGGGATAGTAGATGGCGAAGTTGGTATCACGGTGCAGTGAGTTCTAGGTCCGGTCAAGGGCGCTGAGGGTTTCGGCCATGGTGTTGTGGATGGTTATGATGGTGTCAAACCCGGCGATTTCAAATACTTCCAGAACGTGGTCCTGCATGGAACAGGTCATGAAGACAAAAGGCCCCTGGCGATATGCCTTGGCTGTATTGAGGATGAGGCGCAGACCGGCACTGGAAATATAGTCCAGGTCGTTGAAATCAAAAATAAGGTGAGATGTTGGGGATGCGAGGTAACCGGTCAGCTGCTCTTCGAACTGAGGGGCCGAACTGGAATCGAGCCGCCCTGACAGGGTGAGGATAGTTGCATTGTTTTCCTGGGATACAGTCACTTGCATGGGCGATAGCTGCAGGTAAGATCGGTATTACCCGCACTCCTTGTTGAGGTTTTTCCTGATAGTGAGAATATTTTCGTTGCCGTTTCTCTGGTAGCAGCAGTAGTTACTAAGGGTCCGCACGATGTGAACCCCAAGTCCTCCGCATTTCCTTTTTAACAGGGGACCGGTGGTATCAGGTTTTTTGCAAACAGTCGGATCAAATGGCTTGCCGCTGTATTTCATCAGAATGGTTATCACATCGTCTGCCAGCTCAAAAGATATATGGATATCGATCTCCGGTTCGGTGATCCCGTGTTCGATCGCGTTGGTTACCAGTTCATCGAGAATGAGATTGATGGCAATGGCCGTTTTAGGCGACAGGTTCCAGTCATTTTTCATCTCTTCGATGAAGCCGGCGAGCACTTTCAGCTGAGCTGTATTGTTTTTTAGTGTAATTGATCGTTTCATATACTCTACAAGACAGTGACCCCTGACTTCTTAAGACAGCAGCTTTCATTTTCGTGGAGATGATGTCTTTCCCAGCGATGTATTTCTTTTATCATATATTTAATTATAATTGCCGAAATTTCAGGGAATTTTTCCATAATTTTACCAAAATGCATTCGGCTGACAGTCAAAACTTGGGTTCTGGTGACGGCCTTTAGACAAAACATCGACGGCATTGATCCAAAAAGAGAAAAAGAGCCGACAAAGTCGCCGTTGTGAAAGTGCGTGATAACCTGTGTCTCGCCATCCTTGTCCCTTGTCAGCTCAAGCTCGCCGCTGAGGATCAGGTAGGCGCGGCCCTCGTCGTCCCCTTTTTCGAACAGGATATCGTTTTGAGGGAAACAGGCCTGTTCAGCATAGAGCGCGAGAAGTTTCAGTGCCTGCGCAGGAAAAACAGAGAACAGCGCAAGCTCCTTGAGAAGTTCAAGGTTTTGCTGCATTTCCGGGACCTGGGTCTTTTTTTCCGTAGATGAGCTCATAAAGCATTCCTTTGTTGTTAATCAATTCCTGGTAGCTGCCGAATTCCACCAGCTTGCCACTTTTGGTGACGGCAACCTTGTCAAAATCTTTTATGGTGTCGAGGCGGTGAACCACGGCAACAACGGTTATCCGCTTTTTCCAGCGCATATTCATCAATCGCTGGATACGGGTCTGCGACTTGTTGTCAAGCGCGGATGTCGCCTCATCTAAAAGAATAAGCTTTGGATTTTTTAAAAGCACCCGACCAATCGAAAGTTTCTGTCGTTGTCCTCCAGACAGCCTGTCTCCCATGGTCCCTACCTGATAGTCCAGACCAGTGGCCGCGATCTGCTCGAGGTAGTCTTCTTCGATCAAAAGCTGTATTATCGATTGGTTGACGATCTCCTGGGTTCTTGGTATTCCGGGCCTGATTTTGCCAAAGACTATATTGTTGAGAATTGACTGGTTCGCGAGGTAGTCCGACTCGTTATAGAACTGGAAGATTCCCGGAGCCTTTGTTTCGCACCAGAGTGGAAACTTGATGCGGGCAACAAGAATGTCAGTCTTAAGTTCCGGATCAAGCCGGGTCATGGTATGCACGCTCGGTATGAAATTCAGGGCCAGCGAAAGCAGAAATATCTGGTCACTGATATCAATTTCAGCCTCTGTCTGCTCTTTTATCCGGGCAAGTACCTCCTGACATTTTTCTATCTGGTCTGCGGCGACGGGACTCTTTTCGAAAAACAGGTCTGAGTTGTGGAGTCCATGAAGAATATCGACTGCCTGAGCGGCAAGGTCGGTTCCCAGTTCAATAAGCGGGTGATGTAAACCGGTTTCATTGAGGTAATCTCGGAAGTCTTTTCTGAACGGGAGCTGCCGGTAGCTGAATTTTGGGTGGGAGCTGGTGCCGAAAATGATATTTTCCGCCACCGTGGAATTCATGTGATAGGTGTTACGGTGATAGAATTCTATTGAATCGGATAGCTTGTCGGCAAAACTGTTCTGGAATCTGGTGCGCATCTGCACAATTTTATCTGCGGTTACCTTTTGGGACTGATCGATGTACGATTCCAGCCCGAACCGGATTACATCGACAAAAAGGCCAACTTGCTGCAGTACCAGGATCAGCCTGTCCAGCCGCGTTTTTTCATTGGGGTCGGAGTGCGGATTCTCTTTATTTTCCTTTGTCGCCTGATAGGCGTAGAGGAGATTCTCCCTGATGGTCCCGGTGAAGATAAAAGGGTTCTGCGACACATAGCCGATATTATTGATAATCTCTTTCTTGCTTATGTCGGCGAGCTCCCGGTCGTCAATTGTTATTGATCCCGCAGTGTAGGGAAACATCTTTCCTATGCATTGTATCAGGGTGCTTTTGCCGCTTCCGGAGTAGCCGACGACCGCCAGATGTTCCCCTGCTTCAAGGGAAAACGAGATGCCGTTGAGCAGCCTGCTGCCGTCTTCCGTTTCATAAATCAGATTCTTGATCTGCAGCCTGCCCTGCATTGGGCGCGGGGGGGATGGCGGAAGTTCAGTGATAAACTCGGGTGCGGCATCAAAGTGTTCCATGGTACGTCTGTAGCGGATCATGGCGTCCTGGTAGGTTTGGTAGAAATCGATCAGCTCCTTCCACGGGTCGAAGAGTTTTTCCTGGGCGGATAAAAAGGCAACCATGGCGCCCAGTTCGAGCTGCCCCTTCATTACAAGATAGCCGCCGAATATGAAAATAATGAAAGGTCCGAGACTTACGAAATAGTTGTTGGCGGTCTTGATGCCGAACTTGAGAAGAGACCAGCGGATGCGCGTTGATTTAAGCTGATCCGCCAGCAGCCGGAATTTGTCGTTTTCCTGTTTCTGGGCACCGTGCACCTGGATTTCGTGTATCCCCGATATCGATTCGGCAATCTGGCTCGAGGTTGACCGTGACAGGTCGACACGCTTCTGGTTGGCCCTGTTTGCTTTTTTCTGCAGGACCGGAATGACGAAAACGATGATCGGGTAGATCAGGAGGGTGACAACCCCCAATTGGGCGTTGAGCCATATCAGGTAAAACGCAAAAGCGAGCAGGGTGAGAATGTTGGTTATGGGGACGGCAAAAGCCATGCCGGCAAAGGTTCCGGCGGTGCTCAATTCTGTCATAAGCGATGAGACTACCATTCCCGGCTGGGTGGTCCGGAAAAAGGAGAGCGGAAGAGTGATGATATGAGCGTACAAGTCTTTACGCATCTGGTTCATCGCCCGTTCGCCAATGACCGCCTGGAGATAGTTGATGGCCAGTTTCAACCCCCCTGAGGCGGTGATGGCGACGAGATAAATAATACAGTAGATGACGAGACCGCGAAGATTTTTCAGGGCGATGGAGTCGTTGATAATGCGTTTTTGCATCTCAAGCGGCAGAACCCGGGCAAAGACAATGAGGAAGATAACGACAACAAGGATGAGCTGTAGCTTGAGGTTTCCGCGAAAGGCCCAGTATAATAGTGACTTTTGTGTAACCTGCTGTTCTTTTTCCTGGATACTCATGTACCAATGACCGGTTATAATTTCAGACGCGTTTACACCTTGCCTGTCACATAAAGGTATTCTTGAGCGGTATGCCGGTGGTTGTTCCGACACTTTCTGCAACAGATCATGGTATTCGGCTTTTGCGTGGTTCGAGTCAATGACCTGTGGAGCCACGAAAACTCAAATGTTGTTCCTGAAGATTACCTTTATTGTCGATTCAATGCTATATGGTTGCGAAGATTTTTCAGGTGAAAAAGGGAGGGGCGGGAGTTCAACTATAGTGTGTTGACAGACAGTGGACTATACGTTATATATCGAATGTAAAGTAATAAATTAAACACTTATACACATATGCAAACAAATGGCCGTTCGTGGTACTTAGCCGCAATTACAACTTTTTTTTGACGCCGCGGACCGGTGTGAAATAATTTTTTGGTTGAGTTTTATGAATGATTGTCCCATATTTCAAGGTTGGTCTACGGGGTGGGGAAATTCTGATTCTGACAATGCAGTATGCAGTTGGGCCAAGGTCCGGCAAAAGTGCCGGTTGCCAGGGGCTTCTGCATAACGGGCACTGCATGTAAGCGGTCGGTCTACAGGGTTTTGACACATAGACGGGTATATGAGATGTCTTTGTTGTTAACATTTTATGCGTTTGCATTGCGCGCTACATTGAATGAGTAAAGGAGTACATGCTGATGAATAATAATTTTCTGACAAACATTCTGCCGGCAGAAGGAGGATTGGAAGCTGCCGGAACGGGGAAATATAATGTGGTAATGGCCATACTGGGGATGTTGACCCTGGTTGGCGTCGGAGCAGGGGTCCATTCCCTGTGGGTAGGGCATGAGCACACCTTCGGCGTCAGCCGTGGTGTCCCCTGGGGCATGCTGATCGCTGCCTATGTCTTTTTTGTTGTGACCTCAACCGGACTGTGTATCGTATCCTCGGTGGGGCATGTGTTTGGCATAAAGAACTTTAACCCGATTGCCAAGCGTGCGGTATTTCTCTCTATTGCCACCATTGTCGCGGGGTTTCTGGTTATTGCCTTTGAGATAGAGAATTCCTGGCGCATGCCCGTCGGCAATGTCATCGGCGCCAATCCGACCTCGAATATCTGGTGGATGGGGACGCTTTACGGAGCTTATCTCTTCTTTATGCTGATCGAGTTTGTCATGCTGCAGAAGAATCTGCACAAGACGGCAACGGCGTTCGGCCTGGCGGGTCTTTTAACCGGTGTCGCCGCCCACTCCAATCTCGGGGCGGTGTTCGGCCTGCTCAACGGACGCGAATTCTGGCACGGACCGTATATGCCTATTTATTTTATCACCTCGGCAGCCATGTCCGGCTGTGTCGCCATCATCTTCTTTACCTATATAGCCTACAAATTCAATGGCTGGAAGATGAATGACGACATGAAAAAAGCCATGGAAAGCGTCGCCAAGATGGGGGCGCTGATGATGGCGATCATCATCTTTTTCACCTGCTGGAAAATGATCACCGGGGTGACCGGTCAACCTCCTGGAAAATATGAGGCAATGCAGACCCTGCTTACCGGAACCTATTCCATGAATTTCTGGGGCGGAGAAGTTGTCCTCGGCATGATCTTTCCCCTGCTGTTGATACTTGCTGTCAGGGGCCGGAACATGCATGTCCTGTTTATAGCTTCGCTGGCAGGAATGATCGGGATATTCTTCATGCGTTACGACCTCGTCATCGTAGGGCAGCTGGTCCCGGCCTACCACGGAATGGGGCTTGTCGATTATCCGGAGCTGCTCACATATGTGCCTTCTCTGCACGAGAACCTGGTCGTGGTGGGAGGAATAGCCTTTTGCGCTCTTCTTTTTGTCATGGGCGAGAAACTGTTTCGGGGGCACCTGACGGAAAATCACTGACAGGCGACGGGTACGTGGGTCTGGCAAAAAAAGAAAAACAGCAGTCCGCTCAAGATAATGAGCCGGAATTTATAGAAATTGTAGAGGAACTGTAATGAAAATTGACGATTTGGAACAGATGGACAGCGAGGACCTGAGGGGTCTTACGTCAAATGAACGGCGGAAATTTCTCAAAATGGGACTGGCCGTGACCGGCCTGTACCTTGGCGGTACAGTCCTGTCTCTTACGTCTGTAAAAAATGCCGGGGCGGCGGGGGTTGTGCCAGAAGACGGACAATATCCCTACTCACCCCATTACAGCATGGTCATCAGAGAAAGATTGTGTATCGACTGTGAGCGGTGCAAAAATGCTTGTGTCAAAACCAACCACGTTCCTGCCTATGGGTTCAGGACGACGATCCTGGAAAAGCGGCGCTCCCTTGGCGGCGGAAAGCACGAGACAATCTTTATGCCGGTTCTTTGTAACCACTGCAACCGGCCGCCGTGCGTAAGGGTCTGTCCGACAACAGCAACCTATAAAGATGAAAAAACCGGGATCGTGGTGATGAATCCCCCGCGCTGCATCGGATGCAAAACCTGTATGACGGCATGTCCGTATAATGCGCGTTATTTCAAGGAAGAGACCAGGGCCGTAGACAAGTGCGATTTCTGTTTCAATTCCCGCCTGTCCAAGGGGGAAAGCACCACCGCCTGTGTGGAGGCGTGTCCTGCCGATGTCAGGGTGTTCGGCGATCTGGCCGATAATAAGAGTAGGGTCTACCAGCTGGTTCACGCTCCTGAGACGATGGTTTGGGTACTGCGCCCGGAAACCGGAGCCGTGCCCAATGTGTTTTATATAAACTCGTAATCTGGAAAGTCAGGGTTCTCTTGGCAGTACCGAAAGAGACATGAGAAATGTGGGAGATAAAAATGAAGAAGATTCTGTTACTGCTGGTTTTTGGTGTGTTCCTGCTTTCCAGTGGCATGCTTTTGGCGGACAATGAAGGGATGGAGGAAGAGTACGACGAGGATATCTACGGTCCGGAGGAGCCCATCGTTTGGGTCAAGCCCGTGGAATCTGTTGTTTTTGAACATAAGGTTCATACCATGGGGGCCGAACTCGATTGCGAGTCCTGTCATGACGATCTGTTTGCGATGGAAGCTGGGGCCGCCGAAGAAAACGAAGATTTTACCATGGCAACTCTCTATGAGGGAGGATACTGCGGCGCATGTCATGACGGTTCCAGCGCCTTTGCTTCCAATACCCGTTGCACCACCTGTCATATAGGGGTGAGGGGACATATGCGTCTCATAGGTGGAGATGGTGACGAAGGTGACAAACATTAACTAACAACGATAACTTTTTGTCACTACAGGTAATAGTTCAACTGCAAAAGGGATCGGCTCCTCGGGCCGATCCCTTTTTTTTATTCTCCCTTCTCGTTTTTTCCGCTCCCTCTCGCCTTTTCCACTGTTGTTTTTGTAAATTGGGCGCATTTTGCGCCATCAAGCGATATAGTCAAGCTATCTTGTTGATTTTGCACATGTAAAATAACAGCAACTCTGTGAGATACGTCCCGTCATACGGTACTCAGTCTTCGTTGTTCTGTACTTTTTCTCTGAAAAATCCGATAAAACAGCCGGTTGCCTCTCTTGGTGTAGTGGGCGCATAATGCGCCGTCAGTCTCACTGAGACAGGGCGCATTGTGCGCCATGCGGGGGAGGTTTGCCGTTGCTGATGTCAGCAGTAACGATGGGTTTAATTGTCATAAAATAACATAGATATAATGGGTTAACTTATTGTCCTGTGTTCTTTTTCGATAATTTCAGAGAATGGCATGCGGCTTGCGACACAAAAGGCAGAATTGATGCAATGGTTTTCAAGGTAAGCTGATTTTACAAGGAGGATGTCATGGCTGCCACAATACATAAAGAGGTGATGGATAGATCGTTTGATTCAGGTGTAATCAACCTTGCGACCCTTAATGAAAAAATCATGGGGCTGTTCTGGTTTGTTCTCTGTCTTGGTCTTTTTGTGATACTGGGCCCATTCAGTGGTCCGGTTGCAATTGTTGCGCTTTACAGAATTTCACGGGAAACCGGTGATCAACCGGAACCTCAGTCGGTCAATTGACAGGGACATACCGTGTGGTTTGAAACAAAATAGTAAAAATTTAAGGAGTAAAAGAATGGACGGAAATATAAGCATCAGCAGTGCACCGGCGGCGATTCGCCGACCGGCGAACTTACTGCTTTGGTTGAGTCTTGGGTGCATAGCGGTTGGAGTATGCGGTGCAGTCTACGCACAGTTGGTGGGGCATCACCATGCCTTCGGCAATACCCGCGAGATGCCCTGGGGGATGCTGATTGGAGTGTATGCCTATTTTGCAATAATATCCACAGGACTCTGCCTGCTTGCAGCATTCAGTCATGCTTTCGGCGGAAACCGGATGGCGCCTCTTGCCAACCGCATGGTATGGCTCTCGATTATAACTCTTCTCGGTGCTTTTACTGTTATCGGTCTTGAAATCGAAAATCCTTGGAGGATGCCGCTTGGCGTGGTCTTTCATCCCAACCTTACGTCCAACATCTGGTGGATGGGGACACTCTATGGGCTCGCCGTCGGCGTCATGCTGCTGGAGTTGTTCCTCATCGTGACAAGGCGCTACGGTGGTGCAATCCTGCTGGGGGTATTGGCGGCCGTGGCGGAGGCGCTGGCCAACTCCAATCTCGGCTCGGTCTTTGCCTCGCTCAATGCCAGGCCGTTCTGGTACGGTTCCCAGTTGCCGGTGTTTTTCCTCGCCTGTGCGGTGCTCTCCGGTAGCGCTGCGGTGGTGCTTTTTACCCACTACAGCCATATCCTGCGGCAGAGGAAGATGAGTGAAAATACTTTTAACGGGTTGCAGACCGGAGCAAAGATAATGGTTCTCATGAGCTTTCTGGTTTCCCTGGCAACGGCCTGGAAGTTTGCCAACGCATACTGCGGCACCCAGGAGATGATAATGGCGGCAGATGCTCTGGTTAAAGGGCCTTTGGCAACAAACTTCTGGCTGTTTGAAATAGGTATCGGTCTGGCTCTGCCTTTTGTGATCCTCGTCGCCAGTCGGCTTCGTTCGCTCCAGGCTATGTCCAGTGCAGCTTTGATGATTCTCGTAGGACAGTTCTTTTCCAGATACAATCTCGTTGTATCCGGACAGATTGTGCCTCAAAACCAAGAGGTTGTCGGTGTGGCCGATTACCTTTCGTATATGCCCACCGCAGCCGAATATCTGATCGTTGTTGCCGGGGTAGGTGTGGTTGCCCTGGGGTTTGTGCTCGGTGAAAGGTTTCTGGATGCCACTTTTACCGACAAGTCGAACTTACATTAACGGTTGATCGCAAAACCTCGCTCCACTTTATGTACAGGAGACTTGGCAATGAAAGAAAATAAAGCTTTATTTACCATCGGAATGGCTGCCGAGATGCTGGAAATTCATCCCCGTACCTTGAGGAACTATGAAGATGCAGGTCTTATAAGTCCTAAGAGGAAAGGAACCTGGAGATATTATACCCTGCGTGATATCCAGTGGATAGAGTGTCTGCGGGAAATGGTCCATGTGCATGGAGTAAGTCTTAATGCTGTGAAAAAACTACTTAAATTTACCCCGTGCTGGAACATAATCGATTGTCCGTTTGAAAAGCGAAAAAGGTGTTCAGCGTTTTTCTCAAACAGCCTGGTTCCTAAAAAAATCTCGAGGGTACCCCCTCAGCCTGCCAAAAAAGATATTGCGGCATGAATCCTGGCGGAGGAATTTTTCCTCCGCCGGAATCTCGATCTTTCTGCTTTTCCCCTTTCGCTCTACACTCTTCCGCCTGATTCAGCCTGCCCACAGATCACAGCCACTTGTTCTCTGGTATGTGTTGTGGGCACAGCCCTTTCTTCTTGTAACAGGCGTGTAACCACGCTGTTATCTCTGTTTTTTATTGTCCCCCCCCCCCATTTTTTTTTGGTGGATCGCTGTGTTGCCAACTGCGAACGCTTGGCAAAATTAATTTAAGAAGATGAGCCGGAAACACCACCGGCTCTCATGATCTGCCTCCTCCGAGTCTGTCTGTTGTCAGTGGGTCAGGTTGATCTAAAAAGGGCGCATATTGCGCTCTTTTTATTTGCGGCGCATTCTGCGCCCAGTTTGCGGGATACGGTTGCGAAGCATTTCTCTCTCCTGTGTGTTGTCTAAAAAATGTGTAAAATTAATGATATATATGTGTTCTTCTTGTGAGATGTCTGTCTGATTGTAATATTGAGCTTAAATTTTTGTTTACTATTAACTTGACAGTTATAGTTTGCAAGTTTATCGATAACGTAAACCTGCATGTTTTGGAAAAACCCCGGCAGGTAGTAAATAAAGATCAACCAGCGGCAGAAGGAGAGGATATGGAGGCTGTAATTTTTCTCGTATTCTGGATAGGGAGTGCGTTGCTGCACACTTTTTACGATCTCAAGATCAAGCCCCGTTTCAGGGCCGACAGGCAAGGGTCCGGCAGTGCGCCGTTTTCCCGGTAGTGACGTTATAATGTAAAACAGAAAAAGAGGTGACTTATGAACGATGTTTTTGCGGGTATTCTTCCGGTAGAAGGGGGGCTGGAAGCAGCAGCTTCCAAGAGGTACACCCTGATGATAGCTATTCTCGGATTGTTGACTGTTGCAGGTGTCGCAGCCGGAATCCATTCGCTCTATGTGGGACATGAGCATACCTTCGGCGTCTCCAGGGAGGTGCCGTGGGGGCTGCTTATTGCCGCGTATGTCTTTTTCGTCGTAACATCGACTGGATTGTGCATTGTCTCGTCGGTGGGGCACGTGTTTGGTTTTGAAAATTTCAACCCGATAGCCAAACGTGCCGTTTTTCTTTCCATCATTACAATTGTTGCCGGCTTTCTGGTTATTGCTTTTGAAATAGAAAACTCATGGCGGATGCCTGTTGGTAACGTCATAGGCGCCAATCCGACCTCTAATATCTGGTGGATGGGCACTCTCTACGGCGCTTATCTCTTTTTTATGATCGTTGAATTTGTCATGCTCCAGAAAAACAATCATAAAATCGCCTCCGCCGTAGGTCTTGCCGGTTTGCTGACAGGGGTCGCCGCTCACTCCAACCTTGGCGCAGTTTTCGGCCTTCTCAATGGACGCGAGTTCTGGCACGGGCCATATATGCCGATCTATTTTATCACCTCGGCCGCCATGTCCGGTTGTGTCGCGATCATTTTTTTCACCTATCTTGCGTATTCCTTTAACGGCTGGAAAATGAGCGACAGGTTGAAAAAGTCCCTTGAAAATGTAGCAATGATGGGAGCTTTGATGATGGCGGTGATCATTTTTTTCACCTGCTGGAAGATGATCACCGGTATCACCGGGCAGCCTCCGGGAAAATTCGAGGCGATGCAGTCTCTTCTGACCGGCCGCTACGCGGTTAATTTCTGGGGTGGGGAGGTCTTGCTCGGTATGATTATTCCCTTTGCCTTGATCCTGGCAGTTAAGGGGCGAAACATGCACGGAATATTTGTCGCCGCAGCTGCAGGCATGGTTGGGATATTTTTCATGCGTTATGATCTGGTGATTGTCGGCCAGTTGGTCCCGGCGTACCACTCCATGGGCCTCGTCGATTATCCGGAGATGCTCAGCTACACACCGTCTGTGCATGAAAGTCTCGTTGTCGTCGGTGGTATTGCCTTCTGCGGATTACTGTTTTTTATGGGCGAGAAGCTTTTTCGCGGCCATTTTTCGGAAAAACATTGAATGGTTGTGTTACCAGCCGTTTTCTCTTAAGTTGAGGGAGAAAAATCGGGTGTGTTGCGTGCTGACAATGTTCGAGGAGAAATTACATGGCAAGAAGAAAGCCGCCGGTTGAGCCGCTCAAAAAAGATTTGCCCATCTATCCCATCGGAGTGGCTGCGAAGTTGCTTGAGGTACATCCCCGTACCCTGCGTATCTATGAAGAAGAAGGATTGATCAGGCCGGAACGGGTGGGCAACAGACGGTTATATTCCGCAAACGATATCACCTGGATCGGATGTCTGCGCAGGATGATACATGAGGATGGTATCTCGATACCCGGTATTAAAAAACTTCTGCGTTATGCAACTTGCTACGAAATTGCCGAATGTCCGGAGAGTGTTCATTGCAAGTGTGATGCGGTGGTGGATCGTGCTGTTCCCAGAAGTTTACGTATAGCCGGTGATCCTGAGCAGGAAAAAAAGGCCAAAGAGCGCGATCTCTCGGTAAGGGCGGCCCGTACCAGCAAGGATGTTGATGCAGGCCGGGACAAAAAGAAAAAGGCTCGGTAATTTTTTTTAATCACAGCCACGGACGGGGGAACTGCCGGTGAAAAATACCAACACCTGCAGTTCCCCCTCGCCTTTTATGGCAGGGGGTGGCGGGCGACCAGCAGATGTTTGGTCGCACCGCTGTTCTCCCGGTACACCGTTTTGAAGTTTCTTGCGGTTTGCTGCTCGATTTCGACCTCCAGCGATTGGTCGATTCGGTCAAGGTAACCGAGCGTTCCGGTGAGCCGATGATACCCCCGGATCAGGGGGGTGGTGAGGATGTTCTGCCTGATTGCGATAAGTCCTGCTGCATCCGGCGGGAAATATCCCGCGATAAAAATTCCGTCACGGGTAAGCACCCTCGATGTCTCGGCGATGACCGCTTCGATACAGTGAAAGTGCCGCAGGGCTCCCAGACAGACGACGGCGTCAAATGAGTGGTCTGCAGCCGGGATGACGGCGGCCTCCGCCTGAATCGCTGCCAGTTGCGGCCGGCTCTTTTTGAGAAGACGAAGCGAGCAGAAAGAAATGTCCAGTCCCGTCACCTTAAACCCTCTGTCTGAGGCTAGGATACTGACCAGGCCTGTTCCGCAACCCAGATCAAGCAGTGAGATTTTCCTGTTTTTTTTTGCATAGCTCTGGTCCAGGATTTTCAGGATAGTGTCACAATGAATCTTGTGGGAGACGAACATGCGGTCGTAGACAGGGGCGATCCGATCATAAAATTTCCTGGTTGAGCGGCTCGACAGGGCTGCAGAACCTATTTTTAAAAGGAGCGCAATGTTACCCGCTTTTTTTACGAACATAATAGATTCGTACCGGAAAAAATGATACCCTGCTCAGCTTGGTGTAGGTCAGAACCAACCGGGACGATTTTGCCAGGTATTTCCCCAGGCTAATCGGGCGGCAGTGAGGGGCGTAGCCGGCGAACAGAAATTTCCACAGCGGATTCCACCTTCCCCTGTCGTAGCCCAGGCAGTAACATTCATTCATCAGTCGCATCAACGGTTTTGCAAGTCTTGTGGCTCCGTCGAGTTCGGTGGTCATCGTTATTAAAATTGCGCACCCTTCAGGCTTAAGCACCCTCTCCAACTGGTAGATTGCCCTGTCTATTTCATTTTCCGGGAGCAGGTCCAGCAGATAGCTTGAGACAAAAAGGTCAAAGGTATTGTCCGGCCACGGCAGATCCTGACAGTCACCATTCCTGAACAACACCCTCCTGCTCAACAGTTTTTTCCTGGCCAGGTAGGCTTGGGCGGTGTCGAGCATTTGCTGTGACAAATCCACGGCGGTTATCTCCTGTTGTGGAGTGGTTGCCGCAATCAGCCGCCCTAGCAGATATCCGGTGCCGACCCCCACCTCGATAATTTTTTGTGCAGTTGACAGGATCGGTCCCCGTAACGCACACCGGTTGGACGGGCGTTCGTAAAACCCCATTATAAGGTCGTAAAACGGCAGGGGGTTAGGGATAACCTTCAAGATTTTCAGGTTCTTGCCGATGGTGTTGAAGTCGTCAACTGTGTCTTTCGATGTCCGGTACCATGGGGAAATCTGACGGTATCCCATGGTTTTGAACCATCTGGTAAGAGATGGACGTGTTTCGGTATGCATGTCGCCCTCCTTCCTTGTTGATTCTGCTACCTTGTTGTTCCGGTTACAGGCGCGGCGATATTGTTGAGTGTTGATGTCTGGTATAAAGGAAATGGCACTTCCTGGTAGTTTGACATCGGCAACAGTGTAAACCTGTAGTGGACCTTTTGGCTTATCTGCGGGGTTGTAAAAAGTGTTTTACGGTACTGGTTTTCAAGGAACATTCCTGCCTGGTTGTCATAAAAAGGGCTCAGGAAGTTGCCGGAGTTTCCCGTTGGCAGAATCGACCACGATTCTCCGGGATTATTGCAGTCAATCAGTCTTCTTGTGGAAGGGAGAGAAGAAACCTTGTACTGATGGTCGCCCGCCTTGGATGCGAATTTGTTCACCGATGGAAATTCGCCGGGACATGGAAAAGGTCCGATGTTAAACAGCAGATCAAGCCCCTTTGTCCTCCCCAGCGGATGGACATATTCGATGGTGTGCAGTTTTCCCCAAGCCCATTGTTTATCATTGGACCCCTGTTTTTCGACAAGTTCCGTGACGGCGCTTGCAAAGGCTCTTTTTACAATAGTTTCCCGCGTAACAGCTGTATGGTGCGGGTTTGTCCCTGTTATGACAAGGGATTCTTCATCCAGGTATCGCTTTAAAAAATTCCAGTAGTCGACCAGGTTCATATAGCTTCTGAAGTTCTCGGATCCGATGTGAACCAGGAGTACTTCCTTCAAGATATGGTAAATTGTAAGCTCGAAGATTGTTGCACCGATGGAATCGACCCCCATATACCCGTCCCAGGTCGACAGATGGTTGAAAGCTCTCTGCTCGTGTCCTGAAAATTTATCGATGTCGCCGTCCAGCAGTTTCACTATTTTTCGGGCGAATTTCATCCCCTCGTTGAGCCTGGTGTCAGTTTGAATCTTTTTGAGCCCCTCAAGGCTCCATTTCTCCTGTGCCGTCAGGAGTTCGTAAATCCTGGCGGCCCGGTCCGAAGGTTTGAAATATCCGGTCATTACTCCCCCGGATTCAAGAGGCGCATGGGTGGGTAAATTGTTGGAGGTGATAATCAGCCCGCTTTTAGGATTTATCAGGTGAGGATTATGATCAAAGGGGAGATATCCCAAAATTTCATTTTTTCCGGAACTTCCATCATGAATTTTCATACCGCTCATATGGGGGGGACGCACAGGTATCCTACCCGCCGCCCACCAGCCGATGTTGCCGCTGCTGTCGATGTAGGAAATATTGAGCCCCGGAGCCGCCAGCCTCGACACGGCTTTTTCGAATTCGGCAATATTGGAGGCCTTGGCCATCTGGTGGACAACATCCAGGATCGGGTTGTCCAGCTTGTAATAGACCCAGGATATCGATACCGGGGGGCCCTGGTATCCTGTGATGAAATCGCTGAATATGGGGCCGTGGGGAGTGATCCTTATGGACAGTGATTCGTCGGGACCACCCTTTACCTTGATGGTCTCTTCAATACTTTTCACCCCGACCCACTTGCCGGCGAACTTGACCTCAAGGGGATTGTCCGGATGAAATGTCTCGCGGTACAAATCAAGATCATCGTTGGTGAGCATGGTTATGGCCCAGCCTTTGGTTGCATTGTGGGCCAACAGCGGAAACGGCATCAGCGGCAGGTGGTAGCCGTAGTTTTCATAGCCGGGATACTTTATGTGAGCTTCGTACCATACTCCAGGCTGGGCGATTCCGATATGGGGATCGTTGGCTAGCAGGGCGTGGCCGTTAACGCTCCTTGAAGGGGCAAGCACCCAGGAGTTGCTGCCGGTGAAGGCAGGGGTAAGTTGCTGTAGCCTGGTTAAAGAGTGGTGTATAAAAGAGTAAAACCGCGCATAATCACGCTTTACCGGGTCTTGTTCTGGGGAAAACCCAGACTTTTGCTCGATATTTAAGGGGGAGTCTCCGGCAGGCTCCATGATGGTGGTCCTGTTGTCGAGGCTGTAAGGGGGAAACAGTAATTCAAGATCATCAACGGTAACAAAAGGTTCAAGGATCGAGTAGAGAGAGTCTCTTATGATGCCGTCGGCAAATGAATAGGCCATGTAGCCCATTACAGCGACGACATCGAGCCTGGTAAACGGCCGCGGGCTGAATCGGAGAAGCTTATACTCTACCGGCAGCGGACCTGTGGCGATGTAATTATTTATCCCCCTGAGAAAGGAGTCGAGCAACTGCAGGGTTTCGGGTTCGATAATCTTCTTGTTGTCGAGGTAGGCTTGCCCCCGGTGTCTGAACATCAGGGTCCTGACCATTCTGTCTACAGTGATCAGATCCGGTCCGAAAATTTCGGCAAGTTCGCCCCTCGCAAGTCTGCGCTGCAGCTCTATCTGGAACAACCGATCCTGGGCCACCGCATAACCCAGCGCGTAACAGGCGTCGGACCCGCTTTGGGCGTTGATGTGAGTTACGCCCCATCGGTCGCGGATTATCTGCACGGTGTCGGCTATGCCGAAAACAGCGGTTGAGCCCTCAATTTGCGGAAGCAGGCGTTTCAGGTAAAGCCAGCCGAAGAACCCGGCAGAGCTCGATAGAGCCAGTAACATCAAAACAACCACGAGTATGAATGTTTTATTGGTCTTCATCGGTCATCCTCCTGTGCCGCTTAACCAGGTTGTGCCAGCAGATCCAACGGTGTTGCCGGTTACCGGTATCGACCGGTTGCTGTTGCCGGATAAGGTTATATTATCAGACCCTCTGGTAAGGTTACAGCAAGATTGATGCCGTTTATAATTAATCGACCTGACGGCTTGGAAGCAGGGAGATAGAACCCGGGTATGGCGCAACCGGAGCTGGGTTTGGTTTCACCAAAATTGACATTTTATGCTGTTGCAAGCTACATTTAATGCATGAGGAACCAATACAGATTAGATCAAAAAGAGAGAAAAATATTCAGGGTTCTGGCAGAATCGGCTTTTGCCAATCCCTTCGATGCCCGGTCTTTACAGCTGATGTATAAGCTGGCCGGGGACCGTTATCCCGCAGGTGATATCCTGGCAGGGAAAGTATTTGCCAGGGTTACGAAATACCTTGACAGGGTGAGCCAAGACGGCAGGATCAAGTGGTATCGGTTTGCCGGCGAAGATCGGGACCTGGTCCGGATTGCCACGCTTCGCCAGATATACCACCACTGTTGTGTAAAATTCGATGACCTGATCCGTCTGCAGGTACAGACCGACCACACACCGTGTCATGTCCCTTTTGCCGGTGATATTCTGCGATTGCTGCGCCAAAGCGGTTTTAGCGCGGAAGACTCTCTTCTTTACTTCGGGTTTTACTATCAGCTTCGCCGCGCCTGGTATTTTATTAACCAAGGCCTGATAGGGCAGAGCAAACCTATGGAAAAATTACGCTCACGATTGTGGGCCAGCGTTTTTACGTCGTATCCCGATTGGTATGAAAAAACTCTCTGGAGCCGGATGGAGGATTTTTCCACCTTCCTCATAGGAGAGACGGGCACAGGAAAAGGGACCGCCGCGGCGGCAATCGGTCGCTCGGGGTTTATTCCCTTTGATGAAAATAAAGGGTGTTTTGCTGAAAGCTTTACTCATAATTTTATCGAAATCAACCTGTCGCAGTTTCCCGAATCCCTTATTGAATCCGAACTGTTCGGCCATAAGAAAGGCGCCTTTACCGGGGCGGTGGATAATCATCAGGGAGTTTTTGCCCTGTGCTCGCCCCACGGTTCCATCTTTCTTGACGAAATCGGCGACGTATCGATACCGGTGCAGATCAAGCTGTTGAAAGTGCTGGAAGAAAGGAGGTTCTCCCCGGTCGGTGACCACGCAAAGCTCTATTTTCACGGCAGGGTGGTCACCGCCACCAACAGATCCCTTGAGCAGTTGCGGGAGGAGGGGAGGTTCAGGGAGGATTTCTATTACCGTCTCTGTTCAAACGTGGTACCCGTGCCCACGTTGCGCGAGCAGATCAGCAGCGATGAAAAAACCCTGAGCGCTCTTTTGGCCCACACCGTTGGTAAAATTGTAGGCGGACCTGCTCCCGACCTCCTGCAAACCGTGCTGGAGGTGATAACAAAAGACGTGGGACCGGGATACCGGTGGCCGGGTAACGTCCGCGAACTCGAGCAGGCGGTGCGGAGTATCCTCATAACCCGTCACTACCACGGTACCGGGGATGGCGGCAAAGAGATGGACAGTCTGTCCGGGGCGATGCAAAACGAATCTGTGAGCGTCGGCGAACTTGTCAGCCGCTACTGTATGGAACTTTATAAAAGACACGGCACCTTTGAAAAAGTTGCTGCAATAACCGGACTTGATCCGCGGACGGCAAAAAAACATATCCGGGCCGCAATCAGGGATCGGGAGAAGTGAGTTGGTCGTCCACGGTCTGCTCGGTTGCGTCATATCTCCAGTGCCATGCTTCCCAGGGAAAACCGGGCACACCGTACTGCGGATAACTTTCCAGGAAGCCAAAGGCGGCGGCATGGTCTTTGAGCCACTGGTAGTCTCTGGTTTTGGCAAAACGCCAGTTGCTCGGGGAAAAATCGACGGCTGTGCCGAGCATGTGTTCGGAATATCCGGGAGGGGCGACAAAGCGGATTGCATCTTCAAAGCTGCGGCCCTTGGCAAACATCCGCAGGAATATTTTTTTTTGGTAACCAGCACTGCGATACCCGGATGATATTTCCAGCTGCACGCCCTGCCGCGCTGCTGCGTCGAGTAATTCGATGAGCGGATCGTAGATTGCCTTCAGCACATATATGCTGGTGTTGTCCTTGGTATACTGCAGCGGCACCGGGCGGAAATCTTCATAAACAAGAACCTCAACTGCAAGGCGGTTTCCTGCCCACGGCGCAGGAACATCGTAGCGATCTTCGCCGATGACGACGTATTCTTTTGCGGGTACAGAGACTGCACCTGTTCCTGCTGCCGTTTCCGCAGTGACCGCCTTGCTCCCGCCGCAGCAGGTCAGGCATGCCAAAAAAATTGCAGCTGCATGTGTACGTTTGGAATTTTGCACAACCATAACCCGAACCGACGACCGGTTATTACCATAAATATCATGAGATAGCTTCCCGCTGTAACAGACCGTTACCAGGGAGAAAAACACCTGGAGTTACTCGTCTGCCATTGTGTGACAGACGGCTCAGGAAGTGAAATAGAGGTCGTGAAAACGCTGCGCGCTCTTTTTCAGTTTTTCGACATTGCCTAGATCGGTCGTCTGCTTGCATTTCATGCTGTAAAACAGCATCTCATGAAGGGCTTTTAGTTTCTGGTCATAGTTTTGCGCATCAAACTTGATCCTCTGGGCCATGAAATATTCGGTGACGATTTCCTGGATGAACTCGGCATGTTTGTCCTTGTTCATGACCCATCGTACCAGCTGGTTGGCGTTTTTTTCGTTCTCCAGTTGCGTTATCATGTTCATCGATTTTTCAATGGTGGCGATATGTTCATAGATTAACGTCATGCGGGTCTCGTCGTCGTAGATTCCACAGGGAATCTGGCAATGAGCCTGGGCAAAACCGGAAAACAGGATGGCCGACAGTAACAGTGTCGTCAGCATTGCGATATTTTTTTTCATTTCTCGGTTCCTTTTCGGTTGAGGGTGACAGCCGTTTTGTTTTCACAAACAGGCAAAAGAAGTGCTGGTCCTACATTGACAAATGTATGTTGCAGTTGGTGGTTGTCAACTCCCGGGTTCCCCGGGTGTCACCGCAATTGTTGTCGTTGGCAAAAACGGGGCGGAAGCAACGCTCACGATGATTCTACCGGGTTGACTATTTGATATTTTTGTATTTTTCGGCGAAGAGTGTCTTTAGAGATGCCCAGGTCTCTGCAGGTTGCCATTTTTTTCCACTTGTTTCGGTGTAGACAGAGTTCGATGGCTTTTTTCTCCAGTTCTTCAAGCGACAGGTTCCGGTGGGATGAGAGCAGGGCTCCGTTGCCGTTCTGTTCGTCGTCATCAAACGTGTCCGGCAGATGTTCCGGCTTGATATACCCCCCCGGGCAGAGAATGAAACCGTACTCTATAATATTTTCCAGTTCCCTGATATTGCCGGGGAAACTGTATTTCATGAGGAGAGTTATGACTTGTTCGTCAATTCCGGCGATGTCTTTTTGCTTTTCAATCCTGAATTTATCGACGAAATGGTCTATCAGCAGCGGGATGTCCTCGGCGCGTTCACGCAGCGGCGGCAACGCTATGTTCACCACGTTGAGCCTGTAGTAGAGATCATCCCGGAACAGCCCTTTTTTCACCAGCTCCCTGAGATCCTTATTGGTTGCGGCGATGATGCGGACATCTGCCTGGACGGAGACGTTGGATCCAAGCGGTTCGTAGACTTTCTGCTGGATAACCCGCAGCAGTTTGACCTGAAGCGAGTGGGGAATGTCGCCGATTTCGTCAAGGAAGATAGTGCCTCCCTCCGCCGCGGCGAATCGGCCGAGCCTGTCTTTTCTTGCATCGGTAAAAGCGCCGGCCTTGTAGCCGAAAAGTTCCGATTCAAGCAGAGTGTCGGGCAGGGCGCCGCAATTGACAACGACAAACGGGCGGTCGTTGCGCATCGAGGCATTGTAAATTGCATTGGCAACCAGTTCCTTCCCGGTTCCGCTCTCCCCGAGAATAAGGACATTGCTCTCGCTTCTGGCTATCTCCGGCAAGATCTGGAAGATTCGCTGCATCGACGGACTCTTGCTGATGATCTGGTCGAAAGTGTATTTCTGTTTGAGTTGCTGCCTCAGGTACATTTCAACACTGAGGTCTCTGAAGGTCTCCACTCCGCCAAGCACGTTGCCGTCCTGGTCCACCAAAGGCGCTGCGCTGATGGATATCGATTTTGCCTTGCCTTTGCGGTCCTTGATCGTAATCGAACGATTGGAAACAGGGGTGCCGGTATAAAGACTTTCGGCTATGGCGCAGTTTTTGCCGCATATCGAGGAACAGAAAACATCACTGCAGTACTGGCCGATAGCCGCCTCCCGGTTCCACCCGGTGATCAGCTCCGCCGAGAGGTTGAAAGAGGTGATCCGCCAGTCGCGATCGACGGTGAAGACCCCGTCGGCCACCGAGTCGAGGATGAGTGCTTTCTGGAGCTGGTTGGTGTTGTTTCTAAATGACTGTACGCCGCCCAGAACGCTTCCGTCTGGGCCGATAAAGGGGGCAATGCTTACACTGACGGGAATCGAGAAACCGCCCTTGCCGATGAAGAACAGTTCCTTGTCGACGATGGATTTTTTTTCCTCCATGCATATTATCAGCGGACAACTCGCAGGTTTTGGACTTGCCAGCAGAACTTCCGAGCAGATCTTGCCGATCACTTCCCGTTCCGAATAGCCGGTAATTTCTTCAGCCGCTTTGTTAAAAGAGGTTATTCTCCCGTTGGGACAAACCGTCAGAACCCCGTCGGCAACCGCGTCAAGGATCAGTTCGTACTGGAGGGTCTGGGTTATGTCGGTAAACGTCTCGACCCCGCCGATGACATTACCGAGCATGTCAACAAGGGGGGAGGCGCTTATTTTAACGGCCAGAATCTGGCCTTCTTTATCTTCGATAAAAGCGGTCCTGTCCGATATGGTTCTTTTTTCGTGGATGCAGTCGGAAATTGCGCAGCTGGTTTTACAGATATTCGCCTTGAATATCTCTTTACAGCTGCGGCCGAGGACTTCCTCTTCCAGGTAGCCGGTTATGTCTTCGGCCGCGCGGTTGAAGCTGGTTATCCGCCAGTTCTGGTCGACGGTAAAGACCCCTTCGGCAATGGAGTTCAGGATCATCCTGCTTGCCGCCAGCGGTTCGCTGAGGTCGACAAAACCGATTAACGCCCCGACAATGGTGCCGGATTTTCCGGGAATTGTAATGATACGGACTTTTATCGGGTGGACCTTGTCGTTGATACGGGGAGCCGAGACGAACTCGATAAAGTTGCTTGAACTCTTTTGCTGGTTGAGGTCGAAGAATTTGGGGCAGATTTCCTGAAACCGGGTGTCCTCGGCGAAAATTTTGCGGCAATCCTCGCCTATTATCGCAGACGCGTGTACCCCCAGAATATAGGAACCTTTCCGGTTGCACGACGTCACTCTCCACTGTTCGTCAACGGTCAGGTATCCTATGGCAAAATCTTCAGAATCCAGGCAGTTCCGGTATAACACTACTTCTCCCTCAAAATAATATTATTTGGTGTGATCTGAAGGTGTTATTATATGCCAGACCGAGACGTTCGGCAAGTACCACGCTGTGTTGAGGTGGTGTCGCGGAGGGTGATGGCCGGTTCGCGGTGGCCGGGCTGTTGTTGTCAGCTGTTGATTTTTACAGTAAAAAACGTGAAGATATAGGGAGTCGGCATCCGGATCGGAGCGAGCCCCCGAGCGATGGGAGGCTGATCGGCAGCACGGCATGTGGACATCTAATTTTGCGGAGAGTTTTTATGACAGGCAAAAGCTTATCCCCGCCCGCCAGTCACGATGGCGGGCTGCCGGTGGGAGTGGGGGAGGAATTGTTCCACAGTATCCAGGACCCGCTCCTGGTGGTGACTCCCCTAGGGAAAATTGTGGCAGTCAACGATGCGCTGTTGCAGGCTGTCAAAAAGCCAAGGGAAGCGGTCATCGGCAACGGGATCTGTAAAATCATCCACGGCGGCCGGTGGCCCCATATAAAGTGCCCTCTTGAGGAGTTTCTTCTGACCCGCTCCTTCAGGGTTGAAGACACCCGGCTGCCTGGACTCGGCGGCGAATACAATATGTCGGTGATACCTGTTTCCGGGCGGGGGGAGGAGGAGGAACTCATCCTGCTGATGGCCAGGAAGCTCACCCAGGAGGAGGTGCGGAAGGTTGACTCGATCAGGACCTCCCAGCTTGCGGCGCTGGGCGAACTTGCCGCCGGAGTGGCCCATGAAGTCAACAATCCGATAAACGGAATTATCAATTTTGCTCAGTTGCTGCTCGATGACTGCGAGGACGAAGAGCAGTCGAGGATCCTGGAAAGAATCGTGATGGAAGGAGAGAGGATTGCCACCATTACCTATAACCTGCTCTCCTTTGCCAGGGAAAACGTGAACGAGCACAACTTTTTCGACCTCAATGAAGTGGTGACGGAATCTCTGTCCCTGGTTGAGCATCAACTGAAAAACGATAATATAACGGTGGAAAAAAATCTCTATAAGGCCGGCAGCCTCATCTACGGCAACCATCTGCAGCTGATGCAGGTTATCCTCAATATAATCAGCAACAGCCGCTTCGCGCTAAAAGAGAGGTACCGTGAAGATCAGAGTGAAATGAAGATATCCTTTTGCTCGCAACTCGATGAATCTGAAGGCCAAAAGCTGTATCGTCTGGTGATTCGCGACAATGGAACCGGAGTGCCCCAGGGAGTTCTTGATAAAATGTTTGATCCTTTTTTTACTTCCAAACCGCCCGGCCAGGGGTCCGGACTCGGGCTTTCCATCAGTTACGGCATTATTAAAAACCACGGAGGGGTGCTGCGGGTCGACTCTATCCTCAACAATTATACCGAAATGATAATTGAAATTCCTGCTGCGGAGAAATAATGGAGATCCGGAAAGGGGACATGCATATCCTGATCGTTGACGATGAGGAGAGTATACGCATTACCTTCGAGATGTTTCTGAAAAGGGAGGGGTACGGAAACATCTATACCGCCGCATCGCTGGAGGAGGCGCTGGCGCTGATCAACGAAACGCAGTTCGACCTTATCATTTCCGATATTGTACTTGAAGGGGCGACCGGAACGGAGCTGTTGAAATATATAAAGCAGACCGGAGTGAAGTGTCCGGTGGTTATGGTTACCGGTTTCCCCAATCTGGATTCCGCAGCAGAGGCTGTAAGGCTCGGCGCTTTCGATTATATTTCCAAGCCGGTGAATAAGGAGACGCTTTTACGTTTTGTCCGCCAGGCGATGAAGCACTGGTGTCTTGAGAGGGAAAAAACCAAGCTCCAGCGGGAAAACGAAAAGTTTAGGAGATATCTCGAGGTGATTTTCGGTTCGGTGAGCGATGCCATTATCACCGTAAACCGTAAAATGGAGATTATTCAGCTCAACAGTACCGCCCGGAAATGGATCGGCAAGGGGGGCGGCGACAGGGTGCTTCATCTTGATGACCTTCCCGGGGAACTTGGTAAGGCATGCTTCCAGGATGCCGCCAGGGCGGTGGAAAAGTCTGAAATGGTCAAGGAACATCTTGTCGAGTGTTATAAGGAAGACGGCTCGCCAAGGATTATCAGCCTGCATGCGGCGCCGCTTCAGGACAGTATTGAAGAGTTTGCCGGTGCTGTCATCGTCGCCAGAGACATTACCTACGGGCCCCCGGAATCAAGAAAAAAAAGAGTCAGTTTTCATGGGTTTACCGGTTCCAGCGACCTGATGCAGAAGGTCTACGATCTCATCGAAAATGTCGGACGGGTGGACACCGCCGTACTGGTCACCGGAGAGTCGGGAACCGGTAAGGAGCTTGCCGCTGCCGCCTTGCATGCTGAAAGCGACAGGAGAGAGCGGTCCCTGGTAAAGGTCGACTGTGCGGCTATGGCTGAGGATATTCTTGAGAGCGAACTCTTCGGACACGCAAAAGGCTCTTTTACCGGTGCCGACCGGGACCGGGCCGGCCGGCTGATGCAGGCGGACAGGTCCACCCTGTTTCTTGACGAGATAGGTGATATCTCACCGCGAATGCAGCTGCGGCTATTGAGGTTTCTCCAGGAGAAGACTTTCACACCGGTGGGGCGGGATACTCCGAGGCGGGTAGATGTACGGATCATTGCAGCTACCAACGTCGACCTGAAGAAGAAGGTCGAGGCGGGTAATTTTCGGGAAGATCTCTACTATCGGCTCAAGGTGGTTGAGATTGAATTGCCGCCGCTGAGGCAGAGGCGGCTCGATATTCCCCAGCTCGTGCATCACTTCCTCACCCTCTTTCGTGAACAGATCGGCAAAAATATAGTGAATGTATCCGACCAGGCGATGAAATTTTTGATGAACTACCGGTGGCCCGGAAATGTAAGAGAGCTGCGGCATGTTATCGAGCGGGCCTGCGTTTTTGCCGACTCAAGCTCGCTTTTGACGGAACACTTTCCGGTGGAGATTGTCACCGCAGGCGAAGGTTCAAGGGATTACCCGGAAATCGGCGCGATCGATTCAAAAAAAATGAAAGAACCACCCGTACAGCCCGCCAGGTCGTTTGTCAGCGAGGAAGCGACGATCCGTGAAGCTCTGCAGGCGACAGGCGGCAACAAGTCAAAGGCGGCAAAACTTCTCGGTATGGATCGATCCACCCTGTACCGGAAGATGAAGCGGTACCAGCTCCCCTTTTGACACCTGTCCACTTGACCATCTGTCTTACCCAGTCACAATAGCCATAGTGTGGTAAAACTGTTGCGAATATGTTGCATATCTGTTGCATTTGATGCAACTTTCTCGTCCTGCAACAGTGGTGCAACACTTTTTAGTCATGGCCCCTTTATCTGCTCTCCTTGGTTTATCTTCTTTTAATTGTACGAAATAACAATATTATTTTTAAGTTTGAACAAGATTTGAAAAAACAACGACCACAGTTCCTCCCTTGAAAGTGAAGAACAATTTTTTGTTATATCGTTGAAATAAAAAGGAATATAATTTTTGTATTACATTGTGGCATAGATGGTGCATCAATGGAGGTGTAGCGAAGGAACAGTACGAAACAGTTTAACTTCGTATATTCAGGTATAAGGAGATAACTATGAAGACGAGAGCGTCGATTGTAAAAAACGTAACCGGTAGCGCGACCGAAACCAGGGCTGACGAGCAGGTAATGAAGGTCAGTGCGGTAACCATAGCTCTGGGGTCATGTCTGATAGGACTCTGGTCGGTGGCAAGTCTGGTAAGCGGGATGATTGCAAGCGGTGGACCGATAGCGTTTGTCAAGTATTGGTTCAAAGCTGTGCTGGGATAGAAAATATCGAGCAAGACTCATTCTGAACGTAAGGAGAAGACAAATGGCAAACGGAACAAAGTTAGAACGAAAAGCGGCCGCAGGGGTATCCGAAAAAGGAAACGTTGCTACTGAAGTTTCAAAGGTCAGCATTACATTTGTTGCTATTCTCGGGGTTGCGGTAGGATTGTGGAGTCTGGCATGTATCGTTGGCGGGCTGGCGGCAAGCGGAGGTCCCCTGCAGTTTGTCGCAAACTGGTTTAGGGCCGTCACCGGGATGTAGCGGGGAAAAGCCGCTGGGAGTCTTCGGTATTACCCCCCGGCGGTAGTTGTGCGGCAGCAGCCGCAGTAAGCTGCCGTAATTGGCTGCAGCGTACCTCTGTTTGTTATCTCGCCCGGGAAAAAAAGAAGTGTAATGGAATAAGAGATTTGCGAGCCACGGCACCCTTCTGGTATTGTTAAGTTTACCACAGCTGCAGAAACGAACGCTGTTTCTTATTTCGCAAATGGAGCTTTAATGGCAATTCTGGTTCGCAATCTCTTTATCTATTTTCTGGTTGTCGGGTCCTGCCTGTTGGCCGGCATGTTTTTCTTCATCGAGAAAAAGCTGCCGGAAAAATCTTATAGCGAATTTCTGCTTGATCTGTCGGCTGACGGTGTCAGTGAAATACAATTCACCGGCAACAGGGCCGACGTGGTGACTGTCTCCGGATACAGCTACTGTGCGCAGGTGCCGGAACCGGGCCGGCTGGTTGAGCAGTTGCAGCAGACTCCGGTCAAGATAGGATTTTCCAGCGATTATACGCCGTTTTATTTCCAGGCAGCTCTGTTTGTGGTCGGGCTTTCTTTTCTTTTTGTAGTATGGGTGTCGCTCACTCCCCGCAGGAATGGCGACTCCAAGGACAGATTTGCATCCACCAAGCTTGTCTCCCCCGAGGCCACCAAGGAGTGGGTTACCTTTGATGATGTCGCAGGGGCCCCCGAGGCAAAAGAAGAATTGCAGGAGGTTGTCTCCTTCCTCAAGGACCCGTCGCAGTTTAACAGGCTCGGCGCTTTTATGCCAAAAGGCATTCTACTGCAGGGGCCGCCCGGGACCGGTAAAACGCTTCTGGCAAGAGCGATCGCCGGAGAAGCGAAAGTACCATTTTTCAGTTTCAGCGGTTCCGATTTTGTCGAAATGTTTGTCGGAGTCGGTGCATCCAGGGTCAGGGATCTCTTTAGGGAGGCCAAGAAAAAAACCCCCTGTATCGTCTTTATTGATGAAATCGATGCCGTCGGCAGCAGCAGGGTCACCGCGCCTTCCGACGGACAGGACGAAAGGGGGCAGACGCTCAACGCCCTGCTGGTGGAGATGGACGGGTTCGGTTCAACCGACAATGTCATTGTCCTTGCCGCCACCAACAGGCCTGATATCCTCGACCCGGCGCTGAGTCGGCCCGGCCGGTTCGACCGGCGGATCACCCTGTTGCCCCCCGATGTCCGGGGGCGGGGGAAAATCCTCAAGGTTCACAGTAAAAAAAGCGTGCTTGGCCCGGATGTAAACCTCGAGGAAATTGCCCAGATGACTTCAGGGTTCACGGGAGCCGAACTGGCAAATCTGGTCAATGAGGCGGCGATTCTTGCCGGCAGGGACCACTGCGACGCGATCGCCAAAGAACATTTCGATCAGGCCAGGGACCGCATTATGCTCGGGGTGGAACGAAAAGGGGTCGTTCTCAAGGAAAAAGATAAATTGATCCTCGCCTACCACGAAGCCGGCCATGCAATAATAGCGAAGCTGCTCCCCGATGCAGATCCTGTTCATAAAATTACCATTATCCCTCGAGGCAGGGCGCTTGGCCAGACGCAGCAGCTTCCCCTCGGCGACCGGACCGCCTATTCCAGACCTTACCTTGTTGATCGGATAACCACTCTTCTTGGCGGCCGTGCGGCGGAACAGCTCATATTCGACAGCAGGACCACTCAGGCCGAAAACGATTTTCTCCAGGCTACCGAGATTGCCACCAACATGGTGTGCCGGTGGGGGATGAGCGACGCTCTCGGAACCCAGGCTTACGCCATAAGCAGCGAGAGTTTCCTCGGCGATGAAGGGACCCGCATGTATCCGATGTCGGCCGATACTGCGAGGCTGATAGACAGAGAGATAAAGATTCTTCTCTCAAGATGTTACAAAAATGCTCTCGATATTCTTTCCAAAGAGAGATTTTTTTTAAAATCGCTTTCAGATATCCTGCTCCAGGTTGAGACCATCGACGCCGAAGAGTTTGATATCATCTACCAGTGTGCCAATACCAAGAAGGCCGAAGAAGCGGGTACCATTGAAAAAGAATCGGAGTGCAGTGTCTGCCCGGCGCGTGGACATTGCCTGGAATACAAGGCGAATTGACATCAGCCATGAACTCACTCAAACGATTTCTCTGGGCGGCTTTTGTCGTTGTAGCCGTGCTCCTGGGGCTCATAGTCCTGATGGGGGGATACCAGTATCACCTGACAAGAGGATATGGCGCCATCATCGACCAGAATGAACGGGTTCTCTTCCAGTATATGACCATCAGGGAGAGCTTGACCGACCGTCTGGTAAACGGAGGCTGGTCTGCCAATGAGACCATTGTCGACGATCTTGAAAAGCTCAACGCTGAGTTGCGGCGATTAAAGGACAACAGGCTGGTTGCCAGCGAACTCAAACTTGCCCTGGTGGAAAAGATAGATATTGCCGGGTTGACGATTCTGGTGAAACAGGTGATGGCGGATCCCGAAGATGTCGCAAAAAAAAAGCAGCTGCAGCAGCTGCTGCGTACGATCTCGGATTATCTGATCCAGTATGACCGGATTATCGTGAGCCAGGCCCGTGGTACCATCGTCAGTTTTCAGACAGTGGTCATAGGCGCGCTGGGCCTGATTATAAGTCTTGCGTCCATATCTCTTATCCTGCTCTACAAAAATACCGTTTCTCCCCTGATCAGGCTTGCCGACGAGCTGGCTGAAAAAGATGAATTCACCGAACTGTCGGTGGGGTCACGTCAGCTGGTGGTCGACGAGGTAAGAGAACTCATCGAGGCGATAGAGCAACTTGCAACAAAGAACCGGACGACAATAATACAAGAGAAGAGCGATGAACATGAACAACAACAGGTCAGCCTCAGGTTGCAGGAGGCTGTGAATGAGACCACCAACGGTCTTAACGGGATAATTAACTACGCGCAGTTACTGTACGACTCGGTAGATGAAGTCACTGATTCTGAAGACAGAAAGGAGATGCTGCAGAGAATAATAACATCGGGGTCTGAGATGGCCAAGACCTGGCAGAAATTAAATTAGGAGGGGAGATGCAGGAAAAAAAAATGGAGGTTCCGCCGGATAACAGCAGTGGCAATGAATACGAACAGTTCACCTGGCAGCAGAAGGTAGGGCTGTCGATGAAAACGCCGATTGGCCTTTTTGGCATCGGTTCGACCACCGTCTGTATAACGCTTACGGTTCTTGGTCTGCTGGGACATATAACCGGACTGATCAGTAATCCGTATGCCGCAATCGTAACTTTTCTGGTGTTTCCCGCCGGGGCCGTTTTCGGTCTCTTCCTGATCCCCGTGTCCGGATACCTCAGGCACAAGAAATGGTTCCGGGACAACCTCAACAAGGGCAATGTGGTCATTGATTTCGGGAAAAAAAATCACCGGAAGACGGTGCTGCTGGTCCTGGTGCTTACGGTGGTAAACCTGTCGGTATTCAGCCTCGTCATCTACGAGGCGTACCATTTCACCGAATCCGATTTCTTTTGCGGGGCGATATGCCACACGGTGATGGATCCCGAGTATACCGCCTACCAGCGATCGCCCCACGCAAAGGTGGGCTGTGTCAGTTGTCATATCGGCTCCGGAGCAGAGTGGTACGTAAAAGCAAAACTCTCCGGGCTGCGGCAAGTAAAAGCTGTTCTTGATGGCAGTTATTCAACCCCTATTCCCGCGCCTGTCGAGCACCTGAGACCGGCTCAGGACACCTGTGAGGAGTGCCACTGGCCGGAAAAATTTCACGGCAAGAAAATCAAGAAATTCATCAGCTATTCCAACGACGACCAGGAACAACCCTATATCCAGGAAATTGCCCTGCACATTGGCGGCAGAAACCCCGTCACCGATACCTTTGAAGGTATTCACTGGCACGTCTCCAATAACGTCAAGGTCCAGTATCAATCGCTTGATGACAAGCGAACCTCGATCGGCCGCATAAAGGTGAGCAAACCTTCCGGGGTCACCGAAGAATACACAATAGATGGTGCCGATGACGGGCAGGGCGGAAAATGGCGGACCATGGACTGCATCGACTGCCACAATAGGCCGACCCATGTCTATGACACCCTGGAGCAAAAGGTCGATTTCGGTCTTTACAGCAAAAAAATTGATGGTACCATACCCGGCATTCGCGAGGACAGCATAACGGTTCTTGAAAAAGAATTTACCAGCCGTGATGAGGCGAGAGAACAGATTGTCGAAACACTGCTTGCGCTCATGGCAAAACGGCACGATGCGGATTTTGTGGCAGAGCATGAAGAGTCGCTCATATCGTCGGGCAAATACCTGCTCGACGCCTACCTGGCAAATGTGTGGCCGCAAATGAAGGTTACCTGGGGAACGTACAAGCAACATCTCGGCCATCAATATGAAGACGAAGGGTACGGCTGTTTCCGCTGCCATGACGAGGAACACCAGACCGAGTTCGGCAAGACGATTTCCCAGAGCTGCGACCTTTGTCACGATGAGCCGCTCTGATTCGGCAAAAAGGCGCTGGACTGACAGAAGCTGACGCAGGGTGGGCGTAATGAACATCGCGAGGACGTTTCACCCGCCGGGTGAAACGTCCTTGTATTGTCGTTCTGCGGTGCCGGCCGTAAATTGCATACACTCAGCCGAAGCGGCCGGTGATGTAATCTTCGGTCAGCTGGTGCAGGGGGTTGGTGAAGATTTTCTCGGTGGCACCGACCTCAATGAGATTGCCCAGGTGAAAATAGGCGGTGCGCTGACTGATCCGCGCCGCCTGCTGCATGGCGTGGGTTACCACAACGATGGAAAACTGGGTGCGAAGCTCGGCAATTAATTCTTCAACGATTGCCGTGGCGATCGGGTCAAGCGCCGAACACGGTTCGTCCATGAGAATCACCTCCGGACTGATGGCAATGGCCCTTGCAATACAAAGACGCTGCTGCTGTCCCCCGGAAAGACTGGTACCCGGGTCGTTCAGCCTGTCCCTTACTTCTTTCCATAGCCCCGCTTTTTTCAGTGAGGTCTCGACAATTTCATCAAGTTCGGACCTGTTTTGCGTCAAGCCGTGAATTCGCGGACCGTAGGCGATGTTGTCATAGATCGATTTGGGAAAAGGATTGGGCTTCTGGAAGACCATACCGACTTTTGCCCGCAGGGGCACCACGTCGACGGACGGATGATAGATATCGGTGCCGTCAAGAAGAATACTGCCGGTAACCCGACAGCTGGACACGGTGTCGTTCATCCTGTTGAGGCATCTGAGAAAAGTTGACTTGCCGCATCCCGACGGACCGATCATTGCCAGAACTTCATTCTGGTCTACGTCGATGCTGACATTGCGGATGGCCTGTTTTTCGTCGTAGAAAACATCGACGTTTCTGCAGGTCATTCGCGGGGCGTCGACAAAAGGGGTGCCGACGGTATTTCGGGCGGTCTCCTTTGCGTCACTGTCTTCCATAACCGATTCGGCTTGATTGCCGATCATGACGGGAAAGGAGGGCGTGAGGGCACTGGTTGCGGTTTCCATGTTCTTCCTTTGACTTATTCTGCTTGTTGCAAGGCGGGACAGGGCTGCGGGGAAAATCCCCCCAGCCCTGTCCGCACCGATCAGGTTAGGTTCTTCTCGTATGGTGCTTATTCCATGTCGATTGTCTGGAGTTCGGCAACCCTGGCTGCGTACTCGTCTCGTTCTTTAACAGGCATGGGAATAAGTCCCTTGTCGGCGAGATAGCCGTCATCCCCCCATGCCTTGTTGCTGGTAAATTCGGCAAGATAGCCCTTCATCCCTGGAATCACGTCAACGTGCGCTTTTTTGACGTAGAAAAAGAGCGGACGCGAAACAGGGTAGGAGCCGTCGGCGATGGCCTCGAACGTCGGCTCGTTTCCTTCGATGTAGGAGCCCTGGATGACGTCGCTGTTCTGGTCGAGAAAGGAATAGCCGAAGATACCTGCGGCAACCGGGTTCGCCTGCAGCTTCTGGACGATAAGGTTGTCATTTTCCCCCGCCTCAACATAGGCACCGTCTTCACGAATGGTGTGGCAGATCTTCTTGTACATCTTCTTGTCGGTCTTTTTCATGTCCTTGATGAAGTCGAAGGTCTTGGCGCCTCCTTCCATGGCAAGCTCGACAAATGCATCGCGGGTACCGGAAGTGGGAGGAGGTCCGAGCACCTCAATCCTGTTGTCGGGGAGTGCCGGGTTGACATCCTTCCAGGTCTTGTAGGGGTTGGGTATCAGTTTGTTGCTGTGGTCCGGGTCCGGCACCTCTTTGGCCAGTGCCAGGAAGATGTCTTTTCTAGTCAGCTTGAGCGGCGCGGTTTTTTTGGAGGTGGCAAGAACGATCCCGTCATAGCCGATTTTAACCTCGACGATATCCTTTACTCCGTTTTCGGCACATGTTGCGATCTCACTGCTCTTGATCGCTCGGGAGGCGTTGGTGATATCCGGATGATCGACGCCAACACCGCCGCAGAACAGCTTGAACCCGCCGCCCGATCCGGTCGACTCGATTTTCGGGGTTTTGGCGCCGCTGGTCCTGCCGTACTGCTCGGCGACTACGGTTGCAAAAGGGTAGACTGTGGATGAGCCGACAATGGAAATGTAGTCACGGGCGGCCATCGCCTGGGTGGTCATTGCAAGGCTCAATGCGCTTGCTGCAAGTAGTGCTTTTACTTTCATTTAGATCTCCTGGTTGTTGTGTGGTTATACTTTGTGAAAATGTAAACGAGTCAATTAGAACAGGTTAATATTAGGATTGGGTTACCATTTGATTTCAAATTTCTTACGAAGCAGGACCGCAAGACCATTCATGACAATGAGAAACGCAAGAAGGACCATGATGGCGGCGGAAGTCTTTTCGGTAAACGCCCGTTCAGGGTTGTCCGCCCAGAGGTAGATCTGCACCGGCAACACCGCTGCCGGGTCGCTGAAGGTTCCCGGTATATCTACGATAAAGGCGACCATGCCTATCATCAGCAGCGGAGCGGTCTCCCCCAGGGCCTGGGCCATGCCGATAATGGTGCCTGTGAGCATTCCCGGCATGGCAAGGGGCAGGACATGGTGGAGCACCGTCTGCACCTTTGAGGCGCCTACCCCGAGCGCCGCTTCCCTGATCGACGGGGGCACCGATTTCAGCGAGGCCCTGCCGGCAATGATAATGGTCGGCAGGGTCATAAGGGTCAGCACCAGACCGCCGACAATGGGAGTCGAGCGGGGCAGCCCCCAGAAGTTGATAAAAATCGCAAGGCCCAGAAGACCGAAAATTATCGACGGCACCGCCGCCAGATTGTTGATGTTGATCTCAATCAGGTCGGTCCAGTGATTGCTTGGGGCAAATTCCTCAAGATAAACCGCTGCCGCAACACCGATAGGAAACGAAAGGGCGAGGGTGATCAGCAAGGTGAAAAAAGACCCTTTTATCGCTCCCCGGATACCGGCCAGTTCCGGTTCCCTGGAATCCCCGGAAGTAAAGAAGGTCCGGTTGAAATTTGTTGTGAGCCTGCCTTGGGCCACCAGCTTGTCGATCCATTCAAGCTGGATGTCACGGATGCGCCTGTTCGATTCCGGAACTGTTCTGTCGATCTTTTTTTTCATCAGCATATCGACGTCGTCATCCGCCAGTACCCACACTTCTTGCACGGTGCCGATAATTTTCGGGTCAGCTTCAACCATATCCTGGAGTTTGTATGCCGCGGCGGGGCTGACGAGACCGTAGAGCAGTTTTTTATCTTTTCGGCTTTTGACTTCGGCGAACATGGTCCGCAGCGATCTTTTCACAAGGCCGGGGTAATCTGCGGCGGCGAGGTTTTCGTTGGCGAAAAGATCGTTTGAAAATTCTACTTTGAGCTCGATCCAGGTCTGTTTGAAGGCGGAGATGCCGTCTGAGAAAATGGTAAAGAAAAGGAAAAAGACAAAGGCGAGCGAGAGGGTGATCGCCGCAATGCCGCACCTTCGAAACCGTTTCTCGGCCCGGTATCTTTTTACAAGCCTTTTGGAAGGGGCCAGGAGGTCATTGTTGGTAGTCGCGGTGTTGTTCATGAGATCTCGTGTATATACAGGTAAAAATGGAGTTTCTTGTTTTGTCTATTCATATTGTTCCCGGTACTTTCGTACAACGCGCAGGGCTATGAAGTTTAAAACCAGGGTAAATACAAACAGCAGCAGGCCGAGGGCGAAGGCGGCGAGCGTTTTTGGACTGTCGAACTCCTGATCTCCCACCAGCAGCGTTACGATCTGTACCGTCACGGTGGTTACCGCGGTGAGGGGGTTGAACGAAAGATTTGCAGATAAGCCGGCCGCCATAACCACGATCATGGTCTCACCGATAGCTCTTGAGACGGCGAGCAGGATGGAGCCGACGATTCCGGGCAGGGCCGCCGGCAGGATCACGTAACGGATGGTCTCGAACCGAGTCGCCCCAAGCCCCAGCGAACCGTCTCTCATGGTCTGAGGCACCGCATGGATGACGTCGTCGGAAAGCGATGAAACAAAGGGAATTATCATGATTCCCATAACCAGACCTGCAGCCAGGGCACTTTCAGAGGAGACTGCCAATCCAACGACGCTGCCTGCATCGCGAATAAGCGGTGCCACGGTGAGGGCGGCGAAAAAGCCGTATACAACGGTTGGGATTCCGGCAAGAATCTCGAGAACGGGTTTGGTCCAGGTGCGAAATCTTGGACTCGCGTACTCCGAGAGGTAGATCGCTGCGAGCAGTCCGACCGGGATCGCCACTGACATCGCAATAGTTGCGATAAGGATTGTCCCGGCAAAAACCGGAACCGCGCCAAACGCCCCGGAAGAACCTGCCTGGTCAGCTCTGATCGCTGTCTGGGGGCTCCATTGCAGTCCGAAGATGAAATCGACGAGAGGAATGGCCTGAAAAAAACGCAACGCCTCAAAAAGCACTGAAAGAACGATGCCAAGGGTCGTCAGTATCGCCACCGTGGAGCAGCCCACAAGAAAAACCATTAAAGCTTTTTCCATCAGGTTTCTTGCCCTCAGGGTAGGTGATATCTTTTTCAGGATAAAAACAGGCGGCACCGACGCTGCCGCAACTATCCCCACCGTGATGATGGTCCTGAAGGTCCGCTCCAGCTCCACATATCGAACGGCAGCATCCTGGATGGCCGGGGACGAGGTTGCTGCGGAGAATCCTCCAAAAGCTATATTCTTTATCTCGTTCAGGACCAGGGATAATTCGCTGGCAGGGAGCTGCGCCAGTTGCTTCGGCAACTCTCCGGTAATGATCGCCGTGATCACTTTGTCCTCGGCCAGGTGCCAGCCGGCTAACAGGGTGATTGCCGGCAGTGCGCTGGCCATCGCCGCAACCAACCCGTAGTGCATGGGCAGTGAGTGCAGGGACCTTATCCCGCCGCTTTGACCGGCAACCGCCAGAGCCTTGCGGTAGCCGGCAAAGTACGCCGCCAGAGCCAGGAACACTATGACGGGAAGTGTAAAGGAATAAATGGACATGGATTGACTGTACCTGGCAGAGATTAATGGAAGCGGGTGATGTTTCCCTCAACGAAATAGATGACTTCTTCCGCTATGTTGACGGCCCGGTCGGCAATGCGTTCCAGGTGTCTTGCCAGCAGATAGGTATTGATGTGGAAGCCGGGATGATTACAGTCGGACATGATTCGCTTTTTAGTTTCCTCATAGCACTTGTTGCGCTCATGATCGACGAAGTCGTCGTCGATAAAGATCGATTTGGCCAGGGTGGCGTCGTGATTGACCAGGGCGTCGATCGAATTTTTCAACATCTTCAGAACCTTTTCGATCATTGGCGCGAAGTTGTATGAAACCGCCTGCTGGTGATTGAATTTGGAGATGTTGTCGACCCGCATGGCTATGCTCACCGCCATGTCGGCTATCCTCTCCATTTCGTTGTTTATTTTGATGACTGCAACCAGAAAGCGCAGGTCGGTTGCTACCGGTTGATGGAGGGCGAGTATCTTCAGACAGTCCTCTTCGATCTCGATTTCCATCTCGTCTATTTCATAGTCGGTGACAATTATCTTGTGCACCATGTCCTGGTCCCGGGTATCGATGACCATGGCTGCGGACCGTACCCGTTCCTCGACCATGGTGCTGAGCCTGAGTATTTTTTTGTTCAGTTTTTCCAGCTCGTTATGAAAAGTAAAATGATGTTTCATCTGTGTTGAACCTCTGCCCGTCTGGCGTGCATCTGTTTTATAAGTTTCAGATCTTCCGTTAATGGAGCATGGCAACAATAGAGGTCGTTTGTTATTACTTGATTAGATGAATATTAAGATATGGTTAGAACAACTTTAGAGGGGTTGCGTCCGGATTAAAAATGGAACAGGATATGGCGCAGAACAGATCCATGCCGTTGGCTTTCAGGAACAAGCCGGGAAAGACAGCGGCGTGGCAGATTGGCAGGTAAGGGTTGTTGAACTCAGTTTTTTGGTTAAAGAATATGGCAAAAGTTAATGTGCTTGTCGTAGAAGATGACGCGGATATTCAGCAGCTGGTCAGTTATAATCTCATCCGGGCCGGCTTTCATGTCTGTTGTGCCGACAATGGAGAAGAGGCGCTAAAGCTGCTGGATAAAGAAGAGGTCGACTGTATTCTGCTCGATTTAATGTTGCCTAAGATGAGCGGACTTGAAGTGTGTGGAGCAATCAGGGAAGCGGAAGCGGTCAGGAAAAAGGTTATTCCTGTTATCATGTTGACGGCGAAAGGGGAAGAGCAGGACGTGGTTGCCGGGTTTGAATACGGTGCCGATGACTATATTACCAAGCCGTTTAGTCCAAAGATTCTCATTGCCCGGATAAAGGCGGTGCTCAAAAGATACGCCGCAGCCAGGGATGATGAGGACAAAAGCTCGAGGTCGCTGATCAAGATCGATGCGCTGCAGATAGACAAACGGCGCCATGAAGTAAAACTCAACGACAACCATTTGCAGCTGACCGCCACCGAATTTTCGATTCTCACCCTGCTCGCGGAAAAGCCTGGATGGGTCTTTTCCCGTCAGCAGATTATCGATGCCGTCCGGGGATACGATTTCCTCATTACCCCCCGGGCAATTGATGTACAGATTTTCGGGTTACGCAAGAAGATGGGCAAGTATGGCAAACTGATCGAGACGGTAAGAGGTATCGGCTACCGTTATGACACAACTTCCGGTAAGCAGCAGGTGTCTTCATGAAACCGGTAAAACTCATCTGGCAGATATTTCCGACAAGCGTGCTGATCATTCTCCTGGGAATTGCCGCGGTCGGCTGGTACGGGTCGACCATCCTCTATGAATTCTATCTCCAGCAGACCGAATCTGATCTTGAGGCGAGGGGACGGCTGATAAGCCAGCAAATATATGAACTGGTAAATAGTGAACGGTCCGGCGGATTGCGGGACTATTGTATTGCTCTGGGAAGGGACACCGGCACACGCATCACCGTTATCGATTCCACGGGGAAGGTGCTTGCCGATTCCAATGAAGACCCTGGAAAAATGGATAATCACCGCCACCGCCAGGAGATAGAAAAGGCTTTTGCCGGGAGTGTCGGCAAGTCGAGAAGGTATAGTCGGACCCTGGGGGAAAATCTCATTTATGTGGCGCTTCCGCTTCACAGTACGATAAGGATTGGCGCGGGAGAGAATAAGGAGGCCGGGAACGGGTATGTCGTGAGAACTTCGGTTTCGGTCGCCTCCCTTGACCGGACCTTTGCCCATATACGGCTGCGTATTCTTTTCGGTTCCATTGCCGTAATCGTCTTGGCCGGCCTGGCGACTCTTTTTATCTGCAAAAGCATAAGCAACCCCCTGGAGCGGATGACCAGAAATGCCAGGCTGTTTTCAACAGGAGATTTCAGCGAAAAAATGTTGCCCATGGTTCCCAGAGCCGCTTCCAAAGAAGTTGTGACGCTGGCAGCCTCCATGGACCGCATGGCTGCGCTTCTCGATGAGAAAATCAAGGATATTGTTACCCACAGGAATCAGTTGGAAACCGTTTTTTCGTCGATGGTCGAGGCTATGATAGCCGTTGATCTCAAGGAGCGGATAATCAGCATAAATGACGCTGCGGCAAGGTTGTTCCACGTTGACAGAAACGGTTCTGAGGGGAAGCTTCTCCAGCAGGTGGGAAGAAATGTCGCCCTGCAGGAGATGATAAGCCTGACCCTGGAAACAGGAGAAAGGGTGGAAAAGGAAATCGTTTTCCAGGATACCGGTCAGGAACGGTTTATCAAGACCAGGGTGGTGGCGCTTAGCAGCGGTCAGGGAAAACATGTAGGCGCTCTGGCGGTGCTCAACGATGTGACCCAAATCCGTAAGCTTGAGGGGATAAGGACCGATTTTGTGGCAAACGTATCCCATGAACTGCGCACCCCTATCACCTCGATTCGCGGGTATGTGGAGACCCTCTTGGACGGTGCTCTTGACAACCGGGAAGATGCGGAGAAATTCCTGGGTATAGTCCTGAAACAGTCCCGGAGGCTCACCAGTATAATCGACGAACTGCTCCATCTATCCAAGATCGAACAGGAAGCGAGCGACAGTGAAATTGAATTTACCAGACAGCGGTTGCTTCCGGTCGTGGAAGCGGCCGTTCAGACCTGCCGGGTGAATGCTGCGGATTCCGGGGTTTTTTTGCAATATCGTTGTGCGGATAACATCCACGTGAAAATGAACGGTCCCCTGATGGAACAGGCTCTGGTCAATCTTATTGTCAACGCCATAACCCACAGTGAAAAAGGTGGGACTGTCAATGTGGAAGCAGAGGTCCTGAAGGATGCTGAAGGGCAAGGAGAAAGCAGCGTCAAGGTAACCGTACGAGATACCGGCTGCGGAATTGCAAAAGAGCACCTGCCGCGGCTGTTCGAGAGGTTTTATCGTTGTGATAAGGCCAGAAGCCGCAATCTGGGTGGTACCGGTCTTGGCCTGGCCATTGTAAAGCATATCGTGCAGGCACATGATGCAAGGGTAGAGGTTGAGAGTGTTGACGGCGAGGGGTCCGCTTTTTCGCTTATACTCAACGGGCCGGTGTGAAAAAAAAATGAAAAGCGGCTGTGAATATCTTTTGACAGAAGGAATCGGGTGCCTGAGTTAAGTTGCCTTCCATAAAGACTGTAAAAGGCGGAGTGCAAGATCCCTGTTGTATTGTTGAATATCTCTCGGGAGGCTTCTATCGTCATGTTTTTTCATGAACGCATTATTAATCCGGCAGGCAAATACATTTAACCTGGATATGGCCTTCAGACTCATTTTTTGACTATCTTGTTGTTATTTTGCCATTCGTTTCGATGCGTAGTTAAGAATCTCGAAAAGTTTAATCATAAATGCCCGCCGGATTAATAAATAGTACTTAAATTTACAGGTATAGATTACTGTTCAGCTTTTCTGGGAAAGGTGAAAAATATATTTAATAAACCAAAAAACCAACCGACATAAGACATTGCCATAGACCATATAAATGCATTAGTAATAGACCAATATGGGTTTTCCATTGGTCCTATATCAGGTATGCTTTTTGTGAAGTAAACAGCAAGAAAAATAGTCAACCCATTAAAAACAGCCAACATACCCTCAGAAAAAATTGATGACTTCGGTATTAAATAAACTAATAACGTTATCCATAAGGAACCAAAAATCAATCCAACAAATAAATTTTGCGGGTGATCTGTAATGTTAGTATAAAAAATTGCTGTTGCAACCCATAATACTCCGAAAATTGCTCCAAACGGTAATGAAGGTAAAATTAATCTAGCGGTTTTCGGTGTTCCGCCTAATGTAAAATATTCAGCCCAAACAATAAAACAAACCCAAACAGGAAAATTAAATCTACCAAGATAAAAGGTTAGTGGTAGCGAAAGGATTACCACGAGAGTAACTGCCCATGGGAAAGGAACTCTTGGAATAGTGATTTGCATATTATCAGTTTCGGTCATAGCACACTCCGATTTCATTGAAGTAGTTTTGAGAAGGTATCCTTTTTTAAAAATAAAAAAATACTAATAATGAGAGTTTCGGGTTTAATAAAGTCAATTAAATTACTTGTTAGTAATATGAGATTTTTTTGTGATTCTTCATATGTTTCTCTTCCTATATTATCACCTCGTTGATTTTGTTGACGGAATTATCTGAAAAATGAAAACTATTTTCATAGTTATAAATTGATTCACTCTTGTCCCAAATAGCATTTAAACAGGAAAACCCTCTTGTTAGATGTGGTATAAAGTTTTTACGCCAATAAAAACAGAGCCACAATCAA
>NZ_FNJI01000029.1 GCF_900104445.1 Desulforhopalus singaporensis | reverse complement strand
CTGCGATAACCGTCATGGCGCGCCCGCTGTTTGCCCGTCCCTCAGAGACCGCAGGAAAGTACTTGATTACGGCCTCTCAGTCAAGAACAAAATGATATTTTTTTTTAATTATGTGATCCCTGTGGAATTTAAGCTATCCTATGCGTATAAACATTTGATATACAGGATAAATAAATTGCCCATGTCACACTATGATATGACCTGGTGACCATAATTCACCTCACTTATAATTATATCTCATCTATGTCGAAATCCAAAAACTGTTTTTTGCGAAAATTACCGAAAGTTGACGAATGCATAAATCTTCTCTATGAAAAGTGCGGTGTCCAGGCACCGCACTTTATCGTGAAAAAGGTTGTGCAAAATATTGTTGAGCAGGAAAGAGAGAAAATCCTTGAATCTGAACAGGGGTATACCCCTCCATCAGAACACCAGTGGCAGAGTTTGTTTCTTGACGGTATTGAGAAAAAGATGCGGCCAAACCTGCAAAGGGTATTTAACGCAACCGGAGTCGTGATTCACACAAACCTGGGCCGTTCGGTTCTGTCTGAAGAAACCGCTCGTTGCCTTTCCAGGGCCGGAGGATATTACTCTAATCTTGAATTTGATCTGGCAACCGGAAAGAGGGGGAGCAGGTATTCACTTGTTGAAGGTATCATCTGTGATCTCACCGGTGCTGAAGCGGCTCTTGTGGTTAACAACAATGCCGCAGCCGTATTGATCGCCCTTGATACCCTGGCCAAGGGAAGGGAGGTGATAGTTTCCCGGGGACAGCTGGTTGAAATCGGCGGTTCTTTTCGCATTCCCGACGTTATGGCCAAAAGCGGCGCCTGCCTCAGGGAGGTTGGCGCAACCAACAGGACCCATCTGCGAGATTATGAAAATGCGATTTGCGACCAGACCGCAATGCTGCTCAGGGTTCATACTTCCAATTTCAGGATAATCGGATTTACCTCGGAAGTTACTGCCGAAGAGATGGTGGCTCTTGCCAGAAAGAACAACCTGGTCACCATGGAAGATCTTGGAAGCGGGAGTCTTATCGATTTCTCCCGATATGGTTTTCCCAGGGAGCCGACGGTACAGCAAATCGTAAAAGCCGGAGTTGACGTGGTGACGTTCAGCGGAGACAAGCTGCTTGGCGGTCCCCAGGCCGGAATTATCGTCGGCAGCGCCAGGATAATCGATGCAATTAAAAAGAATCCCCTGAACCGCGCATTAAGGATCGATAAGTTTACTCTTGCAGCTCTTGAGAGTGTCCTCAAACAATATTATGAAGCAGAAGAAGCTGTAAAAAAAATACCAACATTGTACATGCTGACAACATCCCGGGAGCAGATAGCAAGCCAGGCCCATTGGTTGTTGAAGATGATAAGGGATAAAATTGGCGCCAGGTGTGAGGCGGGAGTGGTCGAAACCGTTTCCAGGGTTGGTGGAGGTGCTCTTCCCGAACACTCCATCCCGAGTTGGGCGGTTGAGTTGAGACCGCTTGATATGGCAGTGAACAAACTTGAACAACAATTCAGGGAGCTGAAGATTCCGATCATCGGGCGGATTGAAAATGATGTCATGCTGCTGGATTTAAGAACCATTCAACCCCACGAAGTGTCTGAGCTTGGTTATGCTCTGGTTGAATTTTTTACCATGGAGGAGGTCGGGTGATTAAGAAGTTTCCTGTTGACAGAAAATCCATGGACCTTGTCGTGGAAGATTTTGTCCGTTTTTCCACCGGATTTTCGGCAATCCTGCTGCGGCTGTTGCCGACAGCGCAAGAGGTATACTTCCTGAAAAACGAAGTAGAGGTGGGAACATTTTACGACCAGAAAAAGATAATTGGCCGGGTCACGGAAGATTACCAGAAGATTTTCAGCAAGAAAAAGAAGTACCTCGTGCGCGACTCCTTTCTTTTCATCCCCTTTGATATCTCCGATCAAGATACAGTTGTGGCGGTTGTCTGCGGCGCCGATCCTCTCTTTTTAACCAAGGTCAGTGACGATTGGCTGGGGGACGTTCATGACAGGGCGGGTACGGAGATGCTGTTGCTCAAACAGGCACGTACCGATCCGCAGACCGGGCTCTTGAATCAGTCGAACCTCTATTCGCTGCTGGAAAATTACAAGCAAGAGGACGGTCTGCTCTTGTTACTGGTTCATCTTCCGGCGAAAAGGTCGACTCTCGGGTCTGTGCATCGGCATATTAGTTTCTCCAGTTCCATGTTGAAGTATTTTTCTGCAGGGCGGGCGATGGTCCACTACCTGGGACACTCTGTCTTTGCCTTGGTATATAAAGCGCAAGAGGGAGACAACCTCGACGAAGTGGAGAACAAGCTGCTGCTTTATCTGAAAAAAGGGGCGTGCCATAAGGTATATATCGGGTCGAGCAGGGTGGTGGCTGTAGAAAACGGGCAGGATGGCAGTGTCAATGGTGTGCAGCTGCTCGATCAGGCCTGGACGGCGCTGCACCATGCAACAAGAAAAGGGCCCTTTAGTTTTTGCGACTATGATGTACTGGCCTTTCCTGAGAAACACCCGCTCGCTCCACCCGAAAAATCTCTTGCAAGGAAACTGCAGAGAAGATGGTCTGGTCTGGATCGATTTTCACTTGTCCAGTTCAGCAATGAAGACCGGGACTATGCTTCCCGGAAGATTGCCGAAAAATATTTAGATGATGTTTCGCCGATAATTGACGGGCAGGATATTTTTGTCATAATAGCCGGTGATGATATCGATGGGGCCGTCAACTGGGCCGAAAAAATAGTAGACAGGGTTGCACAAGACGATACGCCAACAACCGTTGCAGCCGGTATCGGACATTACCCGTACAGTGATTTCAAGAAAGCGGAACTTCCGCTGAATTGTCGAAAAGCACTGGTGCATGGTTCGTTTCTGGGACCCTCCAGTGTTGTTGTTTTTGATCCTGTCAGCCTCAATATCAGTGGCGATATCTATTATGGTGACGGTGATTTCAATAAAGCCATAGGTGAATACAGCCGGGCGATTAATGTCGGTAAAGGCGACATAAACTTATACAACAGCCTGGGGGTCGCCTATGCCATGACCGGAAAACTGAAAGAGGCCGATGGCAGTTTTCGCAGAGCCCTGAAGCTGGAAAAAGATAACTTCATGGCGCTGTATAACCTCGGTCTGGTTCTGCAGAATCTCGGCCGCACAGATGACGCGCTGGAATTTCTTGCAACGGCACTTGCAAGCTGCAGAGCGCAGGGGAGGTATCAAGAGCATTTGAATGAGTTACGGCTGCAACTTGGCATTCTCAGTTCCAGGGCAGGGCAGTTTCTTGAGGGACCACCATATCTGGAAAAATGGCTTGAAACCAACGGACAGAGCCCGAGGGCGTCGGAGGCTTATTTTCATCTTGGGAAGATGTATTATCTTGCCGGAAAAAACCAGAAGGCGATGACCGCGTTACAGCGCGCTCTAAGAACGGATGAGTTTAACGATGGTGCCCTGAGTCTTCTTGGCAAGATATATCTTGACGAAGAAGAGGGGCGGGAAATAGCGCTGTCGCTCTGCCTGAAAAGTGTCGAGCTGGAACCGGCGGACCTTGAACATCAAGTATATCTGGCAGAGGCCCTTGTTTCATGCAACAGGTTTGAAGAGGCCAAGCCCTATCTGTATCGTTGCGTGAGAAACAAAAAATTGCAAACCGATGCCCGACTTTTGTTGGCACAGGGGTATCTCCTCTCGGGACAGTTTACAAGAGCTCGCGAATGGTACCAGAAAGTTATTGCTACGTCCGGAGTGGAAAAAAACAAACTCCTGGAGGCGAGATCAGGAATCAGTGCCTGCTCAACTCCTAAATGAACTGTTATAAGGAAAGAATATGTCTATAGTTACGAACGGCAGAATAATGAGAGAGCCCAAATATTGTCTTGATAACACCGTGATCGGCGATTCATGGCGGATGTTTCGGATTCTTTCGGAATTTGTTGAAGGATTTGATGCCATGTCGGCAATTGAGGTGCCGGCAGTAACCATCTACGGATCCGCCAGGACTGGTGCGGATAACGAGTATTACAAACTTGCCGAAAAGATTGCCGCCGGACTTGCGGTTGCCGGGTTCGGTGTTATTACCGGCGGCGGACCGGGAATCATGGAAGCCGCAAATAAAGGAGCGAGTGGGGCAGGCGGGGTGTCGGTCGGCCTGAATATCGACCTCCCCCACGAACAGGCCCCAAATCCTTACGTAAATTTTTCTTTGGACTTTAAGTATTTCTTTGTTAGAAAAGTAATGTTAATGAAATATTCAACGGGTTTTGTCTGTATGCCCGGCGGGTTTGGGTCCCTTGATGAACTTTTTGAATCTTTGACGCTGATTCAGACCGAACGGATCAAACCGTTTCCCATCGTTCTCGTGGGAAGCGAGTTCTGGGGTGGTTTGGTTGACTGGATCAAGGACAAGATGCTTTCACATGGCAATATCCATGAGGAAGACCTGCGGCTTTTTCGAGTACTCGATGACGTCGGCGAGGTGATTGATCACCTCAAGAAACACATAACGGTTGAAAAGTAACCCGGGAATTATCCGCCCTTACAAATAATTCAAGCAGGGAGAGATATGGCTCAGATAGATGGCTTTTTCAAATTAATGAATGATGAAGGGGCATCTGATTTACATATGGTTGCCGGACAACAACCGATTCTTCGTATCCGCGGTGATATGGAACGGGTTAAGTTCAAGGCGCTCAACAATGACGACCTGAGGTCAATGTTGTATGAGATATGTCCCGAAGAGAAGATAAAGTCGTTTGAAGAAAGCGGAGACGTCGACTTTGGCTATGAAATCCCCGGTCTTGCCCGATACCGTTGTAACTTTTTTCGGCAAAAGTATGGTATCGGGGCGGTTTTCCGGGAAATTCCCAGTGAGATCCTTACCGTGGAACAGCTGGGATTGCCAAAGGTTATTTCGCGCCTTGCGCATCTGCCCAAAGGGCTGGTGCTGGTCACCGGGCCCACCGGGTCCGGTAAATCGACGACCCTGGCAGCAATTGTTGACGAGGTCAACAAAACACGCAAAGACCACATCCTGACCATAGAAGATCCGATAGAGTTTGTGCACAAGAGCCAGAAATGCATCGTGAACCACCGGGAGGTCGGGACGCACACCAAAAGCTTTTCCGCGGCACTGCGCGGAGCACTGCGCGAGGACCCCGATGTTATTATGGTCGGTGAGATGCGCGATCTGGAAACCATCTCCCTGGCAATGGAAGCGTCGATGACGGGACACCTGGTCTTCGGTACCCTCCATACTATCAACGCCATGAAGACGGTGGACAGGGTTATCGAAATTTTTCCGGCAAACCAGCAGGGGCAGGTGCGCTCGACCCTTGCCGATGCATTGCGCGCTGTGGTTTCCCAGACTCTGTTTAAAAGAGTCGATGTCAAGGGGAGGTGTGCGGCTCTTGAAATTCTTATTGCGACCCCGGCGGTGCGGAACCTTATCCGGGACTCCAAGACATTTCAGATACTGTCCGTTATGCAGACCGGTAAAAAATTTGGTATGCAGACGCTCGACGACGCCATTGAGGATTACCTGAAAAAGAAAATGATCAGTCCCGACGACGCCTATTCCAACTGTGTCGAAAAAGGCAGGTTTGTGAAATATCTCAAGAAAGCCCCAACCGACTTTACCGAAGTATAACGGGGCGACTATCATGGAGCTGGAGCAGCGAGTGCGTTTTGCTCCAGCTTTTTCTTTTTCAGGGGGAAAAACGGATTATTCTCCTGCCGCTGGTAATTGTAGACAGCCGGTCCCGCTGGAGACAGTATCAGTTCAAGGGTGCCGTTTTTGTCGGTGGTGAAAAGGTCGATTCCCCGGTTCCGGCATTTTTGAATAAGGGATGGATGGGGAAAATGGTTTCTTGAGTTGTTCCCGGCAGAGACTATTACAATCTCAGGATCAACACCGTCGATAAACTGTTGACTATTTGACGTGACGGAACCGTGATGAGCCGCCAGCAGAACTGTTGAAGCCATATCTTTGTTGCTGTCGATGAGGAACTGTTCCCCGGCAATTCCGATATCTCCCGGTAACAGCACACATCTCTTGTCGATGCACACCCTCACCACAAGTCCGGAATTTTTGTGCATCCGGCTGCCGTGTCCTGCAGGTTGCAGAAAAGAGTCGGAGGTGAAATTTTCCACACATTCCAGCTTGTTGGTTGCTGCTTTTCCAAAAACAATCCGCTCCCCTGCGCGAGGAGCCGTGAGCTGCACATTGTTGTTTTTCGCCTTCACGAGTAATTGTCTGTACGCTGGGTTGTCATAGTCGCCGCCCAGGCTTCTTACCCAGATGAATTGCGGTTTGAACCGATCGACGATGATATCGAGTCCATTATAATGGTCTGCGTCCGGATGAGTAATCACCAGGCCGTCTACTGAGTCTATCAGTCGCCAGAAAAGATACGGGGCAATAGTCCTCTTGCCGACATCGGAGCTGCCGAAACTGTAGCCCCCGCCATCAACGATAATTTTTTCACCGCTGTCGAATTCAACAAGGGTGGCGCTTCCCTGGCCGATGTCGAGAAAAGTTATCCGCATGTTTTGCGGGGAAGGTGGAGGTGGCGAAAATTGGTGGAAGAGCAGTATGTAGCCGCAAAATCCCCCAAAAACAGTGATAGCTGGAAGAAAGAACGTTTTTCTGCAACATAACAGCCATAGCAGTAACGCATAATAGCCGCCAATAAGCCACCATGGAAGATTTGGCAGCCATAATGCGGAACAGGTGAAAGATGAAAAAAAGTCGATTGTGCTCATGACCGCAGGAAGCGACGACGCACCCAGGCTAAGCAGAAAATTTGAGAGTTCGGGGGAGACGACGGTTGCCGGCAGCGAGAGGATACCCAGGGGCAGAGTCCAGAAACAGAGCAGCGGTTCAACTATGAGATTGGCAATGGGACCAACGACGGAGACCCGGCTAAAGGAATTTATCAAAATCGGTGCCGTGGCAAGAGTTGCACTCAGCGATACCAGCACCCCGATGGTTATCCAACGGACCAGACGAGTTATCCAGGAACGCACGGTCGTTTGAGATGCGGGTTGGCCGGTGGGGGGAAGAAACGCCCTTATTTGACCGATAGCAAGAAAAATCGATGTTACCGCAACAAACGACAGCTGAAAGGAGATCGTGAAAATCTGTGCCGGGTCCAGCGCGGCGATCAGCAGGGCGGTTGCGGCAAGAAGCGAGCCAAAGGTTCCTGGACGGCGCAGGCAAAGGGCGAGAATTACCATGCAGCTCATAACAAGAGCGCGGAACACCGGACTGTTCATCCCTGCCAGAAGAGCGTAGCAAAACAGAAAAGGCATTGATATAAAAGCGGCAATTTTGGGCACGGGGTAGTGGAGCAGCAACTGTTCCGATCTGGAAAGAAAAAAATAAAAGACGGCGTAAAGCATGGTTCCGACCAGGGTCATATGGATTCCGGAAATGGCCAGAATGTGCATGGTTCCGCTCACCTTGAATGATTCCAGGGTGTTGTCTGCAATAACAGAGCGGTCGCCAACGAGAAGCGCCCTGTATATGGCGGCATGACTGGGCGAAAGTGACCGGTCGATATTCTGGCCGACGGCGGTACGGATTTTTTCGGGAAGATAGTAGAGGGTATGGAAAACATCGGGATGAAAATAAAGCTTTTTTATCAGCGCCGGGGAGCGGAGAAATCCGGTAACCCAGATTTCTTTTTCGGCAAGGTATCTTTGATAATCGAATGTTCCCGGGGTGCAGTTTGGAACGGGCCGTTTGAGCAGGGTCCGTACAATGATCTTGTCGCCGGGCATGAGCAGCGGTGACGGTCTGTCTTTTGTACCGATAAGCACCTTGCCCCTGGTGGATAGGAATCCGGCCGAATCCATGAACCTGAGATGTTCGGCGTTGATGACATATTTGCCCAGGTGGCCGTTATAGGTCGGCATCTCACTTATCACCCCGATCAGCACTGCTTCTTGCGGCGTCGTTACCCGGTTGTAGACATGGTCGATTTCAGCAGGGGGAACCAGGTGGCCGGCCCCGTGAGTCCAACCGGCGGCACTGACACCGATGAGCAGGATGCAGTAATAGCTGTTTGGCTGCCGGGGGAGCAGGATAAAAAGGATAAAAGCCAGTGTAAAGATGAAAAAGACAAGAACAGCAACGGGAAGTTGCGGCAATTGGAGGGAGGCTGAGATACAAATCCCGGTTAAAAATGAGATGGTTACAGCCACAAGTAGATGATCGTTTATCCGTTGCGCAAGCAGGTTCACAAAAAATCTTCGATAAGGCCGAGGTGTTTGTTGATGACCCCCCGTTGAAGGGTCACAACCTGCAGGGCGGCTTGTCCCACTCGGACCCTCGTTTCGCGGGAGGTGATAAGTGTTGTCAGGATACCACTCAATTCTTGAATATTTCTTACCATAATTGCTCCGCCGCTGTTGATGAAACTCGCCGAGATTTCACTGAAGTCCTGCATATGTGGTCCCAGGATGACGGGCAGGGCCGCCGCCGCCGGCTCGATCGGGTTATGGCCGCCGAAAGGGACAAGGCTGCCGCCTACAAATCCGATATCGCCAAGGGAGTAACAGGCGGCAAGTTCGCCAATGGTGTTGAGTATGAAGAGATCCACCTTGTCTTTGATTGCTGAGTTTTCGGTGCGAAGTGATACGGTGAGGTCATGACTGCGTGCGGCGGCGGCTATCTCAGTACTTCTTTTCGGATCCCGGGGGGCGATGACCATGAAAAAATCGGGATATTGTTTTTTCAGCATGCAGTAGCTCTGCAATAGGAGCTCTTCTTCCCCGGGATGGGTTGAGCCGGCTATGAATATTGTTTTTCCTTCGGGAAGTTGTTTTTTTATGGTTTTCGCCACGGTACTATTTCCGCCATCAAGGAAGGCGGGGGTGTCGAATTTGAGATTTCCAAGAGTATGCAGTCTGCCGGAACAGACCCCCATGGTGAGCATTTTTTGCCGGTCGTTTTCTGTCTGCATGCAGAGAGCGGCAAAACTCATGAACATCGGCGTGAAAAACCACTTCATTCTCTGATAGCCGACAAACGATTTTTGCGAAACCCTGCCGTTTACAAGCACTGTCGGAACGGATTTTCTGGTCAGGAGCAACAGTAAATTCGGCCAGAAATCGGTCTCGACCAGGATAAAACAGTCCGGTTTTATGCTCCGGATAAAATGAGCTGCAACTGGCAGAAGATCGACAGGGCCGTCAAGGATCACGTCGACGGTTCGGGACAGCAGGGAATCTGCGACCCGTCTGCCCGACGCAGTGGTCGCCGAAAAGATGATCTTTGCTTCGGGGTAACGGTTTCTCAAGCCCTGAACCAGGGGCACCGATGAGGTTACTTCGCCTACCGAGAGCGCGTGCAGCCAGATTATCTTGTTTTCTTCTCTGTTGCCGGTTAAGACGGTTGACAATTTCCTCTTCAGGCCGATTCCCAGCCTGGACCGGATCCTGGATCTATATTTAGGTGTAAACAGGATGTAAAGGGCTATAAAGGGAAACAGCGGCAACAAGAGAATAGATTGAATTATGTTGTAGCCAAGCAGCATGGTACAGTACCTTGGAAGAATGCTAAAAAAAGATCACGGGGCGGCAAACAGGGGATCTCGCTTTGCCAGGCCTTCGGTTAAACATCGATATCATTTACGCAGAAAATGAACATAATACTCGTTGAAAAGGAAGAAATACAGGAAAACTCTGTAATTTTAACGGATCACAGGGCCGAGCACATCGTTAAAATCCTGCGTTCGGCAGTCGGAGAAACGATTAAAATAGGCGTTGTCGGGGGGAACATGGGGACCGGCGAGATCCTTTCTGTCGGCCGAAAATATCCATTCACAGTAGAGATAAGGCTAACGTTAACTATTGCCCCGCCCCCCGTTGCTCCCATCGATCTGGTGCTGGCCCTGCCGCGGCCCATTATGCTCAAACGCATTTTGCGCCAGGTAACCGCGCTCGGGGTAGGCAAAATCCATCTGATAAACGCCAACAGGGTGGAAAAAAGTTTCTGGGAAGCGACAGTTCTTGACCCACTGGAGCTGAGGGCGAACCTGGTGCAGGGGTTGGAGCAGGCTGTGGATACCAGGTTGCCGGAGGTTTTTTTACACCGCAGGTTCAGGCCGTTTATCGAGGACTTCGTTGCGGAAACAGTTCAAGACTATGGCCACCTTGTCTGTGCCCATCCCGCGGGGCACCATACCTTGAGCGGGCGGTTTAGTGCAGCCGGGGCGGGGCGGGTCTTGCTGGCAATAGGACCGGAGGGCGGATGGGTCGATTTTGAAGTTGACAAGTTTTGTCGCCAGGGCTTTGCCTGCTGCACCATTGGTCACCGGATACTCAAGGTGGACACCGCGGTTATTGCTGTCCATTCAAGAATTTCCGCACTGCTTGAGGCGGCGGGGAACCAAACCTCTCGTTGACCGGGAGTTAAAAGGTCGACTCACTCTCTTCATCCTGCGGACCTATGATACATTTTTCTGATAACGGATTAAGAAAACAGTAGAATCTGTGCCTTGCCTCGGCGGAACCTATAATGGCCGCCAGATCACCCGAACGGAACCGATAGGCTGGAGACGGATTCGTCTCCAGCTTGTCGTCGCGAATGATGCCGACAACGGAGACACCCGTTGTCTTGCGAATTTCCGCCTCGGCGATAGTCATACCGGTAAGCGGGTTGTCGGAATTGAGTTCAATCCATTGCAGGTCAAACTGCTGATCCCCTCTTCTCATCTGGCTCAGGGTAGCGTACCCACCATTGTGGGAGCCGGTCTTGGCAAGCATCTGGTGCCTAAGATTTTCCGTGTAATTCTGGATCTCGGGGGCAGGAATGCGCAGGTAGAGAAGCACATTTCTGATCATCTCCAGCGCTGCCTCAAATTCTGGATGGACCAGGTCGACAACGTCAAGTTCTTTGAAAACGTTGTAGAAGTCAGGGTTTGCCATGCGTGCGACAACTCGAACGCCGCTGTTCACTCTTCTTGCGTGGGTGATGATGGAACGCGCCACCACGATCCCCGGGATGGTCAACACCAAAAGAGCCGCGCGCTCCATGTGCAACGCTTCCTGGACCACCTCCTGACTGGCGTCACCGTAAACAATCGAATATCCGGCCTCTTTTGCCCGTTCGATCCGATGCTGATCCATTTCCACCACCACGAACGGGATAGACAACCGCTTGAGTACTCCGGCGATCTGGAAACCGATGTGACCGCATCCGGCGATGACCACGTGGTTGTTGAACTCGTCCTCGGGGAAGTTGTGCGTCTCCAGAGGTTCGTGGCGAAGCCAGCGCTTTTTCAGGCAGTATAGTCTGGACGTCTGAGAGGAGACGAAAGGAGTAAGCAACATGGTGACCACCGCCATGGTGAGGAACATGTTGTAGAACTCGCTGCTTATGGATTCGGTGGAAACTCCCAATCTTGCAAGTACGAAGGAGAATTCGCCGACCTGAAACAGGCCGAGTCCGATCGCCAGGGGGACCACGTTACGGTAACGAAAGATCCATGCAATGGCCGCGAACAGGCAGCCTTTAAAAAGGCTGACCACGGTTACCAGAAACAATATGATGCCAAAATGGCTTACAAGAAAACGAGGGTCGAGCAACATCCCGACAGAGGCGAAAAAGAGCAACCCGAAAAGATCCCTGAGCGGGATGATATCGCTCAGGGCCTGGTGCCCATAGTCTGATTCACTTAGTACCATTCCCGAGATAAAGGCTCCGAACGCAAAGCTCAGGCCGACCAGATAGGTGAGAAAACCGATCCCCAGTCCGATGGCGGTGATTGCAAGAATGAACAGCTCGCGCGACCCCAGCCTGGCTATACGTTTCAGCAGGAAGGGGAGAAAGCGGGTGCCGAAAAAAAACATCGTTACCAGAAACAGCACCGCCTTGACGAATGCCGGGCCGAGAGCGCCGAACCCCGAGGCCGGATCGTTCATCTGCGGCAGTATGATCATGAGCGGCACTACGGCCAGATCCTGGACGATCAGCATGCCGATCATCACCTTGCTGGAAAGAGTCCCCAGCCACCCCTGGTTCATCAATGTTTTCAGGATAACCATGGTTGAGGAAAGGGAGATGAGAGAACCGAACCAGAGAGAAGTTGACCACGGCCACTGCAGCATGCGGCCGACGATCACCCCAAATGCGATGGTGAGCGCCATCTGCAGAGGCGCTCCGATAAGAGCGACATACTTGACCGGTTTAAGGTCCTTGAGTGAAAATTCAAGGCCCAAACCAAAGAGCAGAAGGGCAACGCCTATTTCCGCCAGCAGCTCAATGTCGTGTACTTCGGTAATGGTGAGACCACCGGTATATGGACCGAGGATGACGCCGGCCAGGATGTAACCCAAAATGAGCGGCTGGTGCAGCCGCTGGGCAAGCAGACCGCAAAAAAAAGCGGTAACGACCAGGATAACGATGTCAGTGGTGATGCCCATGATAATATGATGACCTCATTGTCGAAAAATATTGTATAAAAACTTGAAACCGGTAGCTTGGCAACGGTGGCGGTCGCGCCTGGAACCTGCAATCGAACCTGGCTGGACCGATTGGGCCGGCACAGGTTGGAACTATTCTCTTAGACCCGTCTTTTTACTACCCGCTCTACCTGCCAGCGTTGTTTTCCGTATCGGGTGATTTCCGAGCGACAACGGCGAATTCAGCGGATTCAGGGGTAAACGTCTCGCCGGCAACATTTGCGTAGAATTCATCGATCTCAAAACCATTTCGATTAAATTCCTCTTGCATGGATGCTGTGCTGAAATGCTGCAGCCAGTTGTATACGGTCCGAGTTTTCGCCTGTTCGATTATCGTGTATTTATCCAACGTTACTTTTTCTCTCTCGTACTTGAAGGTGTTCACGAAACAGTAGTAGTCCTGCGGTGACCAGAAACCGTGCAGTTGATTGAGTTCGTATGTCGCGGATTCCTCTTTTTGATTAAAGCTGGTGTGGGAATAGACATCAAGCAACACGGCTCCGCCTGGATTCAGGAGTGAAGAGAACTTTGTCAGCAATATAGCTCGCTGCTCCGGACTCAGCGCGCAATAGTCGCACATGATCATGGTGATAAGATCAAATTTGTAACTGGACTCGAAATCGAGATAGTTGGTGTGGACGTAATCGATTTTCAGTCCTTTTCGCCTGGCAACTTGTTCTGCATGGTGCAGCGAGTTTTTTGAAAAATCAATGCCTGTGACTGTTGCTCCCTTCTCGGCCAGTCCGGTCGTGTAGAGGCCAGGGCCGCAGCCAAAATCGATAATTGAGGTTTTACTGCCGACTGTAAAGTGAGAAACAATCCAGTCGATCGAACGTTCGATAAAATCCTTGTTTCGTGATGAGACATCGATTGAATCGTTCAGGTGGTATTGGAGCATCTGATTTGCGGTATGCTCATTCGTCCACAGATCGTCGGCAGTATAAAATTGAAATGGCGCCGGGCGTGAATTTATTTGTGTCAGCTTGGTAAACATTGCCTTGTTATTGATTGTATTTGTTCTATAAATATGACACCTGAAAGGCTTCTGGCCGGCACCCCTGGAAAACCCCAGTTGTTCCGGGGCTGGCAACCAGTCACTACATTTTGTCGATATCATCAGCTCCGTGAGCGGCCTCTGAAATCCTATAAGTTCTTTCTTACCATCTGCCGGGGAATCACAACAATCATCCCCGTTTTTATCGCCATGATTGGCCATGGCCCAAGAAAATTCCATCTGGTTGCGCAGATCTGTAAAAAACTAAACAGGGGTGAATGGATGAGCGCATGTTGTTAGGAAAACTACATGTTGTATAACATTGCCGATAATATTTTGCTTGTTAAAATTCGCGCACAAAGACGACGATTATAGCCACTTGACCTGGCAGAGCACCACGTTTGGGGCCTGGGTATTGTCAAGGCATTTTTTTGGGTTTTACACGTCTGAAACCGGGGCCGGGTCCTTGTTTGAATGCACAATCAACAACGGTGCAGAGCTTTAGCAAGCCTTTCAAGCAGCAGTTTGACTTCGTTTGCGGAGATGATCAGATGCGGACGGAACCTGATGCTTTTTTCGCCGCACCCTATCAGGAGAATTTTTTCCGCAAGAGCTTTGCCGATAAAATCGTTCCTGATCTTCCCGTCCGGAAGGTCAAAAGCGCACATCAGGCCAAGTCCTCTCACGTTGCTGACAAGCGACGGAAACTCAAGAGCCAGCTGCTTTAACCCCTGCAACAGTTCATTGCCCCGCAGCCTGGCGTTGTCAACCAGTTGTTCTTTTGCGATAATTTTAAGAATTGTCGAGCAGCGGATCATATCAATCAGGTTGCCGCCGAAAGTTGAGTTGATGCGGGTCGGCTCGGTAAAGACATTTCGCTCCACTTCATCAATTCTTGTTCCCCCCAGCGCTCCGCAGACCTGAGTTTTTTTGCCAAAGGCAAGAAGATCCGGCTTGACTGCGCAATGTTCATGGGCCCAGAACTTTCCGGTCAGCCCTATTCCGGTCTGTACTTCGTCGAATATGAGCAACAGTTCGTGTTCATCGCAGATTCTGCGTAGTTTTTTGAAAAATTCGTGGCGGAAGTGGTTGTCTCCTCCTTCGCCTTGTATCGGTTCAATGATAATTGCCGCAATGTCATGGGGATCTTTTTCCAACCATTGATAAATGTCGGCGACGGCCTGCTGCTCCTGTTCCTCTGTTTTTTGCAGTTTCTGGCGGGTCAGCGGGAAAGAGAGTTTGGGGTTGATGATCCTGGGCCAGTCAAACTTTGGGAAATATTGGGTTTTTCTGGGGTCAGAGGTGTTGGTAAGGGACAGGGTGTAGCCGGTACGGCCGTGAAATGCCTGTTGAAAATGAATAATTTTCTGGCCTTTTTCCCGGCCGATCCCGTTGGCGAAATTTTTCTGCACCTTCCAGTCGAAGGCGGCCTTGAGACAGTTTTCCACACCGAGGGCGCCGCCTTCGATGAAAAAAGCGTGGGGAAGATACTGAGGAACAGCATATCTGGAGAACGTCTCGACAAATTCGGCCATGGGGGCCGAATAACAATCGGAATTAGCCGGCTTCTGCACTGCCATTCGGCCAAGATAGTGCTGGATGGCGAGGAGTTCAGGGTGGTTGAAGCCTACGGCCATGGACGCGAACATGGAAAAACAGTCGAGATAGCGGTCGCCGTTTCTGAGATCGACCAGCCAGGATCCTTCGGAATGTTCGAAATCGACTACAATATCCATTCCGTCGGCGAGAAGATGGGTTGCTATTTTCTGTTTTATATTGTGTTCATAAGCCATAGGCGCACCCTGAAACTGTCCGGTCTAAATCTCAAAGCGTACTCCCTGCGCCAGCGGCAGATCTGTGCCGTAATTGATCGTAACTGTCTGTCTGCGCATGTACCCTTTCCAGGCGTCGGAGCCGGATTCTCTGCCGCCGCCGGTATCTTTTTCTCCGCCAAAAGCGCCGCCTATTTCAGCACCCGAGGTCCCGATGTTGACGTTTGCCAGGCCGCAGTCAGATCCCTGAGCAGAGATAAACAGTTCAGTCTCTCGCTGGCTGGTGCTGAAAATGGCCGAAGAGAGCCCCTGGCTGACCTCGTTGTTAATTGCGATTGCGGTTTCCACCTCACCTTCGTATCTGATCAGGTAGAGAATGGGCGCAAATGTCTCCTGGTGGACAATCTCAAGATCATGGTCAACCTCGGCCAGGGTGGGTTCCACATAACAACCTGAAGAATAATCTTCTCCTGTCAGCTGGTTGCCGCCAAAGAGGATGGTTCCCCCCTGGTCGGTTATTGTTTGTACGGTTTGAGTAAAAGTCGCCACCGCATCCCTGTCAATCAAAGGGCCCACATGGTTTGTTTCCTGCAATGGATCGCCGATCTTGAGGCTCTGATAGGCGGCTACCAGCCGTCTTTTTACCTCGTCGTAAATCGACTCGTGGATAATAAGCCTCCGGGTTGTGGTGCATCTTTGCCCGGTGGTGCCGACAGCACCGAAGACAATGGCCGGCACGGCCAGTTTCAGGTCAGTATTTGCGGTGAGGATGATGCCATTGTTGCCGCCAAGTTCGAGGATCGTCCGGCCCAGTCGTTTCGCCACTTTTTTCGCCGCTTTCCTGCCGGAGGCGACAGAACCAGTAAAAGAAACGAGGGGGATGCGCCTGTCCTTCAGAATTTTTTTGCCAACCCTGTCCCGCTCGCCGATAACGAGGGAAAAGATCCCCTCCGGCAGGCCGTTCAGGGCGAGCACCTTGCCGATGATCTTCTGCATGGCAACGGCGGAGGCGGCGGCCTTGGAAGACGGTTTCCAGATGGAAACGTTGCCGCATATTGCACCAATCATTGCATTCCAGCCCCAGACCGCCATAGGAAAGTTAAAAGCGGTTATGATCGCCACAATGCCAAGGGGATGATACTGTTCAAGAAGCCGGTGGGAACGGCGTTCTGAAACCGTTGTCATGCCGTAGAGCATTCTTGACTGGCCGACACAGTAGTCGCAGATATCGATAACTTCCTGCACTTCTCCCAGTCCCTCCTGGAGGGGTTTGCCGGTTTCGTAGGAGATCAGGGTTCCCAGGGGATGCTTGAATTCGCGTAGCTTCAGCCCGATCTGCCGGATTATCTCTCCCCGCTCGGGCGCCGGCACCGCTCTCCAGAATACAAAACCTTCCCTGGCGCACTCGACTAGTTCATCGTAATTGTCGCTGGTGGCCATGGATAAATTGCCGAAAACATGGCCGTCGACGGGGGAGCTCAACTGTAATTTTTTCCCTTTCCCGGTGCTTGGCCATTGAGTTCCGGAGCAGACCCCGGACATTTCGTCCTCAAGATAAAGAGCCCGTAAAAAATTCATAATTCCTCCCCAGTTAATAAAGGTTGCATTTTCGTATATTATCCTACTAAACAGGACGAGAGTCAAGGAAACTGCGAACCGTGCAATGGTTGTGTAAAAAACGGTAATCTTTTAAAAAAAGAGGAGGAAAATGAACAATAATGAGCCCTGTCCCGGGAAAGGTACGTGTTAGGAAGAAACGCGGCAACCAGCCGACGCTATTGGCACTGGCAAAAACGGATCAGATGATTTTGTGAAAATAATCAAAAACTGCCGAGGCGAGCTCCGGGCCGATACCCTGGACCTCTTGCAGTTCATCGACTTGTGCATTTTTGATACGTTTGAGACTGCCCATATGACGCAATAACTGCCTTTTCTTGTTGCTTCCGATACCGGGAATTTGGTCCAGTTCCGAGGCGAGGGTGGCCCGGTTGCGAAGTTTTCTGTGAAAGGTGACCCCGTAGCGGTGGGATTCGTCCCTGATCCTCATAAGATAGAGCAGGACCGGATTGTGACCCGGTAAAATAATCGGGTTCTTGCGCCCCGGCTTGTAGAGTTTTTCTCCTTCGTCTTCACGCTCTTTGGCGATGCCGATCCAGTTTATCCGGTCTTCAACCCCAAGCTCGCCTGCAACCGAGACGGCGACATTGAGCTGGCCTTTTCCGCCGTCAACCACGAACAGGTCGGGAAGATTGTCTTCCTCTACCCCCCTAGACAACCTCCGCTGCAGTACCTCCTTCATCATGGTGTAGTCGTCAGGGGTGTCGATGGTGCGGATTTTATAATGCCTGAAGTTGCCTTTATCGGGTTCCCCTGCACGAAAACAGACCAGCGAGCCTATCGCCTGTTTGCCGGAAGTGTTTGAGATGTCGAGACACTCGATCCTGGCCGGCGGACGGTCAAGATGTAACGTCTTACAAAGCGCGTCGGATAGATTTTCCCAGGAATTCTTTTTCTTTTCCTGATCGGCAAAAACCTGTCTGGCGTTGGTGTTGGCCATCTCTATGAGTTTATGGCCGTCGCCGCGCCGGGGTATTTTCAGATAGACCCTGGAACCTCTGTCTTCGTTGAGGTGTTCTTCGTGGAGTTCCATGTCTGACGGGGCAAAAGGCAGCAGGATTTCCCCGGGGATCTGGCTGAATCTATCGTAGAGCTGGCTTAAAACCTGGGAGAGGATGGCCCGGTCCTCCCCGTAGGGGTCGGCGAGAAAAAAAGTTCTGCTGCCGTTTATGAGGCCGTTGCGGATATAGAGCAGGGCGATGGTAATTGCGGCGTCTTTTCTGGCAAAGCCGAACACATCCTGATCCTTGCTGTGGCTTGCGGAGATTACCTGCTTTTCCGTGGTTCTGGTTACCGCAAATATCTGGTCTCTGAGTTTTGCCGCTTTTTCATATTCAAGATTTTTCGCCGCCTCGCCCATTTCTTTTTTAAGATTCTCGAGCAGTTCATTGTTGCGGCCTTCAAGCAGCATAAGGATGTTTTCTACATGCTGTAGATATTTCTCTTTGTCGGTATTGCCCGTACAGGGAGCCAGACATTTGCCTATCTGTCGGTTGAGACAGGGCCTTTTGCGTTTTTTCAACTGCGATCCCTTGCAGTTGCGCAAAGGAAACAGCCTGGAGATAAGGTGAAGGGTGGCCCACATGTTGGCAGAGGACGAGTAGGGTCCGAAATAGCGGGCATCGTCCTTTGTCTTCCTCCTGGTCATGAAGACCCTGGGCCACTCCTCCTGGACCGTGACTTTGATGTAGGGGTAGCTTTTGTCATCGCGCAATATGATGTTGTATTTGGGCTTGTGTTTTTTTATGAGCGACGCTTCGAGAATGAGAGCTTCTTTCTCGGTTGTGGTGAGTATCGTGTCTACTTTATGGGTCTTCTGCAGCATCACTCCGGTCTTGGAGTGGGGTGATCCGGAAAACCTGGCGTATGACGAAAGGCGTTTGAACAGGTCCTTGGCCTTGCCGACATAGAGGACACAGTTTTTCGCGTCTAGCATCAGGTAGACGCCTGGCGAGTGCGGAGCGGAGGAGAGAACTGATTGCCAAAACATAACGTGGATCGATGATTCCTGTTGGTTGAGGGTAAACGCGGTAAACAATATACCCATACCATACAACAGCGCAAGTGAATCGTCATCACGGGCGGTGGGAAAATAGTCCGTTTACATTTTCTTTAAAATCCTGTAGGCTGTCGCTCCAATATCATATCTTTCAGGTGGCAAGAGGTTGTGTCAACCTCTGCTGAAAAGGGAATACGGTGAAAATCCGTAACGTTGGGCCAGCGCTGTAAGCGGGGACGACGGTTGCCATATCCACTGCTTTTTTCTTGAGATAAACTCGAGCTAAAGCGGGAAGGGGCAACCAGAGAGCGATCCGTAAGTCAGAAGACCTGCCTGGAAGAACAAGACTTTCCTGTCCAAAACAAGTCCGTGCCGTGGTGAAAACCGTGGTACGGACTTTTTTATTGCCCGCCGGAAGGAAGACAACTTAAGGAGAAGAAGTAAATGAAAACCCAGCTCGAGTTGGCAAGAGAGGGTGTGGTCTCACCCGAAATGGAAAAGGTAGCAGCGGCGGAAGGTTTTACCGGGGAAAAAATCCGCCAGGGAGTGGCGGCTGGACATATAGTGATCCCGGCCAATCCCGGCCGGAAAGATCAGAAAATCTGCGGCATAGGGAAAGGATTGCGGACTAAAGTAAACGCTTCCATCGGTACTTCATCGGATATCTCCGATGTCGACCTTGAGATACGCAAGGCAAAAATTGCCGAGGAAGAAAAAGCCGATACCTTGATGGAACTCTCAACCGGAGGCGATCTCGATGCAATCCGCCGCAAGGTTCTTGACAACTGCTCGCTTCCTGTCGGTAACGTTCCCCTGTACCAGGCGTTCGCGGAAGCCAGCAGAAAATATCATAACCCTAACAAGCTCGATCCTGAATACCTGTTCGAACTTATTGAGAGACAGCTTGAGGACGGGTTGAGCTTTATGGCCATCCACTGCGGAATCAACCGGTTTTCCATTGAAAGAATGAGAAATCAGGGGTTCCGTTATGGTGGACTGGTGTCGAAGGGAGGAACTTTCATGGTCTCCTGGATGGAATACAATAACCGGGAAAATCCCCTTTACGAACAGTTTGATCGGGTCTGCGCACTGATGAAGAAGTACGATGCCGTACTCTCCCTTGGCAACGGCATAAGGGCGGGAGCGATCCATGACAGCCATGACCGGGCGCAAATGGCTGAAATGATCATTAACTGTGAGCTTGCCGAGCTTGGCAGAAACATGGGGTGCCAGATGATGGTCGAGGGCCCTGGACATGTGCCTCTTGATGAAATCCAAGGCAACATCATGCTTGAAAAGGCGATGAGCGGCGGAGCCCCGTATTATGTGCTCGGGCCCCTGCCCGCCGATTCCGGAGCAGGATACGACCATCTTACCGCCGCCATAGGCGCCTCGCACTCAGCCTGGCACGGAGCGGATCTCATCTGTTATATTACTCCGGCGGAACATCTCGCGCTGCCCAATGAAAACGATGTCCGTGAAGGGTTGAGGGCTACCCGTCTTGCAACCAGGATCGGTGATATCGCCAAATATCCCGAGCGCCGGGAACTTGAAAAGAGGGTTGCTCTTGCCAGGAGGGACAGCGATTTTGAAGAATATTTTAATCTCTCCATGTTTCCGGAAAAAATGAGGGAAGTCCGTAACAGCAGAAAACCGGAAAACGAGTCCACCTGCACAATGTGTGGCGATTTCTGTGCAATGGAAAGAGGGTTCTCTCTGTTCAAGGATGATATAGCGGGTGATAAATGCCGCCATCCGGAAAAGAAAAAAGAGACTGTTTAAAACGACGTTTCAAGTTTCGTTTTTTCGGTAGTCATTAACCGCTTCCGCTTCCCATCAACGGGGAAGCGGAAGCGGAACTCAGCGATGCCTTCAGCAGGGTCCTGGTGTATTCGTGCGTCGGATTGGTAAAAATCCGATCCGCCTCCCCCTGTTCCACTATCCTGCCGTTCTGCATCACCGCCACGTAATCCGATATGGCCCTTACCACCCGCAGGTCGTGGGAAATGAACATATAGCTCATCTGATATTGTTGTTGCAGCTTCAGCAGTAAATCTATTATCTGTCCCTGTATGGTAACATCCAGTGCCGAGGTGGGTTCATCGAGGATAAGAAATTTCGGTTGAAGAATGATCGCCCGCGCGATCGCTATCCGTTGGCGTTGGCCGCCGGAAAATTCGTGGGGATAGCGATCGATGATCCGTTCCGTCATGCCGACTTCGCGCAGCGTAGCAACCACTCGTTGATAACGTTCTTCCCGGTTCATTTCCGGGTGATGGATGCGCAGACCCTCTTCAACTATCTTGCGAATGCTGAATCTTGGCGAAAGTGAGGAGAAGGGGTCCTGAAATACCACCTGAATCTCGCTGCGAAGATGTTTCATGCTGCGAAAGGAAAGCCCGGTCAACTCGTTGCCCTTGAAGACAATATTGCCGCTGTTGTGCACAAGTTGCAAAAACGCCATGCCCAGGGTTGTTTTTCCCGATCCTGACTCTCCCACGATACCGCAGGTGGTGCCGGTCCTGATCTCGAGATTAACTTCCTTGACCGCTTCGATCTGCCGTTTTTTTCTTTTGAACGGGTGAACCCATTCGCCCGGTAACTCGAAGGTGCAGTTCACGTTTTCCGCTTTCAGCAGAATATCCGCCTGGTTGTTGAATGGTTTTATCTTGTCCGGTATGGCGCCGAGCAGTGATCTGGTATAACTGTGGGAGGGAGCGGTGAATATCTTCCGGGGCTGGCCATGTTCAACAATAACGCCATCCTTCATTATATAAATGTAGTCGGCATGTTTTTTCACGAGTTCAAGATCATGGGTGATGAGTAGTACCCCCATGGAACTCTCCATTTGCAGATGCGCCATCAACTCGAGGATCTGCGCCTGAACCGTCACGTCCAGGGCTGTGGTTGGCTCGTCGGCTATCAGCAGCGACGGACTGCATGCCAGGGCCATGGCAATGACCACCCGCTGGCGTTGTCCGCCTGAAAGCTGGTGCGGATACTGATTCATCCTGTGTTCGGGATTGTCCAGACCGGTTCTTCCCAGCAGCCTGACAGCTTCTTGTCTTGCCCGTTTTCCCTTGAGGCCGCGATGTAGGGTCAGCGGTTCGCATAGTTGATTGCCTACGGTGAAGACCGGATTCAGCGACGTCATCGGTTCCTGGAAAATCATGCCGATCCGGTTTCCCCGCACCGCCTGCATCTGTTGCTGGTTAAAGGCGAGCAGGTTCTTGCCCTCAAAATAGATGGCTCCGTCTGCTGCAACTTCTGAGGTTGATTCGAGCAGGCGCAGAATAGAAAGCGCGGTGACCGATTTTCCCGAACCCGATTCGCCGACCAGGGCAACCGTTGTTGATTCTTTCACCCGGAGGGAAATATCAAACAGCACCTGTTCCGAGTGTGGAGCACCCGACTGATCGTATCCCCGGAACCAGAGATTTAAATTTTGTATATCAAGTAGCATTATTGCTCAATATCTTATCTGAAAGGATGAAAAAACGGCTGATTCGGCTGTTTTCCAGGTCTTGATACCGGTCACGGTCGCCAGAGGCGACCCGGTATTGAGCCAGTTGAGCATCTTTCGGATATCCGTTGCTTTGCCCTGGATCAATGCCTCAACCGTTCCGTCCGGGAGGTTGCGGACCCATCCGCACAACCCGAGCCTTGCGGCTTGTTTTTGGGTGTAATCCCTGAAAAAGACACCCTGAACACGTCCAGTGACGATCACTCGTATGGTTTCCATGGGTTCTGTCCCTGTCGCTTGAGTTGACATGGATGCAGCTGAACTTTTCAGCAGGGTGAGCCTGATCTGCCGGTAGCCAGCTGATGGAACAGACAGCGCCATCGGCTGCAATGGGCAGGGTCCCTGCGCATGCCGCCATTTATTGTTTGGTAAATGACAAGTAGATACTGGATTGTACCAGAAAGTGAGGAACAGGAAACAGGATAAGTTTATTCTCTGTAGTGGGAAATCCTGTTTTTCCCTTCGTCCTTGGCCTTGTACATGGCATTGTCCGCCATCTGGAGTAGTAGGCCGGGGTCTGGACAGTTGCTCGGGTAGGATGCCACCCCGCCGCTCATGGTTATACTGATATCGATGTTGGAGTAGGTGAAACAATTTTCTGCGACATATTTTCGGAGCCGGTTGGCTATCGTGTAGGCGTTTTCGTAATCGGTGTGAGGGAGCAGTAATACGAACTCTTCTCCACCGTATCTGGCGGCGATATCGCTGTCTCGTTTTTCCTCAAGGAAAATGGCACCGATTTTTTCCAGCACCGCGTCGCCGGCCAGATGTCCGTGGGAGTTGTTGACGATGCCGAAATTGTCCAGATCGAAAAAGAGTACCGAGAATTCTTCCCGGTACCTGTTTGAAAGCATTATCTGGCGATTGTATATATCCTCAAAATAGCGCCTGTTGTATAATTTCGTCAGCCTGTCGTGGTTTGAGTGATAGAGAATATTTTCAAATTCTGTCGCCTCAACCAACCGGGGGTGGCACATCATCTTGGTACAGTTGTGGAAATAGTCCGACAGTGAAGTGGTCAGGTCGACTTCTCTTCCCAGCTTTTCTATTATCGTCTGCCTGTGCTGTTTGACTTTGCTCCAGAGGTCTTTGCAGGTGGCCGCGGGTATATAGAGTCCGGCCAGCAGGTTAAAGGTGTGGACTAGTGTCGTCTGCCCGTTGGTGTTGACAAGTTCGTCAATTGTCTGGATAAATTCATCATCATTTCTCGCAGAAATTTTCGTTTCCAGAATTATCCTGTGTATATTTCTCGGTATTTCCGTCATAGGCGCTGGCAGCTGATTGTTGGTATCGATAAATTTACCTAAAACTAACATTTTCATGAAGCTTTTTGCAACGGGAATTTACATTTAATCGATTCTGTTTCATACTGAAATAATAGAAGAATAGCAACAACGATTAGCTTCCCGGCTGCGCTGTCTGGAAAAAGGTACCCCCCAGATCGCAATTTTCTGTCGACAAAGTTTGTCGCAGATCAATAGGCGTGGCTGCACGAGGAATGGAGGGCGGCAGCTCAAAATTGCAGTATAGTCACTTCAAGTAGATGGTTTTAAAAGGTTTTATGGCACAATCAGGGAGATAAAGGATGAAAAACAGATGTGAATGGTGCGGCAACGACCCTCTTTATCGGGATTACCACGATCACCAGTGGGGAGTTCCCGAGCATGATGACTTCAAGTTGTTCGAGATGCTCTGTCTGGAAGGTGCCCAGGCAGGGTTGAGTTGGCTGACCATTCTCAGGAAAAGAAAGAGCTACCAAGAGGTTTTCAGTAACTTCGATTTTACCAGCATAGCAAGCTATACCGAGCGGGATATCGCAGCGCTGATGACCCATCCGGGGATCGTGAAAAACAGGCTGAAAATAAACGCCGTGGTGAAAAACGCTGCGGTGGTGATCGATATTATAGAAGAAAAAGGAAATTTTTCCTCTTTTTTGTGGGACTATGTAGACGGCGTACCGCTGCAGAACAAGTGGCGGTCAATGCAGGAGGTTCCCAGTCAGACCGAGCTTTCCCGGCGGTTGAGCAGGGATCTGAAAAAAAGGGGGATGAGCTTTGTCGGACCGACAATATGTTACTCCCTTATGCAATCGGTGGGGATGGTAAACGATCACCTGGTCAACTGTTTTCGCCATCAGGAGATACAGCGCCTGTCCCAGCACCAAAATAAAGGGAACAACCTGCAGCCATAAAAAAAGAGGAAAAATCTTTGTTCAGTTTTCCCACGTTGCCCGGGGTTTTTGGTCTCCGGGCTGGTCAGCCTCCGCCGACCACCGGAAAGATGGCCAGGACGTTTGCCTCTTCAAGTGGCGTTTCAAAGGTTGTGTGGCGGGAGTTGATCATCAGTACGCCAACTTCTTCACGGTCTATATCAAGAGAATCGACTATATCTCCTACTGTGGTGCCCGGGGCTATTTCCTGTTCCGAAATCTTGAAACGATTTTCCCGGAAATAGGCGAAAAGTTTTACGGTAACATTTATTCTGGCCAACCTGTTTCTCCCTGAAAATGTGAACTGGTTATGTTTGTGTAACAGTCGGTCCTGATACGTAACAGTTATTTGTGGAGGTGATCCATCCCCTTGGCGTCGACCGCCAAGGGGATGGTATGAGTTCCGGTACCCTGCAACCTTAGCCGGAAACAGTCAGGATTTGAGAATTACAAATCAAAAATCCCAGAAGGTATTTATTTCTTCATCGCTGAAGTCAAACACCACGTTGTGCGGCGGCAGCGGTTCAGTGTAGAAGAATTCCGGCAGACGATCGTCAATGGAAGTGAATCCGGCCTTCATGTTGAATTCCCTTTCCGTCTTCAGGATATGCTTGCCGAGGTTTACCACATCGTCGCCGGTCAGCGAAAGATCAAAACGCGCATTGATCAGGTCGATCAGTGCCGGCAGACATTTCTCGTCATCCAGTGCGGCAAAGGCGATAAAGAGACACATGCCGGTTGAGTCGATCGCCGCGGTGGCGATCTGCAGGTTACGCGACAGCTCGACTTGTCCCTCCTTGGTGAGCGGATCGAGTTTGCCGCCTACGTTGAGGATATTGGTCGCGATGGTGTAACCCATGGTGTGGTCTGCTCCCTGGGTGGACGTCGCATAGGTGATACCAATGCCTTTGATTGCCCTTGGGTCGTAGGCGGGAATGGCCTGGTTCTTTACAACGGGAACCCTGGTCATGCCAAATGCCTTGCCGACAGACCCTGTCCCGTTGCCTATGATCCGTCCGAGGGAGGTCCCTTTACCCACTTCTTCCTTGAGAATCCGGCATACGCCGGCACCGTCGCCAAACTCGAGCACGCCGGCCTCCATGGCAACAGCCATGGCAACCGAGGTCTCGATGGTGTCGACGCCGATGTCATCCATGATCCGGTCGGCCTCGGCGATATGATCGAGGTTGTCCACGCAGCAGTCGGCCCCCATGGCCCATATCGATTCGTATTCAAAACCAGAAGTCAGCTTGTTGCCGTCGGCATCGTTGTATACCTGTGAACATTGAATGACACAGCCCGGGTGACAGTTATGTTTTATTTTTCCGCCCCTCTGGGTGATGGTGTCGGCCATTGTCTCCCCGGAAATAGCGTCGTGGCCATCAAACTGGCCCAGGGTAAAGTTTTTCGTCGGCAGTCCGCCCGACTCGTTGACTATATTGACCAGAACGTTGGTGCCGTACTGTCCGAGGGCCTGGCTTACCGGATGGTCGACCAGGGCCTTGGCAAAGGTCTTGTTTGCTTCCCTGAAACCATCAGGGTTGGCGATCTCGACCTTACCACCTTTGGGATCAACGGTGATAAACTTGATTTTCTTGGATCCCATGACCGCCCCGAGACCGCCCCGGCCGTTAGAGCGCAGTCCGCCGTCCGGGTCTTTTACCGATACGTTTGCCGATGCCATTCTCATCTCACCGGCGGGACCGATGGTGAGAATCGCACGCTTTTCCTCGGACCTTGCCTCGACCGCTTCAATGGTTGCGAAATTGCCTCTGCCAATGAGCTCGGTCTCTTCCGTAATAGTTATCTCGTCAGGTGTTATAGCAATTGAATACCACTTGTCCTCTTTGGGCTGTCCCTCGATGATCATCGCCTTTACCCCGGTACGGGCAAAAAGCTGTGCGGCGGTGCCCCCGGCGTTGGATTCCTTGATAGTGCCGGTAAGCGGGCTCTTGGCGCCGATGGAAAGACGTCCTGAATTGGCCGCTACGGTGCCTGACAGCAGGCCCGGTGCGAGCACAAGTTTGTTGTTTGGTCCCAGCGGGTGGCAGGTGGGTATCACCTCGGCGGCGACAATGGTCGAGGTAAGCCCCCTTCCTCCATGGGCGGCCCAGGCTGCGGGCACGTCTTCTATGGAACTGGTAAGGTCGGTCATATTTACCCTGTAGATTTTCTCAGCCATCATGTTCTCCTTGTTGAGGTTGAGCGAAAATGGCAGTTCAGACCATTTCCTTTGTGTTGTCCATGTGTTACTGTTCGTACATGACGACACCACAGTCACGAAGGTTGTATCCTCCAAGCGCGGTAATGGAAGCTTTGAAGGACTCGTCTGTACGGATGAGTTGCAGGACACTGGAGACCTTATTATCCTTGAGATGCTCAGCCGGGACAATGAGATCGTAACGCTCTTCGGCAATGGGTACAAAGTCGAGCCCCAGGGCGTTTGCCGCCGCCCTGATGCCCATTCCCGTATCGACACTGCCGTTGGCCACGGCGGCGCCGATGTTCATATGAGTATACTCCTCGTGGTCGTACCCTATGATCTGTTGCGGTTTGATATTTTCATCGCGCAGGATCTTATCGGTCAAAAGCCTGGTCCCGGCGCCTTTCTGCCTGTTGATAAAGGTATTGCCGTTTTCGGCAATGGTTCTGAAGTTTTTTATCTTTTTCGGGTTGCCCCTGGGGACGATGAATCCCTGTTCCCGGTAGCACAGGTTTATCAGCTGCAGGGGGATCGAGCCCAGAAACCTTTTGATGAAAGCCACGTTGTATTCGCCGGTTTCTTCATCGAGCAGGTGGGTTCCGGCGATATGGGCTTCCTCTCGTCTGATCGCCATGATCCCCCCCATGGAACCGACATGGGCTGAGGCGATACGGACGATCGGCCGCATCCGATGAAGCCGGTTGGCGAGCAGGTCGAGAATGTTGTCATGGCTGCCTATGGTGACCAGGGTGGCGTCAACTTCGGCTTGCGGTCTCAGCAGCTCCACTTTCACCTTTTCTCCGGCGCCAATGCCTTCTTTCCCGGATGGGATCGTCAAAAGACCGTCCGCCCGGACAAGCGACATGACCGCTCCGGCACCTTTCCCCGACGGTGTCGCCATCAGGGTTTCCCCCACACGGCCCAGGGTTATCCTTACCATCTGGTCGACACCCATGGCAGAGTGCACAGGGCGTGACAGGGTTGCCGATACGTGGTCGCAGGCAGGTTTTCCAAGACCCAGAAATTGCGAGATCATCTCGCGGACAAAAAGCCTCATGGTCAGCAGGGCAGAAACCGGGTAGCCCGGCAGTCCGATGACAGGGGTCTTGCCGATCATGGCGAGGATTACCGGCTTGCCCGGTTTTATCGCCACCCCGTGGACGATCACTTCACCTACCTTGGCCAGGACCTTGGCGCTGTAGTCTCTTGTCCCGGCGGACGCTCCGGCGTTCATGACAACCAGGTCGTTTTTCCCGGCCGCCTCAACCAGCGCCTTTTCCAGTTTATCCGGATCGTCGATAACCGGCAGTCCGCGGCTGGCGTCGGCCCCCCATTCCCTCAGGTAACCCGCTAGAATTCGTGAATTGAATTCGATTATCTGTCCGGCCCGTGGTTCTTCTTCCGGCTGGATCAGCTCGCTTCCGGTAGGAATCACATGAGCTTTGGGATTTCGGCGGACCCGGATTGCGGTGACGCCGGTTGCAAGCATCGCGCCCTGGTCAATGGGTCTGACCACATGACCTTCAGGCAGAATCAGCTCCGTTGCCACAATGTCTTCGCCGATGGTCCTGATATGCTGCCATGGGGGGGCAGGGGTGTGAAGCTCGACTTCGTCATCGGACACATAATGGACGTCCTCGATCATGACTACCGCATTACAGTTTTCCGGGATGGCGTTGCCGGTGTTTACCGGCTGGAACCTGTCTTTTTTTAGCCGGATCGGCGACGCTTCACTGGCCCCGACAAGGTCACTGAAGTGAACGGCGATGCCGTCCATTGCCGCAGCGTTGTATGAAGGGGAGCTTCGCCTGGCAAAAACCGGCTCTGCTGTGATCTTGCCCAGGCTGTCGTCAACGGCAATGTCTTCGGAGGTATGGTCGGAAAAAAATCCGCGTTCTTCCAGGGCGTTCCGCCAGAGGACTTTCGCCTGGTCCAGCGGCATGTTGCTTAAATAAACGTCGCGCTTGTTCATATGTAAAGAAATACCTTGATAGTTGAATTCTCCTGGACACCCTGGCTGGCCTCGTCGATGAGAAAATATCCATGGGCTCTGGAGAGGGTCGAAATGGAACCCGACTTGCCGAGCACCGGCTCGGCTTTCCATGTCTTGCTGTCTGTTTGTTGTAACTGTACTCTGACCACGTCCAGCCTGCCGGGGGCGGAGTTTATGTTGCGGGTCAGCCGTGCCGTAATCGATGGGCGGGGGAGGCCGTATTCAGGGGGGAGTCCGGAGAGTGCTGCGATTGTCGGTTGTACGAACAGATCAAAACAGACCATTGCGCTTACCGGATGGCCGGGAAGTCCGAACACAGGGGTTGCTCCGCTCATACCGATGAGCACCGGCTTGCCGGGCTTGAGGGTGACGCCGTGGACCAGAATTCCAGGCGGGCCGACCTCTTCGACCACCTGCTGGCCAAGATCGCGAACGCCTACCGAACTTCCTCCTGAAAAGAGAACGATATCGTTTTCCGCAATCGCCTTTTCAACGGCCGGAAGAAAAATCTCCTTGCGGTCGGAGACGATTCCGTAATCGGTATAGATGCCGTGCGCTCTAGTCACGGCTCCAGCAAGAGCTATGCTGTTGATATTGCGTATTTGTCCCGGTTTTGGAACTTGGGTGTGGGGAATTATTTCGTCCCCGGTTGAGAGTATGCCAACCCTCACCGGGGCGACAACCTTGACCCGGTCTATGCCAAGTCCGGCGAGCAGACCAAGGTCCTGGGGGCGTATCCTGTGTCCGGCTGGAAGTGCTTTGGCGTCCTTGCGGATGTCCTCTCCGCTCTGGATCAGGTTGGTGCCCGTTCCGACCCCCTTGACCACTTCTATCATTGTTTCGTCTACCGGTACGGTGTGCTCAAACATCACCACGCTGTCGGCACCGGCGGGAATAAGACCTCCGGTGGGGACTTTATGGCAGCATCCCACGTTTACGTCACCCTCGCAGGGTTTACCCATGAGCACCTCTCCGGTTACGGAAAGGTAACATGGCATCGATTCGCTGGCGCCGTAAGTGTCGGCGGCACGAACGGCAAAACCGTCCATGGTCGACCTCGGGGCGGCGGGAAGATTCTCCGGGGCAACAACGTCGGTTGCAAGAACCCTGTCGAGCGCTTCTGCAAGCAGAACCTCCTCACTGCTGGCAACAGGCGCCCTGAGGTTCTCGCGCAGCAGCTGTTGCGCCCGGCTCACCGAGATGAGGCCGCCGCGGCCGAGCATATCTTTAGTTTCTTTGTGGTCAGTCATTGTTTCGGGTAATGAAGAGTTTTATCGTTTCCCCACCTGGAACAACTTGCAACAAAGAGTCAGGCGTGAACTCCTGGTGCTGAAACGATAGCTTGCAGATATAATTGAAAAAAGTTCTCCTGTTCTCGAAAAACTTCAATATCTTGTGGCCTTTTATAAGCACTCCCCGCTGCAGCAGCGTCTCTCCGCGCTGCTTGGCGATGGTGTTGAACAGTTTTAACGTGACCAGGATGGTGTCGTCTGTCCGTGAACTGGCGGTTTTTTTCCCGGTATCGGTACGCAGGGCCGAATGGAAACTGTTTTTGCGGAATATTGCTCCTGCCAGTCCCGGCATTGCCGCCGAAAGAGCCAGGACCGGGTTGTCGCCGCACAGAGGTGTGTCAAAGCTGTCGACCGGCATACCGTTTAAAAAAATCGTTTCCACCGCCTGTGCCAGATAGTCGCTGTCAAACCCCTCTAGATTGCAGAGAAAATGTCCTGTTGCAATGTTGTTTTTGGTTTTTACTTCTATACCGGACTGGAGGATCGTGGTAAAAAGGGGCATGCGCTCTTGCAAAACTTCGAGATGAAGTTCTTTTTCTTCAGGTTGATCGGTCATGACCAGAATAGTAGTAGATCTTTTGTGTTCGATTGTTATCCGCGGTTAACCTGCGCGATACGGCAGCTTTCGAAGATAAGATAGAGAAATTATAATGTAATGTACCATTTTTTTTAAGATCAGATATACAAATAATAACAGAAAATTCTACTTTAAATTCCTTAAAAGGATAAATAATGACAAAAAGACAATCCCCACCCCTGGCCCCCCTTGCAGGATTTAGACAGTATGAAGGGCCGCTGGTTACCGTCGTGATGGACGGGATCGGGATCGGAAGCCGGGATGAGCAAGATGGCGTGTTTATGGCCAATACCGAGCTTTTGGATACCTTGTTCAAGGAACAACTGATGGTTGCGGTCAAGGCGCACGGCCTGGCCGTTGGTCTGCCTTCTGACAAGGATATGGGAAATTCGGAGGTGGGCCATAACGCCCTTGGCGCCGGCCGGGTTTTTTCCCAGGGAGCCAAGCTTGTCAATGAGGCGCTGGAGTCGAAAGAGGTGTTCAATGGTGAGGTCTGGCAGGAGCTGAAAAAGCGAGGACACGGTGGCGGCACGGTGCACTTTATCGGGCTGGTATCCGACGGCAACGTTCATAGCCATATCGACCAGCTCTACCGGTTGCTCGACCAGTGTGTAGCAGACGGTATTGAAAGGGTCAGGGTGCACGCCCTTCTTGACGGCCGTGATGTAGAGCAGAAGAGCGCTCTTGACTATATAGAGCCGCTTGAGCGCAAGCTGGCCAAGTGTTGCGGGGAAAGTTTCGATTACCGGATAGCCTCCGGCGGCGGTCGGATGGTCACCACCATGGATCGTTATAACGCCAACTGGTCGGTGGTGGAGCGGGGCTGGAAGGCTCATGTACTCGGTGAAGGACGAAGCTTTGTTTCGGCATCGGAAGCTGTACGGACCTATTATGCAGAAGACCCGGCGATGACCGATCAGTATATGCCGAGCTTTGTGGTGATCAAAGATGATAAGCCGGTCGGCACCATGGAGGACGGCGACAGCGCCGTTTTCTTTAATTTTCGCGGCGACCGTGCTATCGAGATTTCCCGGGCCTTTGACGAGACCGACTTTAACGAGTTTGACCGCAAGAGAGTCCCCGAACTGTTTTATGCAGGCATGATGCAGTACGATGGAGACGCGCTCATCCCGAAAAAATTTCTCGTTCAGCCTCCGGCGATAAACGCCACCCTCGGTGAATATCTCTGCGCTACAGGGATCACCTCCTACGCCGTTTCCGAGACCCAGAAATTCGGCCATGTAACCTATTTCTGGAACGGCAACAGATCGGGCTACATTGACAGGGACCTGGAACGATATGAGGAAGTCGCATCCGATAGAATCACTTTTGACCTGAAACCCTGGATGAAGGCGGGGGAGATCGCCGACAAGGTTGTCGAGGCTATCGAGAGCGGCCGTTACAAGTTTATCCGCCTCAATTTTGCCAACGGCGATATGGTGGGACATACCGGGGTGGAGCAGGCTGTGCGGGTAGGTGTTGAATGTGTTGATATAAGCCTGGGCAGGGTGCTGGGTGCGGTGAAAAAAGCGCGTGGCATTGCGGTGGTTACCGCGGATCATGGCAACGCAGACTGCATGTGGACCGAAAAGAACGGCAAGCGAGTGCCGATGGTCGCCCACACACTCAACCCCGTACCGTTTATTGTCAAGGATTATAACGGCGCTAACAACTTCAGGCTGACCGGGGTGGCTGATCCCGGCCTGGCAAACGTGGCTGCAACTCTTTGCGTACTGCTGGGCTACCAGCCCCCTGAAGACTATTTTCCGCCCCTGGTGGAACTTGTCGGGTAATTTAGCACGAAGGGAAAATATGAGTGAGAGAGTGAGTAAATCCGAGTTGAAACGGCAGTTTAAAAGAGTTGAGGAGGCTGCGGCGGAGCTGGCCCTGTTAAGCGATGCTGAGTTGAAAAGACTTCCTGCCGGCGACCAGGTAAAAACAGAGATAAAAAATTGCCGGGACGTGAAGGGGGGAGCCCGCAAAAGACAGGTCAAATACCTGGCGAAGTTGATACGGGAAGAGCCGATTGACGCCATCCTTGATTTTCTTGCGGAGAAAAAAGGCTCAAAGCTCAAGCAGGACCGGATCCATCACGAGGCTGAACGGCTGCGCGACGCTATTGTCAACGAAGCAATCGCCCATCAGCAGGACTGCCTTGCCCACGATATGGTCCTGGAGCTTGACTGGCCCGGGGAAATTACCGACCAGCTGGCAAGGCGGTGCCAGGCCGTCTCGGGCGATCTCATGCGTGCCGTACACCAGTACGTAAGGAGCCGTAAGCACACTTTTTACAAGGAGACTTACCGTATAATAAAAGCGGTGCTCGAAAAAGAAGAGCTGGAGCGGCGGCTGGAAGATTAACGGTGCGGCGCAGCCGGGATGGTCGGCTGTCGCCGCATGGGTTGTGAAAACTATTTGAGAACCAGGGATCTTATGTCCATACGTTTATTGGCCCGGGATGTGTACAGGGCGCAGCAGAATGTAGACAGACTCCGGAAACTATACGATACCTGCACTGCGCAGGAAAAAGACCGCATCAAGAGGGAATTGCAGGGCGCCGAAAAGGAGCTGGCGCTGTTGAGAAAAATGCTTGATGGCGAAAAGCAGAGCGGTCCCTTCAGAAAGAAGTTTGCCGGGTTTGGCTCTACTAAAAATTCGTAACAGCGACCTCTGCTGCCTGTCGCTGTTGTCTTGGGCAACTACCTTACCTCGTCGCTGTCCACGTAGGCGTAGGCGCTATGCTTGTGGATCGATTCAAAACTTTCCACTCCTGCTGAAAACCATGTTATATCAGGATGTTCAAGTGAAAGCAGTGCAACTTTGCGCACGACGTCTTCAACAAACATGGGATTGTTAAAGGCCTTTTCCGTGACATATTTTTCATCAGGCCTCTTGAGCAGGGCATATACCTCGCAGGAAGCCGATTGTTCGATAATCTCGATCAGATCTTCGACCCAGACGAAGTTCTTGAATTTGACATTGAGGGTCACTTCCCCCCGCTGGTTGTGCGCACCGCCGGAGCTGATCTCCTTGGAGCAGGGGCAAAGTGTGGTAACGGGGGCGGACACCGAAAGGATAAAACCGTCGTCGTCCCCGATGCCGCCGGAAAAAGTGCACTCATACTCCATCAGGCTATGGGTGTCGCTTACCGGAGCTTTTTTGTCTATGAAGTAGGGAAATGTCATTTCCAGCCGGACGCTAGTCGCCTGGAGATCTTTTTGCAGCCGTGGCAGGATCGACGAAAAGCTTGCAACGGAAAATTCTCCCAGATAGTCGTCGAGAATCGAGGTAAAAGCGGCAACACAGTTTTCGTGGTTGCCTTCACACAATTGCGCCTGCATGGAAATTGTTGCGATGGTGTTCTGGAGACCGCCGTTTTTTTCTTTTACCCTGATGGGAGTTTTCAGACCTTTTAAACCTACCGTCCGGATATGCATGGGCTTACTTGACTCACTTGATAACTTTTCTGTGCGAAAAACAGGTTGGTAATTCTCTACTATTTTCCCGGCAAATAATAATGCACCGATATTAAAATCGCTTCTTTCATACCCTTTTTGTCAAGGTTCGACAACCTCCTTTTCTCCGGCAGAGGCTATCGTTCTCAATTTTTCATGCGTTTCTGCCTGAATCGGTGTATTCTAACTGTTTACCCCAATTGACAAAATATCTATGGATAGATTCCAGGTAAGGTATGGCCCAAAATAGTGAAGACAATGGATTGCGACTGGACAAATGGTTGTGGGCGGCACGGTTTTTTAAAACCCGCTCAATGGCGGCCAAGGCGGTCAATGGCGGAAAGGTTCATCTCAACGGCAGCAGGGTTAAGGCGGCGAGAAACGTTGCCGAGGGTGACAACCTGACAATAACGGTTGGGGTTGCCGAATTTCATGTTACGGTGCTCGGCCTTTGCCAATACCGACGGCCGGCAAAAGAGGCCCGGCAACTCTACGTGGAGTCCGAGGAGAGTATCAAAAACCGTGAGGAGCAGCGTGAAACAAGGAAAATGTTCAACGCAGGGTTCACTGCGCCGTCGCATAAACCGAGCAAAAGAGATAGAAGAAAAATAAAATCTTTCACCAGAAAAGACGATTGACATTTTAAGGAGCAAGGAATGATAAAGGCAGAAAGAGCGCTGATAAGCTTGACGGATAAATCGGGAATAGAAGGTTTTGCCACTGAGCTGACGAACCTGGGGATTGAACTTCTTTCCACCGGAGGCACCGCCAAAAAACTTCGTGATGGTGGGCTGAAGGTTATGGATGTCTCCGAGTATACGGGATTTCCCGAGATGCTCGATGGCAGGGTGAAGACCCTTCATCCGAAGGTACACGGGGGCATACTCAACCAGAGGGGGAATTCTGTCCATCGGCAGCAGTGTGAACAGCAGGACATTAAAAACATCGACATTATCGCAGTCAACCTGTACGCCTTTGAGAAAACCGTTGCCGATCCGGACTGCTCTCTTGCCGACGCGATTGAGAATATCGATATCGGCGGGCCGACCATGCTCCGTGCGGCGGCGAAAAATTTCCATGATGTGACGGTGATCGTCGATCCGGCGGATTATCCCGTGGTCCTGGAAGAGCTGAAGCGTTACGGCAACACCACACTGAAGACAAGGTTTTACCTGATGCGCAAGGTGTACGCGCTGACCGCAGCGTACGACACGGCTATTTCGGCATGGCTTGAGAAGGTCGATATGGATTCAAACAGTTATTTTTCAGGAGAATAAACCATGTTGAAAATGGCGGTGTTGCTGTCCGGAAGCGGCCGGACTCTGGATAATTTTCATGAACGAATAACAGATGGCAGGCTGGCGGCGGCCATTGAGGTGGTGGTTTCCGATGTTAAAGAAGCTCTCGGTCTTGAAAAAGCGGCTAATTACGGGTATCCGGCATTTCATGCACCAACCAGCGCGGAAACGAACCGGATCCTCAAAGATTATGATGTCGATATCATAGTGCTTGCCGGTTACCTGAAACTCTACACCCCCCCTGACGATTTGAAAAAAGCGGTGATAAATATTCACCCGGCGCTTATTCCAAGCTTCTGCGGCAAAGGCTTCTACGGTCATCACGTCCACAGCGCGGTCAGGGCAAAAGGTTGCACCGTGAGCGGCTGTACGGTTCATTTTGCCAATGAACGTTACGATGAAGGGCCGATTATCCTGCAGAAAAGCGTCGATCTCGAATATGACGATGACGCCGATACCATTGCCGATAAGGTCTTTGCCATTGAGTGCGAAACATTTCCCGAAGCAATCAATCGGGTAGATGAGAAAGGGATAGAATTTTTTTGGAAGAGGGTAGGCCGGTGAGCGGAAAGAAACGGGTAATCATGTCGGCGGAAGATGTTGATCTGGCGATCCAGCGGATCTCTCTGCAGGTTCTTGAGAGAAACCACGCAGTGGAACGCCTGGCCATTGTAGGAATCCATACCTGCGGGGTGTACGTGGCCGAACGTATTCATGCCTTTATCGAAAAACAGATGAAGAAAGAGGTTCTTTTCGGCACCTTGGACATTAACCTCTATCGTGACGACTGGTCCCTGGTGAGTCAGAACCCGGTGGTGAAGACCACCGATCTTCCCTTTGATGTGGACAACATCACCCTGGTGCTCGTGGACGATGTCATCTTTACCGGTCGAACTATTCGTGCGGCCATGGATGCGATAATGGATTATGGCAGGCCCACTTCCGTTCAGCTCGTATCGCTGGTCGACAGGGGCGGGAGGGAATTGCCGATTCAGCCCGACTTTAACGGCCTGAAAACATCGGTGCTTGCTGACGAACGGATAAAAGTGTTACTTGATCAGGGACCGTCCGGTGGCAGGGTGGTTATAGAAAGCTGATGGTGGATATCGAACTTCTGGCGCCGGTGGGGTCTCTTGAAAATTTCCGGGTAGCACTTGATTCCGGGGCCGACGCGGTATATGTAGGGGCACCTGGGTTCAATGCCCGGAATCTTGCCCGGGATCTGGGGATGGAAGAGATCGGGGCGATGATCGCAAAGTGCCGCAGTCTGGGCAAAAAACTGTACCTCGCCGCCAACAGCCTGATACTTGAGCGTGAGCTGGAACAGGTGGTCGCCACCCTTGCAATGATCGACGAGCTTCAGCCGGATGCGCTGATAGTTCAGGATCTTGGCTTGATCAGGCTGGTTAAAAATCACTTTCCCCGGCTCAGGCTGCACGGTTCCACCCTGATGACCGCCCACAACTCAGACAGTGTCCGTTTCCTTGGCGACATGGGGTGTGACAGGGTTGTTCTGGCCAGGGAATTGACACTCAAGGAAATTGAGACGATCAGGGCCAGGGTGCAAGGGGTGGAGCTTGAAGTCTTCATTCACGGGGCGATGTGTTTTTCGTTTTCCGGTCTCTGCCTGTTCTCGTCTTATCTGGGCGGTAAAAGCAGCGTCCGAGGGCGGTGTGTACAGCCGTGCCGCCGGGGATACGGGGTAGCCGGAGCAAGCAGGAGGAGCCGAGAGAAAAAGGGGACACCGAGTTCGCGCTATCTCTTTTCAATGAACGATTTGTGCTCCGTCAAGGCGATTGAGCAGCTCCGGGCTCTTGGTATCAGTTCCTTGAAAATAGAAGGCAGGCTGCGGTCGGCACACTACGTGAAAAATATTGTTTCAGCCTACAGGACGATGCTTGACAGCAATGTCGATAATCGTGAAGAGGAGTATGCAAAAGCCGAAAAGCTGATCGCCAGGGCGATGGGCAGGAAAACGTCTGCAGGATATTTTTTCTCTCCCCAGCCACCTGATGCAATCACTCCGTACCACTCAGGCAACACCGGCATTCATCTGGGGCGTTTTAATAATGTCAAGAAGTTTGGCGAGCGGTATACCTGCAGATTTATCCTGAAGGACGAACTGGAACAAGGAGACCGGTTGCGGCTGCATCAGGAGCCATCCGGGGAGCGAACTGCTTTTCGGCTGAAAACCCTGTTTGTTGGAGGGAATCAGGAGAAAAAGGCTTTCGCCGGCTCTCGGGTGTCCATTGAGCTTCCCGACGGGTTCAGACCACTGCCGCAAGGTCATGTCGATGTATATAAAACCGACGGGGCAGCCTCCGTCAGGACTTCCGACTGGGAGCTGGACGGGAAATCTATTGTCGACGTTCTGCGAAAAACCGAAAAGGAGCGATACAAAAAAATAGACCAGGTAACGACAGAAGTCTGCATAACCGGGGAAACCGAACCCGGCGGCGGGTCAGTCGGTCCGGGGGGCTGGAGGAAGGGGGGAAGAAAGAAACCAGGCGTTGAGATATGGTTTAAAGTCGACTCTATCAACGCCATAATGAAAAAGCTTCCGTTTGTCCCCAACCGCTATCTGCTTGTTTTTGAAAAACAGCTGCTCAGCCAGGTGGGTGCAATCAAGAGCAGTCTGGGAAAACGTTCGAGGCTGGTGAGCTGGGTGCTGCCTCCGGTTATTATGGAAAACGATCTTGGCCGGGTGAAAAAGCAGATAGCTGTGCTCATAAGATCAGGTTTCAGAAGTTTTCAGTTGGCAAATATCAGCCAGGTTGGGCTGTTTGGCGGGGAAAAAGTACATCTTTTCGGCGACTATACCTGCAATATCATGAACAGTCAGGCGGCGGTTTTCTGTGGAGAGCTCGGGGTCGAGTCAATGGTTGCCTCCATTGAGCTTGACAGGAGTGCGCTGGGAGAACTCGTCGGGGCGGGTGCAAGACTCACCAGGAACTGTTCCTACGGAGTGTACGGTTATGGTGCACCGCCCCTTTTTACGGCAAGGCTTGGCGCCGATCATTTCAGTTACGGCCAGCAGATCCTGAGCCCGAAAAAAGAAAAATATTTTATCAGCAAAAAAGAGGGGTTTACCCAGACTTTTCCCGACAAACCCTTTTCGCTGCTGCCGTATCTGGAAGAACTCAGAGCGGCCGGCATAAGCTATGTCGTCGTCGACTGTTGCGGTCGGATGTCCCCGAAAGATCTGGACGAAGTCCACGAGAGGCTGATAAACAGCGGCAGGTATTCCAAGCTGCCGACTTTTAATTATCTGGGTCGGCTTGAGTGAAGCAGCGGTTGAAGAACACCAATTTCCGGGTTGTATCTCAACAGGGTGGAGGAAGGGTGGTGGACCGGTTCTCCTGCAGGGCAACAAAAAATCGGAGTAAAGGATAGTATCGTATCGAACTGTACTAAATCTATTGACTTTACCCTTATATTGAATTATAAATTTCCGGTTTGGACATATTGATAATCAGGCTCCAACGCAGAAAAATCGCTACTCAGATAGCCGGTGTGGATGGGCTGTAAACATAAAGAATCATCTAAGTGATTGAAGTAAATAGATAAACTCAGGAGGAATATCTACGTGGCAAATCATAAATCCGCTGAAAAAAGGAATCGTCAAGCTCAGATTCGTCGGGTGCGCAACAAAATAAACAGGAAACGGATGAAGACCTCTATCCGCAGCTTTGAAGAAGCAATGGAAACCGGATCGGTTGATTCGGCCAAGGACGCCCTGAGGGAAGCAACTATCGTAATTGCCAGGACCGCACGTAAAGGCACCATCCACAAGAAGAACGCCTCCAGAAAAATTTCCCGCCTGGCAAAACGGGTAAATGCGATGGAAGGTGCTGCTTAATACATCTCCTGACTGCAATCATATTCGCAGCCGCTCTCAGCTCATGAAAAGCGACTGAAAAAAAGAGAAGCCATGGAATGTAACAACTCCATGGCTTTTTTTTTGATTTTTCGAGGACTGGACAAAAAACGTTCTCCACTGGTATGGTGACTTATACATGGGCAGACTGCAACGCTCTGCTCTTAACACCAACTTCTTCCAACAGCATCTTTATAAATAGTTATGGTCGCTTGCAGATACTTTCCTGATCGCGAAAAATTTACGAACGATATGCAATCGTCTCGGCTTGTTCCGGTCTGTACCGAAATAGTTGCGGACCTTGATACCCCGTTGACTCTTTATGCAAAGGTCGCCGCAGGACGGGATCACGCATTCCTGTTCGAGAGTATGGAAGGCGGTGAAAAATGGGGACGTTTTTCGTTTATCGGCTTTGATCCCCTGGTGACGTTCTGTTCCAGGGAAAAAGAGGTGACGATTGAAGAATTGCACAACGGTGGTGATGAAAGTTTGACCTTTACGTCCGATCCGCTGGAAGCTCTTAAAAAGCTGATTGAAGATCTCGGTGCCGCGGAATATGAGGAGTTGCCCAGATTCTGCGGAGGGGCGGTGGGTTTTTTAGGATATGATATTGTCCGGTTTATTGAGGATCTCCCCGACGAGAGAACAGCCACGGACCTTCCCGATTCATCGTTCATGGTGCCACGCATCGTCCTCGTGCATGACAGCTTCAAGCAGAAGATCACCGTCGTGTGCTGGGTGCGGACGACTGGGACGACGGATGACGGCGAAAGACTCTATGGTGAGGCAATTGCGCAGATTGAAGAGGTCGTCTCAAGGCTGAAACAGCCGGTTGGTGAGGAACTGTTTCTGGCAAGCGGCCGGGGAACGGAAAAAGAGCACCAGTTTACCTCCAATATGGAGAAAAGCCGTTTTACAGATATGGTCGAGAAGGCCAAGGAATATATCCGCGCAGGCGATATCATTCAGGTTGTTTTATCCCAGCGGTTCCATACCAAGACCGATATTTCACCTCTGGTGCTGTATCGGGCGCTGCGACATATCAACCCCAGCCCCTATCTGTTTTTCCTGAAACTTGGAGATATCATCCAGATCGGGTCCTCTCCGGAAATACTTGTCCGCAAGGACGGTGAGAGAATTGAGCTTCGTCCCATCGCCGGCACCAGGGTCCGGGGAAAAACGGTGGAGGAGGATCTTGCCCTGGAGCAAGAACTCCTGGCCGACCCGAAAGAGACCGCCGAGCACCTGATGCTTGTCGACCTGGGAAGAAATGATGTCGGAAGGGTCGCAAAAGGCGGTTGCGTCTGGGTTGAGGACCTTCTCGTCATAGAGAGGTACAGCCACGTGATGCATATTGTGTCCGGGGTACATGGTGAAATAGATGAAGGAAAGGACCAGTTCGACGTCATGGCCGCGTGCTTTCCGGCAGGAACGGTCAGCGGGGCCCCGAAAATCAGGGCAATGGAGATAATAGACGAACTCGAACCCGACAAAAGAGGTGCGTATGCCGGTTCCGTTGGCTATTTTGGTTTTTCCGGAAATATGGATTTCTGTATAACTATCAGAACGTTTGTCATGAAAGACGACGACCTCTGGATCCAGGCCGGTGCCGGAATTGTGGCCGACTCCGATCCGGAAAAGGAGTTTGAGGAAACTGTCAATAAATCGCTTGGCCTGCGCCGTGCCGTCGAACTCGTAGAAAAGGGGTTCTGAACATGCTTGTAATAATAGATAATTACGATTCATTTACTTATAATATCGTGCAGACCGTTGCCGCCAACGGCCTGAAAGCCGGTCGTGTCGAAGACATCAGGGTGTTCCGCAACGACAAGATAAGCATCGCCGCAATAGAGGAGTTAAGGCCGGACCGTCTTCTTGTCTCGCCTGGACCCTGCACGCCGAAAGAGGCCGGAATTTCAATAGAAGCGATAAAATATTTCGGTGGGAAAATACCGCTTCTTGGTGTCTGTCTCGGACACCAGGCTATCGGAGAGGCTTTCGGTGGGACGGTAATCCGTGCCGACAGGATCATGCATGGTAAAACCAGCCCCATGGAACATGACGGGAAGGGCGTGTTCACCGGGCTGCCCAACCCTTTTGACGGCATGAGGTATCATTCGCTGATTGTCCAGGAGAGCGATCTCCCGGATTGTCTCGAAATTACCTGTCGAAGCGACAGGGGAGAGCTTATGGGGGTCAGGCACAGAGAGATGGCTATCGAGGGGGTGCAGTTCCACCCGGAGTCTATCATGACTCCGGCAGGGATTACGCTGCTTGAAAATTTTATGGACCCTGATTATCCGGAGATGTTAAGATCCTGATCCGGATATTTCATTAACGTCTCCATAAAAAAGTAAATTACAAAATCAAACCAATTGCCCAGGGAAAAAGGTCATGAATATAAGAGAGGCCATATCCAGAGTAGTGTCCGGAACTGATCTCAGTGAACAGGAAATGGTGGTGGTGATGAACGAAATCATGGAAGGTCAGGCGACCGATGCCCAGATTGCCGCTTTTATCACCGCGCTCCGGATGAAGGGGGAGACTGTTGAGGAGATAGTAGGTGCCGTGAGGGTAATGCGCGACAAAGCCACTTATATCGATACCGGCGTGGATACCTCGGCCGGGGACATCTTGATGGATATCGTCGGCACCGGCGGCGATGCTTCGGGTACTTTCAACGTTTCAACGACAACTTCCTTTGTTGTTGCCGCAGCTGGGGTGACAGTTGCCAAACACGGCAATCGGGCTGTCTCGTCCAAATGCGGCAGCGCCGATGTTCTGGAAGCTCTTGGGGTTAACCTGACTCTGCCACCGGAGGCGGTGTCGGCCTGCATACGGAAAATAGGCATCGGCTTTCTGTTCGCGCCCATGCTCCACGGTGCAATGAAGTACGCCATCGGACCCCGCCGCGAGATCGGTATCCGTTCAATTTTCAACCTGCTTGGCCCGATGACCAATCCGGCGGGAGCCAATGTCCAGCTGACCGGCGTGTTTGACAGGAAATTGACCTATGTGTTTGCCGAGGTTCTTCTGCGGCTGGGAATGAAAAGAACCCTGGCGGTCTGGGGGGAAGGCAACATGGACGAGATGACCGTAACCGGTATCTCCCATGTGGCTGATGCCCATGACGGGGAGATAACCACTTATACCGTCGAACCCGAGCAGGTAGGTCTGAAAACGGCACCCGTTGAAGCCATCCGCGGAGGGGAGAGTGCTGACGAGTCGGCGGAGATGGTGCGGGAAGTTTTAAGCGGCGTTGCCGGAGCAAAACTGGATATGGTTCTGCTCAACGCCGGTGCGGCCCTGCTTGCCGCTGGTAAAGCTGATGATTTACCGGCGGGGGTCGAGCTGGCGCGTGAAGTCGTCGCCTCAGGGGGACCCTTGGCAAAACTGGAAGAGCTTGTTGGATATTCCCGGTCATTCAATAACAAATAAGGTTGCAAAGGAAGAGCGCAGATGGCTCATATTTTAGACAGGATTGTGGAAAGAAAGAAAGCGGAAGTCCGGATTTTAAAAAGAGATGGAGTTAGGATTGATGCAGCCTTTGCCGAGACCGGGATTGATCGCCCGCGAGGGTTCAGGCGCTGCCTGGTTGAATACCAGGGGGTTTCGGTAATTGCCGAAGTAAAAAAAGCGTCGCCTTCAAAGGGAGTTATCTGCAGAGACTTCGACCCTGTGGCGATAGCTGAGAACTACGTTGCCAATGGTGCCCAGGCAATATCCGTTTTAACCGATGAAGAATTTTTCCAGGGATCGATGCAGTATCTGATGCAGGTCAGAAGCGCCGTTGCATTGCCGGTTCTGCGCAAAGATTTCATTATCGACGAGGTGCAGATACAAGAGGCAAAGACCTGCGGTACCGATGCGATCCTGCTGATCGCCGCGATACTCGATCTCAAGCAGCTGGTTGATTATCAGGCACTTGCCAACGAGCTTGGCATGGACGTGCTGGTGGAGGTACATGACGAGTATGAGACCGAAACCGCGCTTCAGGCGGGAAGCGACCTGATCGGAATCAATAACCGGAACCTCAAGGATTTCACCATCGATCTTGAAACGACTTTTCGTCTTAAAAAGATGATTCCGCCTGAAATACCGGTGGTCAGCGAGTCGGGGCTGAAAAGTGCAGAGGATTTCATGAGACTGCGCAAGGAAGGGGTGTGTGCCGCCCTTGTCGGGGAAACCCTTATGCGTGCGGGAAGCAAAAGTAACGTGCTCAGCTCCCTGAGGTAGAGGTCCTGGACTTGTTATGACTCATCCGAAAACCAGGCGCATCAGAATAAAGATGTGCGGCACCACCCGTGTCAAAGACGCGCTCTTTGCCGCAGAGCTCGGGGTCGACGCCCTCGGGTTTATCTTTGTAAAAAAAAGCAAGAGGTATGTCACCAGGGAAAAAGCAGCTGAAATAATCGATTCTTTACCGATTTTTGTCGATCGGGTCGGGGTCTTTGTCAACAGTTGCGTCGATGAAGTGGTGACCTGCGCGACCCAGGCAGGACTTTCCTGCATACAGCTACACGGCGAAGAATCGGCGGACTACTGCCGGCGGCTGAGACAGGCGCTGCCGTCTTGCAGGATAATAAAAGCGTTTCGGGTAGGAGTACAAAGTCGTGCCGAAGAGTTCTCACCCTACAACGACTGTGTCGAGGGATTTCTCCTGGATACTTATGTTGCAGGAACAAGCGGTGGAACCGGAAAGGTATTTGACTGGTCGATAATAGACGGGCTCAAGCTGCAGCTGCCCTTTCTTCTCGCCGGGGGGTTGACTCCGGACAACGTTGTCGCCGCGCTTAAAGCGGTAACTCCCTACGGTCTCGACGTCAACTCCGGGGTAGAAATCCTGCCCGGCATAAAAGACCTGCAAAAATTAGAGCTCTTTTTTCAACGGGCAGCCGGGGGCAGATAGAGCTGGTTGCGGCCGGTTATCTTGCGATTATAAAGCAATCGGTGTACCCACGGTCCAGCAGTGCTTCTTCTGCTTTCTTGGCGCTGGCAAGGTTGCTTCCGGCGTAGACCTGAACACGGTAAAAGGTCGATTCCGGTCCCGGATAGTCGTTGATAACAGTTGTGTGTCCCGCGTCAATGAAACGCTTCTGCAGTCGCAGTGCGTTTGTCCTGTCACCAAAAGCGCCAATTTGCACATAAAACTTTCCCGCCCGCAGATTGCGGTAGTCTATTATGCGGTCCCCGTTTGTCGACCGGCCTTTTTCTTCCGCCAGGGCAGCTATCCTGACACTTGCTACCCCCCTGTCGACCATTCCCAGTTCCCGGGCGGCGACGTAACTGAGATCTATTATTCTCTTACGGACAAATGGCCCCCTGTCGTTGACCCGGACGACTATCCGGCGGCCGTTCTGCAGATTTTCAACCATGAGCATGGTGTTCATCGGCAGGGTCTTATGGGCTGCCGTCATCTTGAACATATCAAATATTTCGCCGTTGGATGTTGTGCGTTCATGAAACTCTTCACCATACCAGGAGGCTATTCCCACGTCGCTGTATCCGATGGATGAAGGAAGGGGAAAATATCTTTTATTATTGATTGTATACGGTAACTGGGTCGGATGAATTCTCATCTCTGCACTTTGTACAGGAGCTGGTGCAGTGAGGATCTGGATGAGAGTGAAGGCGGCAAAACACCAAAGGTGAAAACGGCAAACGGATAAAACACGCAAGGCTTAGTCTCCTGTGGCGGATGATTCTTCGGTTAGAAAAGTTCGGATTCGCTCTTGGTAAAAAAGTCCGGCCGCTCCCGTGGTGTGCGGCACATAAGGGAAGAATCCGTTGCCGGGAGTTCTGGGCGCCACGGAATTGAAACGGACGACATCGTTTTCATCGATCCACGACAACCGGTAGTCGAGCAGCGGCCGTACAGTGGTTATCACACCGTTCTGGTCACGTCCCAGAGTCACATTTTCCCACCGGCGAGTGGTAAACCCCTTATACCATACCCCCTGGCGAGGTTGCCCCGTAAGTTTATCAATCATGATGATCGGCAGTTCCGGTTGGTCGAAGTCGTTGTTATTGTCGACTAATTTTTCTATTTCCGAACTTCCCTGGACCGAGAGATTGGCAAAAATATCGTAGTTGTCGGTGTCGGATCTAAGAAAATGTTTGCCCAAATCGTTGAATGTCCATTGTGCATGGCATGCCTGACAGCTTATTTTTCGATCACGGTCGTAGTGGGCCGGATGCCTGAGCAACGGAACCGGGTGAATTGTACCGTCTTTTGCGTGCAGAAAATAATTCCCGTCCTCGGCTGTGATATTTTGCTGCGTTTTGCTTGCGAGTTCTTCCTTGCTGTGGCAGCCCCCGCAAGACGGTCCGTTACTCTCACCGCCCATGAGTTCTTCGCCTGAGTGGCAGTCGAGGCATTGCAGCTTTTTTATTTTGTGGATATCCGGCCTGAGCTGGTGAAATTCCACCCCGTAGGGTCTTAAATATTCTTCTGTGGTGGTGTAGGGCGTCCTGAATTCAATACTGAAGTCATGTTCATACCAACCATAATAGTCGGCGCCTACATAATTGCCGTAATGACAGGCGAGACAGGCTTCGTCCGTGGCGGAGGTGAATCGGTGTTCGGTGAGACGGTTGGCTGAAAAGCGCAGGTGACACGCGCTGCACCCTGTGCCTCTGTGGGTGGCCGGATAATCGTCTCCGGCGGTGAAGAGGTGGCACCTGAGACACCTGCTCCGTAGAAGATCGTCGGCAAGCTCAAGAATATTAGACGGGTCCGTCACGTCAGGTACCTTGAGCAGTGACACCAGCTCTTCTTTTGCGCCAAAACTTCTCCTGAATCGGTTGACGCTGTTTTTTAGCGTGTAGTGAGCACTTTTCAAGATGTTGTTTATCGCGCTTTCGTGACAGGTTCCACAGCTTGCAGCCATGTTGTCCGGATGGGCCGGCAAGGCAATCAGGTCCTGGTGGGCCTCTTGCTTGTCCGCGGCGCTGTCGGAGCCTTGGTGACAGACAGTGCAGGCGAAATTGTGATTGTCGTCGAGCTGGAAATGGTGACAGTCGATGCACCCCACCTGTTTTGTTTCGCTATTGTTTGGGGATGTGTTGCAGCCGCCGAGGGTGAGAACGACAGCGAAGAAAATGATAAACAGGCGTACCATGATGGACTGTACTTAAGCAAAGTTATGGGGAGAAATGCTGAAAAAACCCCTTATATTGCAGCGTGTTATATGTTTTTACGAAGAAAAAGCAGCAACCTGTGAACTTATTCTATTGCTTATATTTCAAAATTGTTGAATTTTCAATAATTACCTGATATATAGCGTACGGTGTCTGACTGATCCGACAAACTATCGCCAGCATAGCTCAGTTGGTAGAGCGGCGCTCTCGTAAAGCGCAGGCCAGCGGTTCGATCCCGCTTGCTGGCTCCAATAAAAACAGCCACTTAGAGAATTTTCTCTGAGTGGCTGTTTTGCTTCCAGGACAGCTATAGGACAGTAAATGGTGTTGTTGAATGAGAACAACACGTATTTTTATTTTTTCCGGTAGACCATTCCACTAAACTTGGCGATCACTTCTCCTTCTTCATCTTCCACCAGAACATCATAAGCACCCAATCGATGCGGCTCATTAATCTCTTTGGCTTCGGCGTAGAGAGTGCCATCAGATTTACTCTTTAGAAAAGAAATATGAGCATTTATTGCCAATGCTAACTTTCCATGGCTGTTTGATGCAATTGCGAAGGCCACATCGGCTAATGCGAAAATCACACCACCGTGAACAACGTTAGCAGCATTCAGAAAATGCTTTTTAAGTGGTAGACATACTTTGCAGTGTCCTCTTCCAGCCTCGACGAGTTCGATACCTAAATATTGAGCAAATATATCATTTAAATATGTATGGTTGGTAATATCGTTCATTTTCAGGGCTTCCTTACAGGATATGGATAATTGAACAGGCATACAACAAGGGTGTATAAGTCAAAACCATTTGGTGCCTGCGATCAAGTTTCTTCACATGTTTTTGCTCTGGTAAAACGCAGGTTAGCGGTTCGGTTCCGCTTTCTGGCTGACATAAAAACAGCCATTTAGAGAACTCTCTGGGTGGCTGTTTTGCTTTCAGGACAGCTATGGGACAGTTGTTTTTGTAGTGTTGTTCTTTCCTTCCTTGTACTTTCTCTACTTTCCAGAAAAAATAATTTAGGGGTATCACTATATGATACCCCTGTTCATGTATAGTAGATTTGTTTATTGATGATAGGACAAGGTTTTAAGTAAACGTCTCATGGTTTAGTGTCCCCTTCGGGGATGGTTTAACCCCCTCGGCTTTAGCCGAATAGCTAACCAATTGACTTCAGGCTTGAAGTCAATAGTCGTTCAGTTCACCTGGATAATTGGAGAAATATTGGGTTTAGATCATGACAGAAATTTGTAGCGATTGCAAAAAACTGTTTATTCTGGTACCTTCTTGATAATTTGCAAAATATCAGGATGTTATTGGTATATAATAGTGTTTGGCGTGGACAAAAAAACAGCTCTTAAATTAAGAAAATCTATTTGCGATGGAAATAAAAAAAAACAGCCATGTTGAGCGATTAGTGAATTTCATACCTTTCGGCCCAGGAATATCTGAAATTGTTACTGAGCTGCAAAAGGAAACCCAGAAACTGGATATTAAAACTCAGGCTATAGATTTTGTAACCAAAATAGTTAAAGAGAAATCAAAGGCACTTATCGTTTTGACTGGGAATGCAGGACATGGAAAAACCTACATTTGCCAGAAGATCTTAATGAGCGTTTTGGGAATGTCCGACCAGGATGCTAAAAAAGCTTTAAGAAATCAACATTTAGGTGATCGTGGGCTTGAAAGCCCAACAAGCTCTTGCGATACCATTAGGATATTTAAAGACATGAGTGAGCTGGATAGTAAGACAGCTGCTCTTTGTTTACATGAATCATTAGATCAGAATCGATGTGTAACAATTGCATGTGTCAACGAGGGTAAGTTAAGAGAAATTTTAAGTATTGATAATGCTGATGAGTATCCAAATTTAAACAAAATAAATTGTGCTTTGGCTAGTTGTGTTGATGAGGGATTCACAGGTTTTGAAGACGAGCTATTTTTCGTAAACTTGAACTTTCAGTCAGTCGTTGCTAATGGCCGCAACAGTAAAAAATCATTCTTGGAAGAAGCTTTTCAGAGTTGGCTTAACGATGAACGTTCATGGAGCTCTTGCAAAGACTGCATTGCAATGGCACAAGGATGTCCAATCTATAACAATCGAAACCTTCTCACAATGAAAGCTTCGGGAGAATCTGGGGCGATTGGGGAAAAACGTGCTAGAGGAATAATCCATCTATTCAAAATGGCAGAGCTTTTCGGGCAGACGATTACAGTTCGAGAGATGCTGATTGTCTTAGCCTATATTGTTACCGGCCATCTGGATTGTTCTAAGGTCCACGAGAGGTTCAACAAGCAGAAAAAACAAGGATGGCAGTCAGAATTTGCTTTTTACCATAATGTTTTTGCTGAAAATTTGCAGGAAAGTCAGCTTGATAAAGTACCGTTATTAAGATGTTTTAGGAAATTCGATCCTTCACGAATCGCGAGGCGTGAAGTGGATGATCGGTTCATTCTTGGTTTTGATATAGATACAAAACAATCTGATCTCTTTTTTATATACAAAGATGATTGCTACAACGCATTAGAGCAGGGAACTGGACTGTTGGTAACGTCTTCTGGCTCCGAAGCTGGAAGCGAGGAAGCAGATTTAATGCTCCAGGCTATTAAAAGGTTAAGAAGGAGAGATTTTTTTGACCTGTGGACGCTGGAGTCGTTATCTGAAGTTCAAGAACTTAAAGAGAGAGCAAAACGGATAGGCTACAGCTCGCTAGCAGATATGGTCTGGCTTACCACTCGATCAAAAGATGAAGACAAACAGCGTCTGGTAAGGATCAAAAACGATATAGTTGCTGGTCTGCATGCTATTCAAGGTCTATCACCTTGGAATGAGAAGACTAATTTACTAGTTACTCATCCAGCTTTTGCACGTCTGCAGAGGAAAGTCAACTTAATTAACGGAACTGTAACTGCAGATAAAATTAAGTTTCTTAAGAGATGTGAAGTATGGGAGAGAAAATTAGCGAGTGATAGACTCGGGTTGATTGGTGTGGATGACACTGTAGATTACATAGAGAGAGAAGTTGTCTTGTCAGTTGAGGATGAAGAATTGCCTCTAAATTTGGAGAGGTTTGAATATTTGAGAAAAGCAGGACTCGGTTATTTATCAAGAGTGTTTTTTCAAACTGATATCAGAAGAATTCTAAACTTTCTGGCTAAAGTCGCTGTAAAAATTGAACAGAAGGATGATTCTAATAATATCATTATCAGTACGCCTGAAAAACAATATCAATTAGCAATTTCTGAAGGGTTGATTCAGTGAGTAAAACTTTAGTGAGTAGAAATGCTTTTGGCGGAATTTTGCATAAAGATTCCAACGGATTTTATACAGCTCTTGAGTTTTTTAGCATTTTGACAGCTTGCAGCCGAGCTGGGGATGGATTTCTGCCGAGTATGGATGAAAAAGAAGAAATTACCTGTCTTCACAGATCATTGGATTATGCAAGAAAAATTGCCTGGCCGCCTCAGAACGAGTATGAAGAGCTCGATTATAAAGACTGTTTTAAATTTGATTCAGAGACTCAGGATACAATCAAAACAGTTTCGAATATGCTCAAAGCAATTGCTGTTCCGGTACCAGGCCGCCGCAAAGAGGCTCACTGGCAGAGTAGCCACTTCTTGCCTTACGGTGAGGTGCTGACTCATTGGGATGCCAGACCACAGGGTAAAACCAACAAAGTGAGCATTCGTGAGATTTATTTTCGCGGAACTGGCGCGTTGATTTTTAAAATTCTTCGCTCTGACCCTAATAAAAAACGGTTGAATAATATTCGGGAAGGTTTGGAGAAAATTATGGGTGGAGATGGATTAGATGCTCTAACGACCATTGTAGGGGAACTTGCAAATCATGATTTAGCAAAAGGGGATGACCAGAGTTTGCAAGTAAATGAAAAAGAGAAAAACCACTCATTTATCATTGGTGACAAGTACGAGGAGAATATAAGGCAGTGTGCTTTTAATATACTTTCCCATGATGAGGCTCCCAGGACAACAAAAATTGATGCTCTTCTTTATTTTCTTCCGTTTGCTATGCTACGTCTACAGCATGGGCGAGCATTCAATCGAATTGGAAATGGAAATGGTCCCATTGTACTTGTTGACTGCGGATTCAAACCTGGACAATTAAGAAATCAATCCAAAAAATCGCTTGATAACGCACAAAGTTTAATACTGCAGGCTTTATTACAAATTGATGAGGAGCTGTTTCGAAAAGATGATGACGAAGATTATAAAAATCCGAGGAAAACTCTAAAAGAGCATTTTGCTGCCTATTACACTAGAACCGCTTCTGCAGTAGGACTTCTTAATGCCCATACTGGTGTTCGTCATTATGTGCTGAAAGATTCAATAATTGAAGCGTTAGTTTTAGCTGCAACAGGCGGAGGTAAAGAATTAACATACAAAAATTTTTGTAGCTGGCTTTACGATACATGGGGGCTTGTAATTGATATTCATTCTGCTCAAAAAGCTCAGCTTTTAAGTAGACTTGATGGATCGATCTTTGACGATAATTCTAAATTTTTTTCGGATCATCTGAAGAGGCTTGGGTTCCTTCATGATTACAGTGATATGACAGTATTTGTGAGATATGGATTCTAATATGATATCAGAAATAATTGGTCGATTGATTGCTTTAAGAAGTCTTCAAAATTTTTCAAAAGAAGATAGAAAGCAAATAATTTTGGTCGAAGGCTTTTCTACAGAGGAAGTCGTATCAGCTATCAAATCTCTAAATGAGCTTCATGAAGTCGATGGCAGGGATCCCATGAAAGGTCCGCTAATTTCTGTTATACCATCGCGGGAACCGAGTAGACTTTTGGAACAATCGATAGAAAATGATTTGATTCTAGACAGCAACACGAAGCCAACAACATTTAGAAATAGTGATGATTCGAACAAATATCTGTTGTTTGTGTTAGGTGAACAGTCGGATCGTCAGAGTTTTGGTCAAATAGATTCTATAAAAGATAGAGACTTGTTATATCTGCATGAAAATTTTGGATTAAAAAATCTTATAAAAATTAGCTGGAACATCTGTAACCCTGGAAATAGCTTGCCAGATACCCTGGTTTCATCCATTAATTTAGTCGTTCAGAATCTTCATGAAAAGGTAGTTCCGCTCTCTGTTAGAGGTATAGCCTCATTTGTGAATTCAACTGTAAAAAGCTTATCAGGTAAACAGTTAGTTGCAGAAAAGGATGCTCTAAAAGCAGCTTTGAAAAACCTGCCTGAGCTGGACTTGTTTCAGGACGAAGAGGGAGCTGAAGAATTAATTTCGATTATACCGAATAGACTGAAAAAAAACTATTATGCAGCAGCGTTTTTGAAACAAAACAATCAAGAAGTTGATAGGGAGAAAATAGCGCAAAAAACGAAAAACCATGCTTTTGTAAATGTCAATACAGGTACTGAATATACTACTATTGAGAATCAGGCTTGGCGAAAACTTTGCCATGACTACTGTGTGCTAGAAGAAAAAACGCTCCTAAAGAAGATACCTTGGACAATTTTTTCACAAGTTTTAGAGAACAAAAAAGCTTTGAAACTTGGAGCGCAAATTAGAACTGAAATATTAGATAGCAGAGATCCTGAAGCAGTCGATATTTTTGATTCGTTAGATATTGAAGATGGTCTTGATAGAAATAGATCTGCTGCAGCAAGGATGTTTTTGGAGAATGAGCCGTTTGAGGGAAGCGGCTTTGCACTACAGGATCTAATTGAAGAGAAAACTTTAAAACGGGTTGTGAGACTGGCCTCAAGAGCTTCAATTGTTGATAAATTTTTGCAATGGTTTTTAGAGGAGGTCTATCAGCTTCCTCTTGGGGGAGACAACAATTATAAGCTGTTTCTTAAACTTGGAAATACTATAGGAGATGAACTGCCGAAGACTGTAAAACTATTTTCTTTTCTGCATAAAGATTTGCTGCTTTCCCTGGTAGAAGAGAGCCCGGACGAATGTAAACTGGAAATTCAGCCGGAGCTGACTGATAATTTTGAATTTAGTGTTGAAAAACTCAGGGAATGGGTCAACAAAATAGAAGTGTCCGAAGAAAAAATTGATGAACTATGGCCCTCTTTGCCTCTTGTTTTAGAAATACAGAAAGAATCAAATACTGAAGAATATGTCGTTGAAGATATTAAATATGTAAATTGGGCCCCAAAAGGAATTAAGGCTTTAATTTTTTGGCTTATCTATATTTCAACCGAAGAATATCACTCAGTAGTAACCATGTCTATTCCGGGACGGGATAGCTTTGAAGAATTTTTTGCCAAATATGCAGAAGCAGCATCTGATTTTATTGTTGATTATAAACTAGATGAGAAATCTTTATTTGGCGCGAGCAGGAACTGGTATGAGTTGCGCAAAAGTTTTATTTTAGAGACAAGGGAACTAGGAGTATCCAGTAGCTTATGTATTGATTTTTTTAAAAGGTGGCAGGACGAGTCCTTGGCACTTGCAGTAAAAGAGTTTGAATTGCAGGGAACATCTGTTGCTGAATTTGATGTTTTTATGCAGTTTGATGCAATAAAAAAAGATGACGCTGTTTGTTTGCTTCCTCTGCACCCGTTTCGGGCAAGGTGGATCGGAGCATATCTGCAGTTAATGGAAAAAACTATTCTGCTTGCAATGAACTCTGATCTTAAATTATCAGGGCAAAATGAAGAGTATTTCTTTAATTACCTTAATGACTTGTCACCGCACCAGCATCCTCCCTATTATATTGGAAAAGATGAAAAATTCTTTAAGTCAGTAGAGGAATATGGATGGGTTGAAGAATATCGACTGATTTCAAAGCAGGGAGCCCCAAAAGAAGATTGGCTGTCTTTAGTGGATGAAGAAGCCATTGAGGCAATGACGCTTGAATGTCATCGTTATCTGGAGTTTCATCCTTATAAGAAGAGCGGGCTTGATATTCTAATTTTGCAGTATGGTAAATCAAATTTCATTGAAAGGTTTATCATTAAGCTTTTTAAGAAATATAAAAATTCTGGTCTGTTAAATGTTAGACTGCATGTGTGTGCTCCAGAGGAAGTGCTTAAAGGGACTGAATTTTTGGGCCCTGATTGTTACAAGTTGCTGGATGCTCACGATGAATATCAATTGTTTCCGAGAGTTGAACTAAATGTTTACCCTTGGAAGGAGCAAAATGATTTGCCGGAAGAGGTAAAGTTATTAAAAACTGATATCGCTCTAGTTCCAAATATTTTTGAAAAAAATTTGCATATATATCCAAAAATATTTAGTGAAGAATCATTTGAAGATAGATCTTTTGAAAGTTACGAACCCACAATAAGCAGACCTGTGAGAATGGTTCCTTCACAAAGAGGCGCTGTAAATGTTCAAATTGACTTGCTTCCTGAGTATGATGATCAGGCCTTATTTCAATGGTCTAGCCTGAGCGTGATGTTTAAACTGTCTATGGCGCTTTCAAATAGTAAAGATGATATTGAGCACTTTAGATTGAGGGTTGAGGTAAAAAAATCAGAGGAGCTTTTTTCTATACTACATAGTCTTTCATTATGGGTAATTACACTTGATTCATATATATCCCGTCAGCATATTGAATCATTACCTGAAAAACCAGATGTTATTACGTTTAGAGATAATATAGGCAAGAATGGCCTGTACAATTTGATTATATCATCGAAAATGGGAGAACATTTTGTAATTCCCAGATTAGAAAAAAAAATAAAAGATATTTTTGCAGGTAAAATAATTGGAAAAGACGTATCTACATTATCTAAGCAAATTTACGATGAGAGTTGTTTGTTGGCCCCGGGAGTTGTTTTGAAGTCATTGGGTGGAGGCTGGACTTTAAATGAATTGCTCGGTTTAATTTGTTCAAAGAGATATGCCGAGGAAAATCTTTCAGGAAGTGGAAAACAAAAAATAATTTTACATGCTTGGATTGCTCTTGATCAGCAACTTAAATGGTTTGGTGGCGCAACTCAACAGAAAAGGGCGGATCTTTTGTGGATCAAGATCTGTCAGCCAGAAGATGATGCACAAAAAATAACGCTGGAACTAACTGTTGTTGAATCAAAATTTGGTGATAAAAATTTAATTGAGAAAGGATTATTTCAAGTAAACAACACTCTAAAATTAATTCAACAAGTTTTTGCTTCAAAAGAAGAGCAAAATTATGATGGAAGGATTTGGCGGGAGAACCTGTTGCAGGCTATTGAAAACTCACCATCTCTTACAATAGACGGATCGATGGGAGCAAGAAGGCTTCCTGGGGAGATACGGGAATTAATTAGCTTAGGGCATTTTGATGTTGTAAAATCCAAGCCTTTAGTTTTTTGTCATTCTGTGAATGAAGAAGAGGATTCTATCAGCGATTTGGGAACGGAGAAAGTCATAACAACAAGTTTTGAAACTATTGTAAAGAGTTTGTGTAATGAAAGCTCTAAAGAAAAATCATACGCAACTGTTGGTAATACCAGCTTATGCATAGATAATGGAAGTGTTTCTCACCCCCCGGCGGATCAGAACATTTTCACTAAAAATAAAGGCGAATCCACAGAGCCAGAAAGGACGAATCTGAGTGAGAAAACTGCGGGGTATGACCGGATACCTATAGAATACAGGAAAGAAGTTTATCAAAGAATTCTCGATAAATTTCATAATCTTAACATAAATATGCTTGATCCTGGTTCTGAAAGTGAATGGTTTCTCGAAGGACCTGCTTTCATGCGTATGCTACTAAAACCAGCCAGCTCAACCAAATTGAAAAGCATACGAAACGCTGATGAAGAGCTAAAGATAGCGTTAGAACTACCCGAAGCTGAAAAAATAAGAATTTTTTCAGATACTGGTAAAATTTGGCTAGAAGCTCCCAAAAAATATGAATATCGTGTTCCAGTTACTCTCAATCATATATTGGAAAATTTCAAAAAAGATGAAGAATCATTTTCACTGCCATTTGGTGTAGATATTTCCGGCAAGTTACAATGTATAACATTTTCTTCATCATCGTCTCCCCATCTTTTAATTGGAGGTACCACTGGCTCTGGTAAGTCTGTCACTCTAGAAACAATTTTAAACAGTGCAATACAATTATATAGCAGTGAGGAACTAGTAATTAAACTAATAGATCCAAAAGGTAATGAACTAATTGACTTTGAGGATTATGAACATGTCCCTGATGATGTAAAGAGTGAGCCCGAAGATGCTATAGAGTTGCTGGAAGAATGCGTTAGTGAAATGGAAATAAGGTATAAAAAATTCCGCGCTCAGAAGACATTAACAGGAAAAGCAGCAAAAAACATAAGCGATTTTAATAAAAAATCACCAGAGCTAATGCCTAGATGGATAGTTGTTTTAGACGAATACGCAGATTTGGTAGCAGATAATGATGATAAAAAAGCAATTGAGAAATTAGTAAAGAGATTATGTGCTAAAGCAAGAGCTGCCGGGATTCATGTGATTATTGCTACTCAAAAACCATTAGCTGAGATTGTCAGTTCTACAATTAAAGCTAACTTGCCAGCAACCATTGCTCTCAAGGTGAAAACTGTCACTGATTCTAGAGTAATTCTTGATAGTGACGGAGCAGAAGCACTGATTGGTGCAGGAGATGCTTTGTATAAAGATGGTGCCGGCAGAACGATAAGAGTTCAATGTGCTATGAGCTCCTAGTAGTGAAAATATGGCAGATCATCTATCAAAAGACAAGCGTAGCTGGAACATGAGCCGGATTAGGTCTAAAAATACTAAACCGGAAATGATTGTCAGATCATTGTTACATAGGATGGGGTATAGGTTTCGTTTACATCGCAGGGATCTGCCGGGTACGCCGGATATTGTACTACCTAAGCATAAAATTGTAATTTTTTGCCATGGATGTTTTTGGCACCAGCATTTAGAGTGTAAAAGGGCTGCAAAACCAAAGACGAATACAGATTATTGGGAAAATAAGCTGCTAAATAATGTAAAAAGATTTAAAATAAATAAAAGAGAATTGGAAACACAAGGGTGGAGAGTGATCATAATTTGGGAGTGTGAAACCAAAAGTATTGAGACTTTGACCCAAATTATTCGTGAGAGGATGAAGTAAGTCAATGAGTAAACCAAGAGTTTTAGATTTGTTTTCTGGCGCAGGAGGTTTGTCTGAAGGTTTCATTCAGGCAGGGTTCCATGTTGTTGCTTCTGTAGAAAAAGATAAGAATGCTGTGGAGACTCAGCGGGCGAACCATTCCTTTAACAGTGAAGGCTGCAAGACCGAAATCATTCAAGAAGATTTAAGAGAGCCAGAGAAAGTAATTAGCCGATTGGAAAGTATTGGGATTAATGAGGTTGACGTGATTATAGGCGGCCCCCCTTGTCAAGGGTTTACGAGAGCTAATCGCCAAACCGCTACAAAAGACAACCCACTAAACTCTTTATTCTTTTATTATGCAGATTTGGTTGAGCATTATCAGCCAAAGGTGTTTGTTATGGAAAATGTCGGTGATCTTGAGCGATTTGCCGGCGGTAGTGTTTTGAAGGATATTAAAGTTACTTTTGATGAAATTGGTTATTATTGTGATTCTAAAGTATTAAATGCAATAAATTTTGGTGTCCCGCAGAGTCGGAATAGGATATTTCTTATAGGTGTGAGGAAGAACTCAAACCTTGAGATTAAGTTTCCTGAACCGTTTATAGAAAAAGATGGTGGAATTAAAACAACAACTGTATGGGATGCAATCTCCGATCTGCCTGTTCTGAGCAATGGTGCGTCTGTTGATGAATTAAGCTATGCAAATACAGAACCTGAAAATTCGTATCAGGAGGTGATGAGGTCCAAAACGAACGGCAGAGTTTCGAACAATCTAGTTACACGTAACAGTGACTTGATACTGCAAAGATATAAACATATTCCTCCAGGCGGAAATTGGAGGGACATTCCTGATGAATTGATGGGTAATTATAAAGATAAGAACCGCTGTCACAGCTGGATTTACCTTAGACTAAAGGAAGATTTACCTTCAGTAACAATAACCCACTTCAGGAAAAGCATGTTAATTCATCCCCGCGAGCACCGTGGACTTTCGGTCAGGGAAGCAGCGCGCCTCCAGTCGTTTCCTGATCATTTTGTTTTTAAAGGTAGAATTGGATCTCAGCAGCAACAGGTCGCCAATGCCGTACCTCCTTTACTGGCAAAAGCTGTTGCTAATCAGATAATGCTAATTCTAACATAGCAGATGGTATTATTTATATATGCTGACTGTCTGTCAAAATTTATATTTTTCTATAATTTCTTTCAACTGTTCTATAGCCTCTGCCGAAAAACGAATTGATTGACTTTTTTTACCACGAATTTGGCGTTTTTTTGAACCATAAGTATCGATTTGAAGGAACTTTCCGTCCTGATTTTTGATTATGGTAAAAGTCGAATCTACTTCGGAGTGCTTAATATCTTTTTCCAGTTCGATCTTGTCAAGTTTCCTGATTAGAGCCATAAGGCAGTCTCCTTTAAACGTAAATGAATTAATCCTTCAGTTCCAGAAAGTCAGCTAAGATAGCTCTCTGCTGTTTGGAACTGTATAGACTCCATTCTTCAAAGAGGTCTTCTAGCTGCTCCGGAGTCATAGTGTGCGGTCCCGAGTGCGTTGAACAAGAAGCTATACTTCAATTTACTTAAACATTGTCAGGGGTCTAGGCTACACCTGCGGTATGGGGCTGTCAATGAAAAGGGTGCATGTGAGAATTAATATCATTAAATATCAATGTGTTGAGAAAATTTCTCAATTGTTGCAGAAGGCTTTCGCCTGTTGTGTGGGATGATAATTTTGGGCGAGATTGGAGCAGAATCGACTATCAAGACACAATGTTCATGGATAAATGATCACAGTAGTATTGTATTGAAAATACCACTTGATAGTGTGCTATACTCAATTAACGTATTGTTACTTCGGTAGTAAATCAGTTTTTGTGTAACTCGATAACTTACCTATGAATAGAGGAGGGTTTCTATGAGCTGTGCTGAGATTCTGAAATTACTCAATCCTGGGTCTCTGAAGAATGATTCTTCTATTGAAAGGCCCTAAATTCCTCTATAAGCGGTAAAAAATAACTTGCGAGACTAAACAGATACGAGGCGAAAATATGAAAAACATCGTTATAATATTTGTAGGCATATCGTTAATGGCTTTAGGTTTTATTCTGTTACCTAATACTGGAGCTGCTAGCGAACAAGACAACAATATAGCAAAAGTCCTGCTCGATAACGAAAGAGTAAAAGTAGTCGAAAATATACGCCACCCTGGAGCGTTAGCTCCTATGCATTCCCATAAAGCTTATATCGCCTATTTTTTCAGCGCCTGTAAAATAAAGGTCACCACCCCTGATGGCAAAGTAGTTGAGAAAAGTATTCCAGCCGGAAAACTGGTGTGGAGCAATGGAGTGACCCATGAAGTTGAAGTTCTCGGTAATACTGATCTGCATAGCTTGCACATCCAGTTCAAGGACTAACATGGACTGAAATTAATCTTTTGGGTACAACTTCTCCCTCCCCTAAAATAGGTTGAAAAATGGGGACACCAAGTCGTAGTTTTTTTGAGAAAGCGGATTCCTCAGGGGAGATATTAAAAAGAGTTTAGTGAAGAAGCTATATGAGTCGAGTGATTCACGTCTGAATCTTAGAAAGCCTGAGGGAGAGAGTCCCCCAGGCTACTCGATTTGATCAAGCTACTATTAATCCAGCTAGGCTAATAGGATAGGTTGTTGCGGCATCATGTGGTTGATATTGCGTTGCTTTTGGTGCTATGTATCCCATTTTTTCTTTCAAAATGCTCTTCGATTTAATATTTTGGGGCTGATTGGAGCAGAATCGAGTGCTCAGCATAGTTCTTGGAGGATCGACTAGCTGAAAGATGAGAGTTATTGCAGCCGTTTTTAAAGAGAGAGATGACTTTGATCAGTACGTCAGATAGGGTTCAGTGCCCTTGAACCTATCTGTCTGAGATTCCGTCTAAAGTTATAGATCAGGCTGTTCCAGAATGTTCGCCAATTACCCTTCGGATTAATAAATTGAAAAATGAAAAAATACTTTTAATCGATTTTAGAAAGGTGATAAGATACTTTTTCCCCATCGATTGCGACGTATTTTCTGGTAATGAGCGTCTTGATAAACATCTTCATATCAGGATCATTTAATTTTTCAGAAAATAGCGAGTTTATTGTGTTCGAAAGAGTCCTAATTTTCCTAGGTCTAGATTGACCTCTTCCAGCAAGATTCTTGATAACTGCATCGATCTTCTCATCGATGTTTGTAGTGTTTGAAATGCGCAAAAGGGGGATCTCTGCAAGATCGCTATGTCTATGGATCCTTATCTTGTTTTTTTTGAGATGTTTTACTAAAGGATCAAATCCTGTGTCTTTGGAAATTATATGGTAGTAGCCGGCAGGGTCTTCTGTGGAAAGTTTCCCAAGATAGTAAGCTAGATGAAAATCCAGAGAATTTTTTCCATTACCAGATATCTTTAGGTATCGGGCGTTACCTCCAAACTCTTGCATTACAGAGGCTAAATCAAATGGTATCTTGGCTTGGTTCTCTCCAACAAATACAAAAATCTTAAAAGGGTGATTTAGAAGGATATTCAAGTTTTTAGGCTGGACGTTTTCCAGATCGATCAACACGTAATTGGTAGACAATTTGGCTCCTTATAGGGGATCAGGTGTGTTGCACATCATAACGTTTTATTAATAGCACAAGTCGTTAATTCTCTCTCTTCTGGTTTCGATACGCCCCTAGCTTCTTTACCGATTCATCTTCCAATAATTTTTGATACTGTGCTGATTCACAAGGAATAATAGCAATTTTCTTTTGCTCGTTGATGTGGACACCCCATCCAAATCTTTTCGGTAAATGCATACGCCTAAGACGATAGCTATCGATCTTCAGGTGTGGCTTGTTTCTCTTTACATGATGAACTTCTTTGAAAAATTCTAATTCTGTATAGCAGTATGGATTGCTTATAAGTATCTCATATTTAAGGTAGGGAAGGGTACCGTCGTTTTCTGGGATTATACTTGTAGTGGTGGGCGAATCTTCAGAAATTGTTATCAGCTGTTCCATAATTTTGGGCGGATAGCTTGTTGCTTTTAGGTAAATATTAAAAAGACTGACATTTGTTGCAAAAATAAGTATATCTTAATGCCCTAGCAAAAAAAAAAGAGACGCGGTTTTCGGCGGCTTTTTTTAGAGACTTGTTAAATGCCCATTGGCACAGGATGTATATTAGCAGCCAGATACAGTGGATGTGCAGGCTCTCCAGATTTATTTAACTTTAGACAGTGCATATGTGGTATTAGTTCTAATACTTGTTTAGAACGATCCAAATAAGAGCCATCATTACCCCATGCAGCTACAACAAGTGCTGCATCCTTTGCTAAGTGTTTAAGCCATTTGTTGTTTTCAGGGCCAACAGGATCGTATGCTGCTTTCATGTCTAAAGGGTTAGTGGCACGAAAGGCGAACAAGTTAGCCATAAAAACACCACCATAGCCCCATGATTGAGCGTAATTAATACATCTGGTTAATGTTGGATCATCTGTTGTTTCATCTGCTGTGGAAGGGTTCAGACCGACAAACATAACTTGAGGTTTTGAATTGTCCCAAGTGCGCCACAAAGCATAACGATATGTTCTACATTCCGATAATTTTGCAGTATTTTTCAATTTTAACTCTCTCTGTTTTTTGTTGGTATTTAATTTGAAGTGACTGGCGAGCTTTGGCGAGTTCCTGTTTAATGTATAATTATGCTTATTTTTCTTCGTAAAATATAGCATCCAGCATAGCGACTCTACCGTTCCAAGCTTTAGCTTGTAATGTGTTTGATGGTTTTTTTGAGTTCCACCAAATAGAGTCTAATATGCGCTCTATAATATCATCCCAATACGATTCGAATGATACAGACTTGGGTAAACCAAATTCATCACATAATTTAGTACGGTTTTGTTTGTCTATGCATACAAAATAGTCTGGCCTTTTCATAGCTAGTAACCTGCTGGCTATTGCGACACCTGAGCCACCATCAGGGAAGGCTTGGTTAAAATAATTAACAAAGCAATTGTAATTAGTTTTATCAATTTCCCCGTGTAGTGGGATGCAATCAAGTGCATCGGATATGTAAACATTATTACTGTTAATTCTATTTTGGAATTTACCTGAACCAATCATACTTCCAAACCAACCCCATTCTATGGCAGATTCACTTTGATTGGAAGTTGCTATGCCAGCTACTTCTCTTCTTTGAATTTTCTCGAATTTATAGAAATGTTTCTCATGTTCAAAGTAACTTTGAACTGTATCGAGTAATTCAATTCTTCCTTTGAAGGAATGAAACTTATCATTCTTGATTTGTTTAAAATATTTGTCCCATGTCAGTGTGAATAATTTTGATTTAACAAGTGGCTTATTGCTGTTATTTCTTCCGTATTGTTCAGAAAGTTTTTTGACTTTTTTTTGATTCTTTTTCCAGACATTAATATAATTTTTGTAAAAATTTTTATCGACTGACTCGGATTTTTCCCAATAGTTATTAATAGTTGCTGTAAGAGTTTCGTAGACAGATGTAGCGTAAGGATCGGAACTTTTTAAATGAACAACTATTTCTGAGTTTTTTGATAGTGCGGACTCGGTGAAATTCGCACTACCTATAATACATTCCCAATCCTCTGGTGAATTATAGAAAAGGTAAGCTTTAGGGTGATATACTCCGCTTGTTTTTAGTATGAACTTTACGCTTTCGCTGTTTATAAATTCCTTTATGAAGTTAGGGTGTGTTTGATAAAAGTGAATGCCTACAACCATTTTTTTTATACGATTTCGGTTTTTTAATAATGCTAATGAAGCTTTTGATCCTAATGATGCCCAGGCGGTAGCTATGAAGTAGTTTTTATATTTTTTAATCATACCAACTAAAGCCTGATCAATTTCAATTGGATTAGTTATTATTTTCATGTTTTCTATTGCATAACTTTTAGTTTGCAGGAAATCTTAAGCGGATAATTGTTTATGGATTAATTGTGTATAATTTTATAATAATATTATTTAATATACTTCATTGATTATAGACTTCCCAGTTTTTTTTAATATGTTAGGTGTGAGCATTTCCAGAAATCCTGCAATTGATGAAAAAAACAAATTACACTTAGTTTGTTTTCTTGGCTAATTGTTATCTCGTTGTTCTATTTAACCTCATGCCCCAGCCAGATCACCCGGCCGATCAGATAGAAGTCTTCCTCTGCATCATAGTCATACGTAGAGTTCAACGGCGAACTTCAGAGATGGTGAAAGATTGCTCCCAAATATTTTTCTTATATATTTTTGCTTATTGCTGTTCGTGGTTACTTACATTCTCAGTTGTAGGAATATAACTAGATCTATTCAAAAACTCATCAACGTTGAACGACTCACCTTTTTTAGGCTCTATTGCGCGCATGCACCCCATAATGTTTTGCATCAGTGATTCATGATCTGAATATAATGTTTTAACCAATAGAGCATATTCTCTTTTCGGTATATTTTCAGGGCCATGTGATTGAATTTCACCTTGTAAATGAGCATATAACATAACCTTTTTTCTGCAAGCTTGTAAAAGCCCCTGTAACATCATGAAATTTTTTGTTTGACTGTTTGAACGTTTTTCGACAATGAAAAGAGTGCTACTAATTATTACTAGTGCCCAAGATATTAATTCATGCCAAGCAATATTGATCATAGAGAATTGTCCTTTCTGATTTTCTAACGATAAGTTCGCCGACGAGCTTCAGCGAGCACTTCTGGAGCGTTTGGTTACACCTTTATTTTCTTAATAAATTCTAAATATTCTTTTTTACCTTTCCAAAACAAACCATAGTTTTTCCAGTATTCATAAGCTTGATCGGTACCCCCTAGCGTGATACCTCCAAAAGCGTTACTCTTAGGTTTGGTATGTCTTTTTTTAAGAAGCTCCTTTGCAACTAAGGGCAAATTATCAATTGCTTCTTTAATGAGGGATTCTGCAGCCTCAAAATCACCCTTCATCATTAAGGCTAAAGGAAGATTGTAAGCTATTTCTGGCATGTATGTATCGTTATGTTTTTTACAATGGCTTATTATTGAGTCTATATCGTTGGATTCAAACCAAAGTAAGGGCAAATAAAGCCTTATGCCGATATTGTCGTTCGGACATACAGATAATATTTTTTCAAATATTTCAATCGCCTTTTCAGTTTCTTTTCTCTCATGAAGAATTAAGCCTAAGTGATGACATGCTCTTAAGAAAGGTCTATTTTCTAAATGTCCCCATTCTATTTTGCTTGATTTCCATTTGAATGTTGTTGGTAGTGCTTCAACACCGATTCTGACTGCTTCCCTGGCTGCTAGGTATGCTTCGAGTTCAAAACCCTGCCATGCATATATGAGAGAAAGATGATGCCATGCATCAATGTGATAAGGGTGTTTTTTTATAAAATGTTTTAGTTTTTTCTCTGATTGCTCTAATTTTCCAGCATCCATTAATTCCAATACAACTTCAAACTCTTCAAATGAGCTTCTGCTGTCATATGGCTCAGAAAAACACCACTCGTTTTTATGTATTTTATCTATCTTAAGCATACAATATATTTTAATATATGGCTAAAAATTACTATGTGTTTTTGTGAAATCCGTGGACTAAAAGCTACTGTTTACCGACCAAATTAATATCCACGACTTTTCTTATGTTTCATGACAGTTTTAACGAATTTTCCAAACTGTTTATTTTTTTTCTTTTTTTCAAAATATGACATTTCATTGAAAGTAGATTCTTTAGTCATTTTTATATAATTCTGGTACCTCTTCGCAGATAGTTGTCCATCTTCCACAGCATTTAATACTGCGCATCCTTTTTCGTTAACATGCTTACAATTCCTAAACCGACATTTTTCTGAAAGTTCGAAAATATCGGAAAAAGTTTCTTCAAGTCCTGAAGCTACCGATAAATTTCCGAGTTCACGCATTCCTGGTGTGTCTACTACTAGTGCTCCAGAATCCAGTTTGATCAGTTGCCTATGCGTTGTAGCATGTTTTCCTTTACTCTCTTTTTTACTAACTGTTTTAGTAATATATTTTTCTTCACCTAATAAATTGTTGATTAAGGTTGTTTTGCCTACTCCAGATGATCCCAGTAGGCAATATGTTAGACCTGCTTGCATAATTCCTTTTACATTGTCTAAACAGGAATCATTTTTATTGCTAAAAGGGATAACTCGTAAGTTTGGCATAATCTTATTAATATCTTCTGTTATCCCTGTTATAACTTCGTTATCAAGCAGATCACTCTTACTCAAAAGTACAATTGGTTGAATTTGACTCTCGTTAGCCATCACCAAATAACGTTCCAGGCGCCGGAGGTTGAAATTTTCATTTAGAGACTGGACAATAAATGCAACATCGATATTTGCGGCAATTAACTGAAAGTCGACTTTTTTTCCTGGTGTTTTTCTTTTTAATAAAGACTTGCGAGGCAAGATTTTGTGGATTATTGCGAATGTATTGTTGTCATAAAAATTGGCAAGAACCCAATCTCCCACCGCTGGATATTCAACTGGTGAGTTAGCACTAAATAATATTTTACCTATCAACTCCGATAAAACCTCAACTTCTCCATTGCTTATGGTATAGCTATCTTTGTGAACAGCGACCACTCTTGCTATTTCGAATTGTTCGAGGCTTTCAGCAGGAACTCGTTCCAGCAACCACTTGTCAAAGCCAATTTTTTCTAAATTATTCGATTCATTATCCATAGCGATGCAGAAAGATTGAAAAAATGCTTCATTTCACCTCATGGCCTAGCCATATAACCCGACCGATCAGATAGAAGTCTTCCTCAGCCTCGTAGTCAGGGTAATTTTCTCGGTCCTGAGATCGTATTAACAACTTTCCACCTTGCCTGACAAGTCTTTTAATCTTGACGGTGCTATTCTCTCGCAAAGCGCAGGCCAGCGGTTCGATCCCGCTTGCTGGCTCCAATAAAAACAGCCACTTAGAGACTTTTCTCTGAGTGGCTGTTTTGCTTCCAGGACAGCTATAGGACAGTAGATATTGTTGTTTAAGAGAATACGTTATTTTTTCCGGTAGACCATTCCACTAAACTTGGCGATTACTTCTCCTTTTTCCACCAGAACATCATAAGCACCTAATCGATGCGGTTCGTTAATCTCTTTGGCTTCTGCGTAGAGAGTGCCATCAGATTTACTCTTTAAAAAAGAAATATGAGCATTTATTGCCAATGCCAACTTTCCATGACTATTTAATGCAATTGCGAAGGGCACATCGGCTAACGCGAAAATCACACCACCGTGAACAACGTTAGCAGCATTCAGAAAATGTTTTTTAAGTGGCAGACAGACTTTGCAGTGGCCTCTTCCAGCCTCAACGAGTTGGATACCTAAATATTGAGCAAATATTGTCAATCAGCATTCAAAATTGACCCCCTGTCAGCGTCCAAAAATGACCCCCAAAAAGTAAAAAGGGGGTTCCATTAATCCTGTTATTTTAAAGCTTTCATCTCAAGGTAGCCCCAATTGAGTTCTGGCGCGAGAATGGGCCCACCAAAATGCTCGTCGGAGCGGCAGAACTCAACTGGGGCGGATAGTAAATGATGAACTTATTTTCTATTTTTCAGCCGATAACTCTCATTGCCGGTTTCTACGATGTCGCAATGATGTGTCAAACGATCAAGTAGTGCAGTCGTCATCTTCGCATCCCCAAAAACCTGTGACCACTCTCTAAAGCTGAGATTTGTGGTCACGATGATCGAGGTTCG
>NZ_FNJI01000089.1 GCF_900104445.1 Desulforhopalus singaporensis | reverse complement strand
AGCCTTGCTCCTTTAAAATTCATCATGACAACCTCTGATACCTCATGAAGAGTTGCGTCTTTGGCGAATAAGTCGCTAAAACGGGAATAGCTGGATTAATACGAGTTTAATCTTTGATCCGATGCTATTGATATTATCAGGTTATGTATGCTTATCAAAAAAGAAAAAATCAAGACGTTTCATACAGGCCGTTTGGTATTAACCCTTTCACCAAATGCAAAATGGTTTCTCTCTGTACTTTAAAAGCTTGTTAGAAATATGATGATACGTAGAGTACATATAGTACTTTGGAAAATAATGGTTTTGATCTATAAAAGAATATTTTTACTAGAACAAAACTATCATCCTAGGACAGATAAAGTGGCTTTGAGTTAAAGCGTTAATAATTCAATTAAAACCATGGAAATATAAATAGAATTTTCAATTCTCTTGTGCCAATATATTGCTGCTAATCCTCTCCGGTCAATTCATAATAAAGTGTAAAATTAATTGTATGATATTTGTATTCAGATAGTGAACCCACTATTTTCTGTGCAATTGATATTTTAAAAAATAAAAATTTTGATTTCACCAAAAAGACAAAATTGATTTTGTTTGCTTTTTAAGAGAACACTTTAGTATTGAAGCCTACATCTCACAAACTTGTAATGAAGCCTGTTAGTAGATGCTTACAATTTTGAAATGATTGTATGTTTGCAGCATTATCCAGCAAGGAGACAACCTTCACTACAAAAACATTAAAGTAGTAATAGCTTATGATTGCGAATAGATTTCAAATCCAGCATGCCTTGAACATAAGGTATAATTGTTGAGATAGGCTATTGATATTTGATGTATATCATTTAAGAAAGCAAAAAAAGTATCTCTACTATTTGCCCGCTGAGTGGTCGACGAAGTGTGCGTAAAGGTACCCAGTATGATCATACTCAAACGATCTATTGCTTTATGACGAAATTGTTTAATCTAGTCTCGCGTAAGTGCTGAACCTAAAAATACCTGGATATCAGGATTTCAAGAGCTGTAACTACATATAAATGAGATTTGCGAACCCACTTTCCCGAGATAGCTACCAGATACCACAAATTTTTACCTTCAAAATCTATAACTTATTACTACATCATTGCAGTAACCTCTTTTTTCCATTACTTGCAAAAAGACCTGGACGAATTGCCCACTGAGTGAACACGGCCGGAGCTTGCTGCAATATCTCAAAGAGTGATATAGGGCGCTTCATAGATATCGGACAATTTGAATCGACTTGAGAGCTATAACAGGGTCATGAGTTAACCTGTGATTAATAATAACTTTGGCATGATAATGATTTATACCTCTAATAAGAGTAAGGGTTAACTCTTTGCCACTCTTGTTATTACAAACATTTTCTAGGGAGTGGCGTGTCGTTTTCTGGGCTGAGGTAAAAAATCAAGACAAAAGAAATCTGTTTGCTAATTTACTCTGTAAAAATAGATATTTATCTATAAGAGACATGGTCGTATTTCCACAATGCGTTAATTAGTTGTGGGGAATTACAAGTAACTGTATCAAATATAAAAATATATGAGATATCAGAAAGATAAAGTCAAAAAAAAAGGAGGAGGATAATTACGCTCCTGCACGCCCTAACTGTCTCTCAGGAATTGAATTTTATTTAATAGAGTAATAGATGAGAGAGATTCAATAATCGAGGGATATTGAATCGACGATTGAATGAAAAACAAAACTCACCTAGGTAAAGTGGCAAATGTCTGTGGCAGATGCCATGATGAGTACTCAACACAGCGTTTTTCACATCGTCAATGACCGGGTTGAGCCAGTCAAAAAAGTGAAATCTGAATTTTTGTATCAGCTGGTAGTATTAATTGAAAAATTGTTTTGATCGATGGATTGAAAACCGGCAAAACATGCAAGGCCATCTGGAACAACCAGAGATTGAGGGATGAGGTGCCTTTCCCCAAGCGTTGAATCATATCAATAGAAAAGGCACCAATACGACTAAAAAGTATGAAAAGGGTTGATTTTTTTTTTTTCATTACGTTCGAGGGCAGCTATAAAGGGAGTTTTACCTTCTGCGCCAAGTCGTCGTTTACCCACCAGAATGTTTGTTTCTTCAAATTAAGCGTACTTTTGATATGAGAGTTGGATTTATAGAGGCTCTGAAGTCAATGAATTATGTAAAAAGTCACGACTTTTTGAGGTGGAAACTCTTCACCTTGCATTTCCTCGTCCACGAACCAGCAATACGGGTGATACCGAGAAGTTCGATTGATCCTGAAGAACCGAATTTGAGGTATTATGACATACCCGGGGTATCATAGTGACACTCCCCTGGGAAAAATTGATAAGTTGAACATCAGTGGTAATAAGATTTAAAAAAATAGCTGTGGGGGGGCGGTGTTAGAGCGGGAATTTAACTTTTGCCGGAACGATGGTCATATCCGGTGATTACCACTTTAGCTTTGCCGGCTCATGCTGCAACCAGCGGTCCGTTGGTATCTGATGCACCGGCAGGGTACTACAGTTTCAAAGAAGAAAGACTTGGTGAGGCTGTTTTTGATTTTTATTGGCCAGGCGGACGTGGCCCGGACCAAAAAGTCAGATGTCTATACTATGTGCTGTGGTTGTACAGGAAGTGAAGAAATCGTGTTTTCAAAAAGATCCAGCGACATGTATTTTTTTTAAACGATAATTTTCGTCCCCGTCTTGTCCCAGGTTTGATTTGTTCCTTAAAAGCCTAAGCGTAGTGGGCTTCTATTTTACTTTTTAAATTTCGAAAAAGACAGAGATGCAGTGTAACACAAAATGCAATTTACTGGAATTGTCTGGGTACCGTGATTGATTTTTTTGGAAAAAAAAGCACTCAATTATAGAATGATTCCAGGTTGAAAATAGGTTGATAATGAATCTATTTTGAGAATTTGTGCTATTATCTGTGTGGGAAATACCTTATTTACGCCTACATTAAATACCCGACATATCGATTGCTTGGTGTTCCCAAAATTCAATGTCTTAGCGATCATTAAGTTGGATTAATGTCTGCTTATTGAGTTTCGTGTTAATACCTAATAAATGAACATTATTAGCGATTTTTCAATATCATATTGTTGTTTAATAATTTTTTGAAAGTATTTGTATCGTTACATGAGCAGTCAATTACAAATCCTCGATGAATAAATAATTATTCATTGCCTAACAATTCGGAAAAGAGTAATGTCATGCCGTCCTTGACGTTTTTATCCGTCGGATAAGCAGGCAGCGGTAGGTTTGATAAATAATAGAACAAATACAGCATGTTAAAAACAATCCTGCGCCGTAAAAATGTCGGCTGACCAGGTTTTGTCTTAATTCTTTATGAGCATTTTGAAGCTCTTAACATGATATATGAGAAATTTATGATTTCTTCGGAGTTACGTTACGTCCTTGTCTTTCTCGCGGCCCTTTTCGGATCATTGTTTATTATTCCGAAGCTAATCGGGATTGCCACCCGTATCGGCCTCATCGATCATCCCAACGCCAGGAAGGTCCACACCACTCCGCGTCCCCTGGTCGGCGGGATTGGCATGACCA
>NZ_FNJI01000003.1 GCF_900104445.1 Desulforhopalus singaporensis | reverse complement strand
AGAGCCTGCTTGGCAATTTCGGGAGTCACTGCGGCGACAGCCGCCACGCGGTCACCAAAATGACGAACCTTTTTTTCCAGAAGGAAGCTGTCGTAATACATTACCGACGGCAGGAACAGAAACTGATGCATGGTCGGAACCTTGGGTACATCTTCATGGGTGATAACTGCCTCAACCCCTTCCAAGGCAAGCGCCTTACTGGTATCGATTGACTTTATGTTGGCGTGAGCATGGGGGCTGCGAAGAATTTTAACATGCAGCGTGTTTGGGAATTGCAGGTCTCCGGAATATTTCAGTTTTCCGGTGACTTTCTCTATTGCCTCGAGTTTGGGCTGTCTTTTGCCAATAACATTGAAATCGTTTTTCATGTTGATTTCTCCAGGTGACCGATTGTTGCCAGTGGTTATTTCATCCTTTGGTACGTCTTGACGGGTTTTGTGTATTCGGTTGCCGTGAAAACCGTATTTGTTGTTGGAAATTTATAAAAAAAATATTATTCTCAAAATAAGAGAAATAAAATCATTAACGGTATCGTGAAAAGAGAATAGCATGGAGAGTGAGTGTATGTCAAACATATTGTCGTGTTCATCGGGTCGTGGGGAAGGGATGGAAACAGGGGAGGAAAATAGATGGATGGTCTGATTCAGGAAAAACATCTGCACCACCGGAAGATCACCGTTGGTATAACTGGTGCGAGCGGGGCTGTATATGGTATCAGGGCTGTGGAGATTCTCAATTCTCTGGGAGTTGAGACTCATCTGGTGATAAGCGGAGCGGCGGAAATAACAATAGCTCACGAAACCGGCAGAACGATCGAGTCTGTCCGGGGGTTGGCAACCCGCCGTTACGATAATAAAGACATTGGGGCCACTATCGCGTCGGGATCATACGGTATTGACGGTATGATCATAGCGCCGTGCTCAATGCGCACCCTGGGCGCTATTGCAAACTCGCTCTCTGACAACCTGATTGTCCGCGCCGCCGATGTCATGCTCAAGGAGGGAAAACCTCTGGTCCTGGTTGTCCGTGAGACCCCTTTACACCGGGGGCATTTGCGCTTGATGGACCTCGCTGCCCTAAGTGGCGCAATTATATTTCCTCCGGTACCGGCTCTATACAATAAGCCGCTGACCATTGAAGAGATGATAGATCAAAGCGTTTACAGGTTCCTTCACAGGATCGGCATTGAAACACCGGGTCGTAAAAGTTGGCAAGGTTTTTAAGGCGGTGGGTGAACGATTGAACTCACCTGAAAAGATTTTCCTGAGGTATCAACGGTATGGACGACAAATCCCCTGTACTTAGTGTGGAAACGGGAGGTTATTCAGTGTTTGCTCAGTGTCGGCGAATGGGCAGGGATTTCCTGGTGGCCGTCTGGGGAGGAGAACCCCATATCGGCGCTGTGGCAATGGCTCAACCACGGCCAAAACTGCAGGAGCCGAACAAAATATCGGCCACGGCTTCAGTTTTCTGCTATGTGGGACATAAGGATGATGAGGTAGCAAAAATAATGGCGGAAAAAATTGCCGCCGACCTCAATACCAGGGTAGTCGTTGCCGCCGGGATGCACTGGGACAACCTGACCAGGTGCGGACTCAGGCAGGTTCTCAGTAACGTTGAAGAACTTACCCTGCAGGTCATAGGTGAACTGAAAAATGTTTCAGAAGACCGGATGAATCGGTAACAAGATGCCGGGAAGTTTTATCAAGGGTACGGTGAGGGGGAAAACAGCAGAGGGCTCCGCAGTCACTGCAAAGCCCTCCTTGAGACCAGGCTGGCAAAAGACTTTTACATCGAGCCCTCCGGCTCCGCTTGGTTGCTGGTCATGTCAGCGGGCTTTTTGGTGTAGATCAAAAACAGGGAAAAAGTTGCCAGTGCGACAACTGCGCTGGCTAGGTTAGACGGTGCTGCCGGCAGATTGAAACCGATTGGGGCCTGCAGTATAAAGGCCGCATCGACAGCGGTCATGAATGTCGCAGGAATGGTGCAGATCCAGTGAAACTTACTCTTCTTGGCCAGGTAAATGGCCGCACTCCAGAGTACCAGCATGGAAAGCATCTGATTGGACCAGCCGAAATAGCGCCAGATGATCTTGAAGTCTACCTGGGTGATGAGAAAAGCGACCAAAAACAGCGGAACTGCGATGAGCAGACGTTTGGCGGCCTGGGACTGGTTGACTCTGAAGGTCTCGGCTATAATCAGGCGGGTGGACCTGAATGCGGTATCGCCACTGGAGATAGGCAGAATAACAACGCCCATGATTGCCAGAAAGCCGCCCACCGGGCCGAGCAGGGTGTTGCACGCCTCATTAACCACCGCGGCAGGTGAACCTGACGCAATCACTGCATTCATAGCCTCCGGCGTGTTGTAAAATGACATCCCCACGGTTGCCCAGATCAGGGCAATTACGCCTTCGATGATCATGGAGCCGTAGAATACCTTGCGACCGAGATTCTCATTTTTTACACAGCGGGCCATAAGGGGTGACTGGGTCGAGTGGAAGCCGCTGATTGCCCCGCAACTCAAAGTGATAAAGAGCAGCGGCCAGATGGCCTTGTCGCCCGGGTGGGTGTTGGCGGTGAAATCAAGGTTGGGGAGAATTTCATAACCGTGAAAAAGCAGGCCACCCATGATACCGAAGGTCATGAACAGCAGCAGCGCGCCAAAGAGCGGATAAAGACGGCCGATGATCTTGTCGATGGGAAGAACCGTGGCAATAAAATAGTAGAGGAAAATAGCGCCGATAAGGAGCTGAACATTAAAGCCGGTCAGGTTGCTGAGCAGTTTTGCCGGTCCCAGGATAAAGACCACGCCAACAAGCAGGAGCAGGATTACCGAGAATATACGCAGGGTCTGGCGGGCCGGCATGCCCATAATGTCGCCCACAACCTCCGGAATGGATTTACCTCCGCTGCGAATAGAGAGCATGCCGCTGAAATAGTCATGTACCGCGCCGGCGAAAATGGAGCCGACAACAATCCAGAGCAGAGCGGAAGGGCCGTAGAGAGCACCGAGAATCGGGCCGAAAATTGGACCCAGTCCGGCAATATCCAGGAGCTGGATGAAAAAGACCTTCCAGGTCGGCATGGCAATGTAGTCGACACCGTCTTCTCTGGTCATACAGGGTGTCTGACGTTTGGGGTCAACGCCGAAAACTTTCTCGACGAAAGCGCCGTAGGTGAAGTAACCAAGAATAAGCAACCCCACGCAGGTAAGAAAAAAAACCATAGTACATCCCTCCCGATGTGTGAAATTTAAGCGTGAGCCACGCGTGGATCACGTATCTCAAAGAGATAAGTTGATTATGGCGCGTACCCTAACCGGTGGCTGTACGGTTGCCTATAACTTGGCGCTGAAACGTAGGTTTGTCGGGCTGGATGGTCGGGATTCCAGGCTGAAATGCATCGGGTTGAAAAAGTGTTGAACCATGAGCGGATAAAATAGGTCCGGTCGGGTATCTGGTGAAGTAAATAGTGACACCGGCTCAGGCCCTGTCTGTTGCGAGCTCAGCCTCGCTGGTGAGGCCGCGGCTTGCCGCCTTGGGAATATTAAAGGAGATGGATGTGCCCCGTTGGGGAGAACTGGTAATTTCCATACCATATTCAGGGCCGTATATATGCATTAGCCGTTTATTGCTGTTTCTGAGGCCGATCCCTTCGGCATGGGATTCGAGGTCGCGGTGATCAAGCAGAGTCGCGAGAATATTATCGGGAATGCCGCAGCCGTCGTCTTCCACCATCACCACCAGCATATCAAGATTGCGGAAAATACCAAGAGAGATGGTACCGCCGTTTTCATTGGCGGCGATTCCGTGTTTTATGGCGTTTTCCACCAGAGGTTGAATAATCAGCGGCGGAATCGCCCAATCCTCACATCCGGGCTCAATGTTCAGGTTGACTTTGATCTTGTCGCCGAAACGTGCTGTTTCAATGGCTACATAGGAATTGATCTGAGCCAGTTCGTCGGCGAGCCTGATGAAACCGCGGCTGGAGTCGAGGTTTTTCCTCATGTAGAGCGACAGGTCGAGGATCAGTTCCCGCGCCTTGTCCGGCGCTGTTCGGCAAAAAGATGCAATGGTGTTCAGGGAATTGAAGAGGAAGTGCGGGTTGATCTGAGCCTGGAGGTGCCTTATCTCGGCGTGGGCCAGAAGCCGGTCCTTGACCTGAATATCCTCCAGTTCGAGTTGGATTGAGAGCAGGTCGCTCAGGCCGCGGGCGACCTCGAACTGAATACGGTTGAGCTCGGCGGTCCGGGAACCGTAGAATTTGAGCGTTCCGACGATTCTTCCCCCCTTTTTCAACGGGACGATAATTGCGGAATGAAAGGGGCATTGCGGGCGGTCGCAGCCTATTGCGTCTTTTTTGCGCAAAAATATCGGAGTGCCGGTCTGGATGACTTTTCTGGTGGAACTGGTAACAATGGGTTCTCCTGCGAGGTGGTGGTCGTTGCCGAGGCCGACGTGTACCAGTACATGGGAATGATCGGTAATCGCCACTGCGGGAACGCGGAGTCTGCGGTAGATTATTCTAGCTGTGGCTTCTGCGGTGGTACTGTTCAGCCCGCTGCGCAGGTGCCGGACGGTGTTGTTGGCGATGTCGAAAATCCTCTGGGCCTGGGTCGAGTCTTTTTTTTCCCGGTGGGTATAGAGGGTTTTGATGACGTGAATAAAGAGCCCGGCCCCCAGAGCGTTGCCGATAATCATCGGCAACGCTATCAGTTTTACCAGCTCCAGGGCCTGCTCGTAAGGGCGGGACAGCAGCAGCACCAGGAGCATATGCATCGACTCGCCGACAAAAGCGAGCACCATGGCGAGATTCCAGTTCATATTCCTGTCCGGGTAACGCAGGTGAATGAAACCGGCAGCCAACCCTTCAAGGATAGTGGCAATAGCGCAGGGCAGGGCGCTGAACCCCCAGGGGTCGATGAGAAAGCGATGACCGCCGGCAATGAGGCCGACCCCAAGGCCGACTATCGGTCCGCCGAAGAGTCCCGCTGGAATTACCGCCATGGCCCGCAGATTTGCATAGGAGTTGAAAATGGCGTTGCCGCTGTAGGTGCCGAGAACACCGAAAATCCCGAAAAAGAAAACCAGGAACAGCTTATTGTAACCGGAGCCGCGCCTGAAATTGAGCTCCTGTACTGGGGAAATATTCAGCAGGATAAATGCGCCGGCGATAAGAATGCCGACATGTTTGAGTAGAAAGGTGATCAATGCGGAGATAGACATGACATCAGATTCCTAGACGCTGTTTGAAGGCTTTTGCCCTGGTGCGGCTGACGGTTATCTCGGACATTTTCGCATCGTCCATGGTCAGGTTGTATTTACCGTTAAACCATGGGCTGAACTCCTTGATATGGTCAAGGTTTACCAGGACCGAGCGGTGAGCCCGAAAGAAAAATGATAAGGAGCAGAGATGTTCCTCCAGCCGGTCCATGGTGGAGATACCGTAAATCGGCGACGAATCGTCCCGGGTATGGACAACAATTCCCGTCGTTTCGTACGAGCAGTAGACGATTTCTTCGGGGGTCAGCAGCTGAATCCTGCCGTTTTTTTCCACCGATACCTTGATTCGCTCCCTGGGCGATTCGATCTGGTTGAGCAAAGCCTGCAAGGCTGACCCGAGCTCCTCCCGGCCACTGGAGGAATCTGCAACCATTTTCCGGACCCGCTGCAGGGTAATGGCTAACCGCTTCTCCGAGAGCGGCTTCATGATATAGTCCACCGCGCTCTCTTCAAAGGCTTTTACCGCATAGCTGTCGTAGGCGGTGGCAAAAACGAAGAGCGGCATGTTCGTAACACCGGCGAGTTCGCGTATGACTTCGAAACCGTTGCGTCCGGGTAGCTGGATGTCGAGAAAGACCAGGTCCGGCTTATACCGGCGGATTGCCTCCACTGCTTTGCCAGCAGAGTCGGCTTCCGCGACTATATCAATATCGTCGTGCTGTAAGAGCAGATATCGCAGTTCGTCGCGTGCGGGTTGCTCGTCGTCCACGATCAGACAACGGATAGGGGCGGGAGTTTTCCTTTTCGCGTGTGACACCACCATTGCATGTACCTTTTACCGCTTGTTCAGGGGCTGCCGTCCGGTTCCGAAAGCGGCGGGCAGCGCTGCTGTGCACTTGTTACTGACACTTTGTAGGAAAAAGTTTACTCCCTAGCGGGTAGTTGTGCAAGCAGGCCGGCTGCAGCGGCTTCATGATGAAAAGCTGTATCCACTCTCCGTTGTCCTCCATTCTGACCAACAACCGTCCCGTTACCTGCCTGAGAAACCGTGAAAAACGAGCAGACTCCCCGTGTCCCGTGAGGGTTCCCAGGGTACTGTTTTACTTGGTGTTCTATGTTTTCGTTGTTTCGTTGTTTTCTTGGTGGTGCGGAAGTTGTGTTCAAGGGTTGTTTTTTCATTTTGGCCAATCTTGACAGGTAACAAACCGATATTATTTTTCTACAGCCGGTAAGGACTCACCCGTCGCAACGTCCGTTTGCGACATGCCCCAACGGTCATTTATGTGAAATAGTGTAAATGATGGACCGGGAATTTCCCATTACAACAACGTTATCTGAAAAAAGAGGAAGGCATCATGAAGATCAAACCGCTTAATGATCGAATCGTGGTGGAGAGAGAGGAACAGGAGCAGAAAACCAGCGGAGGTATTTTTATCCCTGATTCTGCTAAGGAGAAACCGCTGCAAGGCAGGGTGGTAGCCGTCGGCCCCGGCAAAACTGCAGAGGGCAAAGAGCGTATCCCGCTTCAGGTGTGCGAAGGCGACAGGGTACTGTTTGGTAAATACGCAGGGACAGATGTGAAGATCGACGGGGTCGACTGCACAATCATGCGCGAAGATGACATACTGGCTGTTTTCATAAAGGAATAAGGAGATACATACCATGCCTGCAAAAATTATTGCCTACGATGCCAAGGCCCGTGAAGCCATTCTCTCGGGTGTGAATGTCCTAGCCGACGCGGTCAAGGTTACCTTGGGACCGAAGGGGCGAAATGTACTGATTGAAAAATCCTGGGGTGCACCGATTGTGACCAAGGACGGCGTTACCGTTGCCAAAGAGATTGAGCTCAAAGACAAGTACCAGAACATGGGTGCCCAGATGGTCAGGGAAGTGGCGAGCAAGACCAACGATGTGGCCGGGGACGGTACCACATCGGCGACGGTGCTTGCCCAGGCTATTTTCCAGGAAGGCCAGAAACTGGTAGCCTCGGGCCTCAACCCCATGGAGTTGAAAAAGGGCATCGACAAGGGTGTTGCCGCAGTGGTTGAAGAACTGCAGAAAATATCGATACCGGTCAAGGGTAAGAAGGAGATTAGCCAGGTGGGGACCATCTCCGCCAACGGTGATGATACCATCGGCCTGCTGCTGTCTGATGCTATGGACAAGGTGGGCAAGGAGGGGGTTATTACCATCGAGGAGGCAAAGTCGATGGAGACCACCCTTGAGGTGGTTGACGGAATGCAGTTTGACCGGGGATACATTTCCCCCTATTTTGTCACAAACTCGGAAAAGATGGAAGTTCTCTTCGAAGAGCCGGCAATTCTGCTCCATGAGAAGAAAATATCCTCGATGAAAGATATGATTCCGCTTCTTGAGGAAGTCGCCAGGGCGGCAAAACCGCTGCTCATCATTGCCGAGGATGTAGATGGCGAGGCCCTTGCCGCCCTGATCGTGAATAAACTGCGCGGCACCCTGAAGGTCGTAGCGGTGAAGGCCCCTGGGTTCGGGGACCGCCGCAAGGCCATGCTGGGAGATATTGCCGCCCTGACCGGCGGCCAGGTAATCAGTGAGGATCTTGGTGTCAAACTCGACAAGGTCAGACTTTCCGAGCTCGGCAGCTGTAAATCGGTAAAGATCGACAAGGACCATACAACCATCGTCGATGGTGGTGGTAACAAGAGTGAAATAGAAAGCCGGATAAAGCAGATCCGGAGGCAGATCGAGGATACCACCTCCGATTACGATCGGGAAAAACTCCAGGAACGGTTGGCCAAGCTCATAGGCGGTGTCGCCGTCATCAATGTCGGCGCAGCCACTGAGATCGAGCTGAAGGAAAAGAAGGCACGGGTAGAAGATGCCCTCAGCGCAACCCGGGCAGCGGTCGAGGAAGGGGTGCTGCCTGGTGGAGGGGTCGCACTTGTCCGCTGCATCAAGGCTCTCGGCGCGGTTAAAACACGGGGGGATGAGGAACACGGTATTAAAATTCTGCAGAAAGCGCTGACCGCCCCCTTGAGGCAGATAGCTGAAAACTCGGGTGTCGAGGGGGCTGTGGTCGTGGCCAGGGTTCTTGCGGGCGAACAGGATTTTGGTTTTAATGCCCAAACCGAAACGTATGAAAATCTGCTTGCGGCGGGTATTCTCGACCCGGCCAAGGTCGTGCGCTTTGCCCTGCAGAACGCGGCCTCCGTCTCCGGCATGCTCATCACCACCCAGGCGATGATTGCCGAAAAACCCCAGAAGAAAACTGCTCCCGCCATGCCCGGAGGCGGTATGGGCGGCATGTACTAAAACTGTTGACGGCTGACTGGGTGCCGCTGTAGCCAGGCCGGTACAAGGGCGTCGGCAATCACCAAATAAGCTCTCACCCGTTGTCGGGTGAGAGCTTATTTTTTTATCACGGTACATACTGGTGTATAATATCTCTTACCAGAGGTCTTTGTCGCGATCGCTCAGATTGAGGCGATCAAACTCCTGGAGGGGGGATTCCCTATTGTTATCATGAGAAAAAAATTCACCAAATGCCACTTTGACTTTGATAACCTGCCCTGGTTGACGAGCCCGAGAAAACAGCTCGAACTGGAGGCGGTCGCCCTTGGGTTTATCAACATTGGCCCCAATGAGGGGTATACGTTTACCCACACCCATCGGCAACAGGAAGAAGTCTACATGGTTATTAAAGGTGAGGGGCTGTTACAGCTCGACGATGAACTGCTGCCTATTGCCGAGGGGGACGTTGTTCGCGTTTCCCACGATACCCGCCGGGCGCTCAAGGCGGAGGGCCGGGGGCTCTTTGTTATCTGCTGCGGCGGAGTGGACCATGGATTTCCCAAAAATCCCAATGCCCGATATCTCATAGATGACGGCGTTCCCGATTACGACGATATTCCCTCCTGGTATAAGGGGGATCAGGAAGTGGTGGAGAGAAACAGCAGGTTGAAGCAGAGGTTGGCAAAACCGGGCAAAAAGAAATAGCCACGAAAAAGCGGGAGCAAGCGGTTCGCCCGGCTTTTTATAACTCCTGGGGGGCCATAAAATTCGCAGGGTGCTCCGGATAACCTGGGGCGATTTAAAATGGCGGGTGTTTTTTTGTTTTGATTGAGCCACCGGCCAGGGGTGTGCTAGATTGGAACTGAAAATTTATCAACAGGTACCCGGGTGCTGACCGGGAACATGTGGCCACCATATTTCAGGAAACAGGGGAGGCTTTGAGTCATGAGGATTATCGGCATTGTTGGGAGTCCGAGAAAGGAGAAAGGAAATACCGGCCGGCTGATGCTGGAGGTGTTGAAGTCCGCTCAGCAGCAGGGCGCCACATTCGAGACGGTCGCCTTACCGGGCGGCACGGTGTTGCCGTGTCTGGCCTGCGATACCTGTCACAAGAAGGGATTCTGCCCGCAGCGCGATGAGTTTGATGATATCATGGGCAGGATTATGGCCAGTGACGGTATAGTGCTGGCAAGTCCGAACTACATTTTCAACGTCAGTGCCCAGCTGAAAGCATTCATGGATCGCTGCTGCGGGGTCATTCACTGTTTGGGGTTCGAGGGCAGGTATGGCGCTTCGGTGGTGACCTCGGGAGGCGGGGATGAAGCCCCCATCGCCGAAATGATGAACCACTTCATGATCACCACGGGTGTTACCCCGGTGGGTTCGGTCTGGGCCACCATGGGCTCTTTTGAAGGTGATGAGTTTCCCGATGAAATTGTCGTCAGGGCCAGGGCGCTTGGACGTAAGCTGGTTGACGACTGGCGGAAAAAAAACGTCCCTGCTGATATTGCCGAGCGCAAGGTGCGGTTTGCGGAAAGGATGCGCCAGCTGATGTTGTACCGCAAGGATGAATGGCCGTATGAATACCAGTACTGGCAAAAGAAAAATAGATTGTAAAAGGCCGTACTTGTTGTGAATAATCACGCCGCGCAGTAACAGGTGACGGATCTTGCGACCAAAATGGTCAACCCCATTTTTGCGGAAGCCTGATTTCGACCAGGACCCGGTTGGCAGGGTGGCTTGGAGGGGGGATCGAAATCGTTCCGTGGTGAAGTTCTACGATCTGCCTGGCAATTGTAAGTCCCAATCCCGAGCCGCCAAGCGCTTTGGAGCGGGATTTTTCAACCCGGTGAAACTGGTCGAATACCGCTTCAAGCTCATCTTCAGGGATTGTCTGGCCGGTGTTTGATATGTTCATCACGATGAAATCGTTTTTCCGGTGCAGGGAAAAAAGAATCTCCCCTTTCTCTTTCAGGTTGTATTTGATGGCGTTGTCGATCAGGTTTATCAGGACTCTGCGTATCTTTTCCTTGTCTGCCAGAAGATGGACGTTGTCGGTGATATCCAGCGACAGGTTGATGTCCCTGTTTTGTATAATATCTTGAAATTCCTCAAAGATACTTGATGTCAATTCCGATAGGTCGACAATTTCCGGTTCAAGCGTGTTGTTGAACTCGAGAATCGACAGATCAAGCAGGTTTTTCACCAGTTGATTCATACGGAACACAGCCTCAGACTGGCTGGTCAGTCTTGTTTTGAAACTTTCGGGCAGCTGTTCGTTCTGTATGGCCTCGTCGAAAAAGAGCCGCAAAAGAGTGATGGGTGTTTTTAACTCATGGGAGGCGTTGGCGATGAATTCTTTCTGGCGCTGGAAGGAGAACTGTAAGCGGTCGAACATCTGGTTCAGGGAAGTTGAGAGGGCGTGTATCTCGTCCTGATTTCCGCGGGGGGGGATTCTCCGGTCCAGGGTCTTGTCGCTGATCTTCCGTGCAAGGGTGTTGATGGTCGCGATTGGTTCCAGGATCTTGCCGGCCACATAATATCCGATGACAACAAGGGCAAAAGTAAAGACAAGGAGTCCGGCACCGATGGTAAGGAGCAGTTCGACGATCTCTTCCCACAGTTTTTCCATCGGTCTTGCTATCTGGACAAGATACTCCCCTCCTTTATATGGGACAGTCAAGACACATACGCGAAAAATGGTTTTGGTGTGCCTGTCCTGGGTAAGATCTGTTGCTTGTGCAGGAGCCGTTGGTCTGAAATTATAATACCTGTCGTCTGGCTTGAGAGGAATATCGACAATCCGGCTGGAGATCGATGCGTAGATCTTCTTCAGGTTCTGGTCAAATACCTTGATCCAGTACATATTATCCCGCGAAGTCACCGGTTCTGTCTCTAACCGGGAAGGGGGGACGCCGCTTTTGGGAAACAGGCTTGAGGTGACGATAAGCGCATGCCGCTCCAAGTCCCTGTCCAGCAGTTCAAAAGGTTGTTCAATCAGTTCAAAAAAGATGACACAGGAGAAAAACAGGGCCGCCAGCAGGCCGGCGCCAGTGATCCAGATAGTGATCTTGTTACGTATTTTCACTTGTCATCGTCCTTGATTATATACCCTACCCCGCGAACAGTGTGAATGATGTTCCCGTCGGAATCCTCGACTTTTTTTCGCAGATTCTTGATGTGCACATCTATGGAATTGGACATTGTCCAGGGATCAAATTCATCGCCCCAGACATGTTCGGCGATATTCACCCGGGATATCGCTCGATTCAGATTGTACAGCAAAAATTCAAGAATCGAGAATTCCTTGGCTGTCAGTTCAACAGGATTTCCATCTTTTCTGACCTCTCTTCTGGCCGGGTCCAGGGTGATGGAACCAGCCTCCAGAACCGGTGATACAAGCTCGCTGCCGCGTCGCAGCAAGGCCCGTATTCGTGCAAGAAGTTCACCCATGGAAAAAGGTTTGACCAGATAGTCGTCGGCTCCCGCATCCAGCCCCTTGATCTTGTCTTCAATGGTCCCCCTGGCGGTCAACATCAGAACGGGGGTGGGATTTTTTTCTCCACGCAATTCGGCAAGCACCTCAAGTCCGTCTTTTTCCGGGAGCATGATGTCCAGCAGGATAATATCGTAGGACTCGACACAGATCTTCTCCAGCGCCTCTTCTCCGTTACTTGCGGTATCAACAGTATATTTCTGTCGAACAAGGGCCTGGAGGATCTGGTCGAGCAGGGTCCGTTCGTCTTCAACAATCAGAATTCTCATCGTCTCACTTTATCATCGGTTTGCCGCTCTGTCGCGCGTAACAGTCATCTCTCCGTACGCATATGTGGAACATATCCGGTCGCAACCTGTCGCCGCATTTTACCATGCCGCCATGAAGAAATGGTGAAGGTTTTCATCCAGGCAGGCGCGACACCTTAACAGGCGGTTATCTTCATTATTTCTTCATCATCTGCCTGCTATAAAGCTTTTAATCAGGGGGCGGAGAGTCGGGGACCGCTGCCGATGGTCAGGATTGTCAACGCCATGCAACCACTTAAAGGAACTTTCTGCATGTTTAAAAACAAATATGAGATGCGGCCAACGACACTTATTATTCTGGTTTCGCTGTTTTTTGTTCTGTGCGGTAATATTGCTTTTTTCCGCAATGTGTTTGCCATATTCCCGGTCTCTTCCGAGAATATAGTTTTTTTGCTCTTTTTAGCGGTGGGGCTTGCGGTTCTGTTGACCTTCGTTCTCACTCTTGTCACCTTGAAATATACGATAAAACCTCTCTTACTGATTTTGCTGCTGATATCTTCTGTGACCGCATATTTCATGGATAACTACAATATCGTTATGGATGATGAGATGGTTCGGAGCGTTTTTGCCACCGACTGGCCCGAGACGTTCGATCTGCTCAGCTGGAAAATGGGCTTGTATGTTTTGCTTCTCTGTGTTGTCCCCAGCCTGTTTGTCTGTCGGGTGAAGCTGGTATATCCTCCCGTGAAGAAATCCGTAATATATAAAATAATAACATGTGTTGCTTCGGTTACGATCATTGTTGCCATGATACTTGGCGCCAGCGGACACTTTGCTTCATTTTTCAGGGAACACAAGCCGCTGCGTTATTATACAAACCCGTCATACTATCTCTATTCCACGGGGAAGTATGTGGCTGATCTGTTACATTTTTCTTCAGAAAAGACTGATATGGCTGCTCTGGGAAAGGATGCCCGGGTGGTCAAAGTCCCCGGCAGGGACAACGGGCGGCCGAAACTTGTGGTGCTGGTGGTGGGGGAGGCGGCAAGAGCCGACCACTTTTCGCTAAACGGTTATGCGAAAAAGACAAATCCTCTGTTGCAGAATGAAAATATAGTTGATTTCAGTAAGATGTATTCATGTGGAACCACAACGGCATATTCCGTCCCCTGCATGTTTTCCTCTTTTACCCGGGAGGATTACTCTCCCCAAAAGGGGCGTATGTATGAAAATATCCTGGATGTTCTGACGCACACAAAAAGCATCGAAATACTTTGGCGGGATAATAATTCGGACTCAAAAGGAGTCGCGTTGCGTGTTCCGTATGAGGATTTCCAGACACCCGCAACCAATCCCGTATGCGCCGACGGCGAATGCCGGGACGAGGGAATGCTCGCAGGGCTCGATCGGTATGTGGCTCACCATCCGGGGAAGGACATGTTGATAGTGCTGCATCAGAAGGGTAACCATGGTCCCGCCTATTACAAGAGATACCCGAAGGAGTTCGAGCGGTTTCAACCGGTTTGCAGGACCAATCAGCTGGAAAAATGCAGCCGCAAGGAAATAGCAAACGCTTACGATAACGCGCTGTTGTATACCGACTATTTTCTGTCGCGGGTGATCTCCTTTTTGAGGGGGTATGATGGTGGATACAATACCGCCATGCTGTATTACAGCGACCATGGTGAGAGTCTGGGCGAAAACAACATCTACCTGCATGGACTGCCCTACGTTATCGCTCCCGACGCTCAGACCCATGTCGCCTCCTTGATGTGGCTTGGCGGTGGAATGGCGGAAGTCGTCGATTTGCAAAAAATCAGGCAGGATAAAGACCTGCATTACAGCCATGACAATCTGTTTCACACCTTGCTCGGGATATTCAACGTGGATACGCAACTGTACAACAGGGATCTTGATCTCGTATCCAGCCAGGAAACAATAGTGCTGTGAGCTGTAGCCAGGTCAGCGAGCGGCAGTCCGGACCAGCAGCGACGCCGACAGAGTAGGTTGACCCCAGGGATAATCCATACATCTGAACAACAGGATTACGGTGTGTTGCAGACGGAAGAGATAAAAACGGAAGAGGGCAGGACTCACCTGCTTTTGCTGAATTTGCTGCCGGTTGTTCTCATCGCGCTGGCTATCATATCTGAATACAGCGGGTTTGACATTTGGTGGGTCTCTTTCTTTTACGATTCCACCAGACAACTTTGGCCCTATACCCATCATTGGTTGTTTGATGACGTCATCCATTCTGGAGGACAATATCTTGACAGGTCGTTCATCCTCGTCTGGTTAGCCGGTTTTATCATGGTAAATATGAGGAGGGAACTGGCTTCATATCGAAAAATATGCATATACTTTCTGGTTGCCAGCGCACTGGGCCCAGCCCTTGTCGGCATTGGGAAAAACATTACCCATATCTATTCTCCCTGGGATCTGGAACTGTTCGGCGGCATACAGCCTTATATCAGGTTGTTTGACAAGGTGCCCGACGGGGCTCCTCCGGGACATGCTTTTCCTGCAGGACATGCGGCTGGTGGCTATTGTTTTGTCAGCCTCTATTTTGTCTTTTTAAAGTATCGTTGTCGCTACAGGGTGTACGGTCTTGTTTTTGCCTTAATGCTCGGGCTTGTCTTCGGGGTGGCCCAGCAGGTCCGGGGAGCCCACTTCCCCAGTCACGACATGGCGACACTGGTTATCTGCTGGTATGTCTCCATGTATCTTTATTTCTTGTTTTATCCGCAGGAGTGGCAGGCCCTGGCTAAAAGCGGGTAGTCTGGCACCGGTATGATGCGTCCGGCCAGACGTCGCTGGTCTTTCGGCGTGTTTTGCTGCCTGAAAGAAGGTCTGCATGCGTTACAGGTTGTGGGTGTGGGGGTGGTCACCTGCTGCATGTACGTGGCGATGCACGTGGATATGGTCTTTCTGGCAGCGATGAATGTGCCCGTGGTCGATCATGTAGAGGACGGAGGTTGTGTGGCTGAGGAAATCCCAGTCGTGGGAGATGATTATCTGGTAAAGGTCGAGGTCCTGCAGGATTTCGATCAACCGGCTGGTGGTCTTGGGATCGAGGTTGTTGGTCGGTTCGTCGAGAAGCAGTATCCTGGGCCGCATGGCGAGGATGGTGGCCAGGGCGACCAGTTTTTTCTCCCCCCCGGAAAGCCTGTGGGTGATTCGCTCTTCAAATCCGGACAACCCAAGGTCTTCCAGGGTTCTCACCGCTATTTCCCTGGCTTCCCCGGGGCTGAACCCAAGATTGAGCGGACCGAAGGCGACGTCTTCGAGGACGGTGGGAGAAAACAGTTGGTCGTCTGAGCTCTGAAACAGAAAACCGACCTCCTTGCGCAGTGTCCTGAGATCCTGTTTGGTGGTCACGGGGCGGCCGTGAAAAAGCAGTTCGCCCTTATCGGGTTTTATGAGTCCGACCATCATGTGGAGCAGCGTTGTTTTACCGCACCCGTTGGGGCCAATGATCCCAGCTTTTTTATCTTCCACGGTAAAACTGAGATTGCTGAGAATCGGCTCTTTGGCCATGGGGTAGGTATAGCTCACCTCGCGCAGCTGCAGCATCTGTCACCTCGACGGGATAAAGGAAAAAATATCTGGTCAGACTTTAAAGCGAATATTGAGGATATCTCCGTCGACGACGATGTAATCCTTTCCCTGGAGATACATTTTTCCCGCTTTTTTCAACTCGGCTTCACTGCCCAGCTCCATAAGCTCCTCATACTTCATCAGCTCCGCACGGATAAAACCGCGCTGCAGGTCTGAGTGGATAACCCCTGCGGCAACCGGCGCCGGTGAGTCTTTTCTCACCAGCCACTGGCGGACTTCGTCCTTGCCCACGGTGAAAAAAGAGATAAGCCCCAGCGCTTTGAGACAGAGCCTTGTCAAGATGCCAAGAGCCGGCTCCTCAATGCCGAGGTCCTGGAGGAATTCCTCTTTTTCCTCTTCGGAGTCGAGCATCGCAATTTCCGACTCTACCTGGCCGCAGACCAGCATCGCTTCTATTTTCAAGTTCTGGCACCGCTCTTTTACCTGGTCGAGAACAGCGGTGCCGCCGAGCTGGTCTTCGGCGACATTGAACGCCAGAACCAGCTCTTTTCTCGTGATAAACGGGTAGCTGCGGATCATCATCTCCTCGTCATCGCTGATCTCAAACAGCCGCAGGGGCAACTCCTGTTCCAGGTGGTTCTGCATTTTCCGCATCAGTTCGAGCTCTTGCGCCTGGGTCTTGTCCTTTATCTTTTTCAGTGCGGACTCCAGCCGTTCGATGCGTTTTTCGACAAAGATCTGATCGTGCATGATCAGCTCGGAATTGACCATCTCCGCATCCCTGACCGGATCGACCGATCCTTCGGCATGGTACACCGCGTCGTCTTCAAAGACCCTTACGACGTGGCATATGGCGTCGACGTCGGCCATGTCTTTGAAAATCTCGCCGCCGGCAATGTTTTCCTGTTCCATCTTGGGAAACAGCACCAGGTCGATCCTGGCTCTCGCTTCCTTCTTGGGTTCATAAAGATCGACCAGCCGGTCAAATCTCGGATCGAGAATCTCCGTTGTTCCGGGAATCGGTTTTGCCTGGCCGCTCTGCTCTTTCAGTTCGTTGCCGGTAAGAGCCTGGAAAAGAGTTTTTTTGCCGGTCTGGGGAAGACCGATTATGCCAACTTTCATCTGTTGCACCTGTTGTTGTAGAAAAAAGTCCGTCTCGCCTGGGGGTATGGAGGACAAAATACCACCCTACTATACAATTAAGCAAGAAGATAGCGGCGATTTGTGCTCTTGCAGGAGGGCGGGCGTCAGAGAAGCTGCAGCAGGATAAGCGATCCCGTTGCGGTAAGCGCGACCAGGAGGAAAACGATGTCGCGGTAAGTCATGGCCTGCTGGTCCATGGGGATCAGTTTACCGTCAAACCCTCGCAGGAGCATGGCCTGGTGGATCCTCGATGACCGGTTCCAGCTCTTGACCAGCGTCATGCCAAAAAGGTAACCCACCGTCCGGTAGGTGTGCAGGTTTGTCCCGGGGACAAAACAGCGGAGTCTCGCCGCCCTGGTAAGGCGCAGATATTCCTGGTGAATGACGAAGATGTAACGGTAGGAAAACAGCAGCAGAAACGACAGCCTGTCGGAGATGTGCAGGGCTTTCAGGGCATGGCCTATGTTTGCCACGGAAGAGGTTGACAACAGGGCCATCAGGCTCAGGAGTATGGTGTTGGTTTTCAGGGTGATAAGAGCTGCAAGACGCAACCCGTCAAGGCTCAGCTGCAGGGGACCGACTGCGGTGGTCTGCTCGCCATAGGTTAGCGGCAGGGTTATCCAGAGAAAAATAGTGAAAAAATTGGCGCCGGCCAGCCTTTTCATTGCCGGAGAAAGGTCAAGCCGGGCCGTCATGAAGAGGGCGGCTGCCAGAACAAGACCGGCGGTCACCGCCGTAAAGCTCTGGGAGACGGCAATGACCGCGACAAAAAATACGGCAACTACCAGCTTTACCTTGGCGGATAATTTGTGAAGCAGGGAGTTGCCGTGGGTGAAACGTTCATCCATCATGGGGGATGACCTCTTCGCTGTTATTTCTGCTCAGTGTTTAAGGGAGTATCGAAATAAGTCCACAGTACCCCGCCGAGCTCTACGCCTTTTTCCGCGCCCTGCTTATCTTTGAGGGTGTACGGAGCCTCGGTCAGCGCGGCAAAGCCCCACCATCCCGGGAGAGGACAGGTGAAATGAAAAATGCCGTTGTCGTCCGTTGCAACCACCTGGGTGATGTGGTAATCGGACGGGGCGGACAGTTGCCGGGTGTTGTAAAGCTCCACCTCCACCTCGGTGTTCGGTGCCGGTTTGCCATCGATGAGAACCTGCCCGGTAAAACTGTTGCCGGCGTAGTTGCCGAAAGGTCGGGTCCTGGGGATGATCTCGACCGGCAGTCCTGCCGGCTTGTCCCAGCCCTGATCCTCTCCGTATGCCGGGATGATGGTCTTGGTGTAGTGGATTATGAAGACATCTTCAGCCGGTTCCCAGTAGGGTGACGGTTCCATGACAAAGGTGTAGATTCCCGGTCTTTTGAAGCTGAAACCACTACTCCAGCTGTTGTGGTCCATGAATTGAGAGCTGGTGAGCGTATCTGTGAGATCCTGCACCTTGCCGTTTACCGTGACGAAGAATTTTGCGGGAGCGTCAAGGTCCATGCCGATGTTTTCAAACGGGTGGGAAAATGATAGAGAGAGGTTGGTTGTCTTGTTGTGCTGTGTGATCACGGGTTGTTCCGGGATGACCATGCCGAAATGGGCATGGGATCGGGATGGCGAGCCAAGACCCAGTAAAATAAGCAAAACTGCTGTGAAAAGTGTGACAACGGGTGCGGATGTCCTGCGAGTCATTTACGACCTCCTTGTTTATTTTTTTCCTGAAGATTTCATATAAGCGGCAATACCTGCGATACCGAGTATATAGCCGATCCCCCCCAGGATATCCTGGAGTGACGGCCCCTGTTCACTTTGCTGTGCCAGCGAGCGCCTGATGGGCGCCAGCTTTTTTTCAAGAATGAGGTCGAGTTCGGCGGCGGTAAGTTCCCGGCAGACACCGCTGTTGCCGTTGCTGTCAGGAGAGGGTGGAGCGCTTGTCGATTTTTGCAGAGCGGCAACGGGTGGAGCGGCGGGGGCGACAGTATCGTCAACGGCGGTCAGTGAATATGCCCAGCTGTTTTTATGTCCGTCTCCGCTTGATACCACAATATCAAACTCTGTAGCGCCGGAACCTGTAAGAAGCGAGCGGGAAAACATGAACAGTCCCTCGCTGTCGGTCTTTCCAGTGACCACGGGTTGACCAGTCTGCCGGTTGATGACGGTAACGGCAGCGTTTTGTGCACCACGGCCGCCGCTGAACTTCGCTTCGGTGTACACCTCGTCTGCCTCGTCCCAGGCGAAGACCCTGATCTTGTGGGCCTCTGCCGAAACAGTAGCGGACAACACACACCAGATGGTAAAGAAGAATAACAGCAGATTTGTTTTGTTTTTCATGACTTGCCTATGGAGAGGAATTCCGGTTGCACCCTGCTCAGAAAGAGGATGATGAACATGGTTATCACACCCTCGATAATCATCAGCGGGATATGGGCGGCCACCACCAGCTGCGCCGTCTGGAGAAATCCCTGGTCGCTTGTTGCCAGTGCCAGGGCCATCAGCAGCGAAGACAACAGCGGCGAGAAAAACCCCGCCGCAAAAGCAGCCATTTTCCGTTTATTGCCGTTGGTTTCAATCCATTTTCGGAAAAGATAGTAGCAGCCGACGGCCGGCAGGGCCATAACGGTTGTATTTGCACCAAGGACCACCAGGCCGCCGTATTGAAAAAAAATAGCCTGCAGCAGCAAGGCGATCAGGATAGCGGGAAAGGCGGACCAGCCGAGAACCAGCCCCATAAGCCCGCCAAGCACCAGATGAATGTTTCCCGGACCTAAGGGTACGTGGATCAACGACGCCACGAAGAAGGTCGCGGTAAGAAGCGAGACCGTCATGATATGGTCGTAATCGATTCTCTTGAGGCCGAGACCCGTGCCGACAAATGTTACTGCACCTCCGGCAACAAGCACTGCAGGACTTAGGACACCTTCAGAAATATGCATATGATCACCAGTTTGTTTGTAACACGATTTTGAAATGTGTGTTACAATACAGCTCTTCTCCTGCGGGTGTCAAGAAAATAATACATTTTTGAATTTCGTGTTAAAAAAGTAGGGTGTCTATTGGGAATAGGTGATGAAGATAGTAGCTGAACAGATTGGTGTGATTCATTCATGTTTTACAGAAAAATTCGGTATTCCCCGTCAACCCGGCATGGTCAAGTCATCGGTGGCCGAGCTTGAGTTGATATCTCCATATAATCGGGAGGAGATGGTTCGGGGGCTGGACCAGTTTTCCCACGTGTGGATACATTTTGTCTTTCACACCGTTGTCTGCCAAGGGTGGAAGTCGATGGTGCGCCCCCCCTGGCTCGGTGGAAAGAAAAAGGTCGGGGTCTTCGGCTGCCGGACTCCCCACCGCCCCAATCACCTGGGTCTTTCCGCTGTCAGGCTTGAGGGAATCGAGGTGCGAAAAAGCGGGCCGGTGCTCCTGCTCTCGGGAATCGACCTCCTCGACGGCACCCCGGTAATCGATATCAAGCCATACGTTCCCTACTGTGACAAAATAGACGACGCCGTTGCCGGATATGCAGATGGAGCGGTCCCCGGAGCTGAAGTGGTCTTCAGCGACAGCGCAGTGGAATTTTGTAACAGCTACCGGCTCCGGACCGGCAGGGATATCAAGACCCTTATTGCCGAGATGATCCGCCAGGACCCCCGGCCGGCAATCCAGAAAAACTCGGAAAAGAGCTCCTTTGGCATGTTGCTGTGGGATGTCAATGTCCGGTTTCAGGTAACAGGCGCCGATTTCTTTGTTGAAAGTTGCCACATGGTGTAGCGAAGATCTTGGGAGAAGAGAAATGCCCGGGCAATCTCAGGGAGTTTCGAACCGGTTGAGCAGGCAGTGGACCCTTTTGTCGATAACGTAGGTCTCACTGTCAATGTCGTAGTGAAATCTGCCACCGTTTATTACCGCTCCTTCAGCTTCCAGGCGGGTGGCACCGGGGCAGTTCACTGTTCGTTTTTCGTTGTCGTAGAGCAGGAGGTCGGTGTACAGGAACTGGTTGTCCGAGATCTTGTGCACCACCACGTCGTCGATAAGTGTGAGCAGTTCGGTTGTGGTGTTGTAACTCCCTCTGCGGGCAACTATTTTGGTGACGTTGCCGCCATCGTCTAAGAGATCTGCGTCCACCTCGTCCATCAGCAACAGATCCTTGTCTTCCCCGGTACGCGCTCTCTGCGCGATAATAACCGCACTGACCTTGCTGTTTTTATGCTGGGTAATTTTTACCGAGTCGAGGGTGAAGTCATGTTTTTTGCCAACCTCTGTCGCGACCTGCTTGTCGAAGCCTCCGCGGGGGGCGAGGAATTTGCCGACAGGTACGGACCAGAGGGGAAATGTTGCAAACAGCAGCAGCGGAATCAGCCAGATGATGTTTCGATGCAGTTTCATCGGTTTGTATATTTCTGTAAAAGCCCCGGCAACATTTTTTTGGCCTCGAGAATCAGGCTGCAGGCTTCCCGGACCGCGCCGGAGCCACCGCTTTTTTCGGTAACGTAATGGGCCGCGTTTTTGACTTCGTCCACCCCGTTGGCCGGGGCGATGGCCAGGCCGACCTGGACCAGGATGCAGAGGTCGAGCCAGTCGTCACCCATGTAGGCCACCTCGAACGGCTTGAGCCCGGCGTCGGTTAAAATCTGTCTGAAGGCACCGTTCTTGCTTTTCTGGCCCTGGTACACGTATCGGATTTTCAGCTCCTCGGCCCGGCGGGCAACTATTTCCGATTGTCTTGCGGTGATGATACCGGTCTCGATGCCGCTTTCCCTGAGCAGCCTGATGCCGAAACCGTCCTGGGTATTGAAAGCTTTGGCTTCTTCGCCTCCGCTGGTGTAGAGCAGGTTGCCGTCGGTGAGTACGCCGTCGACGTCAAGAAGCAGCAGTTTTATGTCTGTGCCCCGTGAAAGGGCGAGCTTTCTTGCAGGGTCCGTTTCGGCTCCGGTTTTCTCCCGTACCCGGGTCCGGTAGTTCTCCAGTACCTGACAGTCCGAAGGGTAATTCCCTGGGCTGGAAGGGCAATCCGAGGACATTGTCATGCCACCGCGTTCCGGATTCGGACGACTTTTTCAAGCAGCTGCTCTACCGCGTCGAGGGCGAGTGAGTTGGGGCCGTCGCACAGGGCCTTGTCCGGCTGCGGGTGAACCTCCATGAACAGCCCGTCAATGCCTGCCGCCACCGCGCCTTTGGTGAGCGGTTCGATAAATTCCCGCTGCCCCCCCGACGACCCTCCGGCACCGCCGGGAAGCTGTACCGAGTGGGTCGCATCGAAAATGACCGGACACCCGAAGGAGCGCATTACCGGAAGAGAGCGCATATCGACCACCAGGTTGTTGTAGCCAAAACTTGCACCGCGCTCAACGAGCATGACATTCCTGCCGCCACCACCGCGCACTTTATCCACCGCGTTTTTCATGTCCCACGGGGAGACGAACTGCCCTTTTTTTATACTTACCGGCTTACCTGTTTCAGCAGCAGCCTTAAGCAGGTCCGTCTGCCTGCAGAGAAAAGCGGGGATCTGGATGATGTCCAGTACTTCACCCGCAGCCTTGGCCTGGGTGAAATCATGAATATCGGAAACCACGGGCACGCCGATCTGCGACCGGATCTTGGCAAGAGCACCAAGACCTTCCTCAAGGCCCGGGCCCCGGTAGGAAGAGAGCGAGGTCCGGTTGGCCTTGTCAAAAGATGCCTTGAAGACGTAAGACAGGCCGAGCCGTTCACAGATCTCGGCCATTTTCTCCGCTACTCTGGCGCACAGTTCGTACGATTCAAGAGCACAGGGACCGGCGATGAGCAGCAGCGGCCTGTTGTCGCCGACGGTGATCGCATCACTGTTGGGGGAGGTGATTTTTACGGATATTTCATCCATGCCGGGCTACTCCGTTTTATGTCGCAGGGCGGCACTGATAAATTCCCTGAACAGCGGGTGCGGCTGCATCGGCTTCGACTTGAACTCGGGGTGGAACTGGCACCCGACAAACCACGGGTGGTCGATGATCTCGACTATCTCCACCAGGTTGTTGTCCGGAGAGGTACCGGAAATGATCAGGCCGTTTTCTTCAAGCTGCTGCCGGTAGTCGTTGTTGAACTCGAACCGGTGCCGATGTCTCTCGCTTATCTCCTCTTGGCGGTATGCCTTGTATGCGTTGGACTCCTTGTTAAGCACACACGGATAGGCGCCGAGGCGGAGGGTGCCGCCCAGATCAGAATCTTCATCACGGACCTGAACCTGGTTGGTGCGATAATCGAACCACTCCTTGATCAGGTAGATGACTGGATCGGGGGTGTTCTCGTCAAATTCCATGGAGTTGGCTTTGGGCAGGTCGAGCATCTCCCGGGCAAAGTCGATCACCGCCAGCTGCATTCCCAGACAGATGCCGAAAAACGGGATGTTGTTTTTTCTGGCGAAATTGATCGCCTTGATCTTGCCTTCAACGCCACGACGTCCGAACCCGCCGGGAACGAGAATGCCGTCGCAGCCGTCGAGCAGGCTGGCGACATTTTTCGACTCGAGGTCCTCTGCGCTGATATACTGCAGGTTTACCTTGGTGCCGTTGGCCAGACCGCCGTGTATCAGGGCTTCGTGCAGGCTTTTATACGATTCCGTAAGGTCAACGTATTTGCCGGTGATGGCTATGGTCACCTCGTTCTGGGGATTTTTTATGTTGTGTACCAGTTTTTCCCAGGAATTGATGTTCGGCTGACCGGTCCAGATATTGAGCAGTTCGAGGATCTTGCTGTCCAGCCTCTCCTTGTGCAGGTGAAGCGGCAGTTCATAGATGGTGTCGACGTCGACGGCGGTGATGACCGCATCTTTTGGTACGTTGCAGAACAGGCCGATTTTTGCCTTGAGGCTGTCCTCCAGCGGTATCTCGGTGCGGCAGACCAGGATATCCGGCTGTATGCCGTCTGCCCGTAGTTCGCGAACCGAATGCTGGGTCGGCTTGGTCTTCACTTCCCCCGCCGTCTTTATGTAGGGAACGAGGGTAAGGTGAACGAACAGGGTGTATTCACGGCCGAGGTCACTGCGCAGCTGGCGAATGGCCTCGATGAAAGGTAATCCTTCGATATCTCCTACGGTTCCGCCGATCTCGATGATCGCCACGTCGACGCTGCCGTCGAGCTGCAGGACGGCCTGCTTGATCTCATCGGTTATATGGGGAATGACCTGAACCGTACCGCCCAGGTATTCGCCCCGCCGTTCCTTGGAGATGACGCTGTAATAGATCCGGCCGGAGGTGTAGTTGTTTTTCTGGGCCATGACCGCGTTGGTGAAACGCTCGTAGTGGCCCATGTCCAGATCGGTTTCGGCACCGTCGTCGGTGACGTACACTTCTCCGTGCTGGAAGGGGTTCATGGTTCCCGGGTCGACGTTGATGTAAGGGTCGAGTTTCTGGAAAGTTACGGTGAGCCCTCTGCTTTCAAGGAGCGCACCGATAGCTGCAGAAGCAAGCCCTTTCCCCAGTGAAGAGAGGACGCCGCCGGTGACAAATATAAACTTGGTCCGTTTGGTGTTGTTTGATTTTTTCATGACTGGCACTATAGCAATGGCGCCCTATTTTTGAAACAGAAAATTCGCCGGAAATATCAAAAAAAAACAGTTTTCATAACCGTTAGTTGCAGTCTTTTGCGGAGCCGGGCGGCCATCACTTGCCTGAGGTGGTACAAGTGCCTATTCTTTCCTTGAACATTTCCCTCAGCCAATGGAGGAACAAATGTATTCATGGATAGCAGCAACAGTTGTGGTGGCGCTTGGTGTGTCATTTCTGGCGGTGACTGAAAATTTCATTGCCGGACAGAAGGAAGTTATTCTGGGAGGCGGCTGTTTCTGGTGCATGGAGCCGCCTTTTGAAGAACTTGAAGGGGTGATTGACGTGTCGGCCGGTTATTCCGGGGGACAGGAAGAAAATCCGACCTATCAGGAGGTATCGGCGGGTCGCACCTCCCACATAGAGTCGGTACGGGTGGTTTATGATCCTCAGGTGATAAGCTTTGCCGAGTTGCTCCAGGTGTTCTGGAAACATATCGATCCCACCGATGACGGCGGGCAGTTTGCCGATCGTGGAAATCATTATAAAACGGCCATTTTTTATGGCAGCGAGGAGGAAAAGCGCATAGCCCAACTCTCAAAAAAAGAGCTTGACGCGTCGGGTATTTTTGCCCGCCCGGTGGTCACGGCGATTTTACCCAGGACCAGGTTTTACCGGGCCGAAGAGTATCACCAGGACTATTACCGGAAAAATGCGCTGCACTATAACGCCTACAAAGTAGGTTCCGGCCGGGCGGGGTTTCTTGAGAAGACATGGAAGGGGCGGCCCGAGGAGAAGAAGTACGCCAGGCCAGCAGATGAGGTGTTGCAGAGTCGGCTTACCGCCATGCAGTACCGGGTGACCAGGGAAGATGGCACGGAACCACCTTTTGATAACGAGTTCTGGGATAACAAGAGGGCTGGAATTTATGTCGACGTGGTCTCGGGAGAACCGCTCTTCAGTTCTCTTGATAAATTTGATTCCGGTACCGGATGGCCCAGTTTTTCAAGACCCCTGGTGGACGAAAACATAGTGGAGAAAAAGGACCTGAAGCTGTTTATGGTCCGTACCGAGGTGAGAAGCGCTGCGGCCGATTCCCACCTTGGCCACCTGTTTCCGGACGGACCCGAGCCGACCGGGCTGCGGTACTGTATCAACTCCGCCTCCCTGAGATTTATACCCGCTGGCGAACTTGAAGAGCAGGGGTATGGAGAATTTCTGCCGTTGTTTGACGGGCAGCAATAAGAGTCAGGAGGCACCAGGTGAAAAACCACACCGGGTTCAGCGACCGTTGAGGATATCTTCAATCCTTCTGCCGTCCACTTCGGTATTGAAGATCTTCTCAAGAAGCGGGATCACCTGTGCTCCCTCCTCTTCACCGATGAGGAAACCGGGAAGGGGCTTTGCGGTGAGGATGTGCATCCTTCTGGCGACCAGTTCGGACTTGTCCAGTTTTTCAGCAAGAACCTTGAACTCGCTTATGTCGAGAAGGGCAAAGAGCACATCGATCATGTTGCCCCAGTACTCGTTTTGTCCCAGGTGTTCGATGAGCTGACTGACAGCTGTTCCGGCGGCGAGATAGTAGTCCGGAACAGTAGCGCAGACCTCGGAACTGCAGCGGGATGAGGAGGCGAAAAACCTGCAGCCGAAAGGACGTACCGGGTAGACCGTGCAGGTGTCTTCCTCCAGAAAGGGACACCTGGCGGCGGATGCGCAACCGTTGTCGTCAACGTCTTTTTCTTCAAGGCACGCTTTGGCGAAATCGTTGGTTGTCAATACCGGGCGGGTGGGGTTGAGCCTGTCGGCTGAAAGCTGGTCGGCAAACCATTCCAACCGACCGGATGCGACAATATACCTGAGGATTTTTTCACCCTCAAGGGCGGTTATGGTGACATTCTGGGTACAGCAGGTGCTGCATCCCTGGCGGCAGACGGGGACGAACTCCCTGCTGCCGGCGCACCAGTCGGTGAAAGTATCGTAAATTTGCTCAAGAATCCTCTGTTTCATTGCAACCGCCCTCTCTGGATAATAATAGATGACAACAATCTCTCCACCACCATGGCGGCGGGATAATTGTTAAGATAGTTGTTCGACAGCTTTTTTTGCCAAGATGGCAACTATTGAATATCTCGCCAGTTTTCCGGTAAACACCAGGAGCGAAAACCTGATGAATCCGGTCTTGAAAACACCTGCGACAAGGCAGAGTGCGTCGCCGACGACCGGCAGCCAGCTCAGCAGCAGGGTCCAGGTCCCGTATTTCAGGTACAGCCGTTTTGCCCGCATAAGCTCAGCCTGGTCCATGCGCAGGAGCCTGGTGAAGACAAGCTCCGTCCCCAAAACGCCGATGGCAAAGGTGGTGCACCCCCCGAGGTAGTTGCCGATGGAGGCTGTTGCTACGGTGGTTTCCAGGGGAAACCCCTTGGTCACCATGACAACGACCAGCCATTCGGAGCCCAGCGGCACCAGGGTGGCTGCCAGAAAGCTTATGAGGAACAGGAGAAAAAAGGAGCTATCCCCTGAAAAAGTAAAAATATCCATAGAACATGAAAAATATTCGAAGATCGCCTGTTTGACAAGTTCTTCCCCCGGTCCTGGAAAAAATCTCAACCTGCAGTCGACTCCTCCAAGCGGTGCCTGGGACGGGGCTGCTCCCGATTATGATGGGAAAAGTGACACTGCTCTGGTAATTATTTGCAGTTAAACGGGAAGCAGCTTCTTTGTCTCCGATTCTCTGTCCACTGGTTGGAATTCAACGCAAAACAGGTGGGAGGCCGGGGAAAATTATGTGACGTAAGAGGAGATGGAAATGTTTTGTCGCAGGTGGAAGTTATCGATAATCCTGGCAACTTTTATGGTTATGGCCGGTTTTTCAGTGCATGCGGACGGTGATTTCGCACGCTGGATAGAAGATTTTTATCCAAAGGCAAAGGAGGCCGGGATCGAAAGTGAGGTTTTCTGGAAGGCGTTTGAACCGGTATCAAGCCCCGATGTTACGGTGCTGGAAAAGGCCGGGTATCAGCCGGAATTCAAGACCCGGATATGGGATTATGTCGACGGCCGGGTGAATTCGCTCTCAATAGAGCAGGGGCAGCGTATGTCCAGGTACCATCGCAACACCCTGGATCTGGTCGAAAAACAGTTTGGCGTGAGCCGTTTTATCCTTTTGGCGATCTGGTCGGTCGAATCGAATTACGGCGCGGTACTCGATCGGCCGGAACGGCTCCATTATGTTCCGGCAGCCCTTGCAACCCTTGCCTATGGGGACGTGAGACGACGGAAGTTTGCCGAAACCCAGCTGATTGCGGCATTGAAAATTTTTCAGCACAAAGACGTTGGGGTGGACGGATTCTACGGCTCGTGGGCTGGGGCCATGGGCCATACCCAGTTTATCCCTACCAGTTACCTCGCCTATGGGGTGGACATGGATAAAGACGGCCGGCGGGACGTCTGGAATTCGGTACCGGATGCGCTGGCGACTGCTGCCAACCTGCTGAAGGAAAATGGATGGCGCACCGGCAAAACCTGGGGCTATGAGGTTGTCCTGCCCAACTTGCCGGAAGCGGCCTTGCAACAGTACGAAGGGCAGACCAGGCTGCTCTCTGAGTGGCAGCAGCTGGGGTTTGTCCGGCCCGGAGGTAAAAGATTTGTCCGATCCGGAGAGAAGGCGGTGCTGAAGATGGTTGCCGGTACCGAAGGGCCCGGTTTTCTGATGATGAGAAACTTTTTTGTGCTTAAACGCTACAATAACGCCGACGCCTACGCCCTTGCCGTGGGGCTTCTTGGTGACCGCATCGCCGGGGTGGGTGAGCTGGTGCAGCCATGGCCGCGTCCCCCGGGATCCCTGACGTTTGAGCAACAGCTCACCCTGCAGAGAGCACTGCAGAAAGGCGGCTGGTATTCGGGGAAAATCGATGGCTATATAGGTGATGCAAGCCGGGCCGCCATCAGGGAATTTCAACTCAGAAACGGAATGGCCCCGACGGGTATCGCCTCGGAAAAGCTGCTGGAATCGCTGCTGGACCGTTTACCCGAGTAATGAAAAATGGTGAAAAACCAACCCGGATCAGGCGCGAAAAATATTGGAAGGTGACAAAATTGCGGTTGCGGTTTGTAAGTTATCTCCATATTTATTATAACATTACGATACCATAGAGGCCATGAAGGGGAAAACTGCTGGTGGGGCTGTGGTGTCGCATGGAGCAGATTCTGATAAAATTCTAGAGGAGGAGTGCAATGAGTAGTAGATGGATGACTGCACCGCTTAACATAATGGCTGGTGTGTTGCTGTTGCTGATGTTTGGCGGATGTTCCGGCACCTATTACAGTGCCATGGAAAAGATGGGCAAGCATAAACGGGATATAATGGTCGACCGGGTCGAAAGTGCGCGGGATGCCCAGAGCGAAGCCCAGGAGCAGTTTAAATCGGCGCTTGAGCAGTTTGATTCGGTCGTGAAACTGCAGGAGACGGACCTGAAAAAAGCGTACGACAGGTTGAGCGGAGAATATGAAAAGAGTGTGGAGGCCGCTGACAATGTTGTCCACCGGATCGACAAGGTAGAGGATGTCGCCGAGGATCTTTTTGATGAGTGGGAGCAGGAACTCGAACAATACCAGTCCAGGGAGCTGAAACAGGCAAGCAGCAGGCAGATGCAGCAGACCAGAAGAAGATACAAGGAGATGCTGCATTCCATGAAGATGGCCGAAAAAAGCATGGAGCCGGTGTTGAAAATTTTTCGCGACAACGTCCTGTTTCTCAAACACAACCTGAACGCGCAGGCGATCGGCTCGCTGCAGTCGGAATTTGCCACTCTCAAGGGGCAGATCGATAGCCTTATCGGCAAAATGAACAAGGCGATCGAATCATCCAACGAGTTTATCGAAGGCATACGGTAGGCGCACCCCGTCACTGCGTACCCAAACAGGCGGGGCGCGCCAGGCCGGTAACGCTGTTGTGCCGTATCTCCCCGGTTACGGCACAACCATTACCGGACAGTAGATGGTGTTGAGCACCTTATGGGTCACGCTGCCAAGAAACAGTCCTGCAATGTCGCTGTGTCCGTGTGACCCCATGATAATCAGGTCGAACTCTTTTGACTTGGCCATTTTGGTCAGCACGATGCTTGGGGACCCGTCTATTGCTTCAAGCTTGTACTCCACACCCTGGTCGGCGAAGATAGCATCGGGTTTTTCCAGGAGTTTTTCGGCCTCCTTTCTACAGTTTTCCTGTAAATTGGTGACAATGGAGGAAGGGACTTCGGAAATGCTTAAACGCCATTCGTAGCAGTTGACTATGGTAACATGCGCCCCGGCAATTTTTGCCAGTTCAAGGGCGTAGCGGGCGGCGTTTATCGAGTGTTCGGACCCGTCGTAGGGAAGGAGAATATTCTTTATTTTCATGGGCAGCCTCCTTGTGGCAGGAATTGAACATGACATGTCGCTTCTCGATACGATGATCTTGTGTGTACTTCATTATAATACCTGGCTTGGCTTTTAGGCAAATCGGCGGCGCATTTCTCGACCGGAAAAACAACAATTTACCCGGAAAAACGATCCTGTCGGCACACTGTTATCCCACATGCCCCATGAAAACAGCCAGTTGCTTCTGCCATGGATGCAGAGTTCTCTATCTTCGCCAGGCTCCCAGGAAGAGCAGGTAAAAGCGTATAGCCCAGATGTTCTGTCCCGCAGAGGTGTCACCTCAGGGGGATTGTTGAGCTTTACCGGTAAAGCTGTGCTACAATGAAGCATGGTTACCATTACCAGAACTCCGGACAGACAACAGTGGAATCATTACGTAACCGGGCATGGGAAGAGCCTGTTCACGCATCTCTGGGGATGGGGAAGTTCTCTTGCACGAGTTTACGCTCAGCAGATCTTTCATCTTGCCGCTTGCAGCGATGGCCCGGGCGGCGGGATCACCGGCGTTCTGCCGTTGATTATGTTTACCCAAAAAAACGGCGGCAGCCGGCTGATTTCTCTGCCCTACAGTGATTCGGCGGGAATCCTCGCAGACGACCGGCAGAGCGCGGCGGCTTTGCTTGACGAGGCGTTGCGCCTTGCGGCAGGATACCGGGCCAAGCATCTTGAGCTTCGTCATGCTGCGCCAGGCTCAGCCGGCGTTGATGACTGTTTACGTGACGACCGGGGCTGGCGAAACCATTCGTTCAAAGTGGGAGTGTCCCGCTCCCTGCCAGGTTCTGCCCGGACGTTGTGGCGGGATTTGTCCGCCAAGGTCCGCAACCAGGTCCGCAAGGCGCGCAAAAATGGTTGCGACGCGGCGGTGGGCGGACGGGAACTGCTGGACTCCTTTTACCTCGTGTTTGCGCAAAATATGCGCGATCTCGGATCTCCCGTTCATCACCGCGCCCTGTTTGACGAGGTTGCAGCAGAGCTTGACGGTTTCTGCCGGGTGGTCGTGGTCCGCTATGACGCCACTCCTGTCGCGGCCGCCATGGTCTTTCGCTGTCGCGACACCCTGTACAACCCGTGGGCTTCATCATTGAGGCACTATCGGCCGCTGTGTCCGAATATGCTGCTTTACTGGACCATGCTCGAGTACGGCTGCAACAGCGGCTGCACTGTTTTTGATTTCGGCCGGTCTTCTCCAGAGGCTTCGACCTGCCGTTTCAAGCTGCAGTGGGGGGCGCGGATGACACCGCTTGCCTGGCAGGTGATTTCCCTTGCAGATCCCCCGTGGGACCCGCGGTCGGAACGCCTTGAGTACAACTGGATAAAAAACCTGTCCCTGGAACAATCGCTTAGGGCCGGTCCGCCGCTAAGGAGGCTGATCAGCCTCTGAAGATGAGGGTGTATGAACGGAATTGAGGTCGAAGGGTGTACTGTTGCGCTGCCAATGCCACTCTTCCTGCTGGTCGAGGATGTGGGCTGGTGGCAGGGATACGACGGCTCATCAATCCAGCAGCCGTACCGCAACAGGTTCGCCAGGAGACACTGTCTCGCCGACTACCGGGCACTGGCCGAACTTGGCCGAAAGCTCTCCATGCGCATCGGTATCGGCATGGTTATCGGCGAGTGGGACCGGAGCGACTGGCTTGCAAATGTTTCCGGGGCCACCTGGATGGGGCGGTCCTGGGACAACAGCGTGAACCGAACCCGAGAGCTTGACCGGGCCGCTGCCTTCCTCAATGAGCATCAAGACTATCTCGAACTTGCCGTGCACGGTCTGTGTCATGAATTCTGGATAAACGGTGAAATGGTGCGCTCAGAGTTTCATGATGAAAGCGGCACAATGCGGCCGCAAAAGACAGTTCGCAGCCATCTTCGGGCTTTTTTCCGGTTGCTCGACGAGAATTGCATCGTTGCCGCGCCGAGGCTATTTGTCCCGCCCGCCTTGAACCACAGCTTCGGCAATGGTCCCCGATCCTTCCAGGCTCTCCTGAGAGAATGGGGGATACGGTATGTTATTACCAGGTTTGCCAGGGCCCGCCACTATTCGCCACCCGTCCACCCGCTGCTGACCTGGGAGGAGGGGGTGGCAATACTTGAGCGCGGCATCGCCCCAGCCGCCTGGCACCAAAGTACTGTCTTGCCTGGCGGCACCATCTGCGGACCGGTGCTGCCGCTGCACTGGGGCAATCTTCTCCACCTCGATCCCCGACGCAACATGGAGCTGATCGATCCCTGGGCGGAGGCGATACTTGCCCGGGCAAAACGGATCGACTGCACGCTTTCACCAGACGTCGAGGCCTGTTTCAGGCAGGCTGCGGTATGCTTGTTCGGACAGATGAACAAGGTGGAAAAAGGGGTCGAGATCTCTCTGGAGCGTTTGCCGGAGCTGCTCCCCGCTGCCGGCGGTTTCGTGGTCAAGATCCGCCAGCTGGCAACCCGCAGTTGGCGCTGCAGCGGCGCCAACCTCAGGATGTTGCCGGCGGCGGACATCCTGGCCATGGAGATAATCCCGCACCCCGGCGTTTCCAGGGTGCGCCTCTTTTGCCGGTGAAAATCGGGGCTAAAAAGGCCAGATAAAAGGGATAAGCACGGTCGACGCGAGCACCACTAAAATATTGAGAGGAATCCCGAGCTTGAGGTAATCCATAAAGCGGTAGCCTCCGGGGCCGTAGACCATCAGGTTGGTCTGGTATCCCATCGGGGTTGCGAAACAGGCGCTGGCTCCGAAACAGATGCCGACGACGAATGGCTCGGCGGCGACGCCGATCCCCTGGGCGGTGGAGATGGCGATGGGCAACAGCAGTACCGCGGTGGCGTTGTTGCTGAGAATCTGGGTGCACACCGAGGTGGCCAGAATAACGGCGCCGAGGATGAGTGTCGGTGACAAGCCGGAGAACAGGTTGATAAAGGTTTCGGCATAGAGCTGGCTGGCCCCGGTTTTCTGCATTCCGGCACCGAGGGCGATGGTTCCTGCAATCAGCAGCAGGACATCGCCCTGGAGGGCGCGATAGGCGTCCCTCATTTGCAGGCAGCCGGTTATGATCATCAAGAAGGCCGCGGTGAGCGCGCAGGTCATGATATCGGCGATGCCTAGCGTTGCCGTACCTATCATGCAGGCGAAGTTGATGATCGACCACCATGCCTTGCGCTTATGTACCAGCTCCTCATAGACGTCCTCGATGACGATAAATTCTCCCTCCGAACGGATGGTTTCCAGTTTCGATTCATGGCACCAGATCAGCAGTACGTCGCCGACCTGCAGCTGAACGTCCTGGATCTGTTTTGCCGCAAGGTGCAGGTTAGATCGTTTGACGGCGATGATATGGATGTCCGGATCCCTGGCAAGAGCTGTCTGGTAAAGCTTGTGTCCCCTCAGGCCGGAGTGGGGCGAGAGGATCAGCTCTACCACGATGGGGGCGTCCTTCTGGGCGCCGAGGACAAGATCCTTTTCCGATGACGGCAGATCGACCGATTCGTTGTGCAGGATTGTCACCAGATCGTTGAGCGAGCCCTTGACCAGCAGGATATCGCCCTCGGCTACCTTGAACCTGTCTCTTCCCGGGTGGTAGATATGCGATTTGCTGACCAGCTCGATGACGTTGACGCTGGGATATTTGTCCTGGAACAACTCGCCCTGGTTTTTTCCCACCAGGTTGCTTTTGGCGGTAATCCTGAATTCGGCCAGGTAGAGCCTGTGCTGGTTGTCCTGAAGCTGACAGATTGGGTTTGCCAGTGCCGGGAGCACTTTGGGCGCAGCGAAATAGAGAAACACGATGCCGATGGCCGCAAGGGGGACGCCGAGTATCGACAACTCAAACATGGAGAGGCTCTGGTAGCCGTAACTTGCGCTCAGGTCACTGATGATGATATTGGTGGATGTTCCTATCAGCGTGCAGGTTCCCGCCAGGATCGACGCGTAGGAAACGGGGATCAGAAATTTTGACGGACTGAGGCCGAACTCGCAGCACATGGTCATCACCACCGGAATGAATAAAATAACCACCGGGGTATTGTTGATAAATGCCGAGGCCGCTGCAACGCAGAGCAGAATGATGATCAGCGCCAGTTTATGATTGCCCCGTGCGGCCTGGATGATTTTTCGGCCAATGAATTCGACGCCGCCGGTGCGCATCATGCCTTTTGACACAACGAACATTGCTCCGACGGTGATAAGCGCCGGGTTGGCGAAGCCGCCGATAGCTTCTTCCGGGGTAAGAATGTTGCTGACGACAAGCAGAACCATGATGCCGATGGCGGTAAGGTCCACCGATATTTTTTCGCTGACGAGAAAGTAGATCGTTATCAGCAGGATGGCTGAAACTATCCAGATATCCATAGGCTTGGTAAATATGGTTGGCAAAAGGGATGTGAATACCTAGACAGTAGTGGCTGTCGCCTGTTTTGTCCAGAGACAGGATGGTGGAGTGTGACGGATGAAAAAAATCTTGCCGGAGTGTCCGCTTCGTAATAGGGTGGGGTTGATTTTTTTTGCAGGCGGTTCATGCAACCATCAACAACAAACAGTGTGATGAAGGAGAAGGTCTTGTCAAAGCAGTTTTTCGCGTTCGGCAACGATGCCTCGAATTTGGCCGGAGGCGGGGATGGCAACTCGAGATGGGGAGAGCCTGCGGTGAGGGTGAAGTTTATGCACCGGGGATTGGAAAAAGGGCGATCCTTTGAAGGATTTTTACGCCAGTTCCCCGACTCGTTCCCCCAATGGGGAAATTGTTTGTTCGATTTTGACGTGGACTGCACCGACTATGACTGGCTGGTTGTCTATCAGGACCTGCCCAGATCCGGATCGTTTTTTACCGAAGAAAAACTGTGCTGTCCCCGGGAAAGGACCATGCTCATCACCGGAGAGCCGTCGACAATTACCGTTTTTGGCCGGGACTATCTTCGTCAGTTCGGCTGTATCCTGACGTTCCAGGAGCCCTGGGCGATGAATCATCCCAACGTGATTTTTCATCATCCCGGACTGATCTGGCATTACGGCCTGCCCTTTGACAAGGGCAAATTCCGGGTCTGGAATGAAATAGCGGCCGCCGAATTACCGGACAAGCCAAAGCTTTTGTCCACCGTCTGTTCCCAGCGGACCGGCAAGGTGACCCTGCATTCAGCCCGGGTCGAGTTCACATGGCGTCTCAAGGAGGAAATCCCCGAACTGGATATCTTCGGCCACGGCGTCAACCCGATGAACGACAAGGCGGAGGTGCTCGATCCGTACCGGTTTCATATAGCGGTGGAAAATCACGTCTACAATCATCATCTCACGGAAAAGCTGCCCGATGCGTTTCTCGGCTTTACCCTGCCTTTTTATCACGGAGCCCCGAACGCGACCGACTATTTTCCCAAGGAGAGTTTTATCCCGGTTGACATCAACGATTATCGGCGCACAAAAGAGATAATCCAGTTTCACCTGGCTAATAACGAGTACCCCGACAGGCTGCCCTACATCAAGGAGGCCAGGCGCAGAGTCCTTCATGACCAGAATCTGTTTGCGATTATAAGCCGCCAGATAAACGAGCAGGAAAAACGCATAACATCGGTCACTCCGGGAAAAGTTGTCCGCAACCGGTCGACGCTTCGGATAAAGAATCCGCTGGTGGGCTGTCGCAGCCTTCTGGAAAAAGCGAGTGTTAAAACATATCACCGCTTAACAGCCAGGTCCCGCACCAGACCGCGAAAAATCTAGCCGGCAAAACATGAGCAGCCGGCGCGGCTGTCAGCGCCGGTTTTTTTCCGCCAGCCGGGTGCTGAGCTCTTGTTCCAGTTGCGCCACTATCAGGGCGAGCGTGGGCGATAATCGAACGGGACCCTGGTTGTTCCAGCCCGTTTGCAGGGCCGCCCTGGTTTTCTGGCGAAACTGCTCCATGGAATCGACCAGCCCCTTCCAGCCGATCAGCTTCTGGACCACATGGCGCTCCTCGGGACTCAGGTCCCGGTCGGTGTCTATCTCTTTGTCGTTGGTTATTGTTATCAGCATCAGATTTTGTGGTGTTGTTTGCGTTATGAAGCTGTCTTGAGCCGGTATAACCGTTCCGGTCTGCCGAGGGTGCCGTAAAAAAGATCGGCGGTAACCAGGCCGCTTGACACCAGGTACTCCAGGTATCGCCTGGAGGTGGTACGGCTCACCCCTATCATGGCGGCAGCTTTTTCCGCGCTGATACCATCCGGGGCCACGCCGGTTATCATTTCCGTTACCTTGCCAAGGGTTATCGGATCGATCCCCTTGGGGAGCTCGGTCTGCTGCGGCGCACTTTTCCGTGATTTGCCGAACAGGCGGTCGACGTCGTGCTGGTCGACGGTGTCGATGTTTTTTATTTTATTCCGGTAGGTGCGGTACTTTTCCAGGGTGGCGCTGAATCGGCTGAAGACAAGGGGCTTGAGGATATAGTCAAAGACGCCGCCGCGCAGCCCCGCCTGGAAAAACTCCACCTCCTTTGCCGCGGTGATCAGGACAACATCGGTTTTTTTCCGGGTCGCCCGTATCTTCAGCAGCAGGTCGATGCCGTTTCCGTCCGGGAAAAAGATATCGAGCAGTACCAGGTCAGGTTCAAGCACCTCGATCATCTCCTCTGCCTCAGCGAGGGTGTGGGCGATTCCGACAACGGTGTAATGCGCTATCTTCTCCGTAAAAATTCTTTGGATCTCGGCAATTTTGACATCGTCCTCGACGATCAGGGTGCGTACTGTATCCATAAGATCACCTGGTTTTGGGGAGGATCACGGTGATGGCGCATCCGCCCAGTTCGGAGCGGCCGATATTGATAGTCCCTCCCATTCCCGTTACATGGCTCTCCACAAGGTAAAGCCCCATTCCATGGCCCTGCTCGTCTTTACTGGAGTATCCTTTGTCAAATACTTTGTCGTACAGATCCGGTTCCAGTCCCGGTCCTGAGTCGTCAATTTCAAAAATCAGGTCCTGGCCCAGGTCGGTCATCGCCAGCCGCACGATCTTTTGGCCGCCGTTTTTCCGCCGCACCGCCTCGAAGGCGTTGTCGAGGATGTTGCCCAAAATCGTGACCAGGTGTTCCCGCCCGATCCAGCCGGGGATCTCGCTCATGCTGGAGTCGGGGTCGACCAGCATGTCGATTTTCAACTCTCTTGCTTTATTGTACTTGCCCAGAATTGTTCCGGCAACAACCGGGTCGGGCACGATATTCATCAGGGTGTTGATCAGTTGCTGGTATCCCGAGGTTTCACTGCCGATAAGCTCTATGGCTTCCTGGTAGCCGCCGATCTGGATCAGGCCGGAAATAGTGTGGAGCTTGTTCGAATATTCATGGGTCTGGGTGCGGAGCATCTCCGAATATTTTTTCACCTGGGACAGCTTCTTGGCGAGGATATCCAGTTCGCTTTTATCCCTGAAGCTCGAGACAACCCCGGTTACCCGGTTGCCGATAATGATCGGTATGCGGTTTACGATGAGCTCTTTTTCGCCATGGTGCAGCACCTTGTCGAGCTGGCTTTTGCCGGTTGCAAGCACCTCCAGCATCAGGGTTTCCGGAATGACTTCCGTTACGTGTCTGCCGATCGGATCACTATTCTTGTCTATGCCGAGGGTGTCGAATGCGGCGCGGTTGACGGTGGTGATATTTCCTTGGGAATCTATCGCCATTATACCTTCCCGGATAGCTTCCAGGGTAGCCGTTTTTTCCTGGAGAAGGGTTGCGATCTCTTCGGGTTCAAGGCCGAAGATCGCGTTTTTCAGATCGCTGGTGATTTTGATGGTCAAGGCTATTCCCAGCAGTACGATTATGGTGAAGACAGACAGGATTTTCAGATAGTAGCCGTGGATAATACTGTTTACGTTCTCCACCAGGTACCCGACCGAGACAATGCCTATTATCCTGCCGTCGTCACCAAACACCGGCACCTTGCCCCGGATGGACGGCCCGAGGGTGCCGGTAGCCTTTGAGATATAGGACTGACCGTACACCAGGGCGCGGTCGTTGTCACCGCCGACCATCAGCTGGCCCAGCCGCTCGACAACGGGGTGGGAGTAGCGTCTGCCGTCTTTGTCTCCCACCACGATGAACTGCGCTCCCGTTTCGCGACGTATCCGTTCCGCGAGCTCCTGAATGCGCGAAGTCTGTGGGTTCCCTCGCTGCAGGTCTTCTTTTATGGCGGGAATGAGGGCGACGCTCTGCGAAACCTTGAGCGCCCTGCTGCCGATCTGTTTTTCGAGGATAGTGCTGATCAGGGTGAGGGTGAACAGGCTGCCGGCGATGGTGAGCAGCAGGATCAGCCCCAGGATAAGCACCGTCATCTTGTTTTGCAGTTTCATCGATTGCATGGCGACAGGGGAAGTGTTGCGGGTCTTTTGCCTGGTCGGAGTGCGGACCTCCCGGTTTTTCTCACGTTATCCGTGAACAGAATGAACAAAACGAACGAAAGAAACAATTCTTTCTTAATTTACCAATTATTTACTTTTACTGAAGCAGCGGAGATCATGTCAATACCGTATTGGTAGCCTCTTGCCGAATTGAGTGGCGAGAGCGGGTGCAACCGCGGGTGCGGACTGGTTGCCCGTGAGACAACACAACAACGAGGAGTGAGTCGATGAAAACCCCGAAAAGAGGATTACTTGGTCTTGTGCTGAAAAGCGTGGCTTGTCTTTGTCTGGCGGCGGCCCTGGTCTCCCCGGCCATGGGCGGTGAGGTTGAAAAACTGCATTTTCTTATTCCGGGCGGCGCCGGCGGCGGCTGGGACGGCACCGCCCGTGGTGTCGGCAAGGCGCTGCTCGATTCCGGCCTGCTGGCACAGGCGTCTTTTGAGAACATGTCCGGCGGCGGGGGCGGCAAAGCGCTGAACCACCTCATCTCCACGGCCAAGAGGCAGGAAGGGACGCTGCTGGTCAACTCGACGCCGATCATAATCCGGTCGCTGACCGGAGTTTTCCCGCAATCGTTTCGCGACCTGACGCCGATCGCGTCGGTTATTGCCGATTACGCGGCTTTCGTCGTGCCCAAGGACTCTAAGTATACGTCGCTCACCGAGGTGATCGACGATTTTAAAAAGGATCCCAAGTCGGTGAAGATAGCCGGAGGCTCGGTCAAGGGCAGCATGGATCACCTGGTGCCGGCCATGGTGATCAAGGTGGCTGGCGGTGATCCGCTGCAGTTGAAGTATGTACCGTATGATGCGGGCGGTAAAGCCATGGCCGGCCTGCTGTCGGGGGATACCCAGGTGCTCTCCACCGGATACGGCGAGGCGCTGGGACTTGCCAGGCAGGGGGAAGTGAAAATCCTTGCGGTAACCTCGGACAATCGCCTGGTCCAGACTCCGGACGTCCCCACCGTCAAGGAACTCGGCTATGATTTCACCTTTGCCAACTGGCGCGGTTTTTTCGGCATCCCCGGCCTGGATCCGGAAAAAGCCGAGGCTTATCGCGGCCTGCTCAAAAAAATGTATGATACCCCGGAATGGGAGAGTATTCGTAAACAGCGCGGCTGGCAGAATCTGTATCAGCCGGGCGACCAATTTTACGCCTTTCTCGAAAATCAGGAGAAGGTGATCGGCTCGATTATGCGTGATCTGGGATTTTTGCAGTAACAAACAACAACCGCAGGGTGTGCTCCACCGGATAATCGGGTGCACCACACCTTGCTGGTATTACCTGGGAGGAAACAATGGCAAGAGAAAAGGTGGGAGCGCTGCTGATGCTCCTTTTTTCCATGGGGTATGGCATGCTGGCGACAAAAATTCCTCTTACTTTTCTTGCCATGCAGGAGACTTTTACCTCCCGCACCATGCCTTACGGGTTGTCGGCAATGGGAGCTGTTCTTTCCCTGGCGATCCTGATCCTGCCGACCGTTGACCCAGCCGGAAAAAAAACCCTGAAAGAGGAAACCGGCGGGATGGACTGGTTGAAGGGGATTCTGCTGGTGGTGTCGATGCTCATCTTCGGTCTCACCATGAAGTGGCTCGGCTTTATCCTGGCATCGATAGTCTTTCTGCTGATCGGGTTCCGGATTCTCGGCGAGCGGAGGCTGTGGCTGATGATTGTGACTGCGGTCCCTCTGGTTTTCTTTTTGTGGGCTATAATGTCGGTGCTGCTCGGGGTCTTTATTGCCCCGGGTGAAATTTTCTATCAACTGGGGATACTCTGATGTGGGAAGGAATGGTTCACGGAATGTTGACGGGGATTAATGCAACCCTGGTTCCCATCAATATCTGCATGGTGCTGTTTGGCTGTTTCAGCGGCTCCCTGATCGGCATGTTGCCGGGACTTGGCCCTATCACCGCAGTGGCCCTGATGATTCCGGTGACCTACGGATTTGATCCCACCACCGGGATGGTGTTGCTTGCCGGGGTCTATTACGGCGCTATTTTCGGCGGCTCCACCTCGTCCATCCTGATCAACGCGCCGGGAGAGGCGGCAACAGTAGCCACCGCGCTTGACGGCTATCCCCTGGCGAGGCAGGGCTATCCTGGAAAAGCCCTGGCAATTGCGGCGTACGCCTCCTTTTCCGGAGGCACTATCGCGGTTGTGCTGCTGATGTTTTTTGCCCCCATGCTGGCGTCGGTGGCCACCAGCTTTCAGTCGGCGGATTATTTTGCCCTGATGATCCTTGGTTTGACGGCGGTTTCGGCCTTTGCCGGGCGGGGCGGGGTACTCAAGGCGCTGCTGATGGTCGTGTTGGGGTTGATGCTGTCGACTGTGGGAACGGATCAGACCTCGGGGGTGCAGCGCTACACCTTCGGCTCCCTTGAACTCCTTGACGGAATAGAGTTCCTGCTGCTCGCCATGGCCACGTTCGCCCTGACCGAGGCCCTGATGATTGTCCTGAAAAAAGACGCCTCTTCCGACAGTCTCAACCCGAAAATGATCGGTTTTAAAAGCCTCAAGGTCTCGGCCAAGGAGTTTAAGCTTATAACCCCGTCGATCCTGCGATCGTCGCTGCTCGGATTTTTCGTCGGGGTTCTGCCGGGAGCGGGGGCCACCCTCGGATCGTTCATGTCCTACGGGATGGAGAGAAATCTCGCCCCGCCGGAAGAACAGGCCAGGTTCGGCAAGGGGAGCCTGCGCGGTCTTGCCGCTCCGGAGACCGGCAACAACGCGGCCAGTTCCGGATCGTTCGTGCCGCTTTTGACCCTTGGTATTCCCGGATCGGGTACCACCGCAGTCATGCTCGGCGCGCTGATTGCCTACGGTATCGACCCTGGCCCGAGGATGTTTGTCGAGCAGCCGGAAGTGTTCTGGGGAGTCATAATGTCGATGTATCTCGGCAATGTTTTCCTTCTTATCCTCAATCTCCCCCTGATACCTTATTTTGCCCGGTTGCTTGCCATCCCGAGGAACCTGATGGTTCCCATCATCCTGTTTTTTTCCCTGATGGGGGTCTACCTGGTCACCTTTAACGATTTCGACATCATGATGATGGTGTTCTTCTGTCTGGGGGCCATGGCCTTGAGACTTATGAATTTTCCCATGGCGCCGTTGCTTCTCGGGTTTATTCTCGGCGGGTTGATGGAGGATAACCTGCGCCGGTCCCTTATGATCTACGATGAATCGATGTCCTTTATGTGGGAGCGGCCGATTACGGTGAGCATCAACTGTCTGACCCTGCTGGTCCTGGGAATGCCTCTGTTCAGATCGGTTCTGGCAAAGTTGAAGAGCAAAAAGAACCCCAACGCACTTTTGAAATGACAATATGGAAAGATATGCACTGATCGTTGCTGTCGGTATAATCGGGGGGGTTGGCGCCCAGAAGTTTCATGTTCCCGGAGGGGCCGTGGTCGGTTCGATGCTTGGTTCGGGACTGGTGGCCCTTATGCAATCGGAAGGAGTCGGCCTGACGCCGGAGATCGCCACCATCGTCCAGATCATCCTCGGAATATCCCTGGGCATGACCTTTGACCGTTCTTTTCTCACCTTCATTCCCCATGTGTTTCCGCTGGCGGTGGTAAGCACGCTTATCCTCATGACGGTGGCGGTATTGATGGCCGTTTTGGCCAGCCGGCTGGGGCTTGTCGATTTTGGTACCGCGCTGTTCGGATTTTCTCCGGGCGGGATGAGCGGCATGGCTATTCTGGCAAAGACGGAAGGCCACAACACCCCGATAGTGGCTTTCCTGCACCTGGTGAGGATCTTCACCCTTTTTGTGACGGTTCCCCTGCTGGTGCGGCTGTTTCTTTATTTAAGGCAGTAAGCGCAGCCGTACTATGGCGGTTTTATCCGAACCTTCCTGCGGGCGCGCCGCACAAAGCAGGTGGTTGCACGGGAGGGCATGTTACAGCAGACACCTGTCTTCTTCTTTTATTCTCGATGTTCCCGGAATAAGGGTCTGGGTGGAAAGTACCCCTTTCCACTGCCGTATGGTGGACTGGGTGAACTCCGAGATGAGTTCGGCGTCCGAGGAGAGCAGGTCGCGCATAAGCGTGATTTTTATGAGTATATCAAAGGCTCCGTGGACGCTGTGGATTTCCCTTACCTCGGGCAGGGCAAGCAGTTTCTGGAAGATGTTGTCTTCATGCCTGCCTTCGATGTTGAGAAGCATGAACACGGTGATCTCCCGCTTCATCTCCGGGTATTCCTGTTCTTTCTGGTCGGCCATTTTTTTTCTGAAAACCTCCATGTCGGTGGGGATCAGCTTATCTATCCCGATGCCGTATTTCCTCTTTTTCCCCTTCTCCCACTGGTGCATGGAGATATAGAGATAGAGGTCGTCCACGGTTCTGGAAGGAAAGGAGTTGATCAGACCGCTGTTTTTGATAAGGGTGAAAAGCGGGCGGTAAATGGTGCTGTACCAGTCCTGTGCCGCCTGTTGAAAGCTCACCGGCTGTCCTGTTTCACTCTCGAGGAATTTCCGGTGCTCGCTGATCTGCCACTCAAGGTGAATGAACTGCCCCGGCTCGGTAAGGTCCAGTGGATCAACAAGTCCGGCGTTGTCCCTGAATCTGGTCTTTTCCAGGTAAAGGTTGTTTTCCAGGCTGTTCTTTGACGGGAGCAGCTCGACAATCTTGGATCTGATCTGGGTGTGTCCCAGCTCTTTTGCCGCCTGGTACCGGTGGTGTCCGTCCAGAATAAAGAAGTCTTCCTTTATCTGGTAAAGAGCGATGGCCGGCAGATTCTTCCCCTTGCGCATCGCCTGCAGAATTCCCTCAAGCCGCGGGTCTTTCTCCCTTGACGGGTTGTGGTCTTTGAACTGGTGGTCGAAATCGTGATACCTGCCCACGCTGCCGACAATCTTGTCCAGGGGAACCATCAGCGTCCCCCTTTCAATGGCTTCGTAGGCTTTTTCCTCTTGCTGCCTGGCGCTGAAGCTGTTCGCGTGTGGCCCGGTCTTTTCGGCGGAGCCGGAAAATTTCTTTTTAAGCGCAGAAAATATTTTAGATTTCGAGAACATAGAAACCATAACAGTTGATTACGGAAGTGTTGTTGATCGTTGTAATTCTCTGGTTGTCATCATCAAAAAGGGTGTGGATATGTCCATGCAGAAAATAGCTGGGCCGGTACTTGTCGATCAACCGGCGATAGCTCCTAAATCCGCGGTGGCAGGGATCTTCGGCGTCGTTGATAAACCGGGGCGGAGCGTGGGCGATGACGATATCTATCCCCCTGTTTTTCCAGATACCAAAACGCATTTTTCCGATATAGCCGGCCATTTGCTTTTCCGTATACTGATTGGCGCTGCCGTTGTACCACCTCGATCCGGAAAAGCCGATGATCCCCAGGTTGTTGAAATTGACGATCCTGCGGTGAATGGGGGTGCAGTATTGCGGCGGGGAGTGGTGGTGGCGCAGATCGTGGTTCCCCAGAACATAATAGAGTGGCACCTCGAAACGATTCCTCAGCGTTGTCAGGTATTCCGGAGCCAGGTCACCGCAGCCGAGGATGAGGTCGATACCGGCCAGTGGGGGACCCCCCTTTACCGGATCGAGCAGTTCTCCACATTCGGTATCGGCAACAGTCAGGATCTTCATTGCGTCATATTCTGGTCACTACAGTGCGGTAAGTGCAGCACCGATCGCATTGCCCACCTCGCTGTGTTTAGGAAAAGTGATTACGGTTTTTAAATTTTTCGCCACATCGGGTAAAAGGGTTCTGGCGGCCGCTCCAATTCCAATAATGGGCAGTTTCAGGCTAAAGTCAATGTCAAGCACCGGATGGTTCCGGCAGCCGGCGATAATATTGCCCGCAGACTGATCAAAATGGAGCCTCATCAGATATTCGATGATGGCGTTTTCGATCAGCTCCCCGGTGCGGTGGAGCACCATGTGCGAGAACTCTATGCTGCTCATTGCCAGTTCCCCGCCCAGCACTGCAGCCGCCTCGACCGCTCTGGTTTTGTCGCCGATATTGAGTTTGTCGAGAACGTGCAGGGCGTCGGTGGGGGTGAAACCGTACTCGACAATCAGCTGTTTTCTGGTCAGGCTCTCCAGCTGCTGCTGGAGGGGGATGCCGCCGAGGCCGAGTTCCTGCCTGATGGTTTCCGGGGTAACCATTGTTTTATCAGCCATCAGCCGGTAGAGTTCGTTGTTTTCCAGTTCCCTGGACTTCTGGTGCAGCATGATCAGCTTGCTTTTGCCGCCCGCCCCCAGCCACTGATCCGGCCGGGGAATGTGGCCGGCCATCGACACCGGGGTGACCCTTGAAGGGCCGAGGGTGAGGTTGCCCCTGGCATCTACGTGAACATAGCTGTCGCCGCCCACTCCGGTAGTCTGCATGTCGACGGCCTCGACATGGGTTTTCCAGCGGCCGACGGTACATCCCTCTGGCGCCAGCAGGGGCTTGTCGTTTTCGATAATCGCGATGTCGGTGGTGGTGCCGCCGACATCGACGACAAGGGCCCGACCGTCCGGGGTCGCGTGGAGTCTGCCGTAATAGGCGCTGCACGCCGGACCGCTGGCGACGGTGAGTCCCGCCTGGCTGACCGCCTCCCGTTCGTCAAGAGGGGTGCCGTTGCCTCCGATAACCATCATTGGGCAGAGCAGGTCGAGTTGTTTCATGGCGCCCCTGACCCCGGTGACGAACTCATCCATCACCGGCATCAACTTGGCGTGGAGCCCGGCGGTGGCGGCACGCTCCTGCATGCCCGCCAGCTGGCTTATCCGGTGGGAGCAGAAGGTCGGTTTGGGGTCGAGCATGGCTATGGCCTTTTCCGCCACCAGTTCGTGGGCGGGATTCTTGATCGACATGGCGGAGCAGATGCCGTAGGCGTCCACCTCGTTTTTGAGTCCCTCGATCAGCCGGACGAGATAGTCGATATCGAGCGGCTCTTCCTCATCGCCGGTGATGGTGTGCCCTCCTTTAACGAACACCACCGCCTTGACCGGAAGTTTGAAATGCTTGACGTAACCGATGACGATGACCGCCACTCTGGCGCCCTTGTTCTCGACCACCGAGTTGGTCGCAAGGGTCGAGGAGACGGCAACCGTTTTGACCTGTTCCGCCTTCACTCCGCTGTTGGTGAGGATATCGGCCAGGGCCTTGCCCGTTCCCCGGGAGAGTTGAAAATGGGTTGTCGGCTGTTTTGCGGTGGCAATAATCTCTTTGGTGTCTGTGTCCAGCAGTACCGCATCGGTGTAGGTGCCGCCGGTATCGATGCCTATGATAAAGTTTTGCATGTTTTCGGTTGCAAGATGGATCGGTTTCCCATTACAAATGGGGAGTAAGCGTTATTGTTCAGATTTATGACGAATATATCTGTTTACCTGATTCGTTAAGATAAGCCAATATCAAGAGTCGATTCGGTTATGCAAAAAAAATCTTTTATTGTAATCATGATGTCGGTCTGGCTGTTGACGACCGCCGGCGGCGTGGCGGCGACAGAGCAGCTGGGCAGACTGCGGATGGCGCTTTTACCGATCCCCGATGTGCTGCCGATCTATGTCGCCGAGGAAAAAGGTTTTTTCAAGGACCTCGGCCTGGTGGTCGAGTCGCTGCCGGTGGGCAGTGCCCTGGAAAGAGACCAGCTGCTGCAGGCCGGACGAATTGACGGCATGATCAACGAACTGTCCGGAGCGGCCAACTTCAACCGCAATAAAAATGTGGTCAAGGTGGTGTCGGTGGCCCGTGCGCCGCTGGGCAACTCGCCTCTTTTCCGGATAGTTTCCGCTCCGGGAAGTGGTATCGACTCCCCGGAAAAACTAGCCGGAGTAGCCATAGGCATTTCGAAAAACACGGTTATCGAATACATTTCGGCCCGGTTGCTCACCGCTTCCGGGGTGGAGCCTGATGCGATCAGTTTCCAGTCGGTTCCGGTTTTGCCGGAACGTCTGCAGCTGCTGCTCTCGGGGCAGATAAAGGCGGCGACGCTGCCAGATCCGCTGGGGGCCGCCGCGCTCAAGGCGGGGGCGATCGAAGTGGTGAACGATCTGGCGCTCAAAGATGTGAGCGCCAGTGTCATAACCTTTTCCAACGAATCACTTACCGGGAAAAAAGAGGCTGTGAAGGCGTTTATGACCGCGTGGGACATGGCTGCCGCCGAGCTAAACGCCAACCCCGAAGCGTATCGGCAGCTGATGCTTGGCAAAATCCGGGTACCCCGGAATATCCGTGACCAGTTTTCGGTACCGCCGATGGTCCGCAGGGCGCTGCCCAGCAGAAAACAGTGGCAGGACGTGATGGACTGGATGGTCTCCAAGGGACTGCTTGAGCGACCCCTTGCCTATGAGAGTTCCGTCACCGCGGATTTTGTGGCTGACTAACCAACCGGAAGTTTTGCGATGATCAAGGTGACGAACCTTCGCTTCGGCTATGGCGAGCGGGGGGATATTTTTGATGATTTTTCAGTCTCCATGAAAAAGGGAGAGGCGTGGACGATTATCGGCCCTTCCGGCTGCGGCAAAACCACCCTGCTGTTTCTGATTGCCGGTCTCAACACTCCCGCGGGCGGAATGATCTCGGTGGGCGGCCAAAAAATTCACCGGCCGCGGCCCAGGACCGGACTGGTGCTGCAGGACCATGGGCTTCTGCCCTGGGCAACGATTTTCGACAATGTTCGGCTGGGCCTTGAAATAAGGCATTTTTACGGTCCGGACGGCAAACACAGTCCGGCGGATATCGAGTTGGACCAGAAACGGGACCGGGAGCGGGTCGCCTACTGGCTCGACCGGCTCAATATCAGCAATTTGCAGGAGATGTATCCGGCCCAGCTTTCACGGGGACAGCGCCAGAGAGCGGCGATCGCCCGCACCCTGGTCATGGAGCCGGACATGCTGCTTATGGATGAGCCGTTCAGCGCGCTTGACGCTCCTATCAGGGAAGAACTGCAGAAAGTGATGAACGGGTTTCACCGTGAGGAAGGGCTCACTTCCTTGACCGTGACCCACGATATCGAGGAAGCGGTGGTCCTGGGGGAGAAGATTCTGGTGCTGCAGCAAGGGTGCAATGTCAGGCCGCTGATCGTAGATAACCACCTGCTGGGCGAAATCGACCGGAAAAGCGACCCGGAGTTTGTCAATCGATGCAGCGAGCTGCGCAGGCTTATTGCGGGGGCGGGTGAAAGAGAGGGGGGGCGATGAAGAAAAAGACGACGCTGTTGTCGACCCTGGGGGGATGTGTCATGATTTTCTGTTTGTGGCAGCTGCTGTCGCTGGCGGTGAACAGGCCGATTCTGCCTTCTCCGGTCCAGGTCGTCCCGCTTTTTGTGGTGAACATGACGGGTGAGCTCGGCCTGCATTTTCTCGCCTCTACAGCTCGCGTTCTGGCGGCGGTGCTGGTGGCGACCGTTTTTGCCGCGCCACTGGGGCTTGCCCTCGGGCAGTTGCCCAGACTCGACCGGGTGATCAGCCCGCTTATAGCGATTATCTACCCTATCCCGAAAATAATTTTTCTCCCGGTTATCTACGTGCTGATGGGGATAACTGACCTGTCGAAAATAACGTTGATCGCCATTATCATTTTCTTTCAGATCCTGGTGGTGGTAAGGGACGAGGCGGCAGGTCTTCGCCAGGAGCTGATCCTGTCGGTGAAATCCCTGGGTGCAGGCCGCCGGGCACTCTTTAAATATGTTTACCTGCCAGCTTCCCTTCCCGCCGTATTGACGGCACTGCGGGTGTCGGTTGGAACGGCGGTAGCCGTCCTTTTTATCGCGGAACAGTCTCTTACCAGTTACGGGCTGGGGTATTACATCGTGATTGAAACGTATCAGGTGCTGCTCTATCCGGAGATGTATACCGGGATCATGGGGATGGGGCTTCTCGGGGTGCTGCTCTATTTTTCTATATATTCGATCGAGCTGAAGGTCGGTAAACATCTTTTTATAGAATAACAGGGCGGTTTCTTATATATTATCGTATGGTTATGACGTCAACAAGATATACAAAGATTCAGCTCTGGCTGCTGGCTGCCCGGCCGAAAACGCTCCCCGCCGCACTGAGCCCCGTGGTGGTCGGCAGCGCCGTGGCCTATGATGACGGCCTGTTCGCGCCGCTGCCTGCACTTATGTGCCTGCTGTGCGCTGTGCTCATGCAGGTCGGGGTGAACCTGGCCAATGACTATTTCGACGGAAAAAACAATATCGATGCCGAGCGAAAGGCCGGACCGGTACGGGTAACCCAGAGCGGTCTGATCCCGGCGCAGGACGTAAAAAGAGCGATGTACGTTGTTTTCGCCGCAGCTGTGCTGGTATTTTGTTACCTGTCGCTGGTTGGCGGGTTGCCCTTGCTGCTGTTGGGAGTGTTATCGGTGGCGGCTGCGCTGGCATACAGCGGCGGTCCCTATCCTCTTGCCTCCCATGGGATGGGGGAGCTGTTTGTTTTTGTTTTTTTTGGCCTGGTGGCGGTTGGCGCCACGTATTATATCCAGGCGGGCCGGGTCACGCCGCAACTCTTTGGCGCCGCGCTGGTTCCGGGATTGCTGATTACGGCGATCATGGTGGTTAACAACCTCAGGGACATAGATACGGACAAGAAGGCGGGGAAAAACAGTCTGGCGGTTATTCTCGGACGCAGCAGGACCATTATCGGTTTCAGGCTGCTGGTCGGTGCGGCATATATGGTCCCCCTTGCCATGCTGCCGGGAAAGGATGTAACCATAGCGATATTGCTGCCGCTGGTGACTTTTCCTGTGGCCCTTTCGCTGTGTCGCAAGGTGGGACATTACAGCGGCAGCAGGCTCAACGAACTGCTGGCGGCAACGGCGCGTCTTTCCCTGGTCTTCAGTGTACTGTTTTCGCTTGGGCTGGTCTGCTGACGATAGTTGCTGTTCCCGACAGGCAGCGCGCCTGATAAATGGTCACCCGACAACTGTTATAATTTTGAACAAACACATTAACAAGAGATTATGAGCTTTCTCAGGATTGAAGATAAACGATTTGTCATTTTCGGCCTTGCCAACAAGAAATCCGTTGCCTGTGCCATAGGGCGGACCCTTGTGGAAGCCGGGGCCGAAGTGATTCACGTGGTCCGCACCGAGGAACGGGCCAAGAACGCGCGCAAACTGTTTCCTGCGTCGAAGATATTCGTCTGCGACGTCGAGGAGGAGGAGAATATTGTCAGGGTCAGGCAGGAGATAGCAGAAAAGCTTGGGGATCCGGCAAAAAAGATACACGGGATAGTGCATTCGATCGCTTTTGCCAACTATTCCGAGGGCGCCAAGCCTTTTCATGAAACGGTGAAAACGGATTTTCTCCAGGCGGTAAATATCAGCTGTTTCTCTTTTATCTCCATCGCCAACCATTTCAAGGAGCTTCTCGACCCCGACGCGTCGATGGTGACGATTTCGATATCGACCACCAGGATGGCGGCGGAAAACTACGGTTATATGGCGCCAATCAAGGCGGCTCTTGATTCGTCGGTCTGTTTTCTTGCAAAATCGTTTTCCGATTTTTCCCGGGTAAGATTTAACGCGGTCGCTCCGGGGTTGTTGAAGACTTCGGCTTCGGCTGGCATCCCGGGCTATGTCGACAGTTACCTCTATGCGGAGCAGGCGACTCTTAGAAAGCGGGCTTTGACCACCCAGGAGGCTGCCGATGCGGCCGTTTTTCTTCTCTCGGAGAGATCGTCGGGGATAAACTGCCAGACCCTGGTGGTCGATGCGGGGATGGGCGTCAACTATTTCGACAAGACCATTGTCAGTAAAACGGTGGGATGACCAGCCCTGGGCAGGTTTTGGGGGCACGGCACCAAAAGGAGACGGATTGCCGGGTTGACCCCCAGATGGTGTAAAAAAGGGGATGAACAGCTCGTTCATCCCCTTTTTCTATTGATGGCTGCCGGTCGCCGTCAATCAGTAGAGCAGGGCGAGCAGTACACCCGCGGCAACGGCCGAGCCGATAACGCCTGAGACGTTGGCCCCCATGGCGTGCATGATAAGATGATTTTGCGGATTCGCCTCAAGGCCGACCTTGTTGACCACCCGTGCGGCCATGGGGACGGCGGATACCCCTGCGGCGCCGATCAGCGGGTTGACGGGGTTCTTGCTCATCTTGTTCATCAGTTTTGCAAGCAGAACGCCCGAGGCTGTTCCTATACCGAAAGCGATAATGCCCAGTGCCAGGATCCCCAGGGTTTCGACGTTGAGGAACTTATCCGCCGAAAGCTTGGAACCGACACCGAGGCCGAGGAAAACAGTGACGGTGTACATCAAAGAACTCTTGATGGTGTCCGAAAGCCTGTTGACAACCCCGCACTCCTTGGCCAGGTTGCCGAGCATGAACATTCCGATCAGCGGTGCTGCGGAAGGAAGCAGGACGGCGCAGATTCCAAGTACCAGCATCGGCAGGATGATTTTTTCCAGTTTCGATACATGGCGCAGCTGCACCATCTTGATTTTCCTCTCTTCTTCCGAGGTCAGCCATTTCATGATCGGCGGCTGAATAAGGGGAACCAGTGCCATATAAGAGTATGCGGCGATGGCTATGGACCCCAGCAGCCTCGGCGAGAGCTTGCTCGAGAGGAAAATAGCAGTCGGTCCGTCGGCTCCGCCGATAATACCGATTGCAGCTGCATCCGACAGGGAAAAATTGATCCCCGGAATGAAGTCAGAAAGAAACAGTGCCCCGAGAAGGGTGGTGAAAATACCGAACTGGGCCGCGCCGCCGAGAAGAATCGTCTTGGGGTTCGCAATCATCGGACCGAAGTCGGTAAGCGCTCCGACTCCCATGAAAATAATCAGGGGAAAGACTCCGGTGGTGATGCCGACATGGTAAATGTAATAAAGAATACCGCCCGGCTCGGCAATTCCGGCAAGGGGTATGTTGGCGAGAATAGCGCCGTAGCCGATGGGCACCAGCAGCAGCGGTTCAAACTGCCTGGCGATGCCCAGATAGAGAAGAACCAACCCTACCATAATCATCAGTACCCGGCCTATTCCGACAGTCCAGTCCTTGTTCATCTGGTTGTCGATGATACCGGCAAGACCAGTGGTTTTGAAAATGGAGCCAAGGAGCTCGGAGACCGGTGGCAGGGCCTTATCCTGTCCGCTGACCGGTCGGTCGGCGATAACCGTCGAGGTCTTAAGATGTCCCAGGATCTCGTTTTTGTGGACTTTCTGGTAAGGCTTAGCGGTAATCTCGGTGACTTTTCCTGCAGCACCCGACCTGAGTACGATAACTGTGCCGTTCTCCATCTTCAGGGTGGCGATTTCGTCACCGCTATAGACGAAATTGCCAGGCTGGACAAGAAATCGTATGATTTTGGCATCTTCTGGCGAAACTATCGCAACGGATTCATCCCCGGTCCCGGCAAATGAACTCCACGGCAACAGCAGGCCAAGGAAAACGACCATTAAAATTCTGCTTTTCATAATACTATCCCGGTAAAGAGCAAAATGTATAAACGGCTCCGGGTGAGCTGGTTTCATCCCGGATGCCGTAACATATCAGTAAGTATCAACCGATTGTAAAGAGCGGGTCTGATGCCTGGACCGTATCGCCGGAAGAAATATGAATTTCAAGGACTTTACCACCACACGGCGATTTAACTTCGGACTCCATTTTCATGGCTTCCATAACCACCAGAGGCTGGTCTTCGGTGACCGTCTCGCCGAGTTCCACCAGGATCTTTACAATATTACCAGGAGTCGGTGCTTCCACGTCGGTTCCTTCGGTCACCGGAGGTGCAGCCGGAGCCGGTGCTGCGGCTGGAGCCGGAGCAGCAGCCGGAGTTGCCTGTATACCGCCTGCTTCGGAAACCGTTACGTTGTACGGCTTGTTGTTTACGGTGATGGTATAATCCCGGGGGCCGATCGACCGGGGGGCGGAAGCGGCACCCTTTGGCTGCTTGTCTTTCTTTTCCTCTTTCTTTTCATCCGAGATCTTGCGGACGTTCACCTTGGCGTTGCCGAGGAGGAAGTCGAGTCCTTTCTGCTCGCATGAGGCGATGATGAATATATTTTCATCGTTTACCGGCAGGTTGTTGTCCTCAAGGATCTTGGTGGCCTTGGGAATGCCCGGCTCGAGTATATCGAGCGGATCTTCAGTGAATATCGGTTTTCCCAGCTGGTCCGAAGCTATCTTTATGATCTCCGGGTCGGCCGGAACCGGAGTGTGGCCGAAGTAACCAAGTACCATGTTACCGTAGCTGGGGTTTATCTTCTTCCACTTGCCCTGGGTGACATTGAGGTAGGCCTGCTGGAAATAGAACTGGGATACGGGCGTGACCGATGTGCCGAAACCGCCTTTGGCAACCACTTCGGACATCTCCTTGATTACATCGCCGTAAAGATGCAGCGTTCCGGTGTCTCTCATCATCATGGTATTGGCGGTAAGCGCTCCACCGGGCATGGGAGACAGGGTCACCATTGGGGAGACCATCTTGGCTTCGGGCGGGAAAAAATAGTCGGACATGGCCTCTTCGAATGCATCCATGGCCACCAGGACTTTCTTGTAGTCGAGATCAAGGGTGTAGTCGGTGCCTTTCATGGCGTGCATCATCGACAGGATGTCAGGTTGGCAGGTTCCGCCGCTGACCGGAGATTTGGCCAGGTCGATGCCGTCGGCACCGCCTTCGATCGCCGCCATGTTCTGCGAGATGCCGAGGCTCGCTGTATCGTGGGTATGGAACCATAAGACGGTGTCGTCGGATACCATCTTTCTTGCCAGCTTGAGGGTCTCGTATACTTTTTTCGGGTTGGAGGTTCCCGAGGCATCCTTGAAGCAGATTGAGTGAAACGGTATGTCCGCATCGAGGATCTGCTTCAGCCGGTCGGCGTAAAACTCAGGGGTATGGGCGCCGGAGCATCCGGGAGGCAATTCCATCATGGAGACGACGATCTGGTGGTTCAGGCCGTGGTGATCAATCCGCTCTCCGGAGTATTCCAGGTTGCGCACGTCGTTGAGCGCGTCAAAGTTCCTGATGGTGGTCATACCGTGCTTTTTGAACATCTTGGCGTGCAGGTCGATGATATCCCTTGGGCACTGGCTCAAAGCGACCACATTGATTCCGCGGGCCAGGGTCTGCAGGGCCACATCCGGTCCCACTTCCGTGCGGAAGCGATCCATCATATCGAAAGCGGACTCCCCGCAATAGAAGAACAGGCTCTGGAAACGTGCCCCGCCGCCGGCTTCTATGTTGGTTATGCCGGCATCCACCGAAGCTTTTACCGCAGGCATAAAATCGTCTGTTAAGACCCTGGCTCCGAAAACTGACTGAAAACCGTCTCTGAAGGACGTGTCCATGAATTGAATTACTTTTTGGCTCACCGTTTTTCTCCTCGCTTTGTTTTGACTCAATCTACCACATTGTTTTTAGCAGGTTTGTCTAAATTCGTGTTCAGGCCCGGGCAAATCGTTCTGCCTCATATGCTGCCACGGCAGCACCAATGACCGCAATATCCTCGTCTGCGTCATCAGCGACAATCTTTTTGGCGTTATTTCTTTTTTCCAGCGCCAATGCTCTTTCCAGATTGATTGCATCAAGCTCCCGTGATGCTGCTCCTCTGGTGAGTTTTGCCACGAGATTGATAAAGAAAATCATCAGAACCAGAAAGAGCATGACGGTAGACATGCCCACGACCATAAGCTTAACACCTTCGATTAACATTTTGCGTCTCTGCCTCGGTACGGTTGAATTAATGATAAGTGAAAAAAACTCAAGGCGGCACAATACCAGATATTTTGCTATCTATCAAAGCAGTAAAGTTAATAGCAAAACAAAGTGTTTCTGATTTAATGTCGCGGTAATAGCCCAATAATTTTCAAATCAGGGACAAAAAAAAAATCCGGAAAGAGTCGCACTGGACCAGCCGGTGGTCTCGGAAAAGGTTATGCGGCAGGGGAGTTGTCCTGTACCGCGCAGGATGCGATGCGGTACAGGGGAGGGCAAAGTTATACTTCGTAAACGGCGTATTCGGTTTCCTGGCCCAGCAGCAGGTCGATTTCACTCTGAATAGCCTGGCGTTCCTCGTTGTGGAGCCAGCTGTTCCAGTCGTCGATGGATCTCCACGTACTGATCACCATGCATTCATCGGACATGTCAACTCTCCTGAGGGTTTCCCCGTAGATGTAGCCGGACTGGTTCAGGGTGAGACTGCGAAGTTTTTTCAGAAGAACGGTCAGTTCAAGAATGTTCTCGGGTGAGACTCTGCGCTTGATGAAGATTTTTACGGTCATTGAAGTTCTCCTTTGGTCTTGTTATGCCTGACGGGTCGTTGCTGCTTGGTTGTTTATCGCTTGTTCCCCGTGGCTATCAACTGCCATCATCTACTATTATATGATTCATCAATTATCTTGTAAAGAAATTGACCTGATTGATGACATGGCACTGAAATGTGACAGCCCGGCGAAATGTTCCATGCCAGGGGGATGCGCAGGTTCACCGTAAAGCAACGACTATTTTTTCGGCTGAAAAGAGGTGTGCGCCGGTAATCAGTGTGCTTGCCAAAAAAGAGCAGAACTAGTATGTACTATCGGCAATGACCGGAGCAGAAAGCCGCAACAGGAAAGCCTGCGGCAGCTGCGGCCGATGGGTATCGGTTTTGGTCAAGAGTTGAAGGAAATGATTGTAATCAAAGGTCCTTGCCGCACCAACGGGGCAAAAGTCAAGAGCGGAAGAAATTATGAGTGAACCCATCCCTTTAAACGAGAGAATCATCGTGGCGCTGGATGTCGACAGTGTCGCCCGGGCAAAAGAACTGGTAAAGAAGTGCGAGTCCCATGTCGGCTATTTCAAGGTAGGATTGCAGCTTTTTATGGGAAGCTGGTTTGAAACGGTGGACTGGATCGTCGATCGCGGTCACAAGGTGATGCTCGACCTGAAGTTTTTTGATATTCCGGAGACGGTAAAACTTGCGGTTCGACAGGTTAACAACAGGGGAGTGAGCCTGGCGACGATTCACGGCAACGACCCGATTATCCGTGCCGCCCTGTCCGAACGGGGAGACATGAAGCTGCTTGCGGTAACTGTTTTGACGAGTTTTGGCGAAGAGGACATGCGGGCCATGGGGATGACCCGGTCCATTGAGGATCTCGTATTCTACCGGGCGAGGCGGGCGCTGGAACTTGGCTGTGACGGGGTTGTTTCGTCGGGGCTTGAAGCAAAGAGAATGCGTGAGGAGCTGGGAGAAAAACTGTTGATTGTTACCCCGGGAATCAGGCCGGGACTGAATATCGAGGAAGCAAGCGACGACCAGAAGCGGATTGTCACTGCCGGGATGGCGATTAAAAACGGCGCCAGCCACGTTGTAGTAGGCCGGCCCATCACCAAGGCGGACGATCCTATCCGGGTTATCGAGATGATGCAGCGGGAAATTGCTGAGGTCAGATAAAAGCCCCCCCCTTCACAAGAAGATTTTATTGAAATCCTAACTGTTTTCTTAACGGCAAAACCGGAAAAAATTTGCTATAATCCGGGTAAATGGGAGTGGTTGAGGACAATCACGAAAATCGCAAGCCAGACAGAGGGGAGGTGAGGCGGCCGGTGTCTTGACAAGCGGAAATAAAAAGAAACGGAGCCAGTCGCCCATGGGTGTGACGGACCATGGCGGGGGCACCATGCGATCACTTTTATTACCGGAGCTATATGGCAATCAATAAAAAGATTTTTATCCTCGATACCAACGTTATTCTTCATGACAGTTCCTGCCTGTATAATTTTCAAGAACACGATATCATAATTCCCATAACCGTTCTGGAGGAATTGGACGGTTTCAAGAAAGGACACCAGATCATTAATTTTCATGCCAGGCAGTTTGTCCGTTCCCTTGATGAATTGAGTTCGGACAAGCTCTTTAACGGCGGTATGAGCATAGGTCCCGATAATGGAAAGGTGGCCATCCGGCTGGACAGGCCGATGCATGAAAAACTGGTCGACACCTTTCCCGGAAGCGACAAGCCGGACCACAGGATACTCAACACAGCCTATCACCTTTCCGAGGAAAACCGCGACAAGACGGTCGTGCTGGTGAGCAAGGATGTCAACCTGAGGATGAAGGCAAGATCCCTGGGCCTGATGGCCGAGGACTATACCACCGATCATGTCCGCGACCCCGACCGGCTGTATGTCGGATGCAGGCAGATAAAGGTGGATGACGCACATGTTCTCAACCGGTTCTATGCCGGAAGCGGCAGGGAGAGAGCCGATGATATTGTGCCCGACCAGCACTACGTGGCCAACGAGTACCTCATCCTGAAAAACGGGAAACAGTCGGCCCTGGGGGTCTATAAGCAGGATGAGGGAAGTATCGTGCGGATTGCCAAAACCACTGTCTACGGAATAGAACCGCGCAATGCGGAGCAATCGTTTGCCGTCCATGCCCTGGTCGACGATACGGTTCCCCTCGTAACGCTCACCGGAAAAGCGGGCACCGGGAAAACGCTTTTGGCACTGGCCGCAGCCCTGGAGATGCGCAAAAAATATCAGCAGATTCTTCTTACCCGGCCGATAGTGCCGCTCTCCAACAAGGATATCGGCTACCTGCCCGGAGATATCAATTCCAAGGTGTCGCCCTACATGCAGCCGCTCTATGACAATCTCGGGGTGATACGCGGCCAGTTCAAGGAGAACAGCGCCATGTTCAGGGGGCTGCAGCGGATGGTTGACGAGGGAAAGCTGATGATCGAGCCGCTCGCCTATATCCGTGGCCGCAGCCTGGTGAAGAAATATATGATAGTCGACGAGGCTCAGAACCTTACTCCGCTGGAGGTGAAAACGATCATCACCCGTGCAGGCGAAAAGACCAAGATTGTGTTCACCGGAGACGTCCACCAGATCGACCATCCTTATCTGGACAGCAACTCCAACGGGCTGGCGACGCTGATCGACAGAATGCGGGGACAGAACTTATATGCCCACATCGATCTGCAAAAAGGCGAGCGCTCCGAGCTGGCCGAACTGGCCAGTGATCTGCTGTAGGCTTTGCGGTGACGGCTCCCCCCGGGGAGTTGATGTCTGCTGTTGATGGTCCGGCCTCCAATCATACCATGATGGGGTTTGCAAGTGATCTGTATCTTGACTACACATCTTAGCTGGGAAAATTTATACGCATGTTCCGTTTTCTTCACACTGCAGACATACACCTCGATAGTCCTCTAAAAGGTCTTGAAGCACATGAGGATGCCCCTGCCGACGAAATAAGAGGGGCAACAAGGCGAGCTTTTGACAACCTCATAGATCTCGCAATTGATGAGGAAGTCGCTTTTGTCCTGATTGCAGGGGACCTGTATGACGGTGACTGGAAGGATTACAACACCGGCCTCTATTTTGCCGGAAGAATGGGAAGGCTGGATAAAGCCGGGATCCAGGTTTTCATTGTTTCCGGCAACCATGACGCTGCCAGCAATACAACCAAGGCTTTGCCCCTGCCCGACAACGTCTTTATCTTCTCACACAGCAGGCCGGAATCGAAAAAAATAGATGATCTCGGGGTGATCATCCACGGCCAGGGGTATGCCTTTAAGGCGGTTACTGACAATCTTGGCGCGGAGTACCCGGTGTCAGAGTCCGGCTATTTCAATATCGGTCTGCTCCACACATCGCTTACCGGCAGGGAGAACCACGCAAGTTACGCCCCGTGCAGTTTGGACGATCTGCAGTCCAAAGGCTATGACTATTGGGCCTTGGGTCATGTTCATAAACGGGAAATTGTATCCGAGAATCCAACGGTTGTTTTCCCCGGTAATATCCAGGGGCGCCATATCAAGGAAACGGGCGCCAAGGGAGCCACTCTGGTTACGGTTGAAGACGGTACCATTACCGGGGTGGAAACGCGTGATCTCGACGTACTGCGCTGGGCGGTATGTGACGTTGATCTTTCGACATGTACAACTGCCGAGAGTGTGTATGAGGCGGTACGGGCGGCGTTTGAACACGAACGCGATGAGGCTTGCGGCAGAACTGTTGCGCTCCGCCTTGTCCTGACCGGTCGTTGCCCGGTGCATGCACAACTTCTTGACCGCACGTTTGTGTGGACGGAAAAGTTTCGTGCCATTGCGGAAAGTATTGGAGGGGTATGGCTGGAGACAGTGAAGTTCAAGACAACCCGCCAGGCAAATCTTGATGAACTCGTTGGAGAAGATACTCCTATTGCGGGCTTGATTGCATCAATTTGGAACCTTGAGCTCGGTAACGAAGATCCAATATTATCGATTCCCGACCTTGCAGCATTACAATCCAGGCTCCCTGCCGAGATCCAGACGGATGACGACCCCCTATGGGATACTTCTCCGGGAAAAATGGCGGAATTGTGTGCAGAGATCCAGGAGATGCTGATCTCGATGCTTCTTCAGCACGGAGAGAAGAAATGAAGCTGAAGAGTCTCGACTTAAAAGCTTTTGGCCCATTTACCAGCCGTATTCTTGAATTCAATTCACAAGGACCGGGGCTCCATGTAATTTTTGGCCCTAACGAGGCAGGGAAAAGCAGCGCTCTTCGGGGACTCAAAGCGCTGCTATTCGGTTTTCATCCCCAGACCCCGGATAATTTCCTCCACAGTTATGACCAGCTTCTGGTCGGGGGTAATCTTGAGAACAAGGACGGGCAAGAGCTTATTTTCCAGCGCCGTAAAAAACGGGTAAACGACCTTGTAGATGGTGATGGCAATCCTCTGGATGCCAGCCTGTTAACTGCTTTTCTCCATGGTGTCGAGCCTGAGATTTTTGAATCGCTTTATGGAATAGATCATAATCGTCTTGTGCAGGGAGGTAATGACATACTGGCCCAGCAGGGAGAGGTCGGTAAGAGTCTTTTTGCAGCAGGAGCAGGAATATCTTCCCTGCGAGACGTGATTGCCCGGCTGGAGCAGGAATCGTCGGACCTGTTCAAACCCAATGGGTCAAGACCGGAAATCAACAAGGCGATTAAGAGATTTAAAGAGCTGCAAAAAGAGGTCAAGGATGCCAGCCTGGCCCCCAGGCAGTGGAAGGAGCTTAACAAGGCCCTGGCGGAAGCAGAATCCGAGCGGACCAGCCTGGAGCGGGAGCGGGACTCTAAAAACAAGGAATTGCGTCGTCTTGAGCGTTTGCAGCGGGCAATTCCGGAGCTTGCCTCCCTCAAGGTCTGGCAAGAGCATTGTGCAGCTCTGGGTGATGTTGTCACCCTCCCCCCGGATATTCGTGAAAAACACCAGCAGGTAGAACAGGCTATCGATAAAGCGAGATCTCAACTGCAGCAAAGTCTGGAGCGGCTCAAGCAGGTCAATGAGAAATTAAGTGGAATCTCCATAAACAAGGTTCTTCTTGAACAGGGTGACGTGGTCGATGATTTTCACCAGCGTCTCGGTGAGTATCGAAAGGGCCAGAAAGATCGCCCTGAACGCAATGGCATGCGGATCAATTTACGTAAGGAAGCCGGTCTGCTGCTCAGGCAGGTACGACCGGATATGTCCCTTGAGGAAGTTGAGTCCTTGAGGCCGATGCTGTTAAGGAAAAAAACTATCCACGCCCTGAGTTCTCGATATGAAGCTGTCTGGCAGAACGTCAACCAGACAGGCAGGCGGTGCCGGGCAGCACAAAAGGAGCTGGAAGATGTCGCAGGAAGTCTTTTTGCCACCCCTGACATCCAGGACACACACGAACTCAACCTGGCTGTGAAGCTTGCCCGGAAAGCTGGTGATATCGACACCAAAATAGCTAAAGCACAAAATGACCTTGAACAGGATCGCACGAAATGTCTTTTAAGTTTGCAGCGCATCGGGTTGTGGTCAGGAGACTTGACCACACTTTTGGAGCTGGCCCTTCCTTTTGGTGAAACGATACAAAGATTTGCGCAAAAATTCCGTGAAATCAGTGAGGAGAAGCGAGTTTTAACAAAAGACCGCAAAGATGCCGCCATGCTGCTTACAGGTGCTGCGGCAGAGCTGAAAAGGATACAGTACGGCGGTGAAGTCCCTTCGGAAAACGATTTAAGCACCACTCGCAAAAAGCGGGATGCAGGCTGGCATCTGCTGCGCCGACATTGGCTCCACGGTGAAGATGTATTGCGGGAAAGTCAAAATTTTGATCCTGGGAGAAACCTTCCCGATGCTTATGAGGGGTTGGTAAACCTGGCGGACGTTATTGCAGATCGACTCCGCAACGAAGCTGACCGTGTCGCAAACTGTGCAAATTTCAAGGCCCAGATCGAACAGCAAAATGAGGTGCTGGCCGGGTGCAGAGCTCTTGAAGAAGACCTTGACCGGCGTGAAAAGAATCTCCGCCAGGAGTGGGCTGACATATGGAAACATCTTGGCATATCGCCACTTTCGCCAAATGAAATGAGTGGTTGGCTTACGGCCATGGAAAAGCTGCGTTATCGGGTAGGGGATCTTTTCGCCAAAGAGGAGGAACTGAACAGTGAAGCAAAACGGCGGCATGAACTGAAACAACAACTGGACAAAGTCCTAACCGGGATGAAGGTCAGGGTACCATCTTCGGCAAACCTTGGTCCCGTTTTGATCCTTGGTGAAACCCTCATTGATAAAATCGATCGGCAGAAGACCGAGCGGGATCGTTTGGTGGAGCGTCGAGATAAAGCACAAAATAGCGCTGCTCAAACTGTTGCGGAACATCGGGAAGCAAAACAGGCTTTCACTGACTGGCAACAGCAGTGGCAGGAGGCGGTAGCCGGCCTGGGCTTTACCAAAGAGATCTCTACGCTTGAGGCTGTGGATTACCTTGAAACCCTGCAGAACTGCCTGGATAAAGTAAAACAGGCGACCGACCTGCAAAAACGCATCAGCGGTATTGACCGGGATGCCGGTCAACTTGAAAAAGAAATACAATCGGTCCTTGTCGATGCCGCCCCGTCACTGATGGATCTGCCATTGGATCAGGCAATTCTCCAGCTGCGCGCACTGCTCAGGCGGGCGCAAGATGAAAAAACTTTATGTGATCAACTCACAGGAGAGCAAGAATTACTGCAAGCCGATATTGCCATTGGCAAAAAACACCTCCAAAAAGCCAACAGCCAGATGGCGGAGCTGCTCGGTGCCGCCAGGTGCGAAACGGCGGATGAGCTGGGTCCAGTTATCAGCAGATTTCTTGAATACCAAAAACTCCAGGAGAAAATTTCAACAAGCGAGGCGACGTTGGCCAGGATAGGAGCAGGGATGACGATTGATGAATTGATCGCCCAGGCAGAAGCGATCGATGCCGATGAGTTGCCTGGGCGAATCGGATCGTTGCAGCAAGATATTGAAAACAGGATACACCCAGCGATTAATGTTGTGTCACAGCGAGTTGGTGAAATAAACAACGAGCTTGCCGCCATGGACGGTAGCTCCATAGCGGCTGATGCATCTGAAAAAATGGAGCAGGAACTGGCAAAAATCAGACGACTTGCCGGGCGCTATACACGAGTTAAGCTTGCTTCCAGGATTTTGCAGCAAGAGATAGAACGTTACCGGGAAAAACATCAAGATCCCGTACTTCGGATTGCGTCTGACTATTTTGCAGAACTGACACTGCATTCCTTTGCAGGCCTAAGGGCCGATGTCAACGATAAAGGAGAACCTGTACTCGAAGGAGTACGGCCAGACAACAAATGGACAAGTGTCAATGGAATGAGCGACGGTACCCGTGATCAGCTCTATCTTTCCCTGCGCCTTGCAACACTTGAATGGAGAATGCAGACCAGTGAACCGATGCCATTTATCGTTGATGATATTTTGATTAATTTCGATGATGACAGGTCTCGGGCTACTCTTGGGACCCTTGCCCGCTTCAGCAGGAAAAATCAGGTTATTCTCTTCACCCATCATCGCCAATTGATTGACGATGCAGAGACAGTAGGGAAAACAGAAGAAGTGGTGATTCATATGTTATAACCTGGCAGACATTATTTCTTTCTCCATTTCGCGTATGGCCCTGTACTGGGGTGTCTGCGCTTTTTTTCGGTCCGTGTTAGTCTCCGGGGGAGCGAATCCGGCAGACTATATGTTTGATAACAACGTAATATTATTGAGATACGTGTTTTAACAATTTATTAAGTGTTGCTTATAATAATCGTGATGCATATAATGAGGGATTATGAAGTCTCCGAACCCTGAAGATAGTATTGGATTCCTGGTTTACGAAGTGTCCCGGCTGATGCGGCGCGACTTTGACCAGAGGGTGCACTATCTGGGCCTCACCCAGGTACAGTGGCGGGCCATCGTCCATATTGCCCGCCAGGAAGGCTGCAACCAGTCGCTTATCGCCGATCTGCTGGAAGTAAAGCCGATAACAGTTACGCGGCTGATCGACCGGCTTGTCGAACAGGGGTGGGTGGTAAGGAAACCGGACGAAAGGGACCGGCGTGCAGTGCGGCTCTATCTGACTGAAAAAGCCCGGCCTCTTCTGGCGACCATGCAGGAAAAGGCGTTGGAGACGAGAGCGAAGGCTCTGCGGGGGGTCAGCGACGAAGAGTTCACCATTCTGGCCGCCGCCCTGAAAAAAATAAAAACAAATCTGTCACGGGTGTAAAACGGGAGGCTGCAGCCTGTCTTTTTTCCCCTGACAGCAAAACCTCAAGCAAGCAAAGGACGGCTCATGACTGATACGCGGCAAGAACCGGATACCAGCCCCCGTCCCCGGTCAGGCCCATCGCCGGGGAAAAAGAAATCTATCCGGCTTTTTTTCCTTGTTCTCGGCCCCCTTGTGGTCGTTGCGGTCTCCTTGTTTTTCTATCTGACCGGCGGCAGGTTCGTGGAAACCGACAATGCATATGTCCAGGCCGACAAGGTAGCCGTCAGTGCCGAGGTCTCCGGGACCATAGTAGAGGTGATGGTTGCGGAGAACGCCTCCATAAAAAAAGGTACGCCTCTTCTGAAAATCGATGACCGCTCCTACACTATCGCGCTTGAACAGGCTCGCGCCAGCCTTCAGGAGGCGGAGGCAGAAATCACCAAGCTCAAGGCCGAGTACAGCCAGAAGGTCAACGAGCTCAGGCTCGCCGAAAGTAATATCGCCTACGCGAAAAAGGAGTTTGGCCGGTTGTCGAACCTTGACTCCAACCAGGCTGTCGCCAAGGCGCAGCTCGATGACGCCGAGCATAACCTTGCGCTCAGCCGGCACCGGTTCAAGATCATCGACACCGAGATGGAACAGATCCTGGCAAAACTCAAAGGCGACCCCGAGATCCCTATTGATCGATTGCCCAGTTACCGGCTCGCCAGGGCGACGGTGGAAGAGGCTGCTCTGAATCTTGAAAAGACAACTGTGGTTGCGCCTTTTGACGGTCGGGTGACCAAACTTCCCAGGGTGGGAAAACATGTGGCCCCCGGGATGCCGATCATGGCCCTTGTCGCCGACAGCGGTTTCTGGATTGAAGCCAACCTGAAGGAGACGGAGCTAACCCATGTGAGAGCTGACCAGAAAGTGTCCATTGAAGTCGATACTTATCCCGATTTCGAGTTTACCGGCACGGTACAGAGCATCAGCCCCGGAACCGGCAGTGAATTTTCCATAATTCCGGCGCAGAACGCTACCGGAAACTGGGTAAAGGTGGTGCAGCGGATTCCGGTCCGGATCGTTGTCGACAATTATTCCGGCAACCGGGTTCTCCGTTCTGGAATGAGCACCACGGTGACAATAGACACTGAATATCACCGGCCGCTGCCCGGCTGGATAAGCAGGAGGTTGACCGAAACCGGCGTTTTGGCAGGCACCCTGGCATCTTCGGGCAAACAGTAAACAACATGTCAGCGTCCACCGGCCAGGTTGTCGAGTCCGCCTCTTCAAGGGGGCTGATTACCATCTCCATCATGCTTGCAACGGTGATGCAGGCAATAGATACCACCATCGCCAATGTCGCCCTGCCAAACATGCAGGGGGCGATGTCGGCTACCCAGGATCAGATCTCCTGGGTGCTGACCTCCTATATTGTGGCAGCGGCAATTATGACTCCGGTGACCGGGGTGCTTGCCGCGCAGCTCGGACGAAAAAGGATTTTCCTCATCTCCGTTGCCGGGTTTACCCTTTCCTCGGTGCTGTGCGGGACCTCGCAAACGCTGTTCCAGATCGTTTTGTTCCGTCTGCTGCAGGGGGTTTTCGGGGCCGGACTGGTTCCCCTGTCCCAGGCGGTGCTGCTCGATACATACCCCCGGGAGCAGCATGGTTCGGCTATGGCCATATGGGGGCTCGGGGTTATGGTCGGTCCCATCATCGGTCCGTCGCTGGGGGGGTATATCACCGAATTTTACAACTGGCGCTGGATATTTTATATCAACCTGCCGGTGGGACTCCTCGCCTTCGGCGGAATCCTGGCATCGGTCAGGGAGACCCGGGTGAGCGACAGCCAGCGCTTTGATTATTTCGGTTTTTTCCTGCTCAGTATCGCCATTGGTTCCCTGCAGCTTCTTCTTGATCGGGGCCAGTCTCTGGACTGGTTTTCCAGCAGCGAGATTGTTGTTGAAACCGTGACCGCAATTCTCTGTCTCTACATGTTTGTGGTGCATACCCTGACGGCGGACGACCCTTTTATTCCGCCTGCGATGTTCCGTGACCGCAATTTTATCGGCGGGCTCATCCTGATGTTTGTGATAGGAGTAACGCTGCTTGCCACCCTGGCGCTGCTGCCGCCTTTTATGCAGCAGTTGATGGGATTTCCGGTGGTTACCACGGGCTATCTTCTGGCGCCGCGGGGCATGGGAACCATGCTGGCGATGGTGCTGGTCGGCCGGCTCGTCGACAAAATCGACGCACGTCTGCTCATACTGGCCGGACTTAGCCTGACTATTGTCGCACTTTTCATGATGACGCGGTTTACCACCGAGGTGCCCGAATCGGCGATTGTCCTGACCAGCGTGATCCAGGGGTTCGGGTTCGGATTTGTGTTCGTACCGCTCAGCACGAACACCTTTTCAACCCTGGCGGCCCGTTTCCGCACGGAAGGAACGGCAATGTACAGCCTTATTCGAAATATCGGCAGCAGCATCGGCATTTCAGTGGTCGTCACCATGCTGGCCCGCAATGCCCAGGTTAACCACGCCGATCTTGCCGAATTCATCAACCCGTTTCGTCCGGTCATGACCCCCGGGAGTCTGCCCTCGGTGTGGGACTGGACGACGGCCACCGGTGCCGCGGCCCTCAACGCAGAAGTGAGCCGACAGGCGCTCACCATCAGTTACCTCAACGATTTCAGGTTGATCATGTGGATTACCGTCGCGGCAATTCCGCTGCTGCTGCTGTTCAAGGGCAAGGGTGGACGTTCCTGAGGTGCTGCCGAGATTAGTGGCCGAGCAGTTGCGGCCTGTTCCGGTCGGTATCGGCGATAAAATTCGATCTGTTTTTCCAGCCAGCGCTCCTCTCCGGTCTTACGGGACGGCAATGTTCTCGGCCGCGGGAGAGGACCGATTGTTGTTGTTTTTGTCTGTGAAAATATGGCACAATACATTCTCGTGCCTATCTGTTTTATGTATCTGTTTTCGATAAAGGAGGAGATGATGGCTCAAAAAAAGATCCTGATGATCGTGGGTGACTATGTCGAGGACTATGAGGCGATGGTGCCGTTTCAGATTCTGACCATGGTCGGCCATACGGTGCATACCGTGTGTCCCGGCAAAGAGGCCGGTGACTCGGTGAAAACGGCGATCCATGATTTTGAGGGAGACCAGACCTACAGCGAGAAGCCCGGCCATAATTTTGGCGTAAATACAGACTTTTCAACGGTTAGTCCCGGCGATTACGATGGGCTGGTGCTGCCGGGAGGCCGCGCGCCCGAATATCTGCGGCTCGATCAGCGACTTCTCGATATTGTCAGGGAATTCGCCGATACCGGCAAACCGATTGCCTCCATCTGTCACGGTCAGCAGATCCTGGTTGCGGCAGGCGTCCTCAAGGGAAAGCTGTGTACCGCCTATCCCGCCGTCAAACCTGATATTGTGGCGGCCGGTGCCATCTGGGGCGAGGTGAACGAGACTTTCTCCAATGCCTTTGTCGACAACAATCTCGTCACAGCGGCGGCATGGCCCGGTCATCCGGAGTGGATGCGTAAGTTTCTTGAAGTTCTCGGTTCGACCATCGAACCGTGATTGATGGTTGTCCGGACGGAGCTCTTAGTTTACAAGGCACCGTCCGGGTACGGACAATTTCGGACGCGGTGGTCACGCAAGCAATTGCTTGAGCAGTTTGTAATCGGTCTTGCCGGTGCCGAGCACGGGGATTTCTGTTACCGTGATCGTTCTGCGGATGTTGTGCAGGGCGGAAAACCCTGCCCGGCGCAGCCTGTCGTTGATTTCGTACCGATTAAGCTTACGGGTGGAAAACAGAACTATCTCCGGATGGCTTTCATCACCGGTGGCCTCCACCGCAAGTTCGGGCCCCGCCTCGTGGCGTATCCCCATTTCATTAAGAAGCGCGTCTTCAATGGCGGGCAGGGAGATCATTTCTCCGCCAATCTTAATGAACCGCTTCCTGCGCCCGCAGAAGACCAGGTGGCCGTCTTCGATGCGGACGTAGTCGCCGGTCTGGTACCAGGTCTTGTCGTTGAATCGGCGGAATCCGTTGCCCTTGTCCTGGTTCAGGTAGCCGTTGAAGACACTGGGCCCCCTTACCAGCAGCAGCCCCCGCCCGCCTTCTTCCACCTCCCGGGTGCAGTCGTCGTCGACCAGGACGTACTCGATGGACGGCAGTAGTGCACCGATGGTGCCCTCGCGGGGATCTTCCGGTACGTTGATGCTGACCAGCGGAGAACATTCCGTGATGCCGTATCCTTCACAGAGTCTGGCGTCGGGGTTGACTGCGCAAAGCGCCTTTCTGGTGCGGGAAGGACATTTCTCGGCACCGGTGAAAACCAGGTTTATCGATGACAGCTGTTCTGTGGTCCCGGCCTGCAGGATGTTGCTTAAAAACGTGGGAGTGGTGATGAGCATAGATGCCTTATAGCTGTCGATAATGTTGGCCAGGATAACCGGCTCCGTCGGATTCGGATGGTAAACGGTCTTCAGTCCCAGACACAGCGGGAGGATGATCGTTCCGACCAGGCCGAGGGAATGGAACGGCGGGAGCATTCCTGCCAGCCTGTGACTGTTGTCAAGTTTTACCATCTTGCTGAAATCGTTCATGTTGGCGAGAATGTTTGCATGGGTGAGCGGGACCGCTTTGGGCATCGATTCGGAGCCGCTGGTGAAAAGCACGGCAGCGGTATCGCCCACAGGCTGGCGCAGAAGGCCTTGCGGATAAAACCGTGCCCGCAACCACGCGCCGGCTTTTTCAGCGAGACCGATATCATCTTTTATCTTTTCCAGGTGAAGCCAGGTAATCCCCAGCGAACAGAGATCTATCTCCTGCTGTTCCTCGATCCGCTCACAGAGCTGGGCCGAGGAGATGATGTGGCTGACCCTGGTCTGTTCGATGCCGTGGGCCAGGTTTTTCAACCCGACCGTCCAGTTGAACAGCACCGGGGTTTTGCCGCTGAAAAGTGCGGCCAGGTAGACGATGGCAGAAGCCGTTGTCGCAGGGAGCATGATGCCTATAGATTTGCCCGGCAGATTTTGCAGCAGCGGACGCAGGGCGAAGATTCCGGTCAGGACGTCGCGGTAGGTTTTGACTCCGGCAATCCGGTCGGCGATGATTGGCCGGTCCGGGGCTGTAACCGCTTTCCTGTAAAAAACTTCGGCTATGGTTAAGCCGTGGCAACAGGTGAGGCTTTCTTTGTTGTCATTAAACCATTCTGGTGGAATCTGAGTATTCCCGGCCTCGCTGTTGTGCTGCAGCCTGCCAGCTGCGGCGAGAATGCAGTCGTTGACGGTTTCGAGCGCACCCGGGTTGTCAATAGTCGCCCCATATTCGTTTTCGATCCAGCTGCTAAGCTCCATGGTGGAAAGAGAGTCGAGACCGAGATCCTGCGCCAGCCGGAATGAGCCTTCCGCTTTGATGCCGGCAAGCTCTTCTATTTTTGCAGTGACCAGATGCTGTATGGAGGGCGCGATGTTCCCGGGTACTGCAACGCGTTTTGGCGACACGTTTTCAGCAACAACCCCGGGCCTGCTCTTCTGCCACCAGTAATAGGGTACCTGGATGCTGGGTGCGGTTCTCTCGTTGTAGTAGTCTTCGAGACAGCGGTTGATCTGGGTTTTTCCGGTGCAGCCGGCAAGCCGGTGATCTTCACAGACTTCGACGGTGACTCGCCGTTTCGGGGCAAAGAAAAATCCGTTTGCCACTATTGATTTAAGATGGTTGACGATATTTCCGGTTAAAGACGGAGGACTCCCCGACCCGTGACTGAAGCTGCTCCCCCAGAGTCCGGTGGTCCGTACCAGGGCGATCCTTATCCCCGGCGCATTGTCGAGGATATATTCCACCCCCGAGTTGGCCCCGAGGTCTTCCCGGCCGGTCCGTAACAGACGACCGGAGGGGTAGAAGAGGATGTTGTTTCCTTCATTGAGGCAGGCAACGACTTTGTCCAGTCCTTCTTTTACCCGCTTTCTTCCCGATTTAACGTTTTTGGCAAGATCGGGAATGGTGATCGGTTTTACGGGCTTGAGCAGGGTGCGGAGTATTGGCTTGTCCACCTGGTTCTCGTCGGACAGCGGACGGGGGGAGAAACCGGGTATCAGGACCGACATGACGATGACCGGATCGATGAGGGCCGGGTGGTTGGGCAGGAACAGGATGCCGCGGTTATCGTCGGTGTCTATTGTGTCAAGGCCTTTCACCTCGACCCGGTAGCGCAGCGCCAGGACCGCCCTGAGAAGCCGGGTCGCCAGTAGCCGGTTCAGATCGACGAAGTTCGAGCCAAACAGGCCGAACAGCAGGGCGGCACCAAATGCTGCCGCGCTGAGTAGGACCATGAACGATGTCGGCTGCAGGTGTTGTGCGCCGACGTTGAACAGAAAACCGGAGAGCAGGATTGCGGTAAAGGAGCTGAAGCCTGAAGCGGCGAGCACCCTGCCTTTTTCTTTGGATTCGGGGCGAACCTGGAGAAACGAGGTGACCGGAATAAGAAACAGGCCTCCGCCGGTACCTGCCAGTGTCAGGGCCAGGGCCAGCCATCTCAACTTGAAGCTGTCGGCCACAAATAGACTGCAGCCGGCCAGAATCAGGCCCAGCGCCATGACAAGCCCCGAGAGTTGCAGCGATCTCGACCAGCGGTCAAGATCGACAATTTTTGCGGCGGCAAGAGAGCCGGCGCATATGCCCAGCATCAGGCATACGCTGAGAAGACTGGTCTCGGTCTGGCTGAACCGGAACTGTTCAATGCCGAGGCTGTTGATGACCAGGATGGTAATGGAGGCGATAAAGTAGAACCAGGCGTCGGCTGAAATTGCGAGCAAGAGCTCCCTGTCTTTGCTGATCTCAACCAGGTCTTTTATGGAATTGTAGGGACCGAGCCAGGGAAAAGGCTTTTGCCCGGACGCTTTCTGGCGGTGGGCGATGAACAGGCTTGCGGCAAGCCCTGCCAGGGACACCGCTACGGTCACCGCCGCAATGACCAGGATTCCCGGTGAGGGGGCGAATGTGTTGTATTTCAGGTCCAGGGAAAATCCGGCAAGCGCTATTCCGGCTAAAATGGCAACGGTGGTTGCAAGTTTGAGCACGGCATTGACTCTTGGTACCGATTTTGTGGAAAAAATCTCGGGGATGGAGCCGTTGAGGGCTGGGCTGAAAAAAGTGGACTGCAGTCCCATGAGAAAGACCATTGCCAGGATGCACGGCCAGTTGCCGGTGATAAGGCCGGCGGCTCCTATGAGCATGGCACCGAGTTCAACAGCTTTGGACAGGATAATCATCCTCTTTTTCGAAAACCTGTCGGCGCACCATCCACCGTGCGCAGAAAAGATAATAAAAGGCAGCGAAAAAAGCATTGCGGCCCAGCCCTGGAGGTGGTTAAGGCTTGCAGCAACGGCGAGAAGCATCGCCGCCTGCTTGAAGTAGTTGTCGTTAAAAACGCCGAGGCAGTAGGTTGCAGCCATGGCGATAAAGGAAGGTCGATTTTCAATTCTGTTTGTCCCGGCCATTGTCTTTCTCCTGTGGGAAAATGTGTTTTTCATGAAATGGTTGACTGGGTTGTGAAAAGCATGATCCGTGCCAACAGAATGTATTTCTTAAGTTGTTGAAATCGTGCGGTAAAAAAATAAACATGCGGTTGTTTTAATAGCTAAAGGCACAGCCGGTGTACATTTTGTGTTTTGTGGTGTACATGCAATGTGCGGCTTCCGGTGTCGGCAGGGAAAATCGATTAGGCGTTCCCTTCAATATGGTTGACTCCGCAACTTGTCGACAGGGATTGCGGTTTTCTTGCGGTCCATCCATCTCATGACCAGGGCTGCCGCGCCGCCGCCGATAACCCCTCCCGCATGGGCATGGATAATCGGCGTGCCGAGATAGCCCTGGTGCGACGACAGCAAGAATAGATCGCCGGTATAGAGCTCAGCGAAACTTTTGGCCAGGCTGAGCAGGCAGAACAATCCTCCGAAGATCCTGGCTCCCCGGCCACCCGGCTGTTCCTGTTTTTTCGGAAAAAGCCACAATATGCCGGCCATGAACATCAACCCGTGTCCGATTCCGGAAAGTCCGCAGAAGCCTGTCAGGCGAATAAGCGGTGAAAAGAGGACTGAAAACAGGAGACTTGAGAGCTGGCAGAAAAGTGCGGCGCCAATTTTTACGGGTGCCGGTATGTCCATTGTTCTGAGCAGTACCACTGTACAGCTGCCGTCAAGCAGCAGGTGGTACCAGCTCACGTGGACCAGTGAATGGGTGAGGATGCGGTACCACTGTCCGGCCATCACCGCGTCATGGCTGTAGATCAGGGCCGAAGGGGCCACTCCCCTGAACAGGTGCAGGTTGCAGCCTGCCAAAAGGAGTGCTCCAGCAAGATAGATCCAGTGGTTCTGCACTGTTTTCAGGTATCGTCTCATGGCACCGGTCTCTGGTTGCGGGTTATTTTTTCCTGGCTGTGCAAAAGATGATACCGGCGCAGGCCACCAGGAACATCAGCGGGGAGACGGGTCCTGAACCGACACCTGGAGAAGGGCTGCCGGAGAACATCTCGCCGTTTTCGGTCTTGTCCGCCCGATAGTTGTTAACACCGTGCAACGCCTTGTGCTGTTGGGCCGTCCTCTCGCGTGCGACCCTCTGCCTGTTGGATTGCAGGGGTGTCTCGCCATCCGTGGTGAGGTCGTGGGCCACCACCATTGAGGTGTAGTCGGTTACCAGGGAGTATTCGACCCCGAGGTTTTCCATGTTCTGCCTGCGGTCTGTCGTCTCGCCGAAGGTGTCGATTTCGTCCTTGATCTGGTCGATGGCCGACAGGGCCCACAGACGTTCGAGTTCCGGGTTTTCCGTTGCGATCTCGGGCAGAACGGTCCTGCATAGCCACGTTTTTGGCGACCCCGATATTTTGGCGCTGAAATTAATCGTTACCGGTCCCGGCCTGGTGTACTTGCCAAACAGCACCAGCTGTTGGCCGCGGTAAAGAGAGCCGATGACCCTGGGCGTAACCTCCTTGACTCCCCCTCCGGAAAACGATATCTCAGCCTGGTGCAGGGCCTGGTAAAACAGTTTGTTCTTTGCCTGCAGGATACGACCGTAGATATCGTCGCGGGGGGAAATATCCATGGTGAATCCTCCCGAAGCCCTGGTCAGTTTGTCGAGCAGCCCGGTGTTGGCGCTGTTGCCGATGATAAAGGTAAAAAGCCTCAGGTCTTTTTCCTTTATGAGCGAGAGAAAACTCTGGTGGTCGGTTTTCCCGACATTGGCCACCCCGTCGGTAACCAGGACCACCGATGTGGTCCGCTCCCTGTCGCTTCGGGCCAGCCCCTGGCGGAGTCCCAGGTGCAGGTTGGTCCCGCCTCCGGCACTGACACTGTTGAGGCGGCCGGTTATCCGGCTGATGTTGTCCGGCGTTGCGTCGACAAACCCCCCGGTCAAATCGGTTGCGGAGTTGTTGAAAGTGATGATACGGAAACGGTCGGCTGCGGCCATCTTGCTCAAGGCCTTGGAAATGCCTCTTACAAGTGTGTCGATCTTGTCGCCCGCCATCGAGCCTGAGATATCGAGGATAAAAACCCAGTCGGTGCCTTCGGTGATTTCCTGAAGAGATGCACCGGGGGTGACGGTCAGCATGAAGGTTCCCGGCTGTTTGTTGTTCTCCCGGTAGGGAACAAGCTCGAGCCGGGCCGGTACGGAATCGTCCAGCCGATAGTAGAAGACAACATCCTGCTCCAGGGTCGCGCCGTTTTTGTTGGTAAAAGCGGCCCGGTATTGCTCGCCCGCCTGTTCTTTTTCGTTTTGCAGTTTTTCAATGGTTGCCAGTTGCGAGTAGCCTGGCAGCCTGATGTCCTTGACAGGCTGGGCCGACTTCAGGAGCAGGTCGAAGGAGAATTCCTCAAGGACGGCGGAGTCGACGGACCAGAACGCGATCCTCTCGTCGTCCACGCCACCTTCACCAAGAGGATAGACATATCTCCCGACATTGAGGTCGATGGTCAGGGGTTGGTAGTAGACCAGGCGGACCCTGGTTTCAGCCATGGCCTTTACCGGATAGACCGATACCTTGAAGCTCATGTACTGGTCTTTTTCTGATAGTGCGGTCTGGTGCCCCTGTTCCTTTTCTTTTTCATAGACCTGTTTCGCCTTTTCCCTGGCCAGTACCTCGCCGATAACCTCTTTCCCGTCGATCCACAGGCTCAACTCCGACAGGCTGGCTTGTCTTGGCACCGGAAAGGTATAGAAAGCTTCAAGATCTTTGTCCCTGGTGTTGACGAAGACCTGGTCGACTTCCGTTTTGGCGAAACCGTTGTTGATGATTACCGACACCTTGTGCGACTTGATGGAAATGTCAGAATCCTTCCCGTTTTTCGGTTTCAACAGTCCTGCTCCACGGGCGGATTGGCCAAACAGGATCAGGATGACCAGAATTGCTATGGCGGTGGCCGCTGCGCTGAAAATTGAACATCGGTGGTTTCTCTTGTCCATAACATCCTCCTTGAAAATGGTTGGTGGTTGTCATGGTTACAGCACGAATTGTGCCAGGGAGTTAATGTCTGATAACGTTTTAAAATAATGTGAAAATAAAAAATGTGGCGGAGTGGGCTCATATTTTATTGCCTGGTCATGTTCATTTTATGTAGTATGTCTTGTACAAAATATGAACACAGGGAGCAGCGATGAAGCCGTCTGAGAGGGAATTTTTTACAACTGTACGTGAGGCGATCTTTGCCAACCCGTTTGGCCCAAAAAGGGTAGAGCTTGACCGTAGTGCGGCAAGAATGCCGGAAAATGCGGCGCTGGCTGAAATTCTCGATCGCCTGGTGGCAAAGGTGGGCGGGACGATTGCTGCCGTGGAGCAGCGGGACGGGGGGCGAGCTCTTGGCCGGGATGATCTTGAGTTGTTGAAATTCGGTAAGCTGTTTTACATCTTCCACCTGTTCTGCGACCGGTACGACGAGCATATCCGGACCCAGATAAAGAGTGGGGAAGAGTGCTGCCGGCTCAACTTTGGCCGGGACGTCATGTCGATGCTCCACAACTCCGGGATACCCGAGGTCGACATTGTCCGGTTCGTGTCGCTTTTTTTTCAGATGCGGCGTGCCTATTACTTTATCAGCAGGATCGCCGGAAAGAGCGATTGCGTCATGGAGCTGCGAAGAACCTTGTGGAACAATGTGTTCACGGGGGACATTCGCCTCTACGACAGGTATCTCTGGGACCGGATGGAAGATTTCTCGACCATGATCCTGGGGGAAACCGGTACCGGCAAAGGAATGGCGGCTGCGGCGATTGGCCGGTCCGGTTATATTCCCTACAACGATAAAACCCACACTTTCAGCGAGAGTTTTGCCAAAACATTTGTCTCGATCAACCTTTCCCAGTTTCCTGAGCAGTTGATAGAGTCCGAGCTGTTCGGTCACAAAAAAGGTGCTTTCACCGGCGCGGTGGAAAACCATCACGGCATCTTCGCCAGGTGCAGCCCCTGCGGCGCAATATTTATCGATGAGATCGGCGATGTCGCGGTGCCGGTCCAGATAAAGCTGCTGCAGGTTCTTCAGGAGCGGAGCTTTTCCCCGGTCGGTAGTCACCGGCAGGAGAAATTTTCCGGCAGGGTTATTGCGGCCACCAACAAGAATTTGGAAACTTTGCTGAAAACCGGTGAGTTTCGGGAGGATTTTTATTATCGGCTCTGCTCCGACGTCATAGAGGTTCCGCCGCTCAGGCAGAGGCTGGCCGAGAACCCGGAGGAGCTCCGGGAGCTTCTCGATGTGGTAGTGCGCCGCATTACCGGGGAGGAGTCGGATGAGCTCATCGAAAAGACCTATGATTATATCCTTCGCCATCAGCCGGAAAATTACCAGTGGACGGGTAATATCCGGGAGCTTGAGCAGTGTGTGCGAAGGTTTCTTCTGAAAAACAGCTATGACTGGCAGCAGGCCCATCCGGCTGACAACCGTGCCGGGGTGACGCTGAATAACAAGCTGACCGCCCAGCAGTTGCTGGCGCAATATTCCGCCTATCTCTACCGGCAGCACGGAACCTATGAGGAAGTTGCCAGGATAATGGATCTTGATCGGCGGACGGTCAGGAAATATATCCAGTCACAAGGCAGCTGATCACAGCTTTTCCGCTCCCTGCTTTGAAAGCCGCCATATTCCCGGGCTGGGCCCGGATGGGTGCCTCCTGCACCGGAGCCTATTTCTTTATTAACCTATAGACAAGCAAGATGATGAAGGCGCCGGCCGTTGCGGTCGCAATGCTCGGCAGGCTGAGTCCTCCGGTGGTGCCCAGTCCGACAAACGACCCGGCCCATCCGCCGACAAAAGCACCACCGATTCCCAGGCCTATAGTTAAGAAAATGCCGCCGCCGTCTTTGCCGGGCATAAGCAGTTTAGCCAGTGCTCCGGCAATAATTCCGAGAAAAATCCAGGAAATGATGTTCATTATATCCTCGTTGTTCTGGGATGATGAGTTTCGTTGCGGGTGTCGCCTAGGCGATCCCTTTTCCGCTTACACAGTAACAACGAAAAAGAGGTCCGGCAACCGCATGATGTGTCAAATATGGTAAGATTTCGGTAAGTTTTGGCTGCTGTCGCCCGAGGATCCCCTTTCTTACGGTGTTGATTCTTAGCGTTAATGCATTGTGGGTTTAGCAGAAAATTCATGGAAATCAACCGACGATCATATATGTTGACAGGATGATGTTTTGCTTTGCCTGGCAACTTCTCCGGTCACGAAGAAACATGCAGAGTGTTTCTACGCGGGCAGAGCCGTGGTGGCGGCTGTTGATATGGTGGTGTGGTTCGTTTACAGTAGTGGAGAAGAGATATTGACATGGTTACAGAGGGTGGTATTCCTTTTGGATTGAAACTCTGGCCATGCAGGTATCACCCTCAAATAAAGCTTTGCGTCAACTGCGGCGATCCTTTTCCGAGAGGTTTATAGTGTGAATATGTTATCGCGGCCGTCTGCTGCCGATATTGTTTTTTTCAACGGAACGGTCTTTTTACCCGGCGGCTCTTCTGCAACTGGGGTTGCGGTCGGGAACGGTACGATCTTGAGGGTTGGCGGCGACGAGGAGGTGCTGTCTCTTGCCGGTTTTGAAACGGAAAAAATTGACCTGGACGGCCGTCTTGTGGTGCCCGGATTTATCGATACCCATATCCATTTTTATGAATGGGCCAACAACAGGAGCGGGTTGCAGCTTGATCGGCTTGCAAGTCTTGAAGAGCTGCTTGGGCGTTTGAAAAAAGCGGTCGCTAGAAGAGAGCCCGGAACTTGGATTGTCGGCCAGGGATGGAACGAGACGGAGTGGGACAGTCCCTCCACGATCTCCAGGGACGACCTTGACAGGATCGCTCCGAAAAATCCCGTTTTGCTGTGGCGGTGCGACCTTCATCTTGCGGTAGCCAACAGTATGGCCCTGAAGTTGGCGGGAATCGATGGCGGCAGCGCGGACCCGGCGGAGGGGAGGATTGAGCGGGATACTTCAGGCCGGCCCACGGGAGTCCTGCGCGAACTGGCTATAAATCTGGTGCGGGAGGTTGTGCCCCCGCCTGGCCCGGATGAAATAAAGGGTGCCTTCCTGGAGGCGATGGCGCAGTTGCACCGAAGGGGCATTACCTCCATCCACGACGTCCGGCTGATGGCCGACAGGGATGGCGGTACCGCCCTGCAGGTTTTCAGGCAGCTTGAGGAGGAAAACAGTCTTGACCTTCGCTGCTGGGTTGGTCTGCCCGGCGAACGGCTGGATGAGTGCATTGAGCTCGGGCTGCGGACCGGTTTCGGTAGTGACCGGCTGCGGCTGGGACATGTCAAATATTTTGCCGACGGCGGGGTGGGGGCTCGAACCGCCTGGATGGTCGATCCCTATCGTGATGCGGAGTGCGGCATGCCCCTGGCGGATATGGAGGTACTGGCACAGGAGATCGGTAAGGCCGACCGCAACGGCCTTGCGGTAATGGTCCATGCCATAGGCGACCGTGCCAACCGGGAAGTCATTTCGATCTTTGAAAATCTCGAAGACAGGCGCAGGCTTGACCGTTACGGGTTGCCCGGTGTTCGTCACCGGATAGAACATGTCCAGGTGATTCAGCCGCGGGATATAGCGCGGCTGCGGCGTCTGCCCCTGGCACTGAACGTGACCCCGGCTAATCTGGTACTCGATATAAATCTTATAGAGAAGGCGCTTGGCGAGAGAGGGGCGTGGGCCTATTGTATCCGACAGCTGGTCGACACCGGCTTGCCGGTCATGTTCAGCTCCGACTGTCCTGTCTGCGACCCCGACCCTCTTGCCGGGATACGGGCTGCGGTTTTCAGGCAGCGCAGCGACGGAACTCCCGCAGGCGGTTGGTATCCTCAGGCCAGGGTGGCGGTGGAAACGGCGCTGCGCTGCTATAGCGCGGTGCCCGCAGATGTGCACAACGCTCCCTGCCTGGGGGTGATCGAGCCCGGCCGCCGCGCCGACCTGGTGGTGTTGAACCGGAACATCCTCTCCGGCTCTTTATCGGCGTTGTCTGAGGCAACGGTTGACATTACCGTTTTTGACGGCAGGATTGTCTTTTGCCGGTAAAGAGACAGGCCCGCCTGCGCCGGGCGGCTGGAGCTGGGCGATTTTTATCGATTATTCATCCGGAACTGGCGGTAATGGCATGAAAAAGGTTCACACCATTTAACCGCGCAGGCACCGGTACACAAGAGATCAATCGGAAGACGTGGTGATCTCCTTGAGGGTGTCGATGACCGCCCTGGTGTCGACGTTGTCGGCGGTGAACGGCTGGCCGATTTTTCCCAGCAGTACGAATCTGTTGATTTTCCCGACTCTTTTCTTGTCGTTTTCCATGGCCTTGAGCAGCTCTTCGGTGGACAGACCGGGAATGCGTACCGGCAGGCCGACCCCTGCAAGGACGGTTTCCAGACGCTGCTGCAGGTCGGCACCGCAGTGACCCAGCCGGGCGGAGAGATTGACCGAGGCGACAAGCCCCATGGCCACCGCTTCACCGTGGCGGATGGTGTAGCCGCTCACCTGCTCGATGGCATGGGCGAAGGTGTGACCGAGGTTTAACGAGAACCTGATGCCCCGGTCCATGGGGTCTTCCCGGACGATGGAAACCTTTACCTGGATAGCCTGGGCGACCAGGGCCTGCAGTTCAAACAGAGACGTGTGGAGGGTGGCCGCCTCGGTGTGCCAGTCGCCGTTTATCACCTTTTCCAACAGGTCGGAGTCGGCGATAAGTCCGTGTTTGATCACCTCGGCCATGCCGGAAATAAATTCCCGGTGAGGCAAGGACTGCAGCAGGGCGATGTCCGCGATGACAACCGACGGCTGCTTGAATGCGCCGATCAGGTTTTTCCCCCGGGCCAGATCGATACTTGTTTTGCCGCCGATGCAGGTGTCGGCCATTGCCAGCAGGCTGGTGGGACACTGGATCAGGTTTACCCCCCGCATATAGGTGGCGGCGACAAACCCGGCTATGTCGCCCACCACGCTGCCGCCCAGTGCCATTATTGTCCCTGAACGGTCAAACCCGATATCGAGCAGCTGGTCGTAAATATCCTGGACGGTGGCAAGGGTTTTGTGCTGGTTGCCGACCGGAATGGTGATGATATGATCGACCTCGCCGCAGCTCTGGCCGTAGAGTTCGTTTACGGTGGTGTCGGTTATTACAACCAGGGGGCCCGGCACCTCGGCAAGCTGCCTGACGAATGGCAGTATGCCGCTTCCCACCACATAATCGTATGGGTGGGCCGGGTGGTCTATGGAAATCCGTTTGGGATGTTCCCTGAACATGTCAAGCAGGTGGCTGGTGACTTCGGCCGGGTCCTTGTCATCGGTGATAATTTTCTGGAAACGGTTGTAGCCCTGCTGACGTTCTTTTAATAGTTCGACTATGTGCTCGCTCGGGTTGGGGACTTCGAGCAGAGGCCTCGTGTGTTCCTTGTCTTTCTTGATCCTTGACAGAATCTCCTGCGGGGTCGCCACCAGACAGAACACCCGCCCTTTCTGGCTCAGGGCGGCGGCATTGGCGGGATCGAGCATAAGTCGGCCCCCGGTGGAAATGACCAGCCCTTCCTGCTGTCCCAGCTCCCTGGCGATATCGGACTCCATTTTCCTGAATGCGGCCTCTCCATGCTGACGAAAAATTTCCGGTATGCTGATGCCCTGCCGCTCCTGTATAAGTTCGTCGGTATCCACAAATTTTCGGTTCAGCTCCGATGCCAGCCGCTTGCCGACAGAGGTTTTACCAGTGCCCATGAACCCAGTCAGTACTATGTTCTGTTTGTCGTTTTTCTGCATGATTCTGTTTTGTTGTTCGGTTTATGTTGCCCTGCGGTTGGAAATAGATTGCCGGTATCTAGAAAGGATGCGGCTGTTTACCGTGATATATATCCGGCAGCAGCATCAAAGTACAGGGTTCTTGGAAAACATGGGTTGCGTTTTCCCGGGCAGACGCCCGGGGCTGTAAAAATGTCGTGTACTTCACGCTGTAAGAGGTACATAACATTGTTTGTCTTCCGTATCAACATCGTGTTGTCGAATCAGGCGGGTTTATGGACGGGGGGCGACTGTTCTGCGGGGGTGGGCCTGACGCTGTCGGCTGTGCCGCGGTGCTCAGGTTGCAGTGTGTTGGTTGTTCTGCTTTTGCAATAATGGCTACTGGTTGACCGCCATGAGAATCCTGCTTTTCTGATCGTTGTGGCAGTTGTCCCGGTCAGCGAAAAATCTCCTGCTCGCCTCGAGTGCTCTTCTGGCGTATTCGAGACGGCCGTACCGCTTTATCCGCCTGTCGTTGGGAATCTCAAGGGAGAAAGGCACAGTCGGAACAGAGTCGAGTATCTGTTTGATATCAATTCCACCTTCGCCGGGATAATAGCGGTCTGCACGGGCAGTATGAATCACCCCTTCGACACTGTCTGGATGCTTCGCCGGAGCATCGCAGAGGTGGATGAAGTTGAACCAGCTTCCGGGCAGTTGCCGGAGCAGTTCAAGGCTTGAGCGTGAGCGGTCGAAATGGAGGGTGTCCACCAGCACTCCCGCGTTGTCTTTATCGACAGCCCTGAGAACATCGACGGCAGCTTTCAGGTCGGGCGTTTGTGTCCACGAAGGAAATTCAAGATTGATCGTGAGGTTGAAGGGTGCGGCGAGATCGCAGAGTCTTGCGAACCTGTCGGTGGCCCTTTTCCGGTCAGGATCCGGGAGCTGGGCGATAACCCCTTTAGCTCCCAACTCCGCTCCCGCTTCGAGGAACCCGAGACAGGATTCGGGTTCGGTGAGTGGATCGAGTCTGATGAGTTCGACGTCGAGAACTAAAATTCCGGTATCTGCCAGGCGCGCCTTGGTTTCTTTCATCAGTTTTCTGTCTGTTACCAGCTGGTAGTGCTCTTCCTCGGCGGTAACCGGGGTCATTCGTATACTCACGTAGTCGTATCCGGCCCTGGCGGCGATATCGACCAGTTCCGGAGGGGTGCAGCTGAGAGTTGTGAGGTGGGCAAGAGAAAATTCGTGTGTCATTTGCTTTATCTCCCCGACTGGGTGTCTTCTGGTTGTCGTGATTGGAATTTCACATCGTGTCCTGTTGGGTGGAATTATGTTCTTTTGAAAAGGATATAAAAAGAGACATAGAATGTCAATAGTAAAATTCTTTACAAGAGGATGGTGTTCTTTCAGGAAGGATGTTGTGGTGAGGGTGAGCTTGGAGCCAAAAATACCAAATCGCAGCGCGTTAGCGGAAAAATACGCTAAAAAACAGTTGACAATGACAGGATAGATGATATCCTGTCTGTGAATACAGTATTCTGTACAATAGGACTTTTGGTGTTTGTCCGATAGGGTAAAATTTCCGGCCTGGCGGTGACGATGGAGATATTACTGCCGATTTCGTTTCTATCTTGTCGATATCAGCGGTGGGCCGCCCTGGTGATCGGTTGGTTTTAAAAAGCAACAGAGGGGAAAATGCCCGAAGTTGAGAGGTCTGTTGCTTGAGATGATGAAATTAATCTCTTTATAAACATTGGACTGTCGGGTGGTATCACCGGAGTTGGTACGAAAGGAGGAGCAGTGAAAGCGGCACTTTTAACTGATATAGAAACATTGAGTGTGGCAGAGGTCGCAAAACCGGTTCCCGCCGCAGGCGAATTACTGATACGGGTGAAACTTGCAGGAATCTGCGGTTCCGACAGTTCGTTGTTCAGGGGCAAGTGCAACGTTCCGTTTCCGGTAATCCCGGGACATGAATGTGTAGGGGTAGTTGAGGAAATCAACGCTCCGGGGTCAAGATTTGTTGTTGGACAGCGAGTTGTCATCCAGCCCAACCTTGCCTGCGGCACCTGTACTATGTGTTTGAAGGGGCTCAAAAATGTGTGTCGCAGCAAAGTCAGGCTTGGAATAGATCGAAACGGTGTTTTTGCCGAGTATGTTACGGTTCCCCAGTCGTATGTATGGAACATTCCGGACGGTCTGCCCGACGAAGTAGCTGTCTTTGCCGAACCTCTTGCCGTTGCCAGGCACGGCCTCGATTTTGCCGTGCCCAAAAAAAACGACCGGGTTCTCGTTTTCGGGGCGGGGGTGATTGGGCAACTGGTACTGCAGCTTGCCTTGCTTACTACCAGAAACATAGTGGCCTGCGACCTGTCCGACAGCCGGCTCGAACTGGCAACCCAGAGCGGTGCCAGAAGCGTCAAGGGGTGTGAAAGGTTGTCAGACGATTGCCAGGCCGGATTTGAAATCGTCTTCGAGACCAGCGGTTCACCGGCAGCGCTCAGCCAGGCGATCGATCTGGTGGCACCGGGAGGCACGATCGTACTGTTCGGGCTGCCGGCGGCAGGCCATGAAATCAGAAGCGACGTTATTGTTCGAAAGGAAATCAGAATTTTGGGGTCGATTATCTATGTCGATGAATTTCCGACGGTGATCGAGCTGCTGGCAAATGGCAGGATCGCGACCGCCCCCCTTATCAGCGATACCATCGATCTTGAGGGACTTGCGGAAAATCTGCACAACTTTTACCAGCCCAATCGCATCAAGACCCTGGTGCGGATTGAAAACCGTTAACGTTGAACGATCGTAGAAAAAAACAGGAAGAACAGGGTTGGCAAAGATGAATGATCCGGACGCTATTGTATTGGAAGACGAAACATTACGGGACGGGCTGCAGGTTGAAAAGAGAGTTTTTTCGCTGGAGGAAAAACTTGAATTATACCGGAGCCTGGCTGCTGCCGGGGTGAAAAGAATTCAGGTCGGCTCCTTTGTCCATCCGCGTCTGGTTCCCCAGATGGCCAACACTGATCAACTGATCAGGGAGATAACTGCCCGGGGGGGTGGAAGCGAAACCGAGCTCTCTGCGCTGATCCTCAACGCCAGGGGGCTTGAGCGTGCCCTTGACTGCGGTATCGGACATTTGAGCATGTCGGTTTCCGTAAGCGACACCCACAGCCGGAAAAATGCCGGCAAATCGGCGGAAGAAGCGCTTGGCGCAATGACCTCTCTGATTACCGGGGCGATTGACAGGGGCATGGAGGTAAGAGCGGGTATTCAATGTGCTTTCGGCTGCGTATATGAGGGGAAGATAGCTGTGCAGTCGGTGGAGGAGGCGGCCAGGCGGTTTGTTGATGCGGGCGCGAGGGAAATTAATCTGGCTGACACCACCGGCATGGCAAGTCCAGCCGGTGTCGCCGATCTGGTTGCGAGAATATCGACAAGATTTCCGGAGGTGTCGATATCCCTTCATCTCCACGATACCAGGGGACTCGGGCTGGCAAACATGTATGCGGGGTATCTTGCCGGCGTCAGGACGTTTGATGTCTGTGCCGGAGGGCTGGGCGGCTGCCCCTTTGTCAAGGGCGCTGCCGGCAATGTTCCGACCGAAGATGCGGTGAACATGTTTTCTTTGCTGGGCCTGGATACAGGGATTGACATAGAGGCTATTTGCACTACAGTGGCAGCATTGGAAAAAATTCTCACCAGGCGTCTGCCCGGCAGAATGAGTATGGTTCTTGCTTCAGGAAAACAAAATGGCTGCTAAGGAAGATAAACAGAGCAACAGTAAGCAACTTGTCGATGCCGTAGTTCGGGCTATGGAGATTATGGACTGTTTCAGTCTCCAGGAGACAGAGTTTTCGCTCAATCAGCTGTGTGAGCAGACAGGCATGTACAAAAGCCGTATCCATCGGCTCTGCGGAACCCTGATAGCTACCGGGTACCTGGTAAAAACTTCGCGTTCGAACTATCGCCTCGGCCCCAAACTGATGGTGCTTGGAAAAGCATACGAAAAGACCAATTCCCTCAAGTCCATCGCCGAGCCGCTGATGAGGCAGCTAAGTCTTTCCACCGGTCTTTCCAGCGCCCTTTTCGTTCTCGACGGGATGAAATGTATCTGTATGGCGCGTGAGGTGGGCACCACCAGGCTGGTGTATGCGATAAACGAAGGGGAGTATATGGAGCTTACCCCCACCGCCGCCGGAAGAGTGCTGCTCGCCTATGCCGATGAAAGCTTTGTCGAAAAAGTGCTGGAACAGGCCGAGTATAAAAAGTTCACTGAAAAGACCATAGTTTCCGTTGATACGATCCGGCAGGAGCTGATTGAAATCAGGAAAAGAGGCTTCGCTTTCAACATGGAAGGCCGGGAAGAGGGAGTTGCTGCCATAGCCGCACCGATATTTGATTTTGAAAAAAATGTCCAGGCGGCTGTTGCCATAGTCGGCCCGGTTCACCTCTTCAACAAAGAGGAGTATGAACAACGTCTGCTTCCGCCGCTGCAAGATAGCGCCGGTGAAATATCCCGCCTGATGGGCACCTTCTGACAACCCCGATCCGTAGCTGTATTCCGGTTGTTTGCTAGCATCGGACTCTATTTACGGCAGCTCCTGCCACCGTGCAGCAATCAAGGCCGGTTCCTTTCTTTTGGCATTGGAAATCGTTTCCGGGAATAAATTTTCTTTAACATGCAGCTTTTTTTTGTTATACGTTATTCCAAAAAGGAACAACGTATAACAAAAAAATGAAAACAGTGGGTAATCACCTAACCAGCGGACAGATGATGGACGGAAAAAGCGTGCCGGGAACGGATGAGATGCGAAAGATAATGGGGTGGGAGATCTCTTCCATCACCGCTGTTGAATTACTGCGCAGGCTCGACCAGACGGGCTCCATCAACAGTGCCGCCAAGGCGGTGGGGCTGAGTTACAAGTCGGCCTGGCAGAAACTGGAGCAGCTCAACAATATAGTTCCCTATCCGCTCGTCAGCAAACAGACGGGGGGAAGCGGCGGGGGCGGTACTGTCTTGACCAGGGAGGGCCGAGAGCTGCTTCGCCATGTCCGGCTGCTGGAAAAGGAATTCGCCCGGTTTATGGAGTTTTTTTCGGGCGACCCGGAGGATGCCCTCGATACCCTGAAGACTCTCAGGAGGCTGGAAATGAAGATAAGCGCCCGTAATGTGTGGGCAGGAAAGGTTGTGGAAATAGAGCAGGGTGCTGTCAACTGCGTGGTGAACATCCAGCTCAAGGGGGGGGACAGGATCAGCTCCGTGATAACCGACAACTCGGTCAGGCGGTTGGAGCTGGCGCCGGACAGCGAGGTGATGGTGATAGTCAAGGCCTCCTGCGTTCTGCTTGGCAAAGATACTGACCCGGCCAAGATTTCCGCAAGGAACATTCTTGTCGGCACGGTCGGGAATATTGTTCCCGGCGTCGTCAACGACGAGGTGACCATTGATCTGCCGGGGGGGAGCGCGGTAACGTCCATTATCACGTCCTCAAGCGTCAGGCGTCTCGGGTTGAAAGTGGGAGATCCTCTCACGGCCGTTATCAAGGCGACCGATGTGCTGCTGGCCATTGTCTAGGTTTTCCGGTTTTGACCGGCTGATTGGTGTGAATTGCAAACTCTTTATCTGTACGAGGGAAATGTGAAGAAAATCAAAATCCTGCTCTGTATATTGGCTTTGTCCCTTTGGTGCCATGGGTTTGCCTACGGGGAATCGCTTTATGTTTCGGTTGCCGCAAGCATGACCGATGCTTTCAAAGAAATTATCAGCGCATACCCCGGGGACGATCCCGACGACAGGATCCTGCCCAATTTCGCTTCTTCCGGATCCCTCGCCAAGCAGATTGCCCAGGGGGCGCCGGCCGACCTGTACGTGTCGGCCAACCCCAAGTGGATGCGGTTTCTTGCGGACAACCATATGATCGATGAAGCAACCCGTCGGATTTTCGCATTCAACAAGCTGGTATTTGTAGGCCGCTCGGGGGGCGGGGTGTCGCAACTGGCACAGCTGACATCCCTTGAAAAAATCGCCATCGGTACCCCGCAGAGCGTACCCGCTGGCCAGTACGCCAAACAGGCGATGGAGGGTGCCGGAATCTACCAACCCCTCAAGCGGGACAGGAAGCTGGTTATGGCCAAAGATGTCCGGCAGGCGTTACTGTATGCGGACCGGGGGGAGGTCGACGGTGCCTTTGTGTACAGAACCGACGCGCTGCTTGCCCAAAACGCTGCAGTGCTCTTTACCGTCCCCGATGAGTTGTACGACAGGGTGTCCTACCCGCTGGCGCTGACGGTCAGCGGCTCCAAAAAAGCTTTGGCGGTATCGTTCTATGAATTTATCGGTTCGCCGCAGGTATCACAAATTCTAAGTAAATACGGTTTCGAACCCGCCCGGTGAGAATATAAGCAAAACAACCACATGTGAAAATGTTTTCCCTTACTTTCGATGATATCACCGCCATAAAGTTATCCCTGCAGGTGGCGACCAGTGCGACGCTGCTGGCCCTGCCGCTGGGATATGGTGCGGCCTATGTGTTGGCTTTCAGCAACATGCGGGGCAAGGCGCTGCTGGAAGGTCTGATAAACCTGCCTCTTGTTTTGCCGCCGGTGGTCATCGGCTATCTGCTGCTGCTGTCATTTGGCAAAAACGGCTGGCTCGGGGCAATACTGGGGCGCATTGGCATCAATGTTATCTTTACCCTCAAGGGGGCGGTAATCGCGTCCGCGGTGGTCGGTTTTCCCCTTCTGGTCCGCTCCATCCGGATCGGTATGGAGAGTATAGACCGCCACTATATGACCGCCTCGAGAACTCTTGGCGCCGGATGGTGGGATACCCTGTTCAGCATAACCATCCCGCTGTCGTACAAGGCGACCCTCGCCGGGATGACGCTTATGTTCGCCCGCAGTCTCGGCGAGTTCGGGGCAACCATTATTCTTGCCGGCAATATACCAGGCGTCACCCAGACCATTCCGCTGGCGATCTATCAATATACCAGTACGCCGGGCGGAGATGCTATGGCCCTCAATCTGTGCATGGTCTCCATTGGGCTGTCGTTTACGGTACTGCTGATCAGCGAAGCCGCTAACCGGGCGATGGGAGTCAGCCGTGCTTCTTGAAGTCGATTTAGAAAAGAGATTTCCGGGGTTCGGCAGCCGGGTGAAGTTTACCCTGACAAGTTCCAGGTGCGGTGTCTTCGGTCCGTCCGGCAGCGGTAAGTCAACGCTTATGAATATGCTGGCCGGACTGGTCGACCCCGACAGGGGATTTATCAGGCTCAACGGCAAGACCCTTTTTGACAGCGACCGTAAAATTAACCTGCCCCCGGAAAAACGAAAAGTAGGAGTAGTTTTTCAGCATGCCCACCTGTTTCCCCACATGAATGTGCGGAAAAATCTCTACTATGGCATGAAAAGAAGGAGGTCCGGCGGGGGGGATATCGATCCCGGACAGCTCATCGCCGTGCTGCAGCTGGAGAGGCTGCTGGATCGCAGGGTGACGAGATTGTCCGGCGGGGAAAAGCAGCGGGTGGCGCTTGGCCGGACCATCCTCGCATGCCCCGACCTGATCTTGATGGATGAGCCGCTGACCGGCCTTGACGGGCAGCTGAAATACCAGATTATCCCGCATCTGCAGCGGGTGTTCAATGAATTTTCCATCCCTATACTGTTTATCAGCCACAGTCTGCATGAAATGAGGATGATGACGGACGATGTTCTGGTTATGCATGAGGGGGCGGTGGCCAGGCAGCTCACTACCGAAGAGCTGGCCCGGGCAGAGGCCTGCACAACTGGCGGGGGGTACATCAACCTGCTTGAGCTCGACGTCGACAGGGATCATGGAGACCTGCTGAGTTACCGCTGGGGAGAGGTCGAGCTGATGGTGGTGAAGAGCCACGCCGCCCCCGAAGGCGGCAGGTTCAGCCTGAGCAGCCGTGATATTCTCCTTTTTAAAAAACATCCGGAGGCGGCCAGCGCCAGGAACATGCTTGCATGCACTGTTCGCAACACCTATACAACCGAATGGCTGGTGGGAGTTGAACTCGATTGCCGGGGCAACAGCCTTATTGCCGAGATTGTGCCGCAATCGGTACATGAACTCGACATCAGGCCAGGGGCCGAGGTGGTGGCTGTTATGAAAGCTTCGGCTATCAACAGGCTGTATTGAAGTGTTTTCCGGAACTCCTGGTGGATAGTCCCAGCCTTTCAGCGTCGAAACTGTCGGTGAGGTTGTTGCTGGGGTGAGCGGCCTCTCTACTTTGGACCGTTGCCAAATGCAGACTGGACAGCCTGTTGATCCAACAGTATATTTACCTGGTTGCTCAGGTTGTTCCGGCAACAGGGAAAATCACTTGAACAGGGAATAATATAGTCTGAAAAAAATGAAAAATTCCAATGGGATAAACTATAAAAAAGGGGACAGGAAGGGGCAGTCTACTCCTGAAATTGTCGCCAATAAGATAATCGCGCAAATTGAATCGGAAGAATTGATTCCCGGCCAGAAACTACCTCCGCAGAATGAACTGGCCAAAGTGTTCGGTGTCGGTACCTCCTCGGTACGGGAAGCGATCAACGCTCTGCAGATAATGGGATATGTCGAGGTGGCTCACGGCAGAGGCATGTTTGTTCGCGAGGAACTGCCTTTGAACCAGACTATAATATCAACCATGGAGGATGATTTAGCCAACGCATCCCCCTATGAACTCTTTGAGCTGAGAGAGCTCATAGAGTGTCATATGGTAAAGATCGCCTGCCAGCAGATCGACAGCAAGGGGATCAGGCGTCTGAAACAGATAGTTGAAAAAATGCGCGCCGGCGTCGATGAAAAAAAAGAGTATATAGACGCGGACCTGGAATTCCATGTGGCAATCGGCAACACCGTCGGATTCAGGGCTGCCGGAGCCATGATCAGGATGCTTCATGAAATGATGCATAAAAACCTTGATCTCGCAGTGTATTCTCAGACATCGCAATACCGAAAAGATGCGACGGACAGCGTCGAGGAGGTCCTTGAGCATATCATCGAGGGCGAGGAATTTCATGCGGTCAGGTGTATGCGCAACCACCTGAACCTGCCCCGAAGAGCTGTTGCGACTAAAACGAACCGCGACAAATATATCACCGGCGAAGATTAAATGAGAATTGTTCGGCTCAAGATATCAATGGTGGCGCATCGTAATCCGGCGGGATGACCGGATCGATTTCTTGCTCTATCATGTAGACTTCACCGCCATAAAGGTTCTGACAAGCCTGACTGACAATAGTGCGGATATCAATCCGTACTGCCAACCGGAAACGGTAACCTCGATTGGAAATATCCCACCTTGATCTGCGTGCCCTTGCAGGATCTGTTTTTTCCCCGCTGCCGGGGCTTCTGATTGTCTGGAAACGCGCTCTGGAAAATTTGTATTGTTGACGATTGTTACTGTATGTGTTAGGGAAATATGTGTCTTCTTTCTTGTTGAAATGTTGTGTTTTTTTTAAGTGATCTGCAGCATTGAGCCTGAAATAGTTTTGGCATAAAAGGGGATCGGCACATGAAAATAACAACCTTGATTGAAAACCGGGAGAGCATCACCGAACCGGGGCTTTCTTCAGAGTGGGGCTTATCTTTATGCATTGAGGTTAATAATCACTCGATTCTTTTTGATACCGGGGCCTCAGGTGCATTTGTCGATAACGCGAAACATTTGTCAATACAGGTCGATTCCTTCGACGCGGCGGTTCTGTCGCACCATCATTTTGATCATGGCGGTGGTCTTAAACGGTTTTTTGAGCTTAATTCCAGCGCCAAGGTGTTTCTTGCGGATGCACCTGATGGTGAGTGTTTTATCAAGATTATGGGATTTTTGAAAAAATATATCGGCCTGGACCGGGACATCATGGATCATCACCGGCAACGCTTTGAGTTCGTCGGCGGACCCACTGAAATTCTTCCCGATGTCTTTATTTTCCCCCAAATAGTCGACACGTATCCCAAACCCCTTGGAAACAAACATCTTTACTTGAAAACGGAAGGAAGGCTGTCGCCTGATGAATTCTCCCATGAAATTGTCATGGCCATCAAAGAGAATGAAAAGCTGGTAATTTTCACCGGTTGTTCCCACAACGGTATTCTCAACATGATCGACACTGTTGCAAGAGAATTTGAGGGCGTCCCCATAAAGGCGGTTGTCGGCGGATTTCATCTTGTGGCCTCGCCTCCGTTTCATTTTATGGCGGGAACAAGGAAGGATATTGAGAAATTGGGTAAATCAGTTTTGGATTATCCCGTTGAGGTTACATTTACAGGGCATTGCACCGGCAAAAAGGCATTCAGCATTTTAAAGTCTGTCATGGGTGACCGGCTTCAGGACCTGCGGACAGGAAGCCGTTTTGATATTTGATCATAGGGCTAGCCTGGCAACCATGAAAGTGTATGATTCCGCACTCGACCTGACAGGAACAACCGGTAGGTTTCAATGCAAACGGACAAATGTCACCTGGACCAACTGCATCAATGTTTACAGAAAGAATACAGAGCTGGGATGCTTATTTCAATAGTACCGCTATTCGCCCCACCTGCGGCCGCTGTCTGAAATTTTGTTGACAAGCTGTATGATTTTGATCATTGTCAGTGCATCGTTTTGTGAAAAAATACCTAATCAAAAAGGACACCGTGAAAGTTACTCTCCCCAATACTGCAGTCCATGCAAACACCACCAGTTGGCGTAATTGGCGGAGCTGGCGCAATATGGCGACGGGGAGTCGGTGACGGCATGGTGTAGATTCTTACTTTAGAAGTAAAAAAAGGCCCTTGCAGACCGAACCCGGTTTGCAGGGGCCTTTTTTTTACGCTTTTCTGTTTTGCAGAGGCCCGCATCCGGAGTGGTCATCATTGAAACTGTAACAGGAGAGCAATCATGCAACAACTCATTGACACTATCACCACCGGCGCCACCCCGTTCTGCCTTATCCAGAAGCAGGACAGTGAAGATATCCTCTTTCTTTCAGGAGAGAATGGGTGTTGTCGTGCCATTCAGGACATCCCCCGCCGTGTCGGGTCGACCAGCGGCGGTCGAAGCTACGATACGATAAGTGTTGTTCCGTTCCGCCAGATAAGTGAACGCGGTTACAAAGCCCATGACGGCGGGGAAGAAATCCTGACTATCCGTATTGATCGACAGGAGGAGCTCGATGCTCAAACGTTACTTGGTGCTCTTGTCGATGAAGATATCCGACTGTCCAGAGATATCAGTTACGACACTACGGAAGAAGAATATGGACGGATAATTAAAGAGATCGTGGAAAATGAGATCGGTAACGGCGAAGGGGCAAATTTTGTGATTCCCCGCAACGGTCGAGGGAAAATAGCAGATTTTTCGGTGCGAAAGGCATTGGCGATTTTCAAGTCACTGGTGGAAAACGACTACGGCACTTACTGGAAATTTCTCTTTTACGATACCCATCGTACTTTTATCGGTTCAACACCGGAACGTCATCTGTCGGTTTCCGGCTGTCGGGTCAAGATGAATCCGATCAGCGGTACCTTCCGGAAGGATCGGGACTGGAGGAGCCGTAAGGCTTTTAAGGCGGACTTGTTGAAGTTTTTGCAGGACGAAAAGGAGATCGACGAACTTTTCATGGTGGTTGACGAAGAGCTGAAAATGATGGCACGGATGTGTGATCGGGGCGGAGCCATTATAGGACCCCTGATCAAGGAAATGTCGAGGGTTATACATTCCGAATACCTGTTGTCTGGCGAGAGCGATAAAGATATCTTTGAACTCTTCAAAGATTCGATGTTTGCTGCCACTGTGGTCGGCAGTCCGGTGGAGAATGCATGCAACATAATAAAAAAATATTCCACTGCCTCTCGCAGGTATTACGGCAGCGCCATGATGCTGGTCGGCAGGGAGGAAGACGGCCAGGATTTTCTCGATGCCCCCATCACCATACGGACCATCGAGATCGACGGTGACGGCCTTCTGCAGTTCAGCGTTGGAGCAACCCTGGTAAAGAACTCCGTACCGGAAGAGGAGGTTGCTGAGACCAAGGCCAAGGGGGCTGCCCTGCTCTCCACCATCGTTCCTAACAGCTTTGTCCCGGCCAGACCGCCGGAACTCACCCGACTCTATAACGATGATGAAATAATTGAGACGCTGGTGCAGCGCAACCAGAATCTCTCAAACTTCTGGTTCTTCAGGCAGGACGCAAGGAACATCCGGACCAGGAAGGAAAAGATACGGATAACCATAATCCACAACGAGGATGATTTCGTCTATATGTTGGCCCATATGTTCAGCTGCATGGATATCTCTGTAACGGTGATACGGTTTGACGAATATGACATGGACCATGACGACAGCGACCTGACGCTGCTCGGCCCCGGCCCTGGAAACCCAAATGAGGACGAGGTGCAGAAAATCTCCATCAACCTGCGGATAGCAGAAGAACTGGTAACGAGGAAAAAACCGTCGCTGTTCATTTGCCTCGGCCACCAGATTCTCTGTCGAACTCTTGGTATCGAGGTCCGGCGCAAGGAACGTCCACTGCAGGGAACACAAATGCGAATCGACCTCTTTGGCCAGAATGAGCTGGTCGGTTTCTACAACACCTTTGCCCCCCAGACCCCGGGGGATATGGTTGGCATGGAGTTCGCAACCCTTGTCGAATCCAATGAGCTGGTGGGAATCCGGGGACCATCTTTTATCGGCTACCAGTTTCATCCGGAATCACTGTTGACCCAGAACGGTTTTTTAATTTTGCAGGACACTGTCAATCGCTTGCTGAGTTGACCGGCAGGCCCGTCAACCTTGTACCGCACTGTATCAGTGACGAGAGTAGGGCTGGTTTCACCTAAGGGGCATGTTACGCACAACAATGCTATTTCATCTTCGTTGTCTGTTGAAAACTTGCCTCTTTTTCCACCACTTTTTAAAAAAGAGCAGGTGGTTGTGAGGCAGCTTAAAGACATGCAAAACACTCACTTTCAGGCTGGTACACAAATAATGTGGTGGTCACATTTTGTCCCTAAATTTTCATTGACTAATCAAGGCGTTGCTGTTTGATTCAGGCAAAAGTAATAATAAGGCGAACAATCACATCAAAGCAGGGACAGAGTGAGAATAAAAGAACTGATAGAAATAACTGGGGTAAGTAGACAGACCATTCATTTTTACACCAGAGAGGGGTTGTTGCAGCGCCCCAAGAAAACCAGTCCCAACCAGGCTGAATACAGCGAAGCACACGTAGAGCGGATAAAAATTATCCGACAGTTGCACGAGCAACTCTGTTTTCCGCTTGAAACTATCAAAAAAGTGCTGGAAGAACAGGAAAATAGTGCCGGCAACAGCTCGGTCCTGAAGACCAAGATCGAGTTCTTAAGGCCGCTCGACCAGCTCCTGGCCCAGGATGTTCACAGTGAGACTACGTTTCTCGAACTTACCGGCATAAGCCCCGAGCGTCTTGAAGACTTTGAGAAATGGGAGATTATCACTCCCAAACTCGTTGGTGATCAAAAAGTGTATTCACATCACGATTTGACTATCGGTCGGGTTATCGGGGAGATGAGAAGGCTCGGTATCTCTTATGAGCGAGGGTTTCGGCGGGATGCCATAAAAGAAATACGGGATATGCTTCATGATATTGCTGCCAAGGTGGGTAAGGATTTCGCGTACGGTACCAAAGACAAGGTCCCGCCGGAGCAGATTCATGAATTGAGTGAAATTTATACCGAGATTGTGGCCGTATTTTTCTACCATCTCTCCCATCGGCTGGTAAAAGAGGAGGTGGAGCGGAACCTTGGTATCATCAGGTCAGAACAAGGTGATCAGTGAAGCAAAATGAAAAATAGCGAAGACAATATGGTCATTGGGTGTGTGTAAGATGTTTTGTACAACAGGCAAACTGTTAAATTCCTTTACGATAAAAGGAGTTTTGCCCGTTATAGATTCTAGGAATCGACATTACAGTAGACTTTCCACCACTGTGGATTTGGTCAAGAAACCGGAGCAGGGACAAACTTGAGCGGGGTCAATCATCCCGCGGCGGTTCACTATCTGAAATCTTCATTTTTCACGACGGCCTGCAGGTCAACCAGCTCCGAAATATTGACGCCGATGCCGAAGCGGCCGTTGCTATAAGCAGTAACGGTGGGGACGGGAGCGTTGAGGCTTTCCAGAACATTGTTAAGATATACAGCTTTTGCGCCAATAACATAATTATACGTAGTGGTATCATCAATGGTGACTATATCAGTGCCGGTTGTGACACCAAGTGCCGCGTTATAGGCTCTATCATACATCGCCGCGTTGAGTCCTGTCATATCCTGAGGATTGCCGACAACTACCTGGCTGTCATCGGCCACGCTCGCATTAAGCTCGCCAAGAGCTAGCTTGGCACAGGGTTCGTTGCCGCAAAAGGCATCAAAATTGGTTTCACTGCCGCCTGGGTTCACGATATCTTCATCGATTATCAGCAAGATAGCAGCATTATCGTCGGCGTCAACCGGATCCGTCAGCGGTGCCGTAGAATCCTGTTTCTGTGGCAGCCGTCGCATTGTCAAAATCCGTCGCCGATTCAATGCTTGCCGAGGAATCATAATATACGGAATTATACGTGGCATTGTACATTAAGGTACTAACACTGGCTCAGTGTTGGATCCAGGTCAGCCGCCGATGTAATCTGCCCGGCGTTGGCAATCAGTGAAAGCGTCAGTGCCGTCGTTGCCATTCCTTTCTTCATTTCAGCCCCCCCTAGAGGGTATTTCTGCTCGCGTATCATCGTTTTGAAATCATAACGACTTATCAAGACGTATTTGCGCAAATCGCCTATTTGATGCCTGCTACAGAGAAGCAGTTGAAGCATAACTCCAGGGCTGTTGCCTGGTTCTTCTATATGGTATTGAAACGGGGTACCCAAAATATCGGTAGCTGTCACCATCCTGGGTAAAATTTCCCTGTAAAGCCCTGTTTTATGATCGGGGTTCACGATCTTCTTCTCTTGACATTGGTCCGGGAATTGGTTCTATTGGTCCTATATTACAAATTGGTTCAGTGTTGGACCTCTTGGTTTAATGGTGACGGGAGGGAGGCTGTTAACATGTCAAAACAGACTGCTCTGTTCACTGTTTTGGATGTTGTTGATGAAACAAGTATAAAAATATTGTTCAAAAGGAGGGCAAGATGGCAAAAAAACTGGTTTTCTTGTTAACGCTGCTGGTTGTCGCGGGCGGAAGTTTGTCAGGAATGGCTAAAGCCGTGGATTTTTCCGGGGAAACAGTAACGTGGATCATTCCGTACCGGGTTGGTGGCGGGAGTGATGTCTGGTCTCGGGTTTATTCTCCCTACCTGTCCAAATATCTTCCCGGCGAGCCTACCGTAGTTGTGAAGAACATGCCTGGGGCGGCCAGTATCACAGGGGTTAACTATTTTCATCGCAAGGCAAAGCCGGACGGATTGACTGCAGTCGGAAGCTCAGGTTCGACAATTCTCCACTATCTGCTGGGCAAGAAAGAGGTGGCCTATGAATTCAAGGACTACAACATCGTCTTCGGGTCTCCGGTGGACGGCATTACGTACATCGATCCTAAATTTGGGGTCAAGAGCGTCGCTGATGTCAAGGGATTAACGGAAGAGTTGGTATACGCTTCCCAGGGCGCCACCTCGGACGATTTGGTCGCTCTTCTGGCCTATGAGATGCTGGGTATGAAGGTGAAGGCAGTCTTTGGCTACAAGGGTCGTGGTGCGGGTCGGGTAGCATATGAACAGGGCGAGGCCAGCATTGACCTGCAGAGTGTGCCCGCATATGTGAAGAATGTACTGCCTCTGGTCGAGCAGGGCAAGGCTGTGCCTCTGTTCAGCTACGGTGTGTTCGATGAACAGGGCAATATTGTCCGTGACCCGATCGCTCCTGAGTTGCCAAGTTTCCCGGAAGCGTACGAGATGGTACATGGCAAGAAACCTTCTGGTCCTGCGTGGGAGGCATGGAAAGCCTTTTTCACCGCGGCTTTTGGTATTCAAAAGTGTATGTGGCTGCCAAAGGGGACGCCTGAGGATGTAGTTGCGGCATTCAGGAAAGCGGCACAGGACACCCTCGCAGATCCCGAGTTCGAAAAATCATTGCAGACCACTCTTGGCGGAGCCCGGCAGATGGTGGGCGTCTCCGCTGAAAAAGCATTCAATGCAGTCCTGAATGTTCCGGAGACGGATAAACAGTGGTTGATCAACTGGCTCAAGGACCGTTATGAAGTAGTCATCGACTAATATCTGGAGAGCTGGCCTCTGCGTGTCGCAGCAGAGGCCAGCTCCAATTGGGGTTCAACAATGCTGGAAGCTCTCAGTCAGTCATTTGTCACGATTTTTACATTTTCCCATATTGTTTGGTTGGTTACAGGTGTTCTTGCCGGGTTGTCCATAGGTGTATTGCCAGGGCTTGGCGGTATTGTCGGCATGTCGATCTTATTGCCGGTAATTTATGGAATGGAACCTGATATCGCTTTTGCACTGCTTGTGGGAATGGTGGCGGTCATTCCTACTTCGGATACTTTTCCTTCGGTGCTGATGGGTATTCCGGGGTCGGCGGCCTCCCAGGCAACGATCATGGACGGATATCCCATGGCAAAGCGAGGGGAAGCCACCCGAGCGCTCAGTGCGGCTTTTACTGCATCTTTAATGGGGGGATTGGTTGGTGCGGTAACATTATCTCTGGTCATCCCCATTGCCAAGCCGCTGATCCTCGCTTTCGGCTCACCCGAACTATTTATGCTCACGGTTCTCGGGCTCTCCATGGTCGGAATTCTCGCCGGAAAAAGACCGATTCGCGGTCTTCTGGCCGCATGCCTGGGGCTTGTTATCGGGGCCATCGGCGCCGCCCCGGCCGCTGCCGAATATCGCTTTACCTTCGGGACCGAGTATATGATGGACGGTATTCCGCTGGTGGTTGTCGGGCTGGGGCTTTTTGCATTCCCTGAGATAATTGATCTGCTGATTAAAGGAAAAGCCATCTCGGAAAAGACAACAATAGGCAGGGGCTGGGTAAAAGGAGTCAAAGACGCCCTGGCCCACAAGTTGCTTGTCCTTCGTTGCAGCTTTATTGGTGTGATCATCGGATTTCTGCCGGGGTTGGGCGGATCTGTGGTCGACTGGATCGCTTACGGCCATGTTGTACAGATTACCAAAGATAAACCGCAATTCGGTAAAGGCGATATCCGAGGAGTGATCGCACCGGAAAGCGCCAATAACGCCAAGGAAGGTGGAGGGCTGATCCCGACGCTGCTCTTTGGCATCCCGGGCTCCGGCTCAATGGCCGTGTTTCTGGGAGGTATGTTGATTCTTGGTATTCAGCCGGGGCCGTCGATGGTTACCGAACACCTTGATCTGGTTTATACCTCTGTCTGGAGCCTCGCCCTGGCAAATATAGTCGGTGCGGCACTCTGCGTGATCTTGGCTCGGCCCATCGCCCAGCTGACCAAGGTCCGGTATGCCTATATCGCTCCTTTCATGATCCTCATCATAACCCTTGCCTGTTATCAGGCGACACAAACCTGGGGTGACCTTATCGCGCTTCTGGTCATGGGCATACTTGGCTGGATCATGAAACAGTTCGGATGGCCCCGTCCTGCGGCACTTATCGGGTACGTCCTGGCAGCCAATCTGGAGACATATCTATTTATAAGCGCTCAGCGGTTCGGCTGGACCTGGCTATGGCGCCCGGGGGTACTGGTCATAGGAGCCATCATCGTAATTTCCTTGATATTGGGCCTGAGGAAGACTGCAGCTATAGACAAAGCCGCACAAAAATCAGAGGCTAAACAATGAATGGATCGATCCTATTTTCTCTTTTTTTCGTCGCGCTGTTTTCCTACGTTTCATATTCCGCCCTGGGATATGTATATCTGGCCCGGATGTTTCCGCTTGCAGTAGGGGTGTTTGCCCTTGTCCTGGCGCTTGTCAACCTGTTCGAGGATATTTGGCGATTGCGCCGCAATATCGCCTCCGATTCCGGCATGGGGCTCTCGGATCTGGAGACGGACTGGGACATTGCTCACTCCGAAGTGTGGCTTAAGGCCGGACTCCTGATCGGTGTTGTCATAGCGCTTTATGGTGGCATTTGGTTGATAGGCTATCCTCTTGCAATGAGCATCTTTGTTGTTCTCGTCTATCGCTTTATTGCCCGCGCAAAACTTATCAACTCGTGCATAGCCGGGATGGCGGCGCTGGGGTTTATCGCTTTTGTCGCGAAAATGCTCAATGTTTCCTGGCCTGAAGGACTCATACAGAAATTGGTCAATCTCCCCTGGCCCTTGGGGTGAGCTGAGGAGGCCACCGTTTCTTTCCCGTTATTATGATGTTTGCAACTCTCGGACAGCAAAAAACTCTCGATATGAGCCAGATTGATTTACGAAGTGATACCGTAACCCGCCCCTGCGAGGAAATGAAAAAGGCGATGTACCGCGCCGAAGTCGGTGACGACGGGTATGGCGACGACCCCACCGTGAAAATGTTGCAGAACAAGGTGGCGGCGATGTTTGACAAGGAGGCCGCTCTGTTCGTGCCCAGTGGAACCATGTCAAATCAAATCTGTCTGCGGTTGTTGGCGTCCCAGGGAGATGAGGTGGTATGTGACAGTCAAGCACATATTTATCGTAAAGAATGCGCTGCCGCTTCGGCTCTCTGGGGCATTTCTTTTTTACCGCTTTCCACCCCGCGGGGAATCCTGAGCGTCGAGCAAATAGTCAGCGCACTGCCTTCTAAAAAAATAAATCATCCGAATGTCAAGGTGATAGCTCTTGAAAACACGACTGTCAAAGGCTCCGGAGCCTTTTATCGCCTGGCTGAGCTTGAGGCAATATGGCAGGAGGCCCGACGCCTGAATCTGGCGGTCCATATAGATGGCGCCCGTCTTTTCAATGGGTGCCAGGCAGGAGGTTATTCACCGGCACAAGCGGCACGCTGCTGCGATACAGTGGTCTTTTGCCTCTCCAAGGGGCTGGGTGCCCCGGTCGGTTCAATGATAGTCTCCTCCCGTGACAATATTGATAAAGCCATCAGGCTTCGCAAGATGCTTGGAGGGACCATGCGCCAGGCCGGGTCCCTGGCGGCTGCCGGCATCTTTGCGCTGGAGCACAACCGGGCAAGGCTTGCCGAAGATCATGCCAGGGCAAATCGATTGGCTGAGGGGTTGTCTGGAATCCCCGGCATAGAGATCGATCCGGCGTTGATTGACACCAATATCGTTACTTTTGATATATCCCCCCTGAATATTGCGGTGGAAACTTTTGTCCAACAGGCGATGGAATCCGGGGTGCTATTGAAGAGTTGCGGATTCTCGGGTATAAGGGCCGTAACCCATTTAGACGTAAACGATCAGGATATCAGCAGGGCAATAGCCGTGATAGGTCGAATTGCCAAAGGGTGAAACAGTTTTTCAGGTTGGCTCGTTTTCTGGTATGATATCCGGAAACAATAACTATGTTCAAACAATGGCAGAAAAGAAAAACACTCTCGACCTCTATCCCTCGGGGAAAAAACTCAAGGCGATAAACCGTCCGAAGGTGTACGAAGAGATAAGTGCACAAATCAAGGGGCTTATAGAGGACGGCAAGTTAAAAAACGGGGATCAGCTTCCACCCGAACGCGAACTGGCCAAAATTTTCAAGGTTTCCCGTTATTCCGTGCGTGAAGCAATCCACAGTCTTCAAGAGCAAGGGGTCCTGAAAAGCAGACTGGGCAGCGGGACCTATGTGGTTTATGGTAAAGAACCATCGGTGGCGGAACTGCTTGCTCTGGCCATTGAGAGCGAGAAGGGGAAGATAAAAGATGTTTTTGAATTCAGGCACTTTCTCGAGCCACACATAGCCTACCTGGCCGGCGCCAACGCTTCAGCAGAAGATATCAAGAATCTGGAAGCGATATTGGATCGGCAACGACTCACATGGGATGTAGCCCGCCTGAACGAGCTAGGGGAGGATTTCCATCTTGCCCTGGCAAAATCGACAGGCAATAGCATCTTTTACAGTGTCACCGTCCGGATCAACGATATATTGAGCAAAACACGCCTGGAAGTTTCGCAAGATCAGGCCGCGCGCGAAAAGTATCTCAGCGATCATAATGAAATTTTCGAAGCGGTGAAGAGTCGTAATTCCGAACTGGCAAAAAAGAAAATGTCCAAACACTTACATTCGATCGAACGAATTCTTGGTGAGGATCAATCGTAGTCGTCTTCAGAGCAATAGACCGACGGGCATTCAAGACAACCGACACTTTGGTGATCAAGTGTCGGCACAATGTATCCATTGAGCTATCCTTCCAGCATGTTGCGCCGGCAAACCGATATTGCCTTTTGCGGTTTATGCGTAATAACTCCGCGGGCGTTGACCGTATCCCCGTAAATCCATGGCAGCAGTTGCCCAGGTGACCTGCCACCACAGTAACCGCTTTTTCACCAACCGATAGCGCCCTGCCCCATGTTCGGAGTAAAGGAAACACCTCGATCCCGCCTGGACATCATGCCTCTCTTCATCCACAATTGCCCGTTATTCCTGTAAACAATTCTCATGTTCAGCAATATAGATATGAACTTGCGAGGGGAATGTTGCCATCTTTCCATATTAAACGTTGACGTGATCCTATGTCTAAAGTATATCTATGGCAATAGATCATATCAATTGTGTCTGTGCTCTGTACTTTATGTCCGGAGTAGTGGCGCCTGGCGCGCCGGATATCCCGGGTGTGGTGTGCTTTGTTTCGGTGCGTGAGTCAGGCGTAAAAACGTCAGATAGCGGTAAATGGGAGCTTGGTATGCGGGACAGCCTGGATAAAATTCACCAAACGTCAATGTCGCTTATTGAAAACGTCGGTGTCCGGCTGCATCATCGGGAAATTGTCGAACTGGTGCGGAACAGTTCGGTGAAAGTGGTCGGTGACGTGGTGTTTTTCACCAGGAAACAGTTGATGGCGGAGGTTGAAAAGATACCGGCCCAATTCAGGATCTTTGGTAGAAATTCCAAGTACGATATGGTTATCGGCAATGGAAGCACTGAATATTCGGCCGGGTACGGATGTCCTTCGATTATCAACGGAGACGGAACTCGCCGCAACGGTCTTATGGCCGATTACGTGAACTTGTTAAAACTGGTTCATGTGTTTCCGGGATTTCATCTCAACGGAGGAATTCTGGTCCAGCCATCGGATATCTCGGTCGATAAGGCCAACCTCCTGATGACTTATGCAACGGCCGCTTTTTCCGACAAGTGTATCATGGGACAGCCCGGTACAGCTGAAGAGGTGGCCGAGGTGATGGCATTTCTCAATATTTTGTTCGGAGAAAAGAGTGAGCTGATCGATAAACCGCGCATTATCGCCCTTGTTAATACTCTGAGTCCTATGCAGATTGATCGGAACAGCCTCGATACAATCTCGCTGTATGCCAGCCACGGCCAGCCGCTTGTTATTTCATCGGGAGTGATGACGGGAACGACAAGCCCCGCAACCCTTGCCGGCAGCATAGCTCAGGCCAATGCCGAAGCCCTTGTCGGTATGGCAATTGCCCAGATGATCCGTGCGGAGACCCCGGTGGTCATGGGCATTAATGCCACGCCTGTTGATATGCGGACAGGCGGTGTCAACGTGGGGTCGCCGCTTCAGGCGATCGCTTTGAAATATTGTGTTGGCCTGGCGCGGATGTACGGTGTGCCGATACGGTGCGGCGGGGCCAGTTCTAACGCAAACGGTGTTACGGCTCAGAGCGGTTATGAGAGTATGCTCAATATGTTTGTTACCCTTGATCAGGAGGTCGACCTGATTATCCATAGCGCGGGTATCCTGGATGGTTACTCGGCGATGTCGTATGAGAAATTCATTACCGATCTGGAAGTGATAGGTCTTGCCGAAAGGTATTTCCGCGATATCACGATCAACGAAGACAGCCTGGCGCGCGACGTGATTGAAGAGGTCGTAGGCAGAGGTCAGTTCCTGACCCACCGCCATACCATGAATAATTGCCGGAAAGAGTCGTGGATCTCCGATATCGCAACTTCGGGAACTTTAACCGACGCTGTTTCGCCTTGTGAGCAATTTTCTGCGAAGATCAACACAAAGCTTAAAAAAATGCTTGGGGCGTATGAAGTTCCTTTTCTGGAGCAGTCTGTGCACGATACTATCAAGTCCTTTCTCCGGGAAAGCGGTGTCAGAAAAACCGATATGCAACATGTTCAGGCGATGTTTTCGGATGGGGACAGCCCTGCAATATAAAACCTCATGGTGTAAAGGAGAGCAGCAAATGGGTTTTAAGAGAACCATCACCGCAGTTGACACTCACGCCGGGGAACCAATGCGCGTTATTACCGGCGGAGTTATTGATGTGCCCGGCAACACTGTTTTCGAAAAAATGAAGTGGCTGCAAAAAGAGGACGATCAGCTCAGGCGGATGATGATGCGTGAACCGCGGGGGTATCCGCCATTGTGCTGCAACCTTGTCGTGCCGTCTTCGCACCCGGAGGCGGACGCCGGTTTTATCATCATGGAGCAGCATGAGTATCCGGGGATGTCCGGCGGTAATGCAATTGCGGTAGCGACCGTGCTGCTGGAAACAGGGATGTTGCCGATGAAAGAGCCGGTCACGGAGCTCACGCTTGAGGCCCCTGCAGGACTGATAAAACTCTCGGCCCGGTGCAAAAATGGCAAAGTAACCAGGGTAACATTTACCAATGTTCCATGTTTCGTAGTGGCAAAGGACGTTGTACTCGATGTGCCCCATCTTGGCAAAGTTACAGTTGATATTGTCTGGGGAGGCGTCTTTTTCGTTCTTGCGGATGTCGCAGGGTTCGGGTTTGAGATTCTGCCCGAGAATGGCAGTAAAATAGCCCGGACCTGTGAGCTGGTCAGGGCTGCGGCAAACGAAAAATTTCATGACCTGGTACATCCGGAAAATCATGATTTCAAAGGCATCAGCCTCGCCCAGCTCTACTCCTCTTCTGCAACTCCCGGTGTTCATGGCAGAAATTGTGTAACGGTGCCAAGCGGTCTTTTTGACTGGGAAAAGCCGGAGAGCTGGTACGGTGCGCTTGATCGTTCGCCGTGCGGAACCGGAACCTGTGCCAGGATGGCCCAACTCTACGAGAAAGGCAGGCTTGGATTGAATGAGGAATTTGTGCAGCAGGGGATTCTCGATCTGAGCTTTACCGGCAAGCTTATAGGAAAGACCAGGGTGGGGCCGTATGAGGCAGTGATCCCTACCGTGAGCGGTCAGGCATGGATTACCGGATATTCCACCTATGTGCTTGATCCGACCGACCCATTTCCGGAAGGGTATACGGTTGGTGACCTCTGGGGGTGACGGCAGATGACGAGGTGGCCAAAGGCGACTCAAGACCAGATCAGCCGGTGCCGGGCTTTGGGAAAAAAGTGGCCTGCGATCGGCCGGATAACGTTTAAGTCTCGGGAGGGATCAATTTAAACAGATACAGAGATATTTTCAGGTAGTGGGCTGCTCCGGTAAAGCACGGTTTGTTTTTTGAGTTAAAACATTCTGAATTTATTGGGAAAAGTAAAACCATCATGGGAATTTTGCGTCAGGGATGATGATAAATTCTTTTCAGGAGGGATTCATGGCACTAAAACCACCAGTAACAGATCTCAACATAAAGGTAAGTAAAGATGGGTTCTACGAGGGATTCAGCAAAGGGACGACCGTAGGATCGAAAATCATCATCATTGGGCTGGTATTGTGGGCCGCCGTTTTCCCGGAGCAGGCCGGTGCCCTGCTTCTGAAAATCCGCGGCTGGTCTTTTGAATCCTTTGGTCCCTGGTATATCTATGCCATGGCCTTTGTTGTTTTTCTCTGCCTGGTGCTGGCTGTGTTTCCATCCATTGGCAAGGTTCGGCTCGGGGGGGTGGATGCAAAACCTGAATTCAGCAGATTTTCCTGGTTTTCGATGATGTTTGGCGCCGGTATCGGAATCGGCATGCTCACCTTTTCCACCGCAGAGCCGATCTACCATTTTGCCAGCAATCCCGATACCATTATCGGCGCGGTTGCTCCTGAATCCGCTGAAACTCTCCGCTCGGTTTACAAGTGGTCTTTTTTCCACTGGGGGCTTACGGCCTGGAGTTGTTACGGCATTGTCGGACTTGCGCTTGCTTTTTTCTCCTATAACAGAAATTTGCCCCTGACCATCCGGTCCGGACTTACCCCGTTTTTCGGCAGGAAGATGGAAGGGGTTGCCGGTGATCTTGTTGATATATCTGCAGTTATTGCAACTATCCTGGGCATTGCCGTTACCATCGGCTACGGCATCACCCAGTTTGCATCCGGATTGAGCATCATCACTGGTGCCGACTGGATGCTTAACAGCGAAGGGGCTCCTACCAACAGTGCCATGCTCCTGGGGCTTGGTGTCATTATGGCGGCATCGATTCTGTCAGCAGCGTCCGGGGTGAGAAAAGGCATCAAATGGCTCAGTAACATTAATATGGTTCTGTCTTTTGCCTTGCTGGCGTTTTTTCTTGTTTTCGGCTCCCCGTTTGTCGCCATACAGTCCTTTTTTGTCGGCATTGCGGATTATATCGTCAACTTTCCGGTTCAGGCCATGACCTACTGGGCCAACTCCAATGTGGAGCCTGCGGCTACACTGTATAAATGGCAGTCAGTCTGGTGGACTGTCTTCTACTGGGCCTGGTGGATCGCTTTTGCCCCGTTCGTCGGTCTGTTCTTTGCCAGGATATCCCGTGGCCGGACGATTCGTGAGTATGTGCTGGGGACCATGATTCTGCCGTCAATCATGTGCTTTATCTGGTTTACCGTCGTCGGCGGTACGGCGATTGACCTGGAGTTGACGGGAAAAGCCGGTGGCGCCATCCTGTCGGCGGGTCAGGAAGCTCAGCTTTTCGCGACCCTCAAGGTAATGGTTGGCAGCGGGTTATTCAAACTCCTGACATTTATGGTGGCGATCCTGCTGATGACCTATCTTGTTACCTCGGCAGACTCCGGCATCTTGATCCTCAACACCATTTTATCAGGAGGCGATGAGGGGCAGAAAGCAAAACGGCACATTATCTTCTGGGGATCGGCTGTTACCATAGTGATTACTGTCCTGCTCCTGGCTGGAGGGCTGGGGGCGATAAAATCCGCTATGCTTCTTGGAGCGCTTCCTTTTTCTGCGATAATGGTGCTCATGGGGCTGGCCCTGATCAAGGCTCTGGCCAGGGATGCCATGCGGTTGAAAAAAGGTGAGGAGCTTGTGAAGCCTGAAGTGCGGAAATTGGATGATCAGCCTGCGTAGATCAGGCAACAGGCGAGACATCCGAGACCAGATTACAAAAGCCAGAAGAGGATGGAATAAGTTATGGGATTCAAGAGAACAATTCACGCTGTCGACACACATATCGGTGAGCCCATGCGGGTTATCACCGGCGGGGTGCCGCATATTCCGGGCAGGACCATGATGGACAAGATGAACCATCTCAGGGAACATGACGATCAGCTCCGGCTGATGATGCTCCGGGAACCGCGGGGCTATCCGCCGCTCTGCTGTAACCTTATCTGCCCTCCGGTGCATCCGGATGCCGATGCCGGTTACATTATCATGGAACAGACTGAGTACCCGGTCATGTCCGGGGGCAACACCATCTCGGTTGCGACGGTGCTGCTGGAGACAGGGATGCTGCCTATGCAGGAGCCGGTTACCGAGCTGATTCTTGAGGCTCCCGCCGGACTGATCGGTATTACCGCTGAATGTGAAAACGGCAAGGTGACAAAGGTAACCTTTAAAAATGTTCCCGCGTTTGCCGCACACCTGGATAAAGAAATAGACGTTCCCCACCTGGGCAGGGTGAAGGTGGATGTGGGCTGGGGCGGCATGTTCTATGCAATAGCCGATATAAGGCAGTTTCCCGGCCTTGAGATAACCCCGGAGCACGGTCAGGAGATCGCCAGGGTCAGTGCCATGATCCGTGAAGCGGCCAACGAGCAGTTGCCGGTATCCCATCCGGACTACCCCGGTGTCGGCATTACCATTTCGCAGCTCTCAGGTCCCACCGATAACCCGGACGGTGACTGGAAAAACGCAGTCACCGTCGCATCGGGCAGCCTCGACTGGGAGAAGCCCGCGACCTGGACCGGTGCTATCGATCGCTGTCCCTGCGGCACCGGCACCTGCGCGAAAATGGCTGTCCTCCATGCCAAGGGCGAGCTCAAGCTGCACCGGAAGTTCCGTCACGAGGGAATTCTCGGCAACATTTTTACCGGAGAACTGGTTGAAGAAACACGCATAGGCGACCATGCCGCGGTAGTTCCCACTGTCAGCGGGCAGGCGTGGATAACCGGGTTCAGCACCATGGTTCTTGATCACTCCGATCCCTTTCCAAACGGTTTTCAGGTGGGCGACATCTGGGCCGTTTAAAAGGTGTAACCCAAATCACTCCGGTGGTATTCCTGTCATTTTCAGGGGTCTGTTTTTCGCAATAGGAAGTGACTGCACCAGACTCCTGGAAAGGCTTTTAAATTATTTTGACAATCTAGAATGTACCGGGTTTTGGTATCTGGGGGTAGATAAGCGGTACGATCTGGTGCAGTGCCTGGACGAAGGTGGCGGGTGAGGGGCTGCAGACAAGATTGGGGTCGACTATATGAATTCTTTGGTCTTGAACTGCCTTGATCACGTTGATACGGTTCCACTTTTCTTGTTCTTTAGAGGCCACACCTGTTTCCGATCCCATGATCGCAATCAGGATCAAATCCGGGTCTGCAGCAATGACCCTTTCATAGCCTATTCGTCCGGATAAGGTGTCGTTAACGTTTTTTGCAAGGATCAGCTCGATAAAATCGTTTGTAAATGAATCCCGGCCTGAAAGGTAAAGCGGGTCAGCCCCGATTTGCATAACCACTTTCGGTGAGGGGAGACCGAGTGCCGTGATACGATTGACTATGGTTTGTATCTGTCTACGCAGCTCCGACGTGATTGTTTTTGCTCTTTTCTCCAGGCCTAGCAGTTGCCCCAATTGTTCAAACTGTTCACAACTCGAAGCAAAAGAGGACGGTTGGTCAAAACGGACTACTTTCAGTCCGACTTTGCGCAACAGTTCTATCTGGGAATCCCTGGTAAGACCGGTCGCAAGAACAAGATCCGGCTGGAGGCTGATTATTTTTTCAACTGATACCTGCAGGACGGAGCCGATTTTGGCCGTGGATTTTGCCGCATCCGGTCGAACACAGTACGTGGTCGTGCCAACCAGACGATCCCCCGCTCCCAGCAGGTAGACATTTTCCGTGTTTATCGGTCCAAGAGATACAATTTTTTGCGGAACTTCTTGGCGCCCCGATCCAGCAAGGCAGATGAAGGTGTTGTGTGACAGCAGGAGCAGGACTGTCACCCAGATGAGGGTCCGAGACCTTCCTGTCGTCATATGTGAAAGCAAGAGCATAACAGACCCCGTTACTGTAACCGACGCTTGCCGGAGTTGGTTGATATACCTTCTCCGTCCAAAAGTGTCTCTTTTATTGCCCGGGGAGATAAAAAAAATCCCCGGACCAATTAATCTTGATCCGGGGATGCCCTGGTTTATCCACAGAATGTGTGTGAACGGTCCTGCCCAGACAGTCCAGCTCTATTATTCAGGCAGGTCTTCTGACTCTCCCCCTTTGGCAACGGCCTTCCCGTCAAAAACAGTGACACACTAGGTTGCCTGGGTTTCCATCTCAAGCAGTTGGAGATGATGGGAATTACAGCGGCGGGCCCGTCCCGGATTTACACCGGGTTCCCTTTTAAAGCTATGGTAATAGCACCCGAAACACCAAAGAGAAAACAGCATCGTCAAACCAAAGTCAAGTTTTTTCTTTATTAACATATACCTACGATGTAGTATGCGGTTTGCGCAAGGAGCGGGGCTGTCATGTCTGCGTGTCGAGATCGTTTCCCTACCACTGTGGTGAAGGAGAATCCGGAGGGAAGTTCAAGATTGTTTTTATGAAAATTACTGGACGGCTCTCATTTTGCACTATTGACTTGACGCGGTACCGGTTTAGTGGTGAGGTGAAAGAAAAAACCGCAACCTGGTTGACAATTACCCTTCCGATATGGCTGAGAGTGACGAAAAAGTATTTTGCATTGGTGATATTCACGGCTGCTTTGATCGATTGACAGCATTGATTGATCTGTTGCCGGTGGACAGGACAAGGGATACCCTTGTTTTTCTCGGGGATTACATCAACAGGGGGCCGGACTCGGCAAAAGTGGTGGAAAAGCTGCTTGAGATTGAAGAAACCCATCACCGGGTAATCTTTCTCAAGGGTAATCACGAACAGATGCTTCTTGAATACGCTGAGACCTCAGACGTGGAGCTGGTGCCAAGCCTGCGGATGATGGGAATCGAGGCTACCGCGGCAAGTTACGGGGCGCGTGTACAGTCGCTGCAGAAACTCTCATGCTTTCCCGAAAGGCACCAACGTTTTTTCCACTCACTGCGGTTTGCGTGGCACTGGAACGGTTATATTTTTACCCATGCCGATATCACCGACGAATTGATCGGAAAGTATGCGGGCGGGGACACATTGGCACAACACAACGTTCTGGAGGAGGCGCAGCTGCTGTGCGGCAGGCGGTTCTGGGAACGCGGTTCCTTCATCAATGACGTGACCGTCGTTTTCGGTCACACCCCATTTCTTACGCCGCTGGTCCTTCCCCACCAGATCTGTATCGATACCGGGGCCGTTTACGGCAATATGTTAACGGCGATGGAGCTTCCCGGCAAACGATTCTACCATGGTTGATCTGGAGCTTGACAAGTTTCAATCCTGCTCGAACTCCCTCGCGTCATAGCGCCCCTCCAGAAATGCCCTGGCGAATCGTTCCGGGGATTCGTCGTCGTTCATTATCCCGTCGAGAAACCGGCTGTAGCCGAACAGCCGGCCCAGCATGATCAGCTGGGCGTGCACCTTGTGTCTTGAGGCCCCCGTGAGGGAAGCGGTCACCAGGTCGCCGACCACGGTTGAAAAAAATCCGTTCTGTTCAAGCACTTTCTGCAGGAAGATTGCCCGCCTGTGGCCGCGCTCCAGCCCGGCTCCGCCGCCTTTGAAACGAAAGCGGATATAGTTCGCCCGGTTATTTCTACCGCAAATCGCGTCAAGCATGGCGAAGTGATATTCGACCCTCAGGTTGAGGTTGATGTAGTCACGGGCAACCAGGGCATAGTTGAAGGAGCCGGCGGGGCGTTTGCCGCGCCGGTCCAGTAAATTATGGGAAAATATTTCCCTGAGCGCTCCGGCGTGGGGAGCCGAGTGGTAGCTGAGCCCCGGGGTCAGTAACCCCTCGCAGAGGGCCTGCAGCGGGATGCAGAGAATGTCGTCGGGGCTCAGCGGCTTGTGCAGGGCCAGCTGTTTTCTTAAAAAGCTTTCCGGAGAGCGCCGGATTCCTCCGCCAAGGTCTATGAGCAGAAAAGAAATGGGAACGCCGATATCCAGGGGCCTGAGCAGACCGCCGGCGAAATCCATTATCGAATCTCCGGTTGAGAACATGGACAGGACGGCCATCTCGTGGGAATACCGGATCACGTCATGGATTGACCGGCATTCGAGTATGGAAAATGTCGAACCGTAAGCATCTGTGAGGTTGAGGGGGAGGAGCTGCCTGCGCAAAGCTTCCCGTTCCGGGGCAATGGTGCCCGACCGGAACCGGGTGAGCGGGTCCGGTCCTGCTGGCTGTCTGCCCTGGTTCTGCCGTTGATCGTCAAAAGCTTTTATGGCGGCGGATTTAACAACCTCGGATGCCTCGAAAACAGAGCCGTTGTCTGCGTCGAGGATAATCCACTGTCCATTTTCGAGAATGGTCGAGGCTTCCTGCGCACCGGTGATCATCGGCATGCCTATTTCCCGGGCGATACAGGAAAGATGATCGGTGGGGTTGCCGATATCGATGATGGCGCCGCGGCAGAGCGGCAGCAGGTTGGAGGCATCGACGATACTCTGTGGAAGCAGGAGGATGGTTGGTTGTCTGCAAAGCTCGGACTGTCCTGACGCCAGATCGAGCAGATCGGCCAGCGAATGTGCTTTGCGGATACAGCCGACCACTTTGCCGGAAGAGGCGCAGGAGCCCTGCAGGAGTCGTTCTGCAGTCTCATAAGACGGTGTCCGGCCCGGTTGTGAGGCCAGTCTGAGGGGCCGGGCCTGAAGCAGGAACAGCCCCTGTTTTTCCGAGTACCCCCACTCGATATCCTGGGGCATTCCCCAAAGGTGTTCCAATAACATGCCGAAATACATGAGCCTGGCGATGACCCAGGGGGCAAGAAGAGGGTTCTGCCCCTCCTGGCAGGCTATCTGCTCGATGGACGTCCCGCCGTTAACCATGGGGACTTCCCGAACTGTTCTGGGACTTATCTGGGCATCGTCCATGAGCATGGCGTAATTCTCATCCGTTGTCGGGGTTATCTGGCAGAAAAGTTCATTTTCCAGGCCGGGCAGGGCCCCTTCCATTGCCGAGCGGGGAGGGCGGTACAGGTCGGCGGGAGAGACCCCACCCACCGCAAGAGTGCCAAGACCGGGCACCGCACTGATCAGCATCCTCTCGTTTTCAGGCTCTGCGGGATCTACCGTGAAGAGCACCCCGGCACAATCCACATCGACCATAGTCTGACAGAGGACCGCCAGATCAAAATCAAGAGGGGACAGGCCGGCGTTTAGCCTGTAGGAAATGGCCCTGGCGCTGAACCCGCTGGCGAGAACTTCCTTGAAAGCGACAAACAGGGCTGGAACTCCTATGACGTTGAGCACCGAGGTGAACTGGCCGGCGAATGAGTGTTCTATGCTGTCTTCGGCAACGCCGCTGCTGCGCACGGAAATTGCAATGGCGGCGTCGGGGTTGCCAAGCTGCTGTTGGGCCAGGAGCCGGTATTGGGTCTCAAGTGATGTGGCCAGTTCGTTTGGCAGAGGTGTGTCCATGACCTTGGTCTTGATCCTGTTTGCCCCCCTGTTGAGATCCACCTGCCCCTGGGAAATATCTCGCAGGATGCGCTGGATGTCCGCCGTCAGCTTGCCCATCTTCATGAATCTCTTGGTTGCGGAAACCGTACAGATAAAACCATCGGGGACTGGCAGGGCCAACCGCTTGAGCCGGGCAAGATTTGCCGCTTTTCTCCCCGCCAGCCTCTCGCCGTTTCGGGGCAGATCTCTCAAGGATACGCAGAATTCACCGGTATTTTCGTCTTTGATGGAACCACAGCTGGCCAGAATGTTCTCGGTCATACGGCCATGAAAACCGTAAAGCTGGGTATGGCCGTAGTTCGACAGGATGTTGAGGCCGTCGACCAGTTCGGTGGTGAAACCGATCAGTTCTTCCACCAGTTTACGGATCTCGTCGCTTTCTCCCCTGATCAGGAGGGAGTCCAGGCGGGCGAGAAGTTCAAGGGCGCTGCCGTTGTTTTCAAGAAAAATGCGAAATGCATGGTACCTGGCCTTGAGGTCCTCAAGAGCGATGGTTTCCTTTTTTCTCCGGTGGGTCTGGACTTTTTCCAGCAACGGGGTGATAAGGGGAAGTTTCATGACCTTTGACCTGGAACTGTTGAGGGACTGTCGACAGGCTGAGCTTGATTTTTCGGTTTTTCTGAAGTGGAAACCGGGGTGAACGGCGCTGATAACTTAGACTTTTCGCCATACGACAGCAGAAAGGTGTCGGCAAAATTGGCGAATAGCCGTTCCGATTGGTTATCGTTGTCCAGGATTGTGTCCCGCTGGCGGGTGAAAGTCGTCAATGCCCCGAGCACGAACAGGGAGGAGCGCAGGGCGTCTTCCTGCTCGAATTTCATTCTGCCGACAACCAGGTCTCCGGTGCGCTCTACCTTGAAATCCATTGTCGCCAGAACACGTTCTATCAGTTGCGCCCGCCGAGCCCGTTTGGATTCGGCGGCCATGCCGCCGATAAAACGGAAATAGATGTAATTTCTATGTCTGTCGGTTGAGAGATGGGCGTCGATAACGCTGAAATGGTAACCAAGCCGCAGGCTGAGGTTCATGTAATGGTGGCCGATGATCGCCAGGTTGCCTGTCAGAAGCTCTGCGCGGCTGTTTATCTGGGTAAAGGTCTTGGGAAGAGAGGTGAAAATGTCGCGTACCCCAAGTATGCCAGGTGAATCGGTGCCAGCCCGGGGGTGAAGCAGGCCGTCGATGAAGATGGCGAACGGTTTGGAGTGTATATCGCCAATTATCGTCGTATCCTCGGCCGCAGAATGAAGACCTCCGCCGATATCGAGCAGGTTGATGTCCATGGTGTTGGGCAGTCGCAGTCTGGAGGTCTGCAGGCCGCGCAGTTCCGGTCGCCGTTCCTGGAAATGGGCAAGTTCGTCAACGGCCGCTTCATGACAGTAGTGGATGATATCATGATACGTCCGGCAATGGCGGGGGGTGAAGCCTGGGGACTCCGGGTCGACCAGGTTGAGGGGGGTGATAAACCTGAGCAGTCGGCGTAGAATCCGATATTCGGGGTCTACGGGGGAAAACGCCGTCTCGCTGTTGCCAAGTTGCACCAGGGTCTTGACGATACCCTGGAAAACACAGCGCATACCGCTGTCAACGGTGATTTCCTGTCCCGGGGCGAGGTCGTTTACGATTCCTGGTATACCGAACAGCGCCGGCAGGTTGAGTTCCCTGGCAACCGTTGCCAGATGGCCAACCGGGTTGCCCTGCTCGGTCAGAATTGCTGACGCCCTGTACAGGATCGGCGTCAGCTGTGGGGTTGCAACCGGGGCAACGGCAATTGCCCCGACCGGAAAGTCCTCGGGTTTCGTCAATTCCGTCACGTGCACCACCGGAGCCGCAGCGACGCCGGACTGGACCACTTGACCTCCTTCGGCCAGGATAACCGCGCTGTCCATCTCTTCGGAAAGTTCTGCGGCGGTCGGTTCTTCGGTTTTTTCCAGAAAAGGGAACAGGCGCGTAATGACAAATTCACCGTCCGGTCCAAGTTCCCATTGAATCGTGACCGGAACACTCATTATCCGCTCCAGGGTCATGGCCGTTTCTGCCAGTGATTTGAGTGCTTCAGGTTTGATCAGCGATGAGCCGCGCATGAACCTGCCGTTGTCCAGCCTGGTGTCGGCATGCTGGTCATCGGGAAGTTGACACGATGCGGGTTTGGGCGCTATATCCGATGAAATAATATTGAAAGGAAAGAGGCGCTTGAGCCTGTATTTGTCAACTATATCAGGCTGTTCTGGTGGGTGGGCGGTTATCTTGAGGATTGGTACGACGCCCACCGAGGGTGTCCGGGTGGTGACGGTGCCGCATGCGGTGGTGGGGGTCGCGGTTCTTATGAACAGGGCAAAAGCGGGATCGGGGGAGTCTTCGGTCCGGTGAAGCCTTGCGTTCGCCGTTTTCGAGATGAAGCGGATCCCGTTGAGAAACTGTTCCGGGATGGTCGAACCATCGATCTTTGTTTCCTGCACCGGACGGGGGCCGGTTGTGACGGTCTGCTCCCGGGTCTCATGGCCGGTGAAGATCTCCGAAGGCTTGTCCTGCAAAACGACCCGGTTCGCCTCCGGGCACACCGACAGCTCGAATTCGCCGAGGTTTCTGGTTTCTCCCATATCCTCGTCAATCTGGCTGGAGCTGACGATAATATTACGCTGGGGATATTTGGCGAAATTCTTTTTCAGGAATTCGATAAGGTTCTGTTCCACCGCTTCCCTGGTTATTTTCGGCCCAGCGGTGCTGGGTTCGGCCGGTGATGCGAGGGCTCTGGCAGCACCGCTGGTCAAGACTACGCCGCCAGCGGCCTTGATTCCATGGTGGTGCTGCAGTTCGGCCAGACAGATGATATTGATGCCGACCAGCGGTTCCAGCTCCCAGCTCAGAGCGTGCAGGGGAAGAACAGGGGGGCAGTACAGTGCCTGGTAATTGCCAACCAGGATGTCATCAAGGATGGTCCTGAGTTCCTGGTATTTGTCGTAGATTGCGATGTGCGCGTTGCCGGTAAGGGCGTTGAGGCTGTAGGTGACGTGATGGACGTGAGATGAGATGGTCCGTACCGTTTCTTCAAGATAATTGCGGTCGAAGATATATTCGCCGCCGAGGGTCCTGTCCAGGTCCGCCATGGATTCGAAAACGACGGTGTTGACCTGGAGGATTTTCCGGAAATTATTAAAAATGGCTTTGATCCGCCAGATATCGGTCTTGGCCTGACTTGCCATTGTCTTGCGCTTCTTCTGTCTGATTTTCGGCCACCACATGGATTTCTATTTCCTGCTGGTTGCTGTTTTGTGACGAAGACGAGATTATTGGCCCGTTCTGTCATAAAGCTTGTTGCGGTTGAAATCAGGAGGGCAGCAAATAAACTATGCCCAAGGCTCTGCTTGATTACAACACTAAGGCAAAACACCTAAGAAACATAGGGGAATTTTGCCTCTGCCCTGATTTTCTGAGGATAATGCCGGGGGGTCGTGGTATGCTGGGATGTGTTACCCCCCGGTTATCTCTACTGTAGTTGAACAATACGTTGGCATGGTGATGGAAGGATTACGAAAAAAGTTAGTCCTGGTCTGTGGTTTGGCCGCAATTTCGCTGGTTATCCAGCTTGTGGCCTACATTTACCAGAGTAATGAGTTTCAGGATGATTTCAAGAATCTCCAGAACATACACAATTTCATGGAAAATGTGCTCGATCTGCGGCGTTATGAGAAAAATTTCGTCTATCGGATCGACCGGGCGGATCTGGAGGAAATGCTGGTCTACATCGACAAGATTGAATCGGGGCTTGAAAGTGTTCGTAAGTCACCGGTGGTAATGAAGTATGAAGACGACATAAACCAGTTCCAAAAGGATTTGGCGGAGTACAGGCAATACACCCTTATTGCCCAGAACGGGCAGGAGGCCGATTTGCGGGCCATGCGTGAGTGCGGCCATAAACTGCTGCTTTTTTCCCAGAAGGTGCTGGACCAGAACCAGATTTACATCAGTGCCGGCCTGCACAAGATAATGATTGTCCCGGCAACAGTAATGTTTCTTTTCAGCGGCGGGCTGATTGTCGCCTTGATGTTTCTGACAATTGCCACAATCAAGCAGATCAAGTTCGTGACAAGCACCACCCGTCGAATCGCCCAGGGGGATTTTCGCCCGGTCAGTCCGTCGGAAACCGGGTATCACACCTATCCGATGATTATCAAGGCGTTCAACCGCATGATCAAGGAACTTGATTACCGGCACGAACAAATTGTCCAGTCCCGTAAACTTGCTGCGGTGGGTATTCTCGCGTCAGGTATCGCCCATGAAGTGAACAACCCGCTGAATAATATTTCTCTTACGGCTGAAGCGCTTATCGAGGAAAGAGGGCAGATGGACCCGGCCGATGAGGAGGAGATGCTCCTGGACATACTCAGTGAAGTAACCAGAGCAAGCAAGGTCGTTAACAATCTTCTCGATTTTTCACGGTCCCACGGCAAGATGGTGTTTGAACCGGTTGATGTTATTCAAATGCTGAAAACCACCCTGAAATTGATCAGGAACCAGATCATGCTCGCCAGGGTGACGCTGAAGACTGACTTTCCCCAGGGTGAGTGCTGGATCAACGGAGATCTTGACAGTCTCAAGCAGATCTTCATTAACCTGTGTCTCAACGCCATCCAGGCAATGCCCGACGGCGGCCTGCTGTCCCTGTCGATCGTCTTCCACCACGAGAATATGGTGACGATCCTGGTCAAGGATACCGGGTACGGAATGTCACCGGAAGTGATCGAAAAGATCTTCGTGCCTTTTTATACAACCAAAAGCACCGGGCAGGGAACCGGACTGGGGCTGTCGGTGGTTTACGGCATCATTAAAAAGCATAACGGGTTTATTGAGGTGAATTCAAATGTGGATAATGGAACTGTCTTTGCCGTGAGCTTCCCCTTTCTGCGTGAGCCGGAACCGGATAACGAAAAGGACGTGGAAAATGGTGCATCCTAGGATGGAGCGTCGATTCACCATGGTTCTGGCGGACGATGATCACCTGTTCTGCAAACGGGTTGAGCGGATCGTGCAGGAAGAAGTCGACGGTATCGTAATATGCCATACGGGACAAGAGGTGTTTGAAACAGTGGCGCGCCGGGCCATCGATTTCGTTCTTTTAGACCTGCAGCTGCCCGACATGGACGGATTGAAGATTCTTGATGCCCTGAAAAGGACGAATCCTGAAATTGACGTGGTTATTATTACCGGCCATTCCAGTATCGATACCGCGGTGGATGCGATACAGACAGGTGCCAGCAATTACCTCCGCAAGCCTGTTAAACGTCATGACCTGCTGCTGACGGTTCAGGCAATTCGCGACAAGGTCCTACTCAAGCGTGAAAACGACTGGCTCCGTGAGAGGCTGGAGGTCCAGGAGGGAGATTGCGGTATTGTCGGGCAGTCCCCCGCCATGGAGAAGCTGATTGGAACCATCAGGACAATAGCCCCCCTGGATTGTAACGTCCTGATTCAGGGTGAGACCGGCACCGGGAAAAAACTCGCCGCCAGGGCGGTTCACCAGTTGAGCAATCGCAGCAATGGGCCGTTTATCGTATTTAACTGCGGAGCTTTTACCGAAGAGCTTGTGGCAAACGAGCTGTTCGGTCATGAAAAAGGGGCCTATACCGGTGCCACATCGCGCAAGATTGGGCTGCTGGAGGCGGGGAACCGCGGAACGGTATTTCTCGATGAGATAGGGGAGATGGATCCTGCAATGCAGGTGAAGTTGCTCCACGTACTGGAGGAAAAGCAGATTCTGCGGATCGGCGCGACGGTACCTCTTGATCTTGATATCAGGATTATTGCCGCCACCAACCGTGACCTGAAGAAAATGGCAGGTATGGGCACCTTCCGGGAAGACCTCTATTTCAGGTTGAATGTCGTCTCTTTTGAGTTGCCGCCGCTGACCAGGAGAAAACAGGACCTGCCGCTTCTGATCAGCCATTTCCTCGCCAAGTACAACAGAAAATTCAGCAAATCGATCAAATCCATTTCACCGGAGGCGATGAACCTGCTCGTTGACTACGATTATCCCGGCAATGTCCGCGAGCTTGAAAATACCATCCAGAGGGCCATGGCGCTCTGTACCGGAGAAGTCGTGCAGCCCGGTCACCTGCCCCGCGATATTCAACAGTCCACTCCTGAGCCGGTTGACCCCGAGGTACTTAAATCTCTGGCCGAAGTCGAGAAAGATCATATCGCCAAGGTGTTGCAGTTTACCAGGGGGGACAAAAAAATGGCCGCGACAATTCTTGGCCTGCCGCGTACGACGTTGTGGCGAAGGATCAAGCAGTATAATCTCGAAGACGGCCTTCAATAGCCAAGGTTTCATTTTGAAACATTTCGGTGGCTGTTTTTCGTCTGTGTCCTCTGGGCATGCTCCACATGCCTTGGTGCAAGCTGTAAGCAGCACCCATATTGCGCCCGGATACGGCGGCTTAGGGGTGTGCATAAGACGGCGGCCACCACCGGTTGCCGCTGGAAAATCAAGAAAAATGATGAAAACGGTGCTGTTTTGTTGCCCGGGAATGGGGCCGTTCTGTTTTTGCATGTTTCAAATTGAACAGATTGCCCCTGCTCATCCCTGTGGTGCGAGGGGCGCCGTCTTCCCCCGCTGATAATTTTCGCTCCCGCCTCCCGCGCACTTCTCAGCTACAGCAGGAACTCTTTTGTCCGCCGTGGCACCCTGCAGAGTGGCCGGATTCTTTCGTTTTTATTCATCACCATTACGGGGTATCGTTTCAAATTGAAACAAATCTTTGCCCTGATTCGGCTGGTCGTCTGACGGCGACATCAAATGTGGTGTAAATACAGTATGATATGGTTCTGGCACGATTTGTGCTAATAAGCAAGTAGAAACGGATTGTAATGGTGCCGCATAAAGAACAGTGGCGCGACGGTCCGGATAGGGAAATTGACTTTTGGGATGGGTTTTCAGGTTGTTGAAAAAAAGGGAAAGAGGGAATCTTATGTTTCATATGTATCTTCCTATTGCAGGCAACAGTGTCAGCATCGCCTTAATTCTCGGATTGGGCGGTCTGGTGGGGCTGCTGTCGGGAATATTCGGAGTCGGCGGCGGTTTTTTGATGACCCCGCTGCTTATCATGTTCGGTATCCCGCCGACGGTGGCCGCCGCCTCTGATTCCAACCAGATAGTGGGGGCTTCAACGTCAGGCACCCTCGCGCATTACCGGCTCGGTAATGTTGACATGAAGATGGGTATCCTACTGCTGATAGGGGGGATTGCCGGCGGGGCATTGGGCGTCCAGCTTATCAAGGTCTTAAGGGCAATGGGGAATGCCGATTTTCTCATCAGCGTGACGTATGTCGTCATGCTCGGGGGAGTCGGCGGCTATATGTTTGTCGAGAGTCTTCAGTCGTTAAAAAAAGATCGGGAAGATACGGCGGCGCTGCCAACAAAATCTTCTCCTCCCAAAAGAACTTCTCCAATCGGCAGGATGCTTGGAAATTTGCCGTTTCAGACGGAGTTTGTAAAGTCCGGGGTGACCATGTCCGCGTTGACACCTCTTGTTATGGGAATTTTTGTAGGAGTTTTGGCGGCCGTCATGGGGGTGGGCGGAGGATTTATCATGGTTCCCGTCATGGTCTATCTGCTTCGTATGCCGATGCATGTTGTGGTCGGCACCAGCCTTTTCCAGATACTCTTTACCTGTATCAATGTCACTGTCATGCAGGCATACACCAACCATACGGTCGATTTTGTCCTGGCCCTGCTGCTGCTGCTGGGGTCGACCGTTGGCGCGCAGTTCGGCACGAGGATAAGCAGGAAACTCAAGGGTGACCAGCTGAAGATCATTCTCGCGACTCTTGTACTGGTGGTGATGGCAAAAATGTTATTCGGTCTGCTGGTGGAGCCGTCGGTCGTCCTTTCCTACGCGGGAGGTCATTGAAAATGAGCAAGGTTATGAAAATGTTGTCGGCAAAGGGAGTGTTGGTGCTCGCTCTGGTGCTGCTGCCATGGCAGGCGATGGCTGTTCATGTTTCACCGGAGCAGGTTAAGATATCAGCGACCTACGACGGCCAGGATGTTTTTGTGACGGGGGAGGTGCAAGGGGATGAGGAAGCGGTTGTCCAGATCGTCGGCCACTCCACCGCGGCTGAGTTTGCGCGTAAAGGCAAGGTCGGAGGGGTGTTATGGATGACTGTTGAGCACATTCGCATTGGCAACGCGCCGAACGTATACCTGCTCTACCTGCCGAAAACCTTAGACGACTGGCGTCTGCACAGCGACCCTCGCTGGAACAGCCTGAATCTTGACTTTTCCACGCTGCTGGCAAAGGCGAGGATTGAACCTGAGCCACAAAACAAAGAGGCTCTTTTCAATGATTTCATAAAACTGAAAACCAGAGATTCCCTTTATCAGCTCGTCGGCGATGCGGTACGCTATACCAGTGATTCGGGAGGAAACAAAGAGTTTAAGGCCAGAATCCATATTCCGGCAAAGATACCGGTGGCCGCTTATGAGGTCAGGGTTCTGAGAATCAAAAAAGACGGCCAGGTAGCGGCAATCGAGAAGGGAAAACTGGAGCTTGAGGAGACCGGATTTCCGGAATTTATCCGCAAAATGGCATTTAAAAACAGTCTGCTGTACGGAGTGCTCTCCGTTGGTATAGCTATTCTGGCAGGACTTTTTATGGGAATACTCTTCAGGGACAGGGGTAGTGCCCACTGAGAGGCCGCCCGGCAACAATTGTTCGCAGCTTTTCTTGGAAACGCTGCACCAGACTTCCGGTGAAAAAGTCGTGAGAAAGATAACGACAGAAGGACTGAGCGGGTTTTTTCGGAGATTTTTGTTGAAGGAGAAAGAATCCGCACTGTCCTTTCCTTTTATATTTGACCATTTTCGAAAACTGATTAACGAGAATAATCAAGCGCTTGAGATCATTGCCGATATGGGCGCGAAAATGAGCGGCGAGTTTGTGTTTGACAGAAACTATATCTCATCAAGCACCGCAGAGGTCGCCGAAAGCGTCTACCGGATGATATATCATCTCGATTGTATGGTCCCTGGAAAGTTTCACTCACTGTTCTCGGTGTATAACCGTATAAGGGCCGAACTTGACAGCGAGCTGGAGGGGAACCTGGTTATTCCCGAAGGGGAATACGTCATCGGCTATGAACATATCGACGATACCCTGGCGACCCTGGTCGGAGGGAAAAACGCCAACCTTGGGGTGCTTGGCGGTCTTCTGGGCGTCAGGATTCCCGACGGTTTTGCCGTTACCAGCCACTGCTTTGATCAGCTGCTGCGTAAAGGGGAGTGCGGGATAAAGATCAGATCCCTCCTGCACCAGTGGGAGGAGGGACGGGAAACCGCGGAGGTGTCCCGGGAACTGGTCCGGCTGGTGCGCGGTCTGAGTCTGCCCAAGCCGATCCATAAGAGCATTACCAAGGCGGTCGCCTCTGTCGTTTCGCGTTCCTTAAGAAAAAAAGACATGCGCTTTGTTGTCCGTTCAAGCGCGATAGGTGAAGACAGTGAACATTCCTTCGCCGGTCAGTATGAAAGTATTCTCAATGTCTTGCCGGAAGACGTGCCGGATGCATACCTGCGCGTTCTCTCAAGTCTTTATGCGCCCCAGGCGATGGAATACCGGCGACAGAAAAATATCCTGGAATCGGAGGCTGTCATGGCCGTCGGCGTGCAGGAAATGGTACATGCCAGGGTCAGCGGGGTCGTCTATTCCCTCAATGCATTCGAGCCGGACAAAGATCAGCTCCTGGTCGCTTCGACGTTCGGACTCGGGGCCGGTCTTGTCGGCGGAAAGCAGAGGGCGGATCAGTTTCATGTTTCCAGAAAGCCGCCCTATGAGATTCTTGGCATGGATATTGTGCACAAGAAAAAAATAGTAAAGAAGAAACAGGAGGGCGACGGGGTGATAAACAGCAGGCTCAACCCGCGCCTGCGCGACCGGCCGAGTCTTGGGGTCGAAGAACTCCGGGAGGTGGTGAACATAGCAATGCGCCTTGAAAAATATTTCCGCCATCCCCAGGATATCGAGTTCGCGCTCGACGAGAGGAAAAATCCGGTAATTCTTCAAAGCAGGTCACTCAATATCGGCCAGAACGTGCCAAAGCTTATTTGTGATTTTTCAAGGGTTGACGACAACTATCCGATCCTGTTTGACGGGGTCGGCGATATTGTGCAGGAAGGAGTCGGCATGGGTGTAGTGCACAATGTCCGCTCAGAAGAAGAACTGAACCTGACTCCCCAGGGGGCGATTCTTGTAACTCATTTTTCATCACCGAATTTTGCCCGGGTTTTAAAGCGGGTTAACGGCGTGATTACCGATATCGGCTCGCAGATCGGCCATCTTTCGACAATTGCCAGAGAGTTCCGGGTGCCGATGATAATCAACACCCAACGTGCGACGAAGGTACTGAAATCCGGAATGGAAATAACCCTTGACGCCCAGGAGCACAAGATCTATGAAGGGTTGATGCCCGAACTGTGCTACTATGAATTTGCCGAGGATCCTTTTGAGCAGACCTATGAATTCCGGCTGCTGCGCAGGCTCTTGAAAAAGATCAGTCCGCTGAAACTGGTGGATCCTGCCGCGGCTACGTTCAGGGCGGAAGCGTGCCGGACGTTGCACGACCTGCTTCGGTTCGTGCATGAAAAATCTGTCGAGGTACTGGTTGATCGGAATTTTGCCAACGATATCTTTTTAAAGGAACACGCGAGGAGGCTGCAGCTGACCATCCCGCTGGACCTGACCGTTATCGATTTCGCCCTTTGCCGGACAAAAAGACTGCCGTCCCGTCTGCAGCTGCATGAAATCAAAAGTGTCCCCTTGAAAGCGCTGGCCAGGGGAATGTGTGCCGAGGGACTCTGGGAGCGGGAACCGGTGGAGGTGGATATGAAAAGTTTCATGTCGAGCATGACGAAAACCTTTGCCACAAATGTCTCCGATCCCAGGTTTGTCGGGCAGAACCTGGCGGTAACCTCCGGCGATTATATGAACGTCAGTCTACGTCTTGGTTATCATTTTTCCATGATAGACAGTATCTGCTCGGGAAAGGAAATAGACAATTATGTCTATTTCAGGTTTTTTGGCGGTGTGACCGATCCGAAAAGGCGATCCCGCAGAGGGAGGATGATTCAGCAGATTTTGATGGCAAATGATTTTATGGTGTCGAGCAAAGGCGACCTGGTGGTGGGGCGTCTCAAGGGTGCTTCCAGCAAAGCCATCCGGGAAAAAATATTTATCCTGGGCGCGCTGGTATCCTATACCAGACAGCTCGATGTCAAACTGGTGGACGAGTACATGATAAGCAACTATGTCAGCCAATTTACAACGCTCATGCAGCGATACAGGAAGGTGGGGTTGGAGAAGGAAGATGGATAGTAGTGAAAAGATAAAAATCTTAGTACTGGACGATGAGCCTATTGTGACCAAGCGTTTGAAGCCCATTCTCGAACGGAAGGGATATTATGTCGAAACTTTTCTCAAAAGTATCGACGCACTGGACAGGTTCAGGAAGCATCCTTTCGACCTGATCATAACCGATCTCAAGATGGAAGGGATCGACGGGATGGAACTTCTCAGTGAAGTGAAAAGCATGCGGCCGGAGACGGAGGTGATCGTCATAACCGGGTTTGCGACAATGCAGACCGCAAAGGAATCTTTCCGCAAGGGGGTTCTCGATTTTATAGCCAAGCCGTTTACCTTCGGCGAACTGCTGGCCGCCATCGACAAGGCGGTGCTCCATATTAACAACAAGGAGTCGCAATAGGAAAAGGGCCGTTTGTCAATGCGATGCAGATCTGGTATGTTGCCGTATGTGTCATAATTATACATTTTGTGCCGGATACCGGATGAATCGGTGAGGATTTATGGAACCTGTGAATTCCATTGGGATTATCCCCACAAGCGAGCAGATGCGCAAGGAGATTCGTGCCTCCCATGAGCGGTCGAGAAAATACCGGATCAGCGCCGACAGAAGAAATGAAAACCAGGAGCGGCTGTCCGCGGCCGAACTTGAGGCGCGATGCGCTGCACAGCAAGACCTCCTTGAGGTTGTCATTTCCCATATAGACGAGTTTTACGGGCTGCTGTCGCCGGACGATTTTATCATCGCCTTTGCCGACAGCGACGGATATATCCTCAAGGTGGACGGCGGCAGCACAGTCAAGGAGCTTTTTGCCGAGGGCAACTGTGCGGTCGGATACCGATGGACCGAGCGGGATGTGGGGACATCGGCCATCAGCCTCTGCCTTGCAATGCGGTTTCCCGTGCAGCTCAACGAAGAAGATCACTACTGTCGGCAGGCGCACGGCTTTACAAGTTCTGCCGCACCTATTTTCGGCAAGAATAAAGAGCTGGCCGGGGTCCTGGTGGTTTCCGGCACCAGCCGCCTGGTTCATTCCCATACCCTGATCATGATAACCATGGCTGCCCGTTCCGTGGAAAAGCAGATGAGGCTGCTTCGGCGTAACCGGGAGATGTCGCTGTATACCGGCTTTCTCAACCGGGTGATCGAATCGGCGGAGACCGGGTTGCTCACGCTGGATACCGACAAGCGGATCTGGAAAACCAACCGCAAAGGCAAAATCATTCTCAAACAAAACGATCTGGAAGGTAAGCCGGTTTCAGTGCTCAGGGGGCTCGACCTGGATCTCAGGGAAATTCACAGGAATCCCGAGGCGTGGAAAGAGCGGGAGGTCAGGCTGCAGGTGGACAACCGCGAAGTGCACTGCTACTACTCGGCAAAACCGGTGGTTTCGGAAAGTGACGAGCTGCTCGGGGCGGTGATGGTGTTTGAGGAGTTCAACGATCTCAGAAAGCTCGCCGATCGCATCTCCGGCACCGAGCCGATATTTACCTTCGACCTGCTCGTCGGCAGGTCGAAGGCTTTTCGTGAAGCGGTCGAGCTGGGTGTCCGTGCCGCCGGGTCTTCGTCAACGGTTCTGCTGCTGGGGGAGACCGGAACTGGCAAGGAGCTGTTCGCCCAGGCAATTCACAAGGGCGGGCGCCGTGCAGGCCAGTCATTTGTGCCCCTCAACTGCGGCGCTATTCCAGGCGAACTGCTGGAGAGCGAGCTCTTTGGCTATGTGGACGGCGCATTTACCGGCGCATCGAGAAAAGGACGGCCGGGCAAATTCGAGCTGGCCGACGGCGGGACGATCCTGCTCGATGAAATCGGCGACATGCCCCATGATATGCAGGTAAAACTGCTGCGGGTACTGCAGACCGGAGAAGTGCAGCGCATCGGCGCACAGCGGGTGATCCACACCAACGCCCGGGTTATCGCCGCAACCCATGTGGACCTCTACCAGCAGGTGGCGCTGAACAGATTCCGCAAGGATCTGTTTTATCGCCTCAATATCATCGAAATCATCATTCCTCCTCTGCGCGAGCGGGGAGGTGAGGACATCGAACTGCTGGCGCGCCATTTCGTCAGCCGTTACGGTCCGGAAAACCGGATAAGCCCTGATGCCATGGCGCTGATGAAAGAGTACCACTGGCCGGGAAACGTCCGCGAACTTGAAAACTGCGTGCAGCGGGCGATCCATCTCTCCAACGACGGGGAGATCCTGGCTTCACACCTGGGCATCTCTGCTGCCAGGGATGCCCGGAGGACTGTTGATACGGGTACTATCCGGGAAATGGAGCGCAAACTCATCGGCAATACCATGTCAAGAAACGAGGGAAATATGGCGAAGAGCTCAAGAGATCTCGGGATATCGCGTGCAACCCTTTACCGCAAGGTAAAGGAGTATGGCATGGATTGTGAAGATTTCAGGTGAGCAGACCCGCTCCGGTACCTGTTCCGCTTGAGAAGAGGGTGCCGGAACGGAGTGTTGTCCGCGGTATGCTCCCGTCACTTTTCTTCTTTGAGGAATTCCACGACCTTGTCAAAAGCAGGGCCAAGGTCATCTCTTAACGAAGGCCAGACTGCGGCGCGGACCTTGTCCCGCATGTAGCCGTACTGCTTATCGCTTATTTCAAGGATGGTGACGCCGCGTATGTTCAATTCTGCGAAACTGGCCTTCTCCTGCTTGCTGGCGACGCGAAACCGCTCTTCTTCCATGGTTCGTGCGGCCCCTGTCAGGATTTCGCGATGTTCATCGGAAAGTGAGTTCCACAGGTCCAGGTTAATATAGAGAAACCAGTACTCGAAATGGTCCTTGACCGGAAGATAGTAGCGGATATTTTCCGACAGCGCCGCATATCCTTCTGCACCGCCGCCGATCAGCCCTCCAACCATGCCGGTCTTGAGACCCATCTGGGCATATTTCCAGGTTATCGGGTAGGGCGTAAAGCCGAGTTCTCTGGCGGTGATCTCGAAACTGCGAATCGGTGGTACCCTGATGATGACGTTCTTTTTTACATCCGGATCGGCCGGAAAACGTGGCTTGCCGGTGAGTCCTATGCCGCCGAAGTATACCGGCCAGCCCCCGATAATCTTGATGTTCTGGGCTTTCAGGTATGACTCCATATACTTTATCAGCGGACTGTCAGGGGAATACATTTTTTCAGCCTGTTCCCATGTCTCGACAAGAAACGGAGTCCATGCCAGCGATACCCGCCGGTCGACCGCCGTTCCGAAAGGACCGAGAAACATCTCCACTTCACCGAATGCCACCCGTTCCTGGACGACGGAGTAATCCCCAAGTTTGTTTGCGGCGTAGATATTGAACTTAATTTTGTCTCCGCTCTGTTGGCGAACCGTTGCCGTGAATTTTTGCAGATCTTTGTCCACTGCGGAACCGGTCGGCCGTACGTGGCCTATTTTCCAGGTGTCTCCGGCAAGCGAAGACTGTACCAGGATGGACAGTGCGGCGACGCAGCATAGTGCGCATGCAAGAAGTTTCTTCATAACATCCTCATTTAACGGGCCGGGATGATGCGCCCCGCAGGGACAGTCTTGCAAGGCGCTTTGCGGGTTTATTATTCCACGATGTTGTCAATGACGGATTGTCCCCATTCTACGCCGACATCGTTGAGTACGGTGGGCCATACCGTTTTGTGAACCTTGTCGGCGATAGCATCGATTTCCTCGTTGGACAGGGGGATGATCTTGGCGCCGTAGTCGGCCAGCCGCTTCTCGTTTGCGGCCTGATCAGCTTCGGCACTATCCCAGCGCCTCTGTTCAAACTGGGCGGCAACATCCACGAGTTTTTCCCTCTGGTCTTCTTTCATGTTGTCGAAATATTCCTTGTTGATGATGAGATACCAGACCTCGAAGTGGGTGTTTGCCGGGATGTAGTACTTGGTTACGTCCCTGAAAGAGGAGTAATAGCCTTCCGCACCGGAGCCGATGACACCGTCAACCACGCCGGTCTGTACTGCGGTGAAAGCGTCGGAAAACGGGATCGGGGTGCCGAGGTAGCCGGTATTGTCGGCCATCAGCTGGAAGGTTTTCATCGGCGGGACGCGCAGTTTGATGCCTTTTGCACCATCAGGGTCGCCGGGAGCGACGGGTTCCCGGTTCAGCGCAATGCCCCCGAAGTATACCGGCCATGCCGCCAGCAGATGGATGTTCTGCTTTTCGTACAGATCTTCCACAACTTTTCTCAGCGGGGCGCCCGGCTCATAATTTTTCTTTGCCTGGGCCCAGTTTTTCACCATGTAGGGGAAATAGACCACCTGGAATCTCTTATCGGCGGCGGAAGCTGGCGGCTGACAAGCCATATCCACGGCACCGAGACCGACCCTCTCCTGGACGACGGTGTAATCGCCAAGGGCGCTTGCCGGATAGATCTTGGTCTTCACCTTGCCTCCGGATACCTCTTTCAGTGTTTCCGAAAACCACTTCAGGTCTTTGTCAATTGCAGTGTCCTGCGGTCTTACGTGAGAGATTTTCAAGGTTTTGGCGGTTGCCATGCTCCCTATACAGAGACTGGAGATGATAATTGCAGCGAGGCTGAGTTTTATAAATCTTTTTTTCATTTCGTAGATCTCCTTGTTTTATGTTGGATAGCGTCCCAGGATCGTGTTTGCCGCGGCAGCCCCGATTCTGAAATGCATCTCTTTGATTATCGGGATCAGTACCCGAACAGTCCCGGGAAGAACAGGGACAGATTTGGCCATAAAGATGTAAGAAAAACTACCGGGACATAGCCGAAGATGATCAGGATCATAGCGGGCTTGATGACCTCGGAGAATTCGACTTCGCCGATACGCATGCCGAGATAGAGGATCGAAGCATAGGGTGGGGTAACTCCTCCCATGGCGGTATTTACACCCATGATTGCCGCAAACTGAACGGGGCTTACACCTATTGCTTCCATAAGGGGCAGCAGCAGCGGGGCGATGAGGATGATAGCGGTGATGTCGTTGACGATCATGCCGACGAAAAACAGCAGGAAGTTGACCAGGATCAGCAGCAGGATCTTGTTCTGGGTGATGTTGAAGACACCTTCGACCAGGGCCTGCGGAACATCTTCCATGACGAAAATCTGGCTCAGCATGAGGCTGAAGATGATCATGACCATGATTGCCCCGACGGCGGTGGCGGAATTTTTTGCAGCCCTGAGAAAAGTACTCATTGTCAGTCCCCGGTAGATGAGGAATCCGACCGGCAGCGAGTAGATGACCGCAACCGCTGCGGCTTCCGTCGGGGTCATGATGCCACCGTAGATACCGCCGAGAATGATCAGCGGCATGACCAGCGCGGGGATAGCCCTGGTGGTACAGGCGACCCCTTCCCTGACCGTTTCCTCAACCGGTTTCGGCGGGTCGAGGACCAAGGGGAACTTCCTGGCCATGACCAGGTTCACCCCGGAAAAAAGCGAGGTGATCAACAGGCCGGGACCAAGAGTTGCCAGGAAGCAGGCAAGTATCGAGGTGTCCGTTACCCAGCCGTAAATGATCATGGTAACCGACGGTGGGATCAGCAGGCCGAGAATGGATGAATTGGCTACCAGGGCCGTGGCGTAGCCGCGCGGGTATCCTTTGGCCGCCATCTCCGGAATAAGAAGCGGTCCGGTTGCCGCAACACCGGTGAGGCCGGAGCCGGAAATGGCGCCGATAATCGCACAACTCACCGAGGCGACGACGCCAAGTCCGCCACGGATACGACCGACGAAGATGTTGACGAATCTGAGCAGGCTTGCGGCGATTCCGCTTTCACTCATGATTGTTCCGGCAAATACAAAGAGCGGGATACAGAGCAAAACCGGGTTGGCAAGCTGGGTGTAGCCCCAGACCATTGTGCCCTTCATGGTGGCTCCGCCGAACATGCACATGGTCATCAGCGCCCCGCCGAAACAGAAAGGCAGGGGAACGCCGAAACTGAGCAAAACGATAAGGATACCAAGGGATATGAGAGAGACGGTTACTATCTCCATGATTATGCTCCTTGTTCAGTCCGGTTGCCGGCGAAAAGCTGGCGGCCGTGTTTAATCAGGTATTTCAAGGCAAAGATCGTCATCGCCACGAGGCCGATGAAAACGGCGCATTCCGCGTAGAAGGTGGGGATGTAGAGGGTTGGACTTTCCTTCCAGACGCGCAGGGCGTAACGAAAATAATCCCAGGCCCAGTAGGTGAGCCACGCGGAAACGACGACCGACATGAAGTCTGCGACCACCCGAACTTTCAGTTTCGCCCGGTCGGTCTTGAGAAAAACATCGAGGACGTTAGCCTTGATCTGGGTATCCTCCCGGGAGGCGTTGACGCTGCCGAGAAAGTAGAGCCAGAGCGTTGGGTATACCAGCAATTCTTCCAGCCCCATGACCGGAATTTCCAGGATATAACGCATAATCACCTGATAGAATTCCATCGCCGCAACGGTGCTTACCAGAATGGTCAGTGTGTATTTGAAAAAACGCTCCACTGTTTCTCCTCCCTGATCTTGGACAGGATTAAATTTTTGCCGCTATCACGGAAATTTCCACCAGCAGGTCGGGACGGGCCATTCTCGCCTCGACGCATGCCCTGGCGGGGGCGTGACCGGCGGGCACCCATTTGTCCCAGACGCTGTTCATTTCCGCAAAGTCCTTCATATCCCGAAGGTAAATGGTGGCACTGAGGATATTTTTCCGGTTGCTGCCCGCCATTTCCAAAAGATTGTCCACCTTGGCCAGCATGTTTTCCGTCTGGGGCCCAACCGATTCCCCGGTGTTGTCCGCAACCTGACCGCAAAGATATATGGTCTCGTTGTGGATCACGATTTTACTCATGCGCTCCGCTGTTTCCATCCGGTTGACAGTCATAATCCGCTCCTTTTGTTATTTTCGCATATTTTTAAATAGATCCGCCTGTTCCTGGGAGCCGAGTTCCAGCTCCATTTCCGCCACTTCGCCAAGAGGAATCGGCTTTAACGGCGGACGGACGGTCAACAGACCGACTTGTTCCACTTCTGTTTTTGCCTCGGCGGCTACTATTTCCGCAAGAGCCGGACCGCACATTCGTCCCTGGCAGGGGCCCATGCCGCATCTGGTGACGATTTTCACCTCGTTGACGTTACGCACCCCTTCTTTTACAGCTTTGCGCACGTCGCCGACCGTCACATTCTCGCAGCGGCAGAGAACTGTTTCATCTTCGAAAAAGTGTGCGCCGGCTGCGGGGGCGTAGATTTCGTCAACCAGCGGCCGCGGCAGATTGTCACTATACAGCATGGCCCGTATCGGTGACGCCAGCTCGTCCCGCTCATAATGGGGAATAATACCACAGCAGTGACCTATTTCCAGGGCCGCCAGTTCGCCTTTGTACTCAGCCGCGAGGGCTCCCCTGACCCCGGAGCCGTCGCCGGTTGCAAAAACATTTTCATGATTTGTCCTTCCCCAGCTGTCGCAAACCGGATACCAGTAGCGCTGTCTGTCGTTGTATTCCATGGTACAGCCCATGAGGCGAAACAGGTGGGTGCTGGGGATTACCCCGAAATGCAGCAGCAGAAGTTCGGCCTCAAAAGCGACTGTCTTTCCGTTTGCAACGGCTTCCACCCGTTTGAGTCTGTCGCCGCCGACAGCCCTTAGTTTGGTGACGGCCTTGTGATGCAAAATGCCGGACTTTTTAATGGTGCGCACCATTTTCAGCCCCTTTGCGAGAAAGTCGGTGCGGCGCAATGCCGGTATCAGGTGGACAAGTGTATTCGGAGACGGCAGCTTCGGGGTAGTTTCCAGAATCGCGGCGATCTCGACACCTTTTTCAATCAGCAGGCTGGCCTCCAGAAGAAGCAGCGGACCGCTGCCGGCAAGCACCACCCGGCCCGATGGGGTGAGCCCAGCTTCCTTGGCAAGGTTGTTGGCCGCGCCGGCTCCCATGACCCCCGGCAGGTTCCAGCCGGGAATGGGACAGGGCCTCTCCATGGCGCCCGTGGCCACCACGATATGTCCCGCTTTTATCTCCCTGGACTTGCGGTTGCGGGAATAGCAGATTCGACCATCGCTTGATGTCTGCCAGACCATCGCATTCGACTCATAGTGTGCGCTTGAATGGTTGAACCGCTTTATGAGGTCCAGGCCCCGGCGGTAATCTTCGCCCATGAGTTGCAGGGTGGCAGGCGATGCGTTTTCCACGTTTCTGTATATCTGTCCGCCGGGTCTCGGCTGTTCGTCGAGCACCAGCACCTTAAGGCCCAGCTCGGCCATCCTGCTCGCCGCGGCAAGCCCTGCAGGTCCCGCACCGATAACTGCACTGTCGTAGTAGCTGCTCATATTAATCCTCCTCCATGGTGCCCAGCCGGCGGTTGATGACCATGCCTTCCTGTATCTCCACCATGCAGGCCTGCTGCTTAACGCCGTCGATCTCCATCAAGCACTCGTAGCATACCCCCATCAGGCAATGGGGAGAACAGGGCTTTTTGGATGCCGGTGAGATCTTTGCGACGATCCTGCCTTCACTCAAAAGAGAGGCCGCCACGCTCATGTTTCCCGGGAGGTTTGTCGTTTCACCATCAAGAATCACGGCAACATTTTCATTGTCAGTATGCTGATCTCTTTTAAACATTGAAGCGCTCGTTGCGGAAATGGTTGATCATTGATGATTCCTGCTGTTCCAGGATCCATGGCGCAATTTCACTGATGTTCAGGGGTGCCAGGGAGACCGCGCTGTGCAGTGCAAGAACCGTAATGTTGGGATAATCTGTCAGTTTTGTATAGATTGGCGCGCCGTCTGGTGTCATGATCCGTATTGCCCCCCACGACCTGACCCAGTTGAGGTTTTTCAGGATCGGAAAAAGGCGTATGGCGTTTGCCGCCTGGCTTTTCATGGCCGCCATGGTGACGCTGTCGTCAAGACCGGTATCTTCAGTGGAAAGACCTATGACGAAGGTTCCGTCCGGGGTCTGGCGGGTGCAGAGAAACGGGATGTCGAGAACTCTGTCGTATCTCTCGGAAACCATGAGCTGCCCGCGCTGGGGGTAGATCGGCACCTTTGCTCCGAGGGGAGCCAGGAGTTTTGGGATTCCATGTCCGGCGGCAACAACCAGGCGGCCGCAGCGGAAATTTCCCTTGGTTGTCTCAACCCTGATGGCGCCTTCTTTTTCGGGAACGATCCGCGATACGGTGTGGGCCGCGAAATACTCTCCTCCCTTTTGCTGCAGAGCGCACCGGACCGCGGCAAGCAGTTTGAGGGGGTTGACATGGCCCTGCCGGTCGGTATACATCACCCCGGTCACGTCCCGGCCCAGTTCAATATCCGGTATCATGTCAGCGAATCCCTCTCTTGAAAACATTTGTACCGGGTAGTCGAGATCGACTTCAGCGCAGATGTTTTTCAGAATCTCGATGGACTTGGCATGGGCCTGGTACTGTTCATCGTCAAAAGCTTGGATGGCGCCGCCGGTCCATTCCAGTTCCAGGTCGTAACCGGTCTCCTGCTCAAGCTCCGCGGCGAAGTCCGGCCACTGGTCGATTGCCATCCGGCACCATCTGGCATAACTGGGATTGTTGGCTCCCTTGCACATGAACCATGTCAAGCCGAAGTTGCCGCGGGAAGGGCGTTGTGCAGGAAGTTGCTCGTCAAAAACCAGAACCTTTCCGGCCCCCGACTTTACCAGGCCCAGAGCGGTGGCAGCACCGCTGATGCCGCCGCCGATCACTATTACGTCTGCCGAGATCACGAATAATCCTCCAGGAAATTAATCTGACGGTAGAGCTTGCCTGTGTTGGAGCAGGTGCCGCTACCCGTTGTCTGTCTGCACTTGTCTAGCGAGATCCGTGCCAGCCTGTATGGTAGAGGGAAAATGACTCCCGCCATCATGGCGACACCGGAGAAAAACGGCGGCATAAAAAAAATCTAACTATTTGTATATATATGATTAAAATATGTGATTCCGGAAGTAGCGGAAAAGCGCAAAAAAAAGCGCATCTAACCGTTTGAGCTGTTTTTTTCACTCCTTCCCTTCAAGGAAAAAAGTGTCTCATTATGAAACAGTGTTTGGTGCCAGGTCGCGAAAAACCATCTGTCATGCGGGGTTACCCTGCAACTGTTTTATAAATAGACATGTGTCAAAATAAAACAGTGGTGTGCGCGTCAGAGGGCACCAAGTCACCATACAAACCGGCCGGATTCGGACCGGAATTATTTAGCGAGGTATGCAATGTCTTCATCTTCCTGCGTCCGGCAGTTTACCCGGAACCCTGTGCGGTCATTTTTCATGCTCTGGGTTCCGGTGCTGTTTTCCATGGTCGCCGAGCCGCTGACCGGTCTTGTCGATACGGCGTTTGTCGCCCGGCTCGGCTCCGAACAGCTGGCGGCGCTCGGTATCGGGACTGTCGTGCTGACAAGCGGATTATGGCTTTTTAATTTTCTCGCGGTCGGCAGCCAGACCGAAGTGTCCCAGGCCGGTGGCCGAAATGATTTCGACAGGGCTAAGAGGTTCGGCAGTCTGGCAATATTTCTCGCGGCGGCGATTGGTCTGTGCATGGCTCTTCTGGTATCTTCGACGGCTTCAGAGATAACGGCGCTTATGGGCGGCAGTGGCCGGCTGCAGGAGTATAGTGTCGCGTATATCAGGCTGCGCGCGCTGGGAGGTCCCGCGGTGCTGGTTACCATGGCCTCGTTTGGCATTCTTTACGGTCTGGCCGATATGCGCTCGCCGCTACTGGTGGCAGTCTGTGTCAACACCATGAATATCCTGCTGGACTGGCTGCTCATTTTCGGCATTGGTCCTTTCCCGTCGATGGGGGTGGAGGGGGCGGCCCTGGCAAGTTCCATCAGCCAGTGGGTGGGGGCGGTCTGGTGTCTTGCACGGATCAAAAAACAGCTGGGATTCACCACCCGGGTTACAACCGATGACGTCCGCAAGCTGATGTCCATAGGGCGTGACATGTTCGTCAGAACCGGGTCGCTGATTCTGTTTCTACTCCTTGCAACCCGGTCCGCCACCCGGCTCGGGGCCGACGCCGGGGCGGCGCACCAGGCTATCAGGCAGGTCTGGATTTTTACCAACCTGTTTCTTGATGCGTCGGCGGTGACCGCCCAGTCCGTCGTCGGTTATTTTTTCGGTTCGGGCAGCTTTGTCAGGGCAAAACAGGTGGCGAAACTGGTCTCGGTGATCAGCTTCATGATAGGCTGCGTGCTACTGGCGGTGATGGCTGCCGGTACAACCCTGGCCGGCGCCATCCTCGTTCCGGCTTCCGGACTTGTCCTTTTCGCTCCTGCCTGGATGGTTTCCGCCATGGTTCAGCCGATTGCCGCCCTGGCGTTTGTCACCGACGGGATTCACTGGGGGACAGGAGATTTTGTGTTTTTACGAAATGTGGTGGTGCTGGCCACCTGCTGCGGAAGTCTGGCGATCGTTATTATGGATATGCTCGGTGTGACGAGCCTTACCGCGATCTGGTGGATAACCGGGGCATGGGTGTTCATCCGGGCGGTGCTGGGGGTGTTGCGCTTATGGCCGGGAACAGCCCGCAGCCCCCTGAACAGGGCTCCGGTCATGGAAGGATAGTCCGGGACGGCCGCATATCTCAGAAATCCTCAATGTTCAGGAACCTGGTTGCTTATCCTGTACGGGCGGTGTCCGGGGGTCGCTTTTTGCAAGAGGAATACCCCATTTTTTCATATACTTCCAGACCGATGTGTGGCTGAGACCGAGCCTTCTTGCGACCTCTGACTTGTTCCAGCTACAGTCGACAAGCAATGTCAGCAGCTGGTCTTTCGACACTTTTCTCCGCCGGTAACCAGCCGGTCGGAGTGACGCGGACTCGTTTGTCGCATTCCTGCCTTCCCCCGACCTGAGCTGTTCGGGGAGGTCCTCTTTTTCTATTCTGTCGCGGTTGCAGAGTACAAACGAATGTTCAAGGGCGTTTTCCAGCTCCCGCACATTGCCCGGCCAGCGGTAATCCATGAATATCCGCATCACCTCCCTGGAGGCATCGACGATTTGTTTGCCTGTCTTGCGGTTCATCATCTGGATAAAGTGACTTGTGAGCAGCGGGATATCCTCTTTGCGCTCCCTGAGGGAAGGAACTTTTATGGGGAACACGTTGAGCCGGTAGTAGAGGTCTTCCCTGAATTTCCCTTCAGCCACCAGGCTCCGCAGATCCTGATGGGTGGCGGTGACGATGCGAATGTTGATTTTTCGTTTCTGGGACTCGCCGATTCGCTCGATCTCTCTCTCCTGAAGAACCCGCAGGAGCTTGACCTGGATAAAAGGGCTCAACTCACCGATTTCATCTAAAAAAACCGTACCGTCGGCCGCCTCTTCAAACCTGCCGGTGCGGGAGCGTATGGCGCCGGTGTAGGCGCCCTTGACATGACCGAAAAGCTCGCTTTCCAGCAGGGTTTCCGGCAGGGCGCTGCAGTTCACCGTCACCAGCGGCCCGGACCTGCGGTCACTGTTGTAATGGATGGCGCCGGCGATGAGTTCTTTGCCGGTGCCGCTCTCTCCCTGGATAAGGACGGAAACGTCGCTTGCCGCCGCCACCCTGACTGATTCAAAAGCCTGGACCATCGGTTCGCTTTTGCCGATGATGTTGTCGAGGCGGTGGATCTCGCCAAGCCTGAGCGACGCCTCCTCGGCCATCCTGCGGGCTCTGTTCAGCTCGCTGATGTCGGTAACGGTTTCCACAACCCCCAGAATCTCTCCGTCATCACCCCTGACCACGCTTGCGTGTTTGATGACAGGTACGTCGTGGCCGTTCTTGTGCTGCAGCTGACACTCCTTTGCCCCGGACGAACCTTTTTCGAAAATCCTGCACCTGCCGATATCCGCAGGACAGCTGGTGCCGAAACAGCGGCTGCAGTTGAGCAGGGCGCATGTCTGGCCCAACGCTTCCGCGGCACTGTATCCGCTTATTTTTTCCATGGACCTGTTCCAGGAGGCGATCCTGCCGCCTTTGTCCAGGGTGAAAACGCCGTCCGCCATGGAGTCGATTATGCGGCTTATAAACTGATGATTCAACTTTTCGTGCCTGGTATGCGACATCCCACTCCTCCCTGCCAGGTGAAACATTACTGTTACCCTGGGTAACGTTACCTGTTGTTACTTAGCTATAGTAACAATCTTCGATGACGTCAATGTCTGGTTGATTGTTTTGTAATTTTATAGTGTTACTGTTTTTGGTGTCTGCTGGCACGATTGTGGCAATAATTGTCGCAGGAAGGGATGATGAACAGAGTCGAGTAATCGGTAACAGCACAAGGCTGTTGCGCCGACATTGTCCCGGAAAAAAAGCGGCATATGGCCGGAAGAGAGAGCGCATCATGGCAAAATGTACGGTACATCCGGAGCGCGACACCAGTTATCAATGTCACAAGCACAAGGTATGGCTTTGCAGGAAGTGTCTGGCCTGCAGGGACCCCCATATCTATTGCAGGTATCGTTCGTCCTGCATCATCTGGTTTGCGACCAAGAGGGATAAGGAAAACAGTCTGTCGTAAAAAAACGCTCTTTATTATCAATAACAACTGAAAAGGAAAAGATCATGAATCCGGAAGAAACTCTTTATGCGGTTGAGAGCGACAAAAGCGTAACCGGCTTCGTCGAGGATTTTGCAGCCGTTGCCGCATCCAACGGCTTTGTCATCAATAACAGGGCGACCATGGATATGAAAAAAACATTCCAGGCCCATGGCGGCAGCGTGTCGGAGGATTTCGACCTGCATATGATTCAGATCTGCAAGCCGACCAAGGCGGACAAGAGTCTTGCCGCCAATCCGGAACGGGCGATCCTTATGCCCAAGTTTGTCCATGTCTTTACGAAAAACAACAGGACCCAGGTGCGTTACCTTGGGTACAGCCCTGCCTATATCGCCTCTATGGTCAAAGATGATAGTGCTTTCCCGGATTCGCTGGCGCAGACGTTTGGCACAATACGGGCGATGATCGATGAGGCCAGGAAGTAGCCGGATTATCAAGAGAATATTGGAGGAAAACAGTATGTGGAAGCTGCTGGTCAGGATAAATAAAAATCTCGTATACGCCATTCCAACACTCATGATAGCGGGGCTGTTGTTCGGCACCATCATCGACCGGTCACAGGCGGCTTTCATGAAGGTGCTGATAGTTCCGTTGACCTTTCTCATGGTCTACCCGATGATGGTCACGCTGAACATCAAGCATCTCAGGCAGGGACTGCAGCCGGGGATTCAGGGAAGCGCACTGTTTATAAACTTTGCCATTATCCCCTTTGCGGCATACTATCTGGGAAGACTGTTTTTTGGCGATCAGCCTTACATGGCCCTGGGGCTTTTGCTGGCATCTTTGCTGCCGACCAGCGGGATGACCATCTCCTGGACCGGTTTTGCCAGAGGCAATATGGGAGCGGCGATTAATATGACGGTCATCGGCCTGACCCTCGGCTCTCTGGCGACGCCTTTTTATGTCAGCTGGCTGCTTGGTGCAGTGGTTGAGGTCGATTTTTTTCAAGTGATGCAGCAGATAGCAATTATCGTGTTTCTGCCCATGGGGCTGGGGTTTGTCACCAGGCAGTGGTTGCTGAAAAGATATGGGATGTCCGAATTTAAACAGCGGATCGCTCCCCGTTTTCCGGCCCTGTCGACAGTTGGCGTACTGGGCATAGTTTTTGTGGCGATGTCGCTCAAGGCTGATACCATCGTGGCAAACCCTGCCCGGCTGTTGATGATATTTGTGCCTCTCCTGGTCCTTTATCTGTTTAATTTCACCCTCTCCACCCTGGCCGGAAGATTCTTCTTCAGCCGGGGCGACTCCATAGCCCTGGTCTACGGCACGGTCATGCGAAATCTCTCCATAGCGCTGGCCATCGCTATCAATGTTTTTGGTGAAGCGGGTGCAAATGCGGCGCTGGTGATTGCACTGGCCTATATCGTACAGGTGCAGTCGGCCGCCTGGTATGTGCGGATGACCGACACCCTGTTCGGGGCGTTGGTGGTGTCACCAGGTGAAGAGGCGGCGGGATAAACAATGGCTAAACAATGGTCCGGCTGTTCACCAGGGCCCTGTATTCTTCAGGGGTATCGACATCGATGATCACCGCCTCATCGTCTACCTCGCAGGGGTGGATGGTGAGGTCCGGGGCGTTGAAGAGAAATCTCGCTCCGCGGTCACCCCTGGCCTGCAGCAGTCTGGGGAAGGTCGACTTGGCGAGGATAACGGGATTACCCCGCTGTTTTCGGAAGAGGGGGTAGAGTATATCAGGCCTGATTCGGTCAAACTCTGCCACCAGTTCGCCAATGAGGCCGCCTGTCAGCAACGGCTGGTCGCAGAGCAGGAAAATGGCGGCATCACAGCTGCTGTGCAAGCCGTTTACGCCGGCTATAAGAGAGCTTGCCTGTCCCGTCTCGTACTGTTCGTTAACGATTATCCGGCAGCAGGACGCAAGGGCTGCCGATTGGAGAATTTTGCTGCGGTGGGCGCCAAGAACCAGAACGGGGCGGGTAAGGCCCGCCTGCAGTACCGCTGAGATTGTGCGGTCGAGCATGGTGATACCGTCGACCTCGAGCAGCTGCTTGGGGCAGCCCATGCGCGACGAACTGCCGGCACCGAGGATTACGGCCTGGAAATTCAAACGGGGGGCCATCTTCAGCAGCCAGCCTGTCCTGCCAGCCGGGGGCGGCAGAACTTCAGTTCGTGAACCGAGCTGCATCCGGTGCAGCTGTGTTCAAGGTGGATCTCGGAACATTTTATACCGGGAATTTCCCAGATTCTCCGCGCTATGGGGTTGCCGCATTCACAGGCACGAGGTGCTACGACATCGATTGTGAGATTGTTGAAATCGACTTCTTCGATGATAAAGTCATACAGGCCGTCCTGCCTGATGCTATCGAGGAAATAGCTGAAAAATTCTCTGGTTTCCGGTGCCCTGGCCGCGGCCATCTGCCGCCCTGTCGCGGTGGCGAGACAGTGCGGAGCGTGCCGCGCGTAGGTGAGCTCGATGGTTATCCGGTAGAGCATGGACGCGGAGATCCCTCTGCCGCGAAGACCTTCCTTGATAAAGTAGTTGGCAACCCCCAGGCGGCCGAGTTTGTCGAGATTGTCTGCGTCAAACAGAATCCGGGTCAACGGAGTCGGCTCCGGATCGTTTCTGTAGAGCTGGAGAATCGCGTCCTCCACCTGTTCGATGAGCGACGGCTCGAAACCGAGATTACCGGTGATTTCCCGAAGGGTGGTGACCGACCATTCCTCCTCCGGCCGGTCGTCATGGTGGTAGGCGCCTCCGCGGAACTTTCCGGCATCGTGGAAAATTCCGGCCAGTCTGCACGCCAGGGGGTCTACCCCTTCGCTTACGCCGAGCCGCTGTGCCAGCCGGGCCACCCTGAGGACATGGTTCCACAGGCTGTCCGGCGCCTTGCCGTTTCTGCCGTATTGTGCTTCCTCCCTGCGGATCTTGTTCTTGAGTGCCGTTTCAGCCCGGTCAAGGTGTGGAAAAATGGTCGATGGAGGTGTCTTCATGGGGGCGCTGTCGGTCTAGTTTTTCATGAACGGAAAGCTCAGCTTCTCAACGAACACTTCCTGGAATTTCAGATCCGTTGCCAGGTCGACCGTCTCGATCGTTTCCGCCATGGCAATGGATTTTTCGAGATAGGCGGAATCGCTCAGGACCATCACCGCCCCGGCTCCCGCCGAGTTGCCGGCGATTATTATTTTTTCCGGGTCTATCTCCGGAATCATCCCCAGGGTCAGCATGTCTTCTTTCTCGATATGGGTGCCGAATGCCCCGGCGATTATTATTTTTTCCGCCTGCTCGTATCCCGCCGCCTTGAGCAGGAATTCTATACCGGTAATCAGGGCGGCCTTGCCCAGCTGTACCGAGCGGATATCTTTCTGGCTGATGTATACCGGACCACCGTCCTGGGTGGCCTCCTCGGGGACGAGAAGATAACGGATCTTGCCCGCTTCATCGGCCACGAGAGGGGTTATGTCCTGGTCTTTGACGAAAGCTCCGCCCGGTTCAATGATGAGTTTGCGGCAGAATTCGGCGACGGCGCTGATGACGCCGGTACCGCAGACGCCAAAAGGCTTGAGCGACGATCTGTTTTTCGGATTGATGATGGAATAGTTACAGAACTCGGTCCGGGTGTCGATCGATACTCTGTTTATCGCCCCGGGGATGGCCTGGGTGCCGCAGGAAAGGGATGCTCCTTCAAACGCTGGGCCGGTGGCGCAAGAGGTGGCATAAATTTTATCCTTGCCTTTGAGCAGCAACTCTCCGTTGGTTCCCAGGTCGATGACCAGGGTCCCTTCCGGCTGGCTGTCGAAGTCGACCGCCAGCGCCGCGCTGAGGATATCCCCTCCGATAAAGCCTGATATCTGTGGCAGGAGCTGCAGCGGAATATCGTTAAAACCGAAGCCGAGCTCGGCGCTGCTGCGCGTGATCGCGTCGAAAAATTCCGGCATATAGGGAAAAGTTCCTATGGATGAAGGGTCGACCCCGGCAAGGATATGCATCATGGTGGGATTGCCCACGACTGTTATCGAATGCAGCCGGTCATGTTCCAGCGACTGGTTTTTAAGCAGGTTAGCTATTCCCCATTCAATGGCTTTCACCACAAGGTTCTGGAGCCGTTGCAGATTGTTTTCTTCCTGGTTTACCGCGCCGATACGGCTCATTACGTCGTCCCCGTAGAGTGCCTGAGGATTTTTTACCGCCATCGACGAGAGAATCTCCCCGTTTACTGTATTGCAGAGATAGATAGCGATGGTGGTGGTGCCCAGGTCGCAAGCGATGCCGTATCGGTCTTCTCCTGCCGCAGCCGCTTTTCTCTTTATGAAAGAGTCGGGAAAACTTACCGGAGCTTTGCTGATCACGTGGCTTGACAGCATTGAGGTTTCGGGAATCTCGATGCTGATGTTCTTTTCAACCAGGTAATTGCAGGACGTCACGGTGTCGGCGGAGCCGTCTTCTGCCGTGATTTTGACCGCACACTTGCCGCAGGTTCCGCGTCCGCCGCAGTCAGAACGCAGGAAGATCGATTGACCAACGAGCGCCTCCATCAGCGTACGGCCTTCTTTTACATTGATGTTCCGGCCGTTGGGTAGAATCTGTACACTATATTGTTCTGTCATGATTATTTTTCGTCACTGGTGTTGCTGCATTTCGCAATTGTTGTTTCTGGAACAGACCTGGCAGGTTGTTCCCACCCGGTTTTGTTTATACCCTCTTCCTATGCAGATCATACAGGAGAGAGATTTGAAAGGGGTGAGGACGGCATCGTTTCTCACTGTTATGTTCACTGTGTCAAGGGGCAGCAGGGAGCACAGCTTCACCTGTTCTATGAGGTCCCAGCCGTGAACGGAGCCGGGACTGAGGAAAGGACTGACCCCCCACCCGAATTCTCGGGCTTTTTCTTCCGCTATCGCCGTCACCGTATCTCCCACTTTCTCCAGAACCAGCAAACCGATCAGGTCAAGCATATAGGCGAACAGCAGCTGCTCGCTGTCGGTTGCCTCCTGGGTCTTGAGGTCGATCTCGTATCCCGCGGTATACGCCGCGATCAGTGCATATTCACTGTTTCTGGTAAAACTGGTGGAGTGGCCCAGGTCGAGCTGCACCGGCGTTTCGTTTTCCGGAAGCAGTACGGTTTTGCCGTCGTCCGGCGTACACCGGCACTTTACCCACCGGTAGGTGATGGCAGGGCTCCAGCAGCCGTCGATCGCCACCAGGCTCCGCCTGGCTTCATCAAGGATGGCGGGCCGGGTTTTTCCGGTTTTAATTTTGGCAGCCAGTTCGTCAAACAGGACGTTGACGGTCAGTTCCCTGAGCGACTGCGGTTCTGTTTCAAGGGATAGTGTCATATCTTTCTATAACTTGAGGTTGATCCCGTTGAGGTACGAAAGATTCTTGCCCCAACGGCTGATGGAGGTCTCTTTCGCTCCGGCCATAAGGAGTCTTTCCAGACCGAAGCCTATGCCTACCCAGGTGCCCTGTACCCCCCAGGCAATATCGAGCGGGTGTGGTCCCACCGCACCCGAGGCGACTTCGATGTCTTCTGCTCCGACCACGAGATCGACAGTGGTCCCGTACACCTTTGACTCCTCACTTTCAAAACGATAGTCTTCAAGGCCTGCAGTCTGTGCGACAATCTCTGCGAATTCCTGCAGCCGCTCAAGTCTTTTCTCTTCGGGGGTGCCCATCTCCACGAGGTTGAGCATGGTGAATTCCGAGTTGTGCCTGGCACCGTCCGATTCCTTGCGAAAGCAGGGGCCGATTTCAAAAAAGCGGATCTCGCGCTGGCCGCACCGGGCGAAATCCACCATCAGGCTGTATAGGTTCGGCGCGAGCATGGGGCGCAGACACTGATTGCTGTTGATCCAGTAGACCTGCTGACTCAGAGGGTGGTCGTCATCCACCGTCATCTTTGCAAGCGCCGATTTTGAAATGATTACCGGGGTGGTTACCCTGGTGAACCCTATATTGCATAGCGCACTGGTCAGTTTTTCGGTCAGTTCTTCCAGCGCTACCCGGCCGCCCTGCTGCAGAAAATTTTGCAGTCGCTTTTTTTCCTGCTGTATCCGTTGCTGTTCAAGCTGCTGGAAAGCTCTGTTGCGCTCCGCAGCATCATCAAATGTCCTGACCAGCTCGGATTGCCCGACACCCAGTTCTCTCAGTCTTCTCTCCTGGGTTATGGTCCAGCCTTCTTCTTTCACTATTATCTCCGGTTTTGATGTTAACGAAGCAGGGCAACCGCCATCGCGGCAACACCCAGTTCAAGCTTGTCGTGCACCAGCCTTTTCCCAAGAAGGGTTTCGGCCTGGGGAGAAACACCCAGTGGAACCCCCGGTGCGGCGACAAACGTTGCTTTCGTGATATATTCTTCGCCTATGAATTCTCCGGCGGGGGTGGCGTCGAGGATATATCGGTGGCGGCTGAGCGCCGTAGCCAGGTCCGGCTCTACGTGTACTTTGCCGTCCAGTTTGTCGGCAAGGGCCGCGGCGGCGTCAGGGGAAGTGTCGTACACGGCCAACGTTGCCCCGTACCAGAGCAGTTTGCGGCAGGCGGCTTCACCGACCGGTCCGCAGCCAAGTACCAGGGCGTCGTTCCCGTTGAGCCCCCCCGCCATAAGGTCAAGGGCACCGCCGAAAACCCCGCCGGTGGCCTTGCTGTTGTCAACAACGGTTCCCCGGCGGAGGTTGAAACCGGCGAAAGTGAAATCATCGGCCATAAACATTATGTCGGCACCGGCCTCAAAGGCCTGGAAGATTCCGCCGGTATCGCTTGAGTCGGCGACGACGCTGTTGCAGCCGATAAACCCAAGAATGGCGCAGACCGTTTTGCTGAAACCGGAAATGACTCCCTGGCCGGCGGTTACCGGGATCACATAACAGGATTGTTGTTCCGCTCTTTTTCTGATTTTTTCTTCAGCGACACCGTAACTGTGGCAGGCGACTCCCAGAATTCCTCTGCCGGTAGCCAGCCGCAGCCGGCGGTCGTAATCCGCAAGTTGCGCGCCCACAGTCCGTATATCGTCCGGTAGTAATCTGGTCAGGGTTTTGTCTCCAGGGTATTGCCCTCACCCAGGGCTTTAATCCGGGCGTAAGCTTTTTCTCGTTTGACGGAAATAGCCTCCTGGGAATTTCCGGTAAATATCATCGTCGCAACCCAGCTCCGCAGGCCGGGCCGGTAGGTAGTGAGCGCTTCGTCCGCTCCGAAAAAATCACGTGCCAGCCAAAGCGGCGTGCCGGTCGCCATGATGTGTTCGCCCAGTACCTCCACCTGACCGTCCTTGACGAGGATGTGCTCAAAACTTGCACAGCGCCTGTAATCTATGCAATATTCCCCAATAGTATGGTTACTAATAAAAATATCGCAAAGAATTTTTACCATATTCAGCCCGGTCGCCCAATATACCGCTATGGGGGTTTGGCTCGGGAACCGGGCGTCGATTTCAAGCGGTTTCATCACCCCTTGATGGCAAATGACTTCCAGGTCCATGATACCCTTGAGTTTAACCGTGTCAGCCAGGGTTACCGCCATGGCCTCAAGCTCCTGCCGGCTGCTTTCCGGAATTTCTACCGGGGCGGTCACTCTCTTGCAATCGTAAACCGAATCCATATGGATCTCGGTTATGGCAAGTGGCAGGTAGTTGCCCGGAGTCCCGATTATCTCAATCGAATATGACGGACCCTCAAGGTATTCCTGCATCACTTGAGGACTGGTCCCGGAGGCGTCGTTTCGGTACCTGGCGAGCTCGTCCTCGTTGCAGCACACCGTGACACCGCGGCTGCCGCTGTCACTGTCCGGTTTTATCAGCAGCGGAAAACCGCATTCCGGCCACGGCTTCGGCTTCGGCAGCTGCAGCTGGCAAAAGAGCTCGTCCGACTTTAATTTGGAACTCGATATTGCGTAGGCGTCAAGATCGAAGGCCAGGGGGATACCGCTCTGATCAGACCAGACCTTGAGCGCCGACAGGACCTCGTCGTCCTCGATGGCCGGAACAATCAGATCTATTTCCGGACAGTTCCCGGGAACAGGGGTGGCACCGGAAAAGTGGTGCTGGACAAAGTGATCGCATAACAGCAGTGCCGGGGGGGTGCTGTTCTTATCCAGAAGAACGGTCCGGTAGCCCGCCTTTGCTGCGAGGTAGAGGACCTCGATGCCCTGCAGCTTTCCCCCGACTACGGCAATTACCGCTGGTTTGTGCTCTGTTTGGCTCATGTCACTATTTTGCATTTAATATGCCAATTCTATTTGAAATCGTCAGGCCTCCCCTGCTTTTTGCTGCCCCTTCTCAAGAGGGTATTTGGCGGCAGACAAAAAAGACAAGGGCTGTCCTGTCATGATGTTGTGGATTGTATAAGTCAAATGTGTTTCATCCAAAACCATTTTCCCCGTTGCTGCGATTTAGAAGTGAATCGTACGAGGCTGAACATAGAGCAGTCGATTCAAGATATCCATCATTTTTTTTCAATTGCCCAAACGGAATAGAGATTGCAATGATTTTAGCCTGCACCCGGGAAAAAGACCGCACGGTCAGGCGGGGCCGACCAGGCCCACAACAGTGAAATGCAAAGGAGAAGATACCATGATAAACAGTAGCGGTAAAATGTTTACCCCGATACGGATAGGAAGTGTCGAGATGAGAAACAGGGTGGCGCTTGCTCCCATGTCACTGGAAAGCATTACTCCTTTTGAAAACAGTTATCTGGACAATCGCTGTAAGGAGTATCTGGTGCAGAGAGCTATGGGCGGGGTGGGGCTGATGATCGTCTCTTGCTGGCGGGTCGATGAGGATATTGAGCCGATGCACCATTTTCACTGTAATATCCTGACCCGGGGAGCGCTTTACTCGATTGTCGAACTCAATGAAATACTACACTCTTTCGGCGCAAAAGTTTTCTATCAGCTCACTGCCGGATTCGGCCGCGTCGGCAGCCCGCATCCTCCGGGAGGGGGGCAGCCCGTTGCACCTTCCGCGCTGCCAGCCTTCTGGGATCCCAAAGTTACCTGCCGTGAACTCAGTACCGGGGAAATCGACACCCTGGTGGAGAAGTTCGGTTTCTGGGCCGGTGAGTTGAAAAAGGCCGGTGTCGACGGGGTTGAGCTTCATGCCCATGAGGGATACCTGTTCGATCAGTTTTCCTGTGCCGTGTTCAACAAACGCACCGATAAATACGGCGGCGATCTGGAAGGGCGTCTCACCTTTGCCAGGGAGATTCTTCATGCGATTAAGGCCAGTGCCGGCGACAATTTTCCGGTGGTGTACCGTTACGGTCTCAAACATTACATGAAGGGATACTTTAAAGGGGCTGTTCCGGGAGAGGATTTCAAGGAGTTCGGACGCACTCTTGAAGAGGGTCTGGAGATGGCTAAAATCCTTGAACGGGACGGGTTCGATGCGTTGCACGTAGATGCCGGCTGTTACGACTCCTGGTACTGGCCGCACCCTCCCAATTATATGCAGCACGGCTGTATGGCCGAGCTGGCGGCACAGGTCAAAAAGGAGGTGAATATTCCGGTCATAGCTGTGGGAAGGCTCGATGATCCGGAGGTGGCGCTTGAGGTCATCGATAAGGACAAAGCCGATATCGTAGCCGTTGGCAGAGGGTTTCTTGCCGATGCTCACTGGGCCAACAAGGTCAGGTATGGCGAGGTCGATCAGATCAGGCCGTGTCTGGGCTGCCACGATGCCTGCACCGGACGGCTTTTCAACGGTAAACCGATGTGCTGCGCAGTAAATCCGACCGTTGGCCGTGAACTGGACTACCAGATTCACAAGGCTCCGGAGCCTAAAAAAATCATGATAATCGGCGGTGGACCGGCAGGCATGGAAGCGGCGCGGGTGGGAGCCATGAGGGGACACGACGTCACTCTTTTCGAGACCCGGGAAAAATTGGGCGGTCACTTGGTGGCCGGCAGCGTACCTGAATTCAAAAAAGATATCAGAAAACTGATGTCGTGGTATGAGATCCAGCTCAGACAGCTCGGCGTTACCGTTCTCACCTCCACCCCGGCAGGACTTGAGACCATAGAGCGGCAGAGACCGGACGAGATTTTGTTCTGCACCGGTTCGGTGCCGCTTGTGCCCTCTATCGAGGGGATCGACAATCCCAAGACAGCCCACTGCATCGATGTATTGAACGGCGAAGTTACCCTGGGAAAAAATGTTGTTGTCATCGGCGGCGGTCTGGTCGGCTGCGAGATTGCGCTCTGGGCTGCGGGCGGGGGAAGAAAGATCACTATTGTGGAGAGACTGGAGGCGTTGATGTCGTCGGGGCCGACCGTATCAAAAGAAAACAGGCAGATGACCATTGATCTGCTGGCACTCAACAATATAGAGATCCGGCTCCTGTCCACCGTCAGCCGGGTGACGGACGACCAGCTGTATCTTATGGACAGCGGGTTCAACCAGTCGAGGATGGAGTATGACAACCTGGTGGTTGCGGCCGGGATGAAAAAGGACGACCGGCTTTTTCTTGAAGCGGAAAAACTGTTCAAGAATGTCCGGAGAATAGGCGACTGTCTTGAGGTGCGCAATATTCAGGGGGCAATCTGGGATGGGTATGAAGTCGCGAGGAGGTTGTGATGGAAATTGTCAGGATCGATGTCTACCGGGTGGATATTCCCATGCTCCACCAGTACACCATGTCTGGCGGCAGGACCTGGAACAGGCTTGACTCAACTGTCGTAAAGGTCGTCACCCGATCGGGTTTTGTCGGCTGGGGAGAGAGTTGCCCGTGGGGACCAAATTATCTGCCGGGATTTGCACTGGGGGTGCGCGCCGGACTTGAGGAGTTGGCTCCTTCGCTGATCGGGGCAAAAGCCAACGAGATTGACATTGTCAATGAATTGATGGATCAAAATCTGGCCGGGCACGGGTATGTAAAGCATGCAGTTGATATGGCGTGCTGGGATGTCTGGGGCAAGAGTGTGCAGCTGCCGCTCAGTGTCCTGCTGGGGGGGACGCGAAATGTTCGTCTTGCGGTTGTCGCAAGTGTTCCCAGCGGAAGTGCCAAAACCATGGTCAGTACGGTCGAGAAGTTTCGCAGCGAGCATGGCTATGCAGTTTTTTCCTGCAAATTGAGCGGTGATCCCAACAACGATTTTCCGGCAATCGAGGCTCTTATGGAAAGATGCAGGCCCGGTGAAAAATATATCTTCGACGCCAACAGGGGATACACCCTGGCTGATGCACTTCGCTGCGCCAATATCCTGAGCGGCTATGATGTGGTTTTCGAACAGCCGGTGAAAAGCTATGAGGAGTTTGCGGCGTTGAGACACCGTACCACGGTGCCGTTGATGATAGATGAAATATTTTCCGGGATGGAGACTATGTGGCGGGTAATTGGCGACAAATCATGTGAGATGATCAACCTCAAGATCGCCAAGGTCGGAGGATTAAGCAAGGCCAGGCTCATCCGGGACATCTGCCAGGAGCATGGACTGGTGCTTTCGATTCAGTGCTGCGGCGGCAGTGAAATAACCCGGGCCGCCATAACCCATCTGGCTGCCTCTACGAGATCGGCTTATGTGCATTCAATCTGGGATTGCAGTGAAAACAATGGGGTTAAGGTGGTAAGGGAAGCGGCAGGGATCGCAGACGGTTTTCTCGAACATACCTCCGGTTTCGGGCTGGGGGTGGAGCCCGACCCGCGTGTACTGGGAGAGGTTGTGGCAAGTTATTGTTGATCGACAAGGAGAAAAAAGATGTCCAACAAAGAATATTGGAACGGCAACGCCGCCGCGCACAGAAGGATCATGTATAAAGGCGCCGGGTATTCCGATGACGACATAAAGAATCGACTCCATATCGGGGTGGCAAATACCTTTTCTGATGCCTCGCCGGCAACCGCCCACCTCAGGATGCTGGGGGAGGCGGTCAAGCAGGGCATCTGGTCTGCGGGAGGAGTCCCTTTTGAATTCGGCGTTCCCGGATTGTGCGGTAACATCGCAGTCGGCCATGACAACTGCAGGTATGAGCTGGCCGAGCGCGACCTGGTGTGCGGCTCCATTGAAGTGGTATCAAGAATAAATAATTTTGACGGACTGGTCACTTTGTCCTCCTGCGATGATATCCTCGCCGGCTCCCTGCTTGGGGTGGGGCGGGTCGATATCCCTGCGGTCATGGTGACCGGGGGGCCGATGATGCCCGGGTGTCACAACGGGAAAAAGGTACTGGCACCGGATATCGAGGAGGCCGCATTTTCGGGCACTGAATCCGAGGATTTTGCAAAACTCGAGGATGCTGCCTGCCCCGGATTCGGTTCATGCGGGGTGATGGGCACCGCCAATACCATGCAGATCCTGGTGGAAGCGCTGGGGCTGGCCCTGCCCGGGACGACCACGATTCCGGCGGTGATGGCTGACAAGATAAGAGGTGCCAGGGAAGCGGGGAGGGCGGCGGTGAGGCTTGCCGAGCGCGGGATCACCTCCCGGCGGATCATCACCAGGCAGGCAATACTCAACGCCATTGTCGTGTATCTCGGCATAGGCGGGTCGACCAACGCCATCCTGCACCTGCTGGCTCTTGCGCGGGAGGTCGGAGTGGGGCTTGAAATGGATGATTTCGACCGGATCAGCAGAAAAGTATCCTGCATCCTGGCGGTCAGGCCCAACGGACCCTGCAACATTGTCGACCTGCATGGGGCGGGCGGTGTCCCGGCTGTGCAAAAAGAGCTTGAACCGCTGCTCGACTTGGGCGTGATCGGGGTGAGCGGATTCACTCTGGGCGAAGTACTTGCGCCGGTCAAGCGCGTTGCAGGCGAGGTTCTCGCCACCCTTGAACAACCGGTGAGCAAAAGCTCGGGACTTGCCGTGCTCAAAGGCAACCTGGCCCCGGAAGGAGCCATCGTAAGACCCAGCGGGGTTCCTGAAGAGATGAAGTCATTTAGCGGTCCTGCAAGGGTATTTGATGATGAAAAAGATGCAATTTCGGCTATGAAAAGCGGTGCAATTTTACCTGGAGATGTTATTGTTCTCCGCTACATGGGGCCAAAAGGTGCGCCTGGAATGATGTATGCCCAGGCATCCTGCCAGGTGCTGGTCGGTCTGGGTCTGCACAAAAGCGTTGGCCTGGTAACCGACGGCCGCTTTTCCGGGTTTAACCACGGTCCGATTGTCGGCCACGTTTGTCCGGAAGCGTTTGACGGAGGCCCTCTGGCCCTTGTCTGTGAGGGAGACACTGTTTCGATGGATATTGACAGCAGAGTGCTCAGGGTTGATCTTGATGACCAAACGTTGGCAGAGCGCCGTGCCGAGTTCAGGCAGCCTGAGCATAAGGTGAAAACCGGCTGGCTCGGATTGTACAGCGCAACCTGTTGTTCCGCCAGCAAGGGGGCTGCCATGCAGCCCTGGTAGGGGTGAAAAGAAGTTTATGGAATGCGGGAATACGGTTTATTTTATCGGTTGCGGAGTGCTCGGCCCGGATGTGATCCATGTAGCTGATGAACTTGGGCTTCATGTGAAGAGAAAAATGCTCCCGGGGGGGTTGCACAACTATCCCGGCGAACTCCGGAGCAGGCTGCAGCAGGCGATTGACGAGGTGGCGGCCGAGCCCGACTGCAGCAGGATCGTCATCGGGTACGGTCTGTGCGGCCGGGGAACGGTCGGAATAGCGGCGCCCGGTGTCGAACTTGTATTCCCCAAGGTCCACGACTGTATCGCGCTTTTTCTGGGAAGTGACCGGGCATACAAGGAGCAGTTCGCCAAATTTCCCGGAACATTTTATCTCTCTGCCGGCTGGTACCGGGAAAAGAAAAGACCGGGGGAAGATGGCAAGGAGCAGGTCTGGATCGGTGATCAGGCCATGGGATGCGGTGAGATTACCCGGAAATATGGGGAAAAGAGCGGTAAAGAAATTATTGATTTTTTCTCAACCTGGCAGAAAAATTACCAGCGTGCCGCCTTTATCGACACCGGCACGCCCGGCGGAGCCCACTACCGGGAACATGCCAGGGCCATGGCGGAGAAATACGGCTGGCGATATGAGGAAATAACGGGAAGTCTCGCCCTCATAAAACGGCTGCTCACCCAGCAGGAATCCGACGATCAGATCCTGGTCGTGCCCCCTGGTTACGTGACCATCTACTCCCCTATTGCAAACGGTCTGTCCGCGTCCACCCCGAGCTCGGCAAACGACAGTCCGGACCGGCCGCGGCTGGTTGTCTTCGACGAGCTTGTGACCGGCGATGAACCGCAGCCCCGTTACGGACTTGGGATCGACGCCGGAGGTACTTATACCGATGCAGCAATTTATGATTTTGCGCAGAACTCGATACAATCCAAGAACAAGTCGCTGACGACAAAATGGAACTTTTCCCTGGGGATCGACGGGGCGCTTGGTGGACTGGACCAGTCTGTCTTTGACAAGATCGAGATGGTGGCCGTTTCCACCACCCTTGCCACCAACGCGATTGTCGAGGGTGAAGGGCAGCAGCCGGGACTTCTCATTATGCCCGGTCCCGGCGGGATACCTGAAAATTTGTTGTCGCACTCCCCCAAGGCGGTGATTTCCGGCCGTATCTCAATTTCCGGCAAGGAGCGGGCTCCCATAGACCCGGAGGAGGTCATAAGAGCCGCCCGCACCATGATAGAGCATCATGGTGTGACCGCCTTTGCCGTCTCCGGTTTCGGCGGCTCCGTCAATCCGGCCCATGAGCTTGAGGTTAAAAAAATTCTCAGACAGGAGACCGGAATGGTGGTCTGCTGCGGACATGAGTTCTCCGATCTGCTCAATTTTGCGGTGCGGGCGCAGACAGCTGTTCTCAACGCCAGAATTATCCCGAGAATGATAAAGTTTTTCGGGGAACTCGAAGAGGTTCTCGAAAGAAGAAACATCAACGCTCCGGTGATGGTCGTAAAAGGAGACGGCACCCTGATGTCCGCCGCCATGACCTGGGAGCGTCCCGTCGAGACCATTTTGTCCGGTCCGGCGGCAAGTGTCGCGGGTGCCCGGCTGCTGACGGGACTTGACGAGGCGATGGTAGTCGATATCGGCGGTACCACCACGGACACCGCGGACCTGGCCGAGGGACTGGTTGAGGTGTGCGAGACCGGCGCCAGGGTCGGAGGGTTTGCCACCCATGTCAAGGCGCTTGACATGCGCACCATAGGTCTTGGCGGCGACAGCCATATCCAGTGGCAGAAAAACCAGCTGCAGCTGGGGCCGAGAAGGGTGGCGCCCGCCGTGTGGGCGGACCTGCAGTCGGCGGCCGGGCTGGACAAAGCGCTTCGTTTTCTTGAGGAAAAGCTGGCGGTAACGGAAACGCTGCTATATTCCCAGACGTTTTTCATCGCCATGGAGGGCGAATTCCCCTTTGCACCGTCCAGGGAAGAACAGAAAATTTACGACCTGCTCAGGCAGCGTCCCCACTGCCTTGATGAACTGGCGATAAAGCTTGACCTTATCAGCAGCCGTTTTCTCAATACCGCACGCCTGGAAGAGTGCGGTCTGGTACAGCGATGCGGGCTTACTCCTACTGATCTTCTGCAGGTAAGCGGCCGGTTCACCAGGTGGGAATCGACGGCGGCAGAGCGTCTGGTGAACATTTTTTCAGTCCTCACCCAGACGACACCCGAGCAGTTTATCGGGCAGGTCTTCGCCAAATTTGAAAAAGATCTGGCCCGGGAACTCCTGGCCAAGCAGCTGTCCCATGATGTGGACGTGGATTTCCTCAACGGCGACAAGCTGGCGAATCACTTGATCGAATCGATCCTCACCGGCAGCAACAGACGGTACAAGGTCCGCTTTTCGCTGGAACAGCCCATTGTCGGAATCGGCGCGCCGGTGCACTATTTCCTGCCCAATGCGGGCAAGATGCTGGGCGCGGAAGTGGTGATCCCCGAAGATGCCGATGTGGCTAACGCGCTCGGCGCGATAACCAGTAACGTGGTTATAAGGCAGCAGCTGCTTATTCGTCCGGACCAGCTTGGCGGGTTTAACCTGCAGGGGGTTTCCGGAGGCAAACGTTTCAAGAGTATCGACGAGGCCGAGGCCTGGGGGGTAGGCTATCTGAAAAACGAGGTTCGGGAGCAGGCGCGCAATGCGGGAACCTCAAACAGTGTCGTGTCAATAGAGATCAGCGACAAGGTTGTGCAGGCAGGCGGAGGAACGCCTATTTTCCTCGAACGCCGGCTCGCCGCTAAACTGGTGGGCAGGCCTGACTACACCTCTGAAACCGTATCCCCCGGGTGATGGTGGCAGCAGGCGGCCCCTGGCTGTCGCGCTCAATGCATCACCAGCAGCACCATTTCTTCTTCAACAGGAGATGTGGTGCTTTTTGTTTGTTCCCACATGGTGGCTGAAGAAAGCGAAATTTCAGTGATAACCTGTAATGCAAATTGATGCGGAAAGGGGTCGGCCTGGTATAATCGACAGTTGATGCTTCTGTACATTATTAACCCGAAAAGGATACCTTCAAAATGCAGCTTCCTGATACCGAACAGATTTTCAAGCACTGTGTCCATGGCATAATCGGCACCGATGTGGACGGGAAAGTCACCCACGTCAACGATTCAGCCAGGAATATAGTCAAAAAATCCGATCGCCTCGTTGAAGGCGTCAGTGTCCTGGAGGTGTTGCCGGAAACCGGAAAACTCATTTTCAAGGTCATCGAAAAGCGTAAACCCTATTTCGGATATCAGGTGGAAGGAAAGGAGGAACATCTTATCGTCTCCATCAATGTTATCCAAAAAGACGAAAAAGTCATCGGCACGGTCTGCAGTTTTGTCGATATGAAGGAGTTTGAGAGTGTTGCCCGCAACCTCGACTTCATTGATCTGGATGACAGGAAATTCGAGACGGTTTTTGACGTTTCCTTCGACGGTTTGTGGCTGATCGGCAGTGACGGCAAGGTCATCCTGATCAACAATGCTGTGGAAAAGAGCCTTGGGATGAAGAAGTCGGAGGTTATCGGACAGCATGTCCAGACCTTTGTCAAGCGGGGTTTTTACAACATGACCCTTACCGAGGAGGTGGTCAGGACGCGAAAGAAGGTGTCGCAGCTGCAGACGGCGCTGATGACGAAGAAACAGATCCTCTGTACCGGTATACCGGTGCTTGATAAAAACGGCGAAGTGGCCATGGTCGTCGTCAACGAAAGGGACATCTCCAGGCTCATAGCGATACAGCAGGAACTGGACGAAGTGACAAGGGAGAAGGAACGGTATAAGGATGAGCTGGCACTGCTGGTGATGCATGAACTGCAGGAAAATGAGGTCGTCGCTGAAAATCATAAAATGCGCTCCATCATGCAGACCGCCCTCAAGTTTGCCAAAATGGACGCCTCGGATATTCTTATCCAGGGTGAATCGGGAACTGGCAAGGGGCTTGCGGCAAAATTCATCCACTCATGCGGCAAACGTTCTGCAAAACCTTTTATACAGATCAACTGCGCGGCAATTCCGGAGGCGATCCTTGAGGCGGAGCTTTTCGGTTACGATAAAGGTGCGTTTACCGGAGCCAAGGAAAGCGGCAAGCCCGGACTCATTGAACTGGCCGACGAAGGCACCCTTTTTTTGGATGAGATTGGCGAGCTTCCCCCTGCCGGACAGGCGAAACTGCTGAAGTACCTCGATGATCACCAAGTCATGCGGATAGGAGGGACGACCCAGCGCAAGGTGGACTGTATAATTATCGCCGCGACCAACCAGGACCTTGAGAAGCTGATCGAGGAAAAAAAATTCAGGGCCGATCTGTATTATCGCCTGAACAGTCTCCAGCTGACCATCCCGCCGCTCAGGGAGAGGCCCGAGGACCTTTTTGAGCTGACCAACCAGTTTCTCGGAAAAGCCAATGAGAAGTTCGGCACCAACAACAAGATCAACCCCATGATCATTGCCATGATGCAGACCTATTCGTTCCCAGGCAATGTTCGTGAGTTGAAAAATATAATCAACAAGGGGGTTGTGATGAGTGAATCGGAATTTATCGACAGGGTGGTGATAGAGTGTATCGGTAAAGACGTGATGGAGGAGGTGGCCAAGGCGTCGGAGCAGGACAGCCGGATAAAGAGTCTTGACGATATCATGGCTATTTTCGAGAAACAGATTATAAAGAATGCTATAGCCCAGTATAATTCAACCCGTGAGCTGGCGAAATATCTCAATATCAGTCAACCGACAATTGTTCGCAAGCTGAAGAAATATGGATTGTCCACCAGGTAGAAAGAGAAGTTCCCATGAAAATATCACTACAGGATTTTGCTTACGTCAAGTGCCAGGAACTGATCCGGACCGGAGAGCTCACTCCCGGGAAATTATACAGCGAGGTTGCTCTTTCAAAACAGCTTAATATCTCCAGGACTCCGATTCGGGGGGCGATCCAGCGGCTGGAGAAGGAAGGTCTGGTCACCAGGCTGCCGCAGCGGGGCTTTCAGGTGAATGAATTCGATCTCAGGGATATCGAGGAACTGTTCGCCATGCGCAAGGCTATTGAAGGTTTTGCCGCAGAACTTCTGGCCGCCACCAATAAAAAATTTGATCCCGACTTGTTCAACAATCACCTGATGTATCAGCAAAAGGTGTGCGAATCCGAAGGATTACAGCAATTTCAGGAAGAAGATCGCAAATTTCACGAGGACCTCGTGAAAGCCACGGACAATCAGCGGCTGATCGAGCTGTACGGCGACCTGCGCCTTTCAATTGCGCTTTTTGCAAGGAAAAGATTCCAAGTGTCCAGCCAGCGCAGTCAGTCTCTTGAGGAACACCGGCAAATTATAAGGGCCATAGAAGATGGCGATCCCGACAGGGCGAGAAAAGCAATCTACCAGCATATTGACAGGGTGCTGGAGCTGTACCACAAGCATGAAATCTGATGGATGAAACAGGGCCCGCCCGTACCTCTTCACAAGGGTTCCCCAGGGTTTCCCGGAGGAGTGAAGGGATCGTCAGCTACGCCTGTTCACCAGCGCTTTTCTTGCCGCCAGTTCGATTTTTTCAACCAGTTCCCTGGTGTCTATCGGTTTGAGGCAGTAGTCGAAGGCGCCGTTCTGCATCCCTTCTACCCCCGATTTGACCGAAGCGTGGCCGGTGAGGATTATTATCTCAGTATCGGGCCACAGCTCCTTGACCAACTGCAAACACCGGATACCGTCGATTTCCGGCATACTGACATCCATGATCACCACTTCTTTGGGGCTGGTCTCCATTGAGGATATGGCTGCCCTGCATCCTCCAGCCGTTTCCACCTTCAGCCCCAGCCGACAGAGGTGCTTGTTCATAATTTCCAAAAAATCCGTTTCATCGTCGACGATGAGGACCGTTATTCCCGAGGCGGCTTCCAGGGAATCAATTTTCTCGTTTTCCATGGCTGAGCATTTCCTTGATTTCTTTGTTAAACTTGTTGCGATACCGCATCATCTGGCCGGGAGCCGACATCACCATGTCGATCTGTCGGGTATGTATTGACAGATAACCAAGTATCTTCAGACAGTTATATAAGACATTCTGCGATCGTTTTTCAACCCGTGCCGCGAGGGAATCACCGATTTTTTCCACCCGGAACTGGTGACGCACAAGAAGTTCGGCAAGGAGTTCGACCCTGGCGATCCGGCGGGATTCATCCGCCGCTCCCCCCTTGAAACGAAAGGTGACGTAGCGTTCCGTCCGCAGGCTGGAGATGTATGCCTCGATCGTTGCGTAATGATAGCCCAGTCGAAAACTCAGGTTGCAGTAATTCTTTGAGATCAGGAAATAATTTTTCTGCACCATCGCTGAAGGCGCGGCGGGGTCAAGGCCCGGATTGCGGGTGGACTGGAACAGAATCGCCCCCATGCCACGAACGTTGACCCGGGGAGGTCCCGCCCAGGGAATGGCATGCATACCCTGCCAGATTGCCAGCATCGGTTCGCAGGTGATTTCATCGATCAGTATGTACTTGTTGCTGGCATCGTAGGTTGCGGCAAAACCGTCGGCCAGGTTTATTACCCACCACTCCATGGGCATATTGCCCACCAGCCTCTTGGCTGCACCTTTTACATAGCGGTATCTTTCGCCGAACCCGAACATGTCCACCACAGCTTTTTCGTGACAAAACCGGGTGATGTCGTGCAGGGTCCGGCACCGGGAAGAACGAAAAAAAGGTGAGGTCGGATCGGTAAGGGTCAGCGGGGTGATGCGACTGAGGACCGCCTTCAGGGTCTGCTCGACCGGGCTGTTGTGCATGGGATTTTGTTTGTCAACGTTGCAGGATATAACCTGGTCGACCCGGTCACCATAGATAAAGCGGCTGGTGGCGTCGACGGTTACAACCTGTCCGTTTTGCAAAACATTAAGAGCGTCCCTGACGCCAAGAAGTGCAGGACAGTTAAATTCCCTGGCGATGGTCGCCAGATGCCCGGCGACACTTCCGGTTGTCGCAATCAGGGCGGAGGCCCGTCTCAGCAGCGGCGCCCATTCGGGCAGCGGATGTTCCACCACCAGCACGGCTCCGTGGGGAAACCCGAGCAGGTCGACGGTCGAGCGAACCACCCATACCTGCCCCGCCTCTGCGCCGGGGCAGGCGGTAACCCCACCTCGCAGCAGGAGCTGTTGATCGGCGAGTGGGGCAGGATCTGGCTGGCTCTGTGCCCAGGGGCTGACAGATATAGGCCTGCTCTGCAGGATAAAGAGGCTGCCGGAGGAGTCGATGGACCATTCAATGTCCTGCTCCGTGCCGAAACGGGCTTCAAGCTTCATGGCCGCTTCGCTGATCTGAGTAACCTGTTTATCGGATAAAACAGAAAGGGGAGTGCCCTTTTTCTCGATTATTTCAAACGGGTAGTGCCGTTTTACCAGCAGCCGTCCGGTATCTTTTGTGCCTTCGACAACGCCTTTGCCGCTCCCCGGAGCCCAGAAAATCTCCATGCATTGCCGTTCCCCGGTCATTGACCGGGAGTAACAGACCCCGCTTACCGCCGCCTCTACCATGAGCAGGCAGCCTACCCCCATCAGCATCTGTTCGTGACGGTACCCTTTGGTCAACCGGTAGGTCATGGCCCTGGCGGAGTAGGTTGAGGCCAGTACCGCCTTGTAAGCGTCGATAAGCTGGTCGCGGTCGATATGCAGTTCGGTGCGGTACAGTCCGGCAAACGACGCCCGGCCAAGATCCTCTCCCAGGCCGCTGGAGCGGACAGCCACCTCAATGGGGCGGCCGATTTTATTTTCCAGCAGGTCAAACTGTTCTTTAATCAACCGTTCCAGCTCTGTTGGTAGGGAGCAGGCCATGATCAGTTTTTGTACTTGGTGGCTGCGGCGGTGCAGATCTTCCAGGTCGCGGGCGTCGGTCTGCTGAATGATGCGGTTGATCTCGGTGAAGAGGTTGTTGTGGGAAAACACTGCCTGCGCAGCCCCGCTGGTGATGACGAACCCCTCGGGGATTTGAATGTCTTTAACCGTTCCCGCTTCGCCCAGGTTGGCCATTTTCTCGCCGCTCAACTCAACCAGGGACCGGTTTACCCGGGTCAGCGGCAGGACCCAGTCCCCCTCCACTGCGGGGCGGGACTGGTCGATGAGTTCGTCGATTGTTTTCTCAATATTGCGATAAGCGACCACCAGCTGACCGTATCTGCCGTCCGCTATATATCGCAGATTATCGATCATCTTGAATACATTTACTGTGATGATCGTCGATTTTGCCCTGATAAAGGCCATGGAGTAACTGCGCCCGTCAAGCAGGGCTTTTTCCATCTCCGCCATGGCTTCCAGCGCATTGTTGTTGGCCGTGAGCAGTTCCCGGAAGTGAAGGTATCTGCTGGTGAAAAGATGCTGCAGCTCCTCAAGGGTCGGGTGGGCGGCGGCAGGAGAAGAAAACAAGCGCTTGAGTCTGGCCAGTAAGGTTTTCATTGCACCATCGAAATGAGGTTGTCGCTGCCGGAGTATACTGGTCCGGCAGCGACAAAGTACGAAATTGTCCGGCGTCAGTGTTTAATCTTGATGCCAAGACCTTCAAAAATATAGAGCAGGCCAAAACCGTACCATATCGTGTAGGCCACGTAAAAGACGAGTGCTGCGATCAGCAGGAATATCTCCTCCCGTACGGGTTTGACTTCCACCTTGTAGTAATTGTAGGCCGGTTCAACGCCTTTGGTCATTGATTTTTTAACAAACTTCGCCTGGGCGAAAGCGCCGCTCCCTGTTAACTTGGCCGCCATGGCGTTTTGCAACCGGTACCATGAATAAAGAGCCGACATTTCGTCTACCCCGTACTTGTCCGTTATCGCCTGGCCGTTGTTATGGTACATGGTATCGGCATCGCGCAGGATCGTTGTCATGATCTGTCCGAAGTCTGCGTCGACCGTGAGGTTCACTCCCCCCTGTACCGTTGCCGGCAAGTTGTTGATATTCAACATGTTAGCCGCGAGCAGGGCCTGCTGGGGGGAATCCATAATCAGGGTGTGGTTGAAGCTGCTGCCCGTATAATGTGCGGCGTCCTCGAGCTGTTTGTCGATGTGGTAGGCTGAGCCTTTTGACAGTTCGTTGAAAAAGTTATCCAGATAATCGAGTCCGTTGACTTTTTTTCCTCCTGCGCCGGGGAGCAGCGGCAGAAAGATGATCATCAGCACGATAAAAAAAGACAGCAACATCAGGATTCCGCGTATTTTCAGTTGTTTTGAGTTTCCCATGATTCATGGACCTCCTCTGCACGTAATACTTTCAGGTTGGTAAAAAAGCTCCAGAACACCCACACTGCAAAAATGATGATGATGATAAAGAACCCGAAGGTTCCTACGATGTTGAGCAGTTTCAGCAGTTGCGGAGAGACATCGATGTATCCCATTTTCATCATTTTTTCGGGTAGAGCGCAGGCTCGGTTAAAAAAGCCGGCGCTTACAGTGACAGCATAGAATGCGCAGATGGTTGTACCGGAAACCACTTTGGTTACAATGGAACCGATCTGGATGCCGATGAGCGAGCCCAACAGCATACCCATGGCCAGGGTATAGAAGATAAACCCATAGACGGCATACTGGGTAATGGAGCCGTATCCGGCGGTGAAAACGATCTGAAAAATATCAGTGCCCACCGTCGTCATGGAAGAGACTCCCAGGCCGTAGACGAAGATCGGAAAGGTGAGGAAGCCGCCGCCCACGCCCATGATCGCTGCGGCGAGACCGACGATGAACCCGGCAATTACCAGAAAGAATGCGGAAATTTTTCTCCCGCCGGGGGTGACTCCCTGGTCGAAAGTCAGCATTGGCGGCAGGTTGATCGACTGTACCATTTTGCCGATGGGCGGTATTTCCTCGGCCTGCGGTCCGCTGGACTCAGCCACATCGGCCGCCGCGTTTTTGCGGCGCAGGGTCCGATACCAGTCGCTCAGGGCGTAGAAGGCGAGAAATCCCAGCATCAGCACGTAGATGACAGTGATGAACATATCGCTGAGGACCGGATTCTTCTCATACAGCGCGCGGTTGATATAACCGCCCAGGGTTGAACCGCTGATGGCCCCGATAAGAAAGGTTGCCGCCAGGGCAACGGCAATATTGCCCATCTTGCGGTGCAGGACCGAACCCATGATAGCCTTGGCGAAAATATGGAACAGGTCAGTTCCAACCGCAAGAATTCCCTTTACCCCTACGCTCATAAGAGCGGGGGCGATGATGAAACCGCCTCCTGCGCCGATGCAGCCGGTGATAAGTCCGGCGCAGAGTCCCACCAGAATGGAAGCGCCGAAGATAAGGTTGGTGTAATGGGAGGGGCCGTAGGCGGATTTACCTCCGATAAAGGCGGGAAGAGCGCCGCCGACGTTGTCGGCAAAGGCGATACCGCCGAAGATTATGGGGAGAAGCAGCAGGCCGATTATCGCCAGCCGTCTGCGGCTGCGTAAAATGGTGTTGGATATTTCCAATTCCCAGCGGGCCTGCGCTCTGGCGCCCGCCATCATGAACTGGTGTAGATTTCGCATGAATTTCATCTGGTTCTCCTTGTGTCTGCTTGATGGTGGCTGTTGATCGTACCGTCGCGACAGGTTAACTGGGCATGGCCATATCTTTCTTGATCTGGGCCATCTCAATTTTCTGCTGCTGGGAACGTTTGCGTTCATAGGCTGCATCCAGTTTTTCCATCAGCCGTTCCATATCCATCGGTTTCATCAGGTAATCAAAGGCGCCGAACTTGATGCCGTTGATCCCAGATTCCACCGACGCATGACCTGTCAACATCACCACCTCGGTCATGGGGGCGATTTTCTTCATCTCCTGAAGAATCTCGATGCCGTCCCGTCCGGGCATTTTTACATCCAGCAGCACCACGTCATATTTTCCCGGCGAAAACATCTGCAGCGCGGTTTCCCCGTCGGGAGCGCCGTCGCATTCGAGCTCTTTTTTCCGCAGTTTTTTTACCATGATCTCACGAAAATCCTGCTCATCGTCGACCACCAGTACACTGTATCGAGTCATTGCGTCCTCCTTTCCTGTTTCAAAAATGTTGATTGTCGAATGGGGAGTTTCACTGTGAACACTGCCCCACCTTCTTTTCTGTTTTTCGCTTCGAGGGTGCCGCCCATGGTACGGATGATGTTCTGGCTTATGGACAGCCCGAGACCAGTTCCTTTGCCCTGTTCCTTGGTGGTGAAAAAGGGGTCCCAGATCTGCTTCATCACCTCCGCTTCTATGCCCTGACCGTTGTCGGTTACCTCGATTATTATCTTCTGGCCTTCAGCCCTGGTGTGGATCTGCACCTCACCGTCGTGTCCCACCGCGTCGAGGGCGTTGTCGAAAAGGTTGAGCAGCACCTGCTGCAGGCGGTGGGGCTCGGTCACGGTAACGGGAAGAGTCGCGGGCAGGTCGAGTGTTATGCCGATGTTGTTGTGCAGGGCCTCCTTTTCGAGAAAGGAGAGGGTCTCCGTGACCACGTCGTTGATCTGGACCTGTTCCTGTTCCGCCCGGATTTTACGGGAAAATCCAAGCAGGCGATGGGTGATCACCGCCGCCCGTTCAACGTGGTGCTTGATCTTGGTGATGGTGGTCTGGTATTCCTCATGATTCTTCAGTGCTCCGGACTCTTCGTCGGAAAAGAGCTCTTCAAGCCAACCCACCTGGGCCAGGATCATCTGCAGGGGGTTGTTGATCTCATGGGCCACACCGGCAGCCAACCTGCCGATATTGGCCATTTTTTCGATATGGGCCATCTGCTGATCCAGGGCTGCCGATTCACGGTCGGTCCTGGCAATGTGGGAGACGATGAAGCGGCTGAGAAAAAAGGCGATGAACAAAAAAAGTGAAGCGGTAGTCCCGATGATGAGCATGGTGCGGTAGACATGCTGCCGGTAGCTCGACAGCATATCTGGCAGGTGCACCTTGAGCATCAGCATCCAGTTCCGGGTGTTGAGCCAGGTCGTGGCGTAGAGTTCTTCGCCGATGAGGGTTAGTTCCGTTCCCGCGTGATGCTTTATTAGCTTACTCTCGGTTTCATCGAGAGTCGCCCGGTGCTGCAGGCTCGGGGTCTGAAGTTCCCCGCTCTTGTTGACGATGAATACGTCGCCGCCCGCACCTATCTGCGCACTGTGCAGCAGGGAGTTGAACACGCTTGAATTGATGGTGGTACGCAGAACATAACTCTTGAGCGGGTCGGTCAGAGCGACGACAAAATGGGGAACTCCCCGATACCCGCTGAAGATGTCGCTCACGTATACCCCCCGTACAAGCACCTCGTTGAACCACCCCTGGTTGTGGTAATTCTTGCCTGTCACCTGCTCGCGGTAGGGGCCGACATAGGCCAGCTGCTTGCCGCTGGTCGCAATGGTCTGCAGATCGACGATGCTGCCCGACTTGCTGATTGCGACAAACAGTTCGTTCAGGGTCTCCACGGTATTGAAATGTTCCTTGTCGTAGAGGCTGATCAGGGTGGTCAGCAGGTCCACCTGATGCTGTAAAAAATTGTTGATCACATCCCGTCGATGGGTAATGACCTGGCCTGCGGTTACCTCGATATCCTGGATGGCGACATCTTTGAAGTTGTAGATCGAGGTAGAGGCTATGATCAGGATGGGGATGATGCCGCAAAGGAAGAATCCCGCCGTCAGGAGTTTGCGCAGTTTGGCGTAGTATCTGGTCTTATGATCGGTCATTATTACCTCCCGAGCCTTTTCAGGGTGTTTTGCAGTTCGACGGTCTGGGCAGGGGAAAAACAGTATACGTTAACGGTACCGGTCAAAATCGACCTGATTCTGTCGACAATCTTTTCCGCGTGGGATTTTTTACCGAACAGGACAATGACATCAGGGTTGAAGGTGATGACCTTGAGTTCGGTGTTGGCGTCATAACTGATACATTCAAGGATGCAGGACGTCTTTTCCTTTAGCCGGTACAGTGCCCGGACGATCTGCCGGGTCACCTTGCCGGACACGATCAGCTGCAGAAAAACGATCAGGATCTTCTTCACCCTTCCCTGCAGCAGGAGATTGGGGATGGGCATGTTGTACCTGACCAGATGGCGGATGAGGTCGTGGGAGCTGATCAAGCAGTGGCCATGACAGTCGACAACGGGAATCAGTCCCGACTCGGTCCACCGCTTGAATCGTGTTGTAGAAACGCAGCACAGTGAGGCTGCCCGGGAGAAGGTGAGGTATTCGTTGTCGTTGGTGCTCTGCATGGTGGTCGGCTCCCCTGTAAAATGTTATGGACAACAGGCCAGTTCTATTTCCTTAACTGCAAGGGCAGGGCCAGTTGCGGTAACAATCGGGCGTTTTTGTTGTTTTTACGTTTGATGTCAGTATGTTGTGGCGCACGGCCATGATTTTTGCGGGCAATTGTGTGGTTAGGCTTTGTGCAATGGAGGTGACAGGATTTTTTTGTTTTGTCGTGTAATGTTTTGAAATTAAATAATAAAATATAGTGTGTAGTTTTCGTTACGTTCAGGCTGGTTTGGAGGCGATATATGTGCAATTTTGGTGACAAATTGCAGGGATAAGAGTAGAAAAGCTGGATAGGGATCTGTCTGCAACGAGCAGTCTGCAGGGTGCAGCCCGTCGGACAGTATGACAGCTGTAACGTTTGTGACCCCGGTAACGTTTGTTTCGGTACAGGGTCTGCTCTTGAGACGGGCGGCTGTTGTCTTGCAACTTCAAAGGAGTGACCATGGTCGATGAAACCATTAAGATTCTGGAGCGGCAGCGGGAGGACCTGGTTGTCCGCATGCTGAAAAAACATGAGGAGGTGGAGGCCAGCCGCTCCTTCACCGAGCGTGTCCTCTCCGGTATTGCCGAACTGCTCCTGGTGGTCGATCAAAACTTCACCGTCATCCAGGCCAGCCGTGAGTTTTATGCCAAGACGGGATATCCTGAGGTCGCCCGGTTTCCCCTCAGCCTGGATCAGATTTTCGATCAGCAGACCGCGGCCAAAATCAGGGAAGGTTTTGCGGCGTCCGAATTTGCCGAGTTTGAAGCGCAGCTGCAGGGCAAAATGGCGCGGCTGCCGATAAAGGTGCGCGGCTCCACCCACGTAACCCCCAACGGTTTGACCCTGCATATGCTGATCTGTTCCGACTGCAGTGAATTCTACGAATTGATGGACCGGCTGCGAGAGGGGCAGAAACAGCTTATCCATTCAAGCCGCCTGGCAAGTCTTGGTGAGATGACCGCCGGTATCGGCCACGAATTGACCCAACCCCTCAATGCCATCCTGCTCTTTGCCCGTAACGGCATAAAGGCTCTGGAGAAACCGGAGCCGGATCTGGACCTGCTGCGCAAAAACCTGGAGGTTATTGTCGACCGGGTCAATAAAGCCTCCTCCATTATCAATACCATGCGCAGTTTCGGGCGGAAGGCCGAGGAGGAGCTCTACCCTGTGGCGATCAATCCCCTGGTCGAAAAAATCCTCCAGTTTCTCGAACCGCAGCTGCGTATAGGCGAGGTGCAGGTTGCAACAGAGATGGCCCCGGAGGGCTGTACGGTGTGTGCGGTGGAGGTGCGGCTGGAGCAGGTACTCCTCAACCTGATTCAGAATGGTATCCAGGCTATGGGCAAGGTTGCTGCCCCGCAGCTGGTGATCGGTACCAGAGTGGTAAAAAAAGTGAACCCTGAGACCATGCGGCGCGAACCTTATGTGGAGATATCCATAAAAGACAACGGCCACGGTATGGACGATGAGGAGCGCAAGAAAATTTTCGATCCCTTCTATACCACCAGGGAAGCGGGGACCGGGATGGGGCTGGGCCTGTCTATCGTTGAGCGGATCGTGCGGGGTTTTTGCGGATATATCGAGGTCGACTCAACGGTCGGCGGGGGCTCCTGTTTCCGGGTTGCCATCCCCCAGACCAGGAACCTTTCCGGATCGCAGAAAACGGAGGCGGCATGACCAATCCTTCAGATCTGCACTCTCCCAAAAAACCGTATGAGATACTGGTAGTTGACGATGACCGTTTCCTGCTTTCCGCCATCAGCCAGACGCTTTTTTTAAACGACTACGTGCCGACCACCAGCGATAGCCCGGTTCGGGCTCTGGAGCTGGTCAGGGAAAAGCAGTTTTCCGCGGTGCTGGCGGATATTCGCATGCCCGGGATGGATGGTATGGAGCTGCTGGGTCATCTTCTCGAATACGATGCGGACCTTCCGGTTATCCTCATCACCGGGCACGGTGACATCAGCCTGGCGGTGGAGGCGGTGAAAAAAGGCGCCTATCATTTCCTGCAGAAACCTGTGGACGAAGATGTGATCGTGGCAACCATAGAACGGGCCATCGAGCGCAGGCAGCTGCTGTCGACCAACCGGAGCCTGCAGCAGCAGCTGCAGGCGAGGAAAATGGATGCCGACCGGTTCTACGGCCTGGTTGGCGGTCATCCCGCCATGAAGGAGCTGTATGCCGTGATAAACAGCTATGCCAGGGAAGAGGACCCGGTCTTGATCGTCGGGGAAACGGGTACCGGCAAGGAGCTGGTAGCCCGGGCTATCCACGATATCGGCAGTGACAGCGATGCGCCCTACCTGGCGGTCAACATGGGGGCGCTGCCGGCGGAAATGATAGAATCCGAGCTCTTTGGCCACGAGAAGGGGGCCTTTACCGGGGCCATCCAGCGCAAGGTGGGCAAGTTTGAATTTGCCGGATGCGGCACGCTTTTTCTCGATGAGATCTGCTCCATGCCACCGCATCTTCAGGCAAAGCTGCTGCGGGTACTGGAAGAGCGCAGTTTCACCCGCCTTGGCGGAAACAGCGCCATTAGGCTCAACGCCCGCATCATCGCCGCAACCAACCGCGACCTGCCTTCGGAGATCGCCCGCGGCAACTTTCGCCAGGATCTCTATTTCCGGCTCAACGTTCTGCCAATCAACCTGCCGCCGCTTCGTGAACGAAAAGAGGACATCCCGCTGTTGGTGAACCATTTCTGGCAGGAGTATTGCGCCGATAATCCGGATACGCCGCAAATCGTCTCCGCCGATCTGCTCAACGAGCTGATAAAAAGGGAGTGGCCGGGAAACATCAGGGAGTTGCGCAACGTTGTTCGCCGGCACTGCGTACTGGGCAGCTGCAGTCCGCCGGATACCAGGCCGGGATTACTTGAACCCGCTGTGCCGGAGGGCAGCAGCCAGCTGCCCGGCTTAAAGGAGTTCATGGCGCAGCAGGAGCAGTGCTACCTGGAAGAGATTCTGCGCCGGACCGGGGGACGGGTGACGAAAGCCCATCAGTATATGGGGATTTCACGCAAAGGCCTCTATGAAAAAATCAAGAAGTACGCCATTGATCTGGAGCAGTTCAGGTGAGTCCCTGTTTTTGCAGCCTGGAAGAAAACCTGTATTACAAAAGGGTTACTTCATAGTCTACCCCGCAGTACTCGATAAACCTGATAAGATTTTCTGCGGAAATAGTGGTGGTGGCGGTATTTTCCAGGGGGTGGAAATTCAGCGTGCCGCTATCCATCATCTCCCTGTCGAGAATAACCTTCAACGGGTGGCCGTTGCTGTTTATAACCGCAAACGGAGTCACCGCTCCGGGAATCACGCCAAGAACCTCCCCCAGCAGTTCCGGTTTGCCGAAAGAGAGGTGCTTGGCGCCGATTTTGGTGGCCACCTCCTTGAGAACAACGGGCTTGTCCGCCAGGGTGACCACCAGAAAGAGATTTTTCTTTTTATCTTTTAAAAACAAATTCTTGCTGTGGGCTCCGTCTATCCCGTCACTGTGCCGGGCCGCCTCTTCAACGGTGTAAACGGCAGGGTGTTCATGGTTCTGGTAGTCGATCTGATTCTCGTCCAGTACGGCCAGCAACTGTTGTTGTGTCTGCAGCATAATCTTCCCTTGGAAGTGCTGACCCCGCAAGGATCAGCACTTTTCTGTCAAATTCGGTTGGTTACGTGATTTTTGCCTCAAGCTGTCACGGACGGCTTTGGGCCTTTGCAAAGAGGCAATTGTAACTCCTGACAAGAATAGTACCAGTAAAAATTGGAAAATTGAATTCGCCAACCCAAAGGTGCGCTGCCAACCGCTGCCTCGGTGCCGCCGGAAAAGCAGGCTGTTTTTTTTCAGCTCTTGGTGATAAATGCTGCAATATCTCTGTCGGTCTGCTGGTTGAGAATTGCAGCGGGAGCGTTTTCAAGGGTCTGGTGCCAGAGGAGGGCGGCCTTGTCCTCCACCGACCGGGAACCGTTTTCCATCCATTTATCGTGGGAACACCAGGTGGATACCGTCGGGTTCCATCGCTGCCTACATGCGGAAAAAGTGGCCCGGGTGCAGAGATAGTTGCCGCCGATTCCCTGTTGCTCCACATCTTCAAGCATCAGATCGCCGGAGGTCTCGTTCACCCCGCCGACAATGGTCTTCACCCTTGACAGCAGCTCCTGGTCGATCATGAATTTTTCGTAGGATACGGTCATAAGGGAATCGAGGGTACCCAGCGTCTCGTAAATTGCGTCGGTGCCACCAAGCGCAGTCATCAGCAGGTTCTGCATGGCTTCGTACCCGGACTGCATGTCAACCAGCTTGGCTTCGGTTGCCGTTCCAACGCTTCTGGTCGGAACGTTGTAATAAGCGCCCATCTGCGCGGCAAAGATGTTCAGCAGGGTGGTCTCGGGAATACCGGTAACATAGGTGGCGTTTGTCAGGTTACCCGCAGATGCGGTTGTTGCATAGACCACCGGAGCACCCGGCCCCGCACACTGGGCCAGGACCATCCCGGCGAGAAATTCGCAATTGATCATCAAGGTGGTTCCGCTTATGGATACCGGAGCACTGATGCCAGACATCGGCGCCCCGGCGATAATGACCATCTGGCGTAATCCGCCAAAGGCCATGATAGCGTGACAGGCATCTTCGCTGTATCCAAGGGGACTGAGGGGGCTGAGGCTGGTCCCGGTGACGGTTTTTTCCCGCAGTATTGACGGCTGCTCAAAGGCGATCTCCATCAATTGCAGCTGCCGGTCGACCAGGTGCGGAGCTGCGGTGCAGCACATGACCGGTTTATCGCTATGGCGAAAGGATTGATGGAGCATGGCGAGAAACTTGGTGTCGTTGTCGACGTCATGAGCGTCTATGGGGCACGACCCGACGACATCGATAACCGAAGAGGCGTGACTCAGTTTGGTTATATTGACGAAGTCATCCATGGTCCCGCGCCTTTTTTTCCCGTCCGTCTCCCTGATGAATACCGGACCGAGGTTGGGCAGCACTATAAAGGTGTCGTTATCTCCGAACCGGACGTCTCTTGATTGGTTCCTGGCCGAAAGGGTAAAGCTTGCGGGACATGTTTCAAGGCATCGGGTAACCAGTCCCGGGGGGATGCGGGCTATATTGCCGTCGATGGTTGCGCCGTGTTTTTCGAGCAGTTCCAGAGCCGGTTTGTAGTTGAATGCAACTCCGGTCTTTTCAAGGAGATAGAGGCTTTTTTCATGGAGTTCCTCCTGCTGTTTCAACGAGATAAGGTCAAGTTTGAGCATTGTCTGGACCATCCTTAGTCAAATGTTTTGGTGTTGATTTCAGTCTTGAGCGGACAAGCTGGGCGTCGTAGTCGTTATCTGCGGTGATGGACGGTACCCCGGTATCTGTGATAAGCTTGCGCAGAGCCGCCATACGGCTGTCGCTCGGCGGTTCGATGTGACCCAGCGGATATTCGATGCCGAGGGCCTGGTATTTGTTTACCCCAAGCCTGTGGTACGCCAGGGCCTCGATGCCTATCGCCTGGGGCAAATGATCGCGGACGAAAACCGCGGTTGCCCTGATGTTGTGTTCATCGTCGTTTACACCGGGAATAACGGGAATGCGGATAACCATCGGTATGCCAAAAGAGGAAATTTTCAGGATATTTTCCAGGATGAGCCTGTTTGATACGCCGGTGAGCCTTTTGTGGGTCGCTTCATCCATGTGCTTGAGGTCGAACATGATGAAGTCGAGCATAGCGATGGTCTTCTCAGCTGCCTTCCAGTCGAAGTAGCCGCAGGTTTCAACCGCGGTATGTATCCCGAGATCCATGCAGCGGTTGATGATTTCACCGAGAAATTGCGGATGGGTCAGCGGTTCGCCGCCGCTGAAGGTGACTCCTCCCGATGATTTCCGGTAGAAAACCATATCCTTTTTGACAAGATCGACCACTTCTCCGGCCGTCATCTCTTCCCCCATCCAACTCCGCGCACCGCCATGGCAGCTTCTGATACAGTTTCCGCAGCCGGTACAGTTGTCTGTTCCAAACGCCCCTTCGGCAGCGGGAATGGCCACGTTTTCGGGACATTCCCTCACGCAGGCCCCGCACCTTACGCATCTGGTGCTGAAAATCGCCATCTGCACCCGGCGATCCTGCGATTCCGGGTTGGCGCACCAGGGGCAGTGCAGGGGGCATCCCTTTAAAAAAATCACCGTTCTCGATCCCGGGCCGTCGGAGACAGACCAGCGCTGAATCTCCAAAACGGTTCCTGTGATATCGGTTCGTGATAAATTGTTCATGTTTCTTCCGTTTCTACAGGCTCTCGTGGGAGGTGCGGCGAATGACCTCGTTCTGTACCTCCGGGGAAAGCTCGGTGAATATGGCGCAATAACCGGCTACCCTGATGACCAGGTCGCGATAGTCATCGGGGTTTGCCTGGGCGTCTCGTAATGTTTCCTGGCTGATTACGTTGAACTGGCAGTGGTATCCACCCAGCTCGAAATATGAGCGGATAAGGTTTGCCATTCCGGCCAGACCGCGCTGGCCCTCGATGGCCGACGGTAACAGTTTCAGGTTCAATAAAGTACCGCCCGGGTGCAGTTCGTGGTTGACCTTGGCCTCGGAACGCATGGAGGCTGTCGGACCGCTGGTGTCGGTACCGGGGTGGGGGGAGCAGCCTTCCGCCAGCGGCGTGGTCGCTTTCCTGCCGCAGGGCAAAGCGCCCACCACGGAGCCGGTGGGAATGTTGTAGGTCAAACCCATGATAGCGCTATGGAAGGGATTACCCAGGATGTCGGTGTACTCGCTCAGGCCCCGGTCGTTAAAATCGGTCATTTCCACCTGCAGCCGGTCAACGTAGTCGTCGTCGTTGCCGAACTTCGGGCTGTTTTTCAACATTTCGTGAATCTCTTCATGGCCGACAAAATCGTCATCCAGCGCTTTGAGCAGCTGATCCATGGTGATGTTCTTTTCTTCGAAGACGTTTTTTCTGATGGCAGCGAGCCCGTTCGCGCAGTCCGCAGCCCCGACCACTATCCAGCCGGGACCGATGTTGTACCTGGCACCGCCGTTTACCAGGTCGCTGCCGCTCTCCATGCAGCCTTCGACCAGCAGCGACAGAAACGGTCTGGGGACCATCTGCCGGTGCAGCCGCTGCTCGATTATGGTCGAGATGGCGCAGTGGTTGAGAATGTGTCTGACCTGGGTAAAAAAAGTCTCCTTGAGTTCATTAAAGGAGCTGAATTCCCTTGGATCTTTGGTGGGCAACCCCATCTGTTCCCCGGTAATTCTCGAGCGTCCCCGGTTCAGGGTCCACTCCAGGGCTGCGGCCATGTTGTATCCGCCCGCATCGGTCCACTCATACACCTTGCGGTGGTGGGGGACGACGCAGCCGAGCAGGGTCCACTCCCTGGCGTCGTCCGGTCGCAACCCGGCGTACATCATCATCTGCACCCCTACCCGGTCGTTGTGAAACGCCGGAAACCCTATCCCCTGTCGGGCCAGGCGGCAACATGCCAGTAAAAAGTCCTCGGGGGTGTCGGGATGGATGATAACACTCAGGGAAGGCTGCGGCAGTCCCACCCGGGATGTGGCTTCCACCGCCATGTAGCTGATTTCGTTGACGGCGTCGCTGCCGTCGAAGTTGCGCCCGCCAACGCTGAGATTGGTGAAACCGGAATAGCCGGCATAGTATCTGCTCCCGCTTTTGGGAAGCAGCCAGATCAGTTCGGCTATCTTGATCCACAGACAGTTGATAATTTCCTGGGCAAATTCCCCGGTTATCGTTTTAGTTTCAAGATCATCCTGGAAAAACGGGTTCATGAACATGTCAAAACGGCCGACGTTGAAGGCGGGGCAGTTTTCCGAAAGAAAACAGCTCATCATCACAAACCAGCACATTTGTGCCGCTTCCCAGAAATTTCTTGGCGATTCGGCGGGAACCCTGCGGCAGTTCGCACCAATGGCCGCAAGCTCTTGCCGCCGCTGCGGGTCGGTCTGCACCTTTGCCATGGCTTCGGCTTTCTCCGCATAGCGACGGCCAAGGGTCATTATCCCCTCACACGCCTCGATGGAACTTTGATAATACTCGATCTTGTCAAGGTCTTCGATCTCGGTATATTTAAGCTCCTCGAGTTTCTCGCGGGCCTCGTCTCTTATCTTCCTGAAACCTTTGGGGAACACAATGTCCTGAAAATCAGGTGTGATTTCACCAACATGGCTTCGCCATTTCATCTCGGTGTCGAGAATATCGGTATTGACCCCGGTTTTCAGGGTCTCCGCAGGAAACTGCGCCAGGGCCTTTTCTTCCAGGGATCTGGTCTTCCAGTAGGGGACGATCTCCTCCAGGAAGAGTTTTCTATGTTCCGGGGAGATGTAGTAGGGATCGCGGGGCCTGGTCTCGATGGTGTCGAGCTCTTCGTTGAGCCATTTCCACGAAATCTCCGGTACCAGGGCACCCATGCGCCTGCCCGAACCATGGGTGCCGACCACGAGTTCGTCATCGAAGATGTTGATCGTAATGGTCTCACAGGCGTGACGAAAAGCCTTGGCAAGGCGCAGACACCTGGCTTGCCCTTCGGTTTTCTTAAACGACCGGGTAAACGCCGCCGCCCGTTCCATACAGATTGTCGGCCTGGACTGCAGATATGCGTTTTTCAGCCGCCGGGTCCTGTCGTTTCCCGTCTCTTGGTTGCTGGAAGCAGCGGTAGATTGTGCCGGCTGGACTGGTCTGTTGGCGATGGATGCATTTTCTAGCATGGTGCTCTCCTTGTTGTGCTTGGAAGTGGATCTTTGCTAGCACAGTTTTGCGTTGTAGCCGAACATTTTGGGATCCATCCGGACAAGCTCCTGGAACTGGTGATCCGGGGCTACGCCGAGTTCAGTGTCAAGAAATTCACTCAATCTTTCTACATATTCCGCCTGTCGGTCGGCAAAGCTGAACAGCTTGAACCGGACAAAGGCTGCGGGCTGGCCGTCGTCTCCCAAGGTGAGGGTCGGATTGGATCTGATAAAGACCAGGATGGCGCCCTTGGGTTTGTCGAGCATCTCGGCTAACATTGCGACCGCCCGACCGGTAATTTCCCGGCAGCGGTCCGTGGTGATTTGCTGGTTTGTTTCAATATCTAGAACAGGCATGACATCTCCTTTTCGTTTGCGTGCGGATAATCCGCTGCTGTTTGGGGGTTGGCTTCGTTACTTTATCCGTGTCAATTGCGACTGGTTCGATTCCTTCTGGTATCTGCTGCCGGGGCTGAAGCACCTTACTCTTTCTTCCGTGATCAGGTGGCAAATGGCCTGGATGTGATCATCATCGGGTGAACTAATGTCTGAAAGCTTGTAGTCCAATCCCAGTGCCGCATATTTGGTGAGCCCCAGCCTGTGGTAAGGGAGCGGCTCGATACCAAGAGCAGTGTCGAGTTTTTCGCGGACGAAGCCGGCGGTTGCCCTGATATTTTCCTCCGAATCGTTTATGGATGGAATGATCGGAATCCTGATCACCATGTCGACGCCGGCTCGTGCCATTTTTTCTGCGTTTTCAAGGACCAGGCTGTTCGATGCTCCGGTCAGCCTGCGATGGTGCCGGTCATCCATATGTTTGAGGTCGAACATCACGAAATCGATAAGGTCTATGCAGTCGGCGGCGGTTTCCCAGTTGAAGAGCCCGCATGTCTCCACCGCTGTGTGGATTCCCGCTTTTTTGCATGTTGCGAGCAGTTCGGCCAAAAATTCAGGTTGCCTGAACGGTTCTCCCCCGCTGAAGGTGACCCCTCCGCCCGATTTCCGGTAGAAGATGCTGTCTTTTTTTATCTCTTTTATCACCTCGCTGGCGCTTACGAACTCCCCCATCCTGCGCCTGGCTTTTGATGGACATGCGGATACGCACCTGTTGCATGCGCGGCACGGTCCGTTGCCGGAAAAACCGCCTTTTACGGCCGGCAGGGCAAGACCCTTGTCACACGCCTCGGCGCACCTGTCACAGTCGATGCATTTCCCGGTAAAGACGCCTATCTGTACCCGATCTGACTGAGATTCGGGGTTTGCACACCACCAGCAGGAGAGGGGGCATCCTTTTAAAAAGACCACGGTTCGCGTTCCCGGACCGTCGGAAAGCGACCAGCGTTCTATTTCAAAAATAATACCCTTGGCGGTTGTCCGTTTCGCCTCCCGGCTTATCTGCGCTCTTTCCATGATTTTTTCATCCATTGCCAAAACTTGTATTGCCGCTCCCCTGGTGCCTGCTGTCACAGCGCGCAGTGTTCCGTTCGCCGTATGATCTCGTTCTGCACCTCTTTCGTGCATTCGGTAAAAATTGCACAGTATCCGGCCACCCGGACGACAAAAGATCCGTATTTTTCCGGGTGTAGCTGGGCGTCGAGAAGCTTCCGGGCATCGACGACGTTGAACTGGACGTGGTAGCCGCCGAGTTCGAAATATGCCCTGATAAGTGCGGAGAGGCCGTAAAGGCCGCGCTCGCCTTCAACGGCTTTGGGCAGGAACTTCAGGTTTAACAGGGTGCCACCGGGCTGGTTTTCGTGGTTCATTTTGCCAAGGGATTTGATGCAGGCGGTTGGTCCCGAGATATCCGTTCCCGGATGGGGGGAGGAACCTTCGGCGAGGGGGACTCCTGCAAATCGTCCGCACGGCAGGGCTCCGAGGCTGTTGCCGGTGGGAATGTTGAAGGTGAGGCCCATTATGGCGCTGTGAAACGGCAACCCCAGAACGTCCCGGTACTGCCTGAACTCGCGATCTGAGAAATCGGCAAGTTCAACCTGCAGGTTGTCGACGTAATCGTCGTCATTACCAAATTTGGGGCTGTTGACCAACAGCTGGCGCAACTCCTCGAACCCTTCAAAATTGTTGTCAAGGGCGCTGCAGAGTTCTGCCATGGTCGTCTTCTTCTGGTCGAAGACGATTTTTTTAATGGCTGCAAGTCCGTTTGCCGTGTCGGCGCAGCCGACAACTACCCAGCCGGGACCGGCGTTGTATTTCGCGCCACCCCTGGTCAGGTCTTTGCCGCTTTCCATGCAGCCTTCAACCATTGCCGAGAAAAATGGCCTCGGGACCGATTCCTGGTGGACGAGCTGCTGGATTATGGTCGTTTCGTATCCTGTTTTTATTAATTTTTTTACCTGGCCGTAGAAACTTTCCAGCAAGTCGTCGAAGCTGGTGAAAGTCGCCGGGTCTTTGGTTTCCAGACCGAACTGTTGTCCTGTTTTCCGACTTTTTCCCCGGTTGAGGGCCCATTCGAGACAGGCGGCCATGTTGTATTGACCGGCGTAGGTCCACTCGGACACCTTTCTCGTCGACGGGACGACGCAGCCGAGCCCGTTCCAGTCGCGTGCCTGATCTGGTGGCAGACCTTTGTACATCATCATCTGGGTTGCGATGATATCGTTATGGATTGCCGGCATGCCGTTACCGCGACGGGCAAGCCTACAGACCTCGATAAGGAACTCATCAGGCGTTTCCGGGTGGATAGAGACGCTCACCGAGGGCTGGTGCAATCCCACGTTGGCGGTCGCTTCAAGGGCGAGGTAGCTCACCTCGTTGGTGGCATCCCTGCCGTTTCTTTTTCGTCCGCCGAGGGTGAGGTTCTGAAAACCGCAGTAGCCGGCGTAGTACTTCGCGCCGTTTTCGGTCAGCAGCCAGAATATTTCGGAAAGTTTGATCCACAAACACTCGATCTGCTCCAGCGCTTCGGCCCGGTCGAGTCTGCCCGCCTCGATATCCGCTTGATAGAGCGGAAACATGAACTGATCGAAGCGGCCGACGTTAAATGCCGGAGAACTCTCCGCAAGCAGACAGCCGAGTTGCACGAAGAAGACCATCTGCAATCCTTCAATAAAGCTGGCAGGTGCGTTGGCGGGAACGTTGCTGCAGGTGCGGGCAATCGTAAGCAGTTCTTTTTTGCGGACCGGGTCGCTGCAGTTTTCCGCCAGGCTTTCGGCAAGCGTCGAGTAGCGTTTTCCAAGGGTTATCATCGCTTCGGCGATTTCGATCATGGACCGGTAAAAGTCTCTTTTTTCCTGGTTTTCCCGGCTCAGGTTGTCGAGCTGCCGCAGTTGGTCAAGAGCTTCGTTTTTAATGCCTGAGTACCCTTTGACAAAGAGTATGTCCTGGTGGTCGGGGGTTATTTCGCCGACCCCCGAGCGCCATTTCATCTCGGTGTCCATGATCCCGGTGCCGATACCTATGTTCTTATGGTCCTCGGGCATGCGCTCAAGGCAGAATTCCTCCAGGGACTGTCCTCGCCAGTAAGGGACAATCTCTTCGACAAACAGTTTTTTGTTTTCATCAGTGAATTGGTATGGCTCTGCTTTACGGGAGGTAATGGTGTCGATCTCTTCCTTGAGCCAGCTCCAGGACATCTCGGGACAGAGAACACCGAGCCGGTGCCCATTGCCCAGGGTACCGACAACCAGTTCGTGATCAAAGATCCTGACCGTTATCGATTCACAAACGGCTCGAAAAGCTTTGGCCCGGCGCAGGATCACCGGCTGTCCCTCGGTCTGCTTGTGGGAGTTGGTGAACGCCAGGGTTCGCTCCATGCAGATTGCCGGTTTCGCCTTTCTGAACTGTTCCATCAACGCTTTGCGTCTTGCTCCGGAAACGGTTGGTTCGGGCGTCTGCCGGCGATCTGTTACTCTTTCTGCGGCCATTGTATTCATGTCTGCCTCCGTGTTTGGCAAATCTTGATTGCTCTGCACCTTGTTGCTTGTATACAAGTATCCAAACAAGGTGCGGCCGTCAAGTTTTATTTTTTATGGGTCGCTGTTTTTTACCGGTGCGTCCAAGAATGACTCAATATCTGCGCTCCGTCCTGCCAAACGATTCAACCCTGTATCGGCCGGCGACCTCCTGGTAACCGGAGAAAGAGAGCGCAGCTGGCTTTGGTGCCGACTCTTTTTGAACTTGCCCGGTATTGGCTTGGTTTTTGCAAAAAACAGACCGGTTAAGAAACGAGATTTGAGATTTACGGGAGGGCAACCTCCGGCCCATGAATCCGATGAGTTCTATGTACCAACAGGTGAAGGAGAATAGATAATGATCTACCACGCGAACAAAGGCCAGACCAGTTATGGTGAAGCGATCGGCATAATTCTGATGGAGAGTTTCATGCCATTTCCACCGGGGTGTCCGGGTAACGCAACCAGCTTCGACTACCCGGTAAGGTATGAGATAGTCAAGGGCGCCAATATGGAAAAGCTTGTTTACCAGGGCGATCCGCAATTGCTCCAGCCGTTCATCGACGCCGGCTGGCGGCTCATCAACGAGGGCGTAAAAGCCATTACCGGCAACTGCGGGTTTATGGTGCTCTACCATGACCTGCTTACCAGGGAATTTCCGGTGCCGACATTTATGTCGAGTCTGCTGCAGTTGCCGTTTCTTTCGCGAATGCTCCGCCCCGGAGAAAAAATCGGTGTGGTTACCGCCAACAGCAAGACGCTGACAGAGGATCATTTGCGGATTGCCACCGGCGGAGTGGAAGTACCAATGGTGGTGACCGGAATGCAGGATCAGCCAGAGTTCTACGGTGCCATCCATGCGGAAAAAGGGACCCTCGATTTTACCAAGGTGGAATCGGAAGTTGTTGCGGTCACCGGAAAGATGATAGCAGAGAATCCGGAGATAAAGATCATCCTGTTCGAATGCACCGATCTTCCTCCATACGCTGCTGCGGTGCAGGAAGCTTTCGGGCTTCCGGTATACGATTTCAGTACCATGATCAACTATGTCCACTCGGCCACTGTCCGTAAGAGATTCAACGGACACACCTGAGATTGTCACAGAGATACAACCAAATACCAGAAGGAGATACCATGATAGCAAAAAAAGCCCTGATTGGCGGAGAGTGGGTAGAGGCAGCAAGCAAGGATCGTTTTGAGGTTGTTTCCCCGGGAGATGGCTCGGTTGTGGGTACGGTTGCCAACTGCGGCAGGGAAGATGCGAAAAAGGCAATAGCTGCCGCCTGTGAAGGGCGGAAGGCGCTACGGAAAATGTCGCTTCTAAAGCGTATTGAACTGCTCCATAAAGCCCATGAAATCGCCAAGAAGAGAGATCGCGAGATGTGCGATATCATGTGCATGGAGTCGGGGAAGCCGATGGCGCAGTCGGTAAGCGAGGCGAGTCCGGTGGGGGGATACAGCTGGTCCAATTTTCATGTGGCGATGTATAACGTGAAAAGTCACAGGGGGCTGACCCTGCCCAACGTTACGGAAGACAACAACAATAAACGGATATTTTCCAGCTACGAGCCGATCGGCGTGGTCGCGAACCTCTCCACTTTCAGCTATCCTTCCGAGATGCCCAACTGCACGATTCCATACGCCCTTGCCCTTGGCAATGCGGTCATTGTGAAGCCGTCCATGGGGGCGCCGATCAGTGCAATCCTGATCGCCGAAGCTCTTGAGGAGGCCGGCTTTCCGCCCGGGGCGATTAACGTGGTCACCGGCTATGGCACCGAGGTGGGCGATGAGTTGGTGACCAGCCCGGATGTCCAGGGAATAAACCTATTCGGTCAGGAGAACACCTGCGAAACAATAACGCAACGCGCCGGCATGAAGAAGGTCCTTGCTGCGGTGGTTTCCAACAATCCATTTATTGTCATGGACGACGCCAACATCGACGAGGCGGTTCTCTCGTGTGCCCAGGGGGCGTACGGCCATAACGGCCAGTCTCCCATTTCCACCCGCAGGGTGCTTGTCCATAAAGACGTGTACCGGGAATTTGTCGAAAAGTTCGTGGCCAAGACCAGAAGTATGAAGTTTGGCAACCCGATGGAGCCGGATACCGATATCGGCCCGCTGAACAACAGCAAAATCCTGGAGAACACTCTTGCCAACCTTGAAGATGCGCGCAACAAGGGCGGCAGGTTCATAACCGGCGGCGGCGAACCGAGCGGCCTCTATCTCGAACCGACCATTATCGAGGATGCAACCATGGATATGCTCATCACCAATGAACCGACCATGGGCCCGGTTGTGCCGATTATGGTTGTTGAAAGTCTGGAGGACGCGGTCGAAAAGGCCAACGCAACCCGTTTCGGGTTCCAGGTTGGCGCCTTTACCTCCAGCCTGGCCAACGCATATTTTCTCTCTGAAAATATCCAGGCAGGTTCGGTATACATCAACGAGGCCACCTCCTGCTGGGATGAGATGTCGCCTTTTGGCGGGGTGAAGAAAAGCGGCATGGGCAGAATGCTGTCAGACTGGATTTTCAACGAACTGACCAATGTCAAGATGACCATGTTCGATCTGGCAAAGGTGAAATAGTAGTGACCACAAACAACGGGTAATGATAATGGAATACATGTATGGCGGAACCCTGCTCCGTGTGGATCTGAGCACCGGTGAGATCCGCAGAACACCGACTGCGGATTATGCCGACCTGTGGCTCGGGGCACGGGGGATCAACTCCCGGATCTTGTATGAAGAGACAACTGGGGATACCGACCCGCTGGGGCCGGAAAATGTAATTTTATTCAGCATCGGCCCTTTTACCGGGACCATGGTGCCCGGATCGGGCCGGGTGGAAATAGCCGCCAAATCACCTGTTACCGGCTTTCAGGGAATGTCCAATATGGGCGGCTACTGGGGGCCGGAGCTGAAATATGCAGGCTACGACAGCGTTGTGGTAAAAGGTGCGGCTGAAAAACTGGTCTATATATCGATCTATAACGACAAGGTGGAGATCAGGGATGCATCCCACCTGGCGGGAAAGGATACCTTTGAGACCCAGGACCTGATTCGGGAAGAACTGAAAGATCCGGAAGTAGAGGTCGTCTGTATCGGGCCGGCCGGCGAAAACCTGATCGGCTACGCTTCGGTGCAGAACCGCCTGGGCAACGCCGCAGGCAGGACCGGGATGGGCACGGTGATGGGGGCGAAGAACCTCAAGGCGATAGCGGTGCGGGGCACCAGAGGCGTACGGGTTGCCCAGCCGGAAAAATTCATGGAGCTCTGCCTGGAAGCGCTGGCGGAGCAGAAACCGTTGATCGGCATGGCTAAAACCACCGATGCGATAGGTAACGACCCGCCGTCCTGGGGCGAAACTCTAGGGAACTACGAGGCAACCCAGTGGGTGAAGCAGAAAGAGCTTCGCGGCGGCCACAAACCGTTCTGGGAAAAACACAAGAATCGGCAGGGCCTGGGAATTGCAGGATGTTTTAACTGCCAGGTCAGGTGCATGGATTATTACGACAATTCCGATCTCGGGCCGGTGGTGGTCAATTGAAACCATTACGCATCCACGTGTTGGGTGCTCAAAGATGCGGATATGGATTCCTGGTACAACCTGGTCGTCACCTGCCAGCGCCAGGGAATCGACGTCATGTCGGCGGCTAGAATGATCGCCTGGGCCATGGAGCTTTATGAAACGGGGGGTATCTCAAAAGAACAAACCGGGGGTATTGAGCTTACCTGGGGCAATAAGGAGGCTATTGCAGTTCTCATCAGACAGATCGGTAAAAAAGAGGGGTTCGGCGCAACGCTTGCGAAAAATGTACAGGAAGCAGCGGCGGAACTGGGCGAAGGGGTCGAGGAAGCCCTGAATCTCAAGGGAATGCCTGTCGGCTGTACCGACGTTCTGAGTTTTCGTGGAAGAACCATGGGAGCAATCGTCAATCCCAGGGGGGGCGACGAGTACAGGGCTCGCTACGGATCCTTTGATAATCTCGGCTCCGGAAAAAATACCGGTATGACCGGGATGGCAAAACCGGACAGCTGGGAAGCCAGAAGTGCCATGGCAATAATTGAAAAAGCACAGGAGGAAAGCCGCAAAAACGGGCTGCCGGATACCTTTACCCAGCATGACATAACGGCCAGAGGCAGTGTGGCCGCCCTGGGAAACCGTTTGATTATCGTAAGTGACGCCTTGGGGCAGTGCAAGTGGAATACCCTTTTTCTCAACGTCGGCCTCAGTATAGAATTCCAGGCGAAGGTGTTGTCGGCGGGGCTGGGAATTGAGATCAGCGTCGAGGATCTTCTGGCAAAGGCATCGAGGATTTCCGCCCAGGAGCGTCTCTTTGCCATGATGAACGGGCTTACCCGGGACGATGATACGCTGCCACCGCCGATGATTAACCGAAAAATGGCCGGAGCGTGGCCAGAAGACAGTGTGACCGCGGAGGAGGTCGACAAGATGAAGGAAGAGTTCTACAGGGCCATGGGATGGCATGAAAACTCGGGGACTCCGAAACACGACACGCTCAAAGTGCTGGGGGTAGATCATCTTTTTTCTGAAATCCAATAACTTTCGGTGGGCCTTGTATCACCTGATGTGGAAATATGGAGAGTATAGTCATGGGATACGTTATTTTAATTCATGCGGACAGGTGCAGCGGTTGCCAGATGTGTGAAGTCGGCTGTTCACTGAGAAACATGGGGGAGTGTAATCCGGAAAGATCGAGAATCAGAATGATCAAATCGGAAAACAACGGACAGTACGATTTTGTTCCTTCTACCTGTATGCAGTGTGAGACGGCGATGTGCGAACTGGTCTGTCCCAACAAGGCCATCAGCCGCAATCTGCAGACCGGGGCGAGGCAGATAGACGAGAGCAAGTGCATCGGCTGTTCTTCCTGCAGTTACGCCTGTCCGTTCGGAGCCTGTTTTGTCGACCGCACCATCGGTAAATCCGTGGTCTGCACGCAGTGTGACGGGGACCCTACCTGTGTCAAGGTGTGTCCGTCGGGGGCTCTTGAGTATGTGAGCGCTGACCAGGTCAATGTTGCCCTGAAAAGAGATGCGGCACGCCGGGTTATCGAGGCGACGGCGTCCACCGCCGCCACCAACAATCCCGCCTCCTGTTAAATTGCATAGTGCACCAATTGAAACATGAGGTCATGTAAATGGCTGGAGAAGATCGCAGGATAACCGTAATTTTGAGCAGTCCCCGCCCAAAAAGCAACTCTTCCGCCCTGGCAGCGGAAATTGCAAGGGGGGCTGCTTCTGCCGGCGGCCGGGTTGAAACGTTTGATCTTCGCCGTCTTAAGGTTGGTCCGTGCATCGCCTGCTACCACTGCAAGAAAAAGAAGGGGTGCAGCGTTGACGACGATATGCAGAAGATTTATCCATCCCTGGCCGAGTCCGGGGTGTGGGTTGTCGCCTCCCCTGTGTACTGGTTTTCCCTGTCGGCGCAGCTGAAATGCTTTATCGACCGTCTTTTTTGCCTGTACAGCCAGGACCCCGGCAGGAGTCTTATGCGGGGTAAAAAAATTGCTGCCGCTTTTTCCTACGGGTGTGAAGACCCTTTTGAGTCGGGCTGCAACAATGCGATCAGGATGATCCAGGATATGGCCCGCTATACCGGGTGTGATTTTGCAGGTTATGTCCATGGCTCCGGGGAGATGAAGAGGCAAGCGGACCCGGCTGTGGATGGGTACCTGAAGCCTGGAGTGATCCCGGCCGATTCGGTGTTGATGCAGCAGGCTTATCGGCTGGGGATTGCCCTCATGGATTAATCCCGGTCCCGGTTCCTCTTCTTGAGAGGGACCGGGAGGGGGAGTGAAAAAGAAACCTTCTCCGGCGGGAATTGGCGCCGGAGAAGGTCGATGGAAAATAAGCCGGGATCGGTTTTAGTTGCCTATCACCGATTTCAGGGTCTTGTCGAAGTTTTTATCGAGTTTTTTGATGAAATCGTCCCACTGGGTCCCGAACTTGTAAAAAGCAAGGGAGGCGGTTTTCTTTGTCAGTATGGTGTTGCGATAGGTGTGCAGCTCCTGGTGGTTGAGGATTTCCTTGATACTGTCAAGGCCGATTTTGTCTATCAGGATATGTGGAACGTATTGGGTAAGGACATAGTCGACCATTTCGTCGTTGGCGATGAGGCTGTCGATCTGTTGTTCCAGGGTCTCCTGCAGGGCGAAGATCTGTTCACTTGATCTTTGCGAATAGTCAAACAGCGGGATATCCGGCGTCTGTTCGTAGAGCTTGACCAGCATCTTTGTTTCCTGCCGGGCAAGCTGTTCCACAAGCGTCAGAATGTTCTTTACCAACCCCCACTTGGTCGAAAGGTCTCCCTCGAGCTTGGATTCGTACTGGTCCCCGAGGATAAATGCGGTGAGTACCTCGGCTATGGAGCTTGAAAACACCCCTCCCTTGTTGGCGCTGCTGTCTTTTATCTGCTTTATTGTCGTATCCGTTGCAATGTGGCGCCGGGCACTGTCGTCGAAGAACACGTTGGCCCCCTCGACGATGAACTGCAGTTCCTGGAAGTTGGCGACAAACTGCTGGACGTTCGAGTGGTTGATCGTGTCCTTGAAGCCGCCACAGGGGATAAATGCCTTGATGTCCGCCATCTCCAGGTATTTTCGATTCTGCTTGGAGGTGAGGAAGTTTCGGTGAAACAGGGAGCCGTCATCGATCACCGTGCCGTCGAACAGGGTAAGGTTGGTGGCGCCAAGGGGCACCTTGAATCCTTTTGCGCCCAGTTTGTCGTCCGGATAGGCCAGCGAGTTGAGTCGCGGGTTGGTGTGCCGTGCAAAAGCGAGTTTGCGCAGCTCTTTCTTGTCAAGGCCTTCGGGGTCGAACAGGATCGACCCGCCGTCGATCAACAGACAGATCTTCCCTTTGTAGCACTGGATCTCGTTGGCTCCGAGGTCGCCGTCGGGACCGCCGGTGATCATCAGGTTAAGCTCTTCCTCCCTGGCGCCGTAATGGTCGATCAGGGCCCTGAAAGTCGACATGATAGAGCTGGTGGTCATGCCGCTGAGAGCGATCGACTCACCGATTTCGTCATAAATTTTCCCGGTGTCTGTCGAAATAACGCGGGATTTTCCCTCTATCTGCAGCTCGACCCCTTTGTCTGTCTGGTCGAAAAGACCGAAACAGTCGCCCGAATCGAGCATTCCGTATGTGTCATGGGGGATACCGAAGCTTTTTCCGGTGGTCAGGGTGCGCCAGTGAGCATAGTTTCGTTCTTTTGCCCTGAGGGCGATCATATCCATGTGCTGTGCGGTTCCCTCGTCGGGGCCGAAAAAGATCATCTCAGGCATGCCGTAATAGTCTATGACACATTTCTCGTCAACCTGGATCAGGTCCATAATCCCTTCGGTATAGTCGAACATGGCTTCCCGGCTGCAGCGGGCATACCCGGGGTGAGGGACGACAACTCCCTTTGAGCCGCTTTCGCAGATATCCTTGTGCTTGATCCTTTGCGCCTTGGGGCCCAGGGCGTAGTTGAGCAGCACCGCTCCGGCCAGCTCCGATTCGTGATTGGATCGGGTCACCCGGATAAGGCGCAGCCCGCCCCGGGCAATATCCCCTGCGCGCATGTGGGTCCCCCGGCTGTAGTGTCCGTTGACGAAAAAGATTCCGTAAACGGGCTGGCTGAACACCAGCGGATCAAGAATACGGTTGTCGAACCTGAAAGAAAAAGACCGCTTGTTTTCACAATAAAAGTTGGTCTTCAGGGTGCAGGACACCATCTTGAAGATGAATCGGAAAATGTTGTAGCCGATCGCAAAATCGATAAACCTGCCTCTTATCTTCTTGTCGAACTTCTGCCACTGCTCTTCCAGCTCCGTTTCGGAGGGATGGGTACGACCAGCGGGGTCGAAGCGGGCGGCGAACATGGCGTAAAGATCTCTGATCAGATCAGGGTTCTTTTTGACCGCCGACTCGATAATGTCATAGCCGTAGGTGGATTTGTTCGAATCCTGGACACGTTTGGCGAAGGCATCCTGGTGGTCTTTGTTCACCAGGTGGTTGAGGATCTGGTGGTCGGTGGGGTTTTCTGTTTCGTTGAAGATAAAGAGGTGGGCGAAATCGATGCAGTTGCCGGCAAAGAGCATCTCCTTGAAATCGATGGCGCCGTTGAGGTACAACTTTGCGACCGAAGACTGGGAAAACGACAGAAAATCACGAAGATTTCTGGTGATTGCGTTTTCTTCCTTCCGGGTTATCTCCCCCCTGATATAAAGAGAACAGACCGAGGAGGTTACGCCTTCCATCGACAGGTACGGTTCCCAGTAGGCGCGGACCAGCTCGAATCCGAGGTCTTCGAGTATTTTTCGTAAAATCGGCAGTCGGGGAAGCTCGAAATCGCTGTTGAACATCAGCCGGGTTTCCCCGGTTTCCGGCAGGTTGTACACCTGTATGAGCGGTATAACTTCCTTTTTGGCCGCGCGGAGGAAGCTCTGATATCTTTTCCTGGTCGGCTGCGGCATTTCCGATTCGGTGCCTACCAGGGAAAAAAGAAACGGCGACTCGTCGAATTTTTTCGGATCGAAGTCCTTAACGGTTCCCGAGCGGATGATATATGTATAATATTTATTCTCGGGGCTGTAGTAGTAGTCTCTCCTCCGGCCGGTTATCTGCTCCTCGAGCATGGCTTCCATGCTGTCCCGGGTTTCCTCGGTGGCAATTCGTACCCGCTGTCCCCCTTCGCCGTAGCTGAGGTTGAAATCTATATGGGCAACCCGGCCGAACAGGGCCGCCTTTCCGTCAACCACGCGGATTGAAAGGGCAATTGACTGGAGCAGGTGGGTCAGTTCCTGTTTGGTGATGTGCTCGAAGAAATAGCCAGGAAGTCCCAGATCCTTGAGCAGGATGCCGGCGGCAAAATTGATGCAGTTGGCGGTGAGCAGGCCGTTGCCTGATAAATCGATGACGGCTTCGTAGAGGAGCCGCGAGTCGAGTCCTGCGTCTTCGGCCATCTGGATGATTTCAGAACTGTTGGTCGGTTCGGTAAGACGGCCGGAACTGAGACTGTCGAGGTTTGTGGTGGATTTCATTTCCCGGTTAACTCCTTTAACCCTGTTTTTATTAATATGAAAGTATCGGATAGTTCGGGAAGTGGCCCGAGTATCCGGCGAACTTCGCTGCATAAAGATCTCTTTCCCGGCCCCCGCACCATTGCCGAAAAGATCCAGCCGGGCAATCGGTTCGTGACTGTTGCGCCAGCACGACGGCGAGCAGATGGGGCGGGGCGCCATGTATCGGCCCCATCTTGATTGTGTGAACTTTTTTGAAAAGCCTTGCCGGGAGGATCGGGATGAGGACAGATGACAATCTTTGCGGAAACTGCCGAGGGATAACATCGCATTTTGGGGGACCGTAGTGTTGTTTTCGTCCAATACCTTGTTTTTGCGTTGTCAAAGGGGTGTGGGGCTGTCGCTTCTGTCCTTGGCGAAAGAGTTTTCCTGATTCACAATTGCCCCATCCATACCTTCGAAGAGGTATACCTGCTGATGCACAAATATTCAAAGGAATTCTCAATTTTTGTAAAATTAGCAACGGACTCTCTGGATATGTCGTTGGCAAAAGTGGCAAAAAAAACCCGGGAAAAACCGGTCGCGGTTTTTCCCGGGGCAGCCTCTTTAACAACTAAGGCGGGAAAGTGTCGTGTCAGCGAATATGACTGGTGTGAGAGTTATGAAAGGCCGAGCTGGTCGAGTTTTGTTTTTCCGGGAATGCCGTTTCCATCCCATCCGCGCATCCGGTAGTAATCGGGCAGCAGCTGGTCCTGTTCGAACACCTGTCCCTTGGCGGGGCCGTCTGGCATCGGTTCGGTAAGAAACCTTTTGGGAAGAGTGTCGTCTTTTGCCGACAGCCCCGCCGCCAGGTTGAACAGCCGCTCCAGGGTGAAGATCCTCTCCCCCTGCCTGTTGAGCCCATCGACTCCTCCGAACTTTAGGCCGGTTGCGCTTTCGAGCAGGTCGAGCACATCCTGTTCCGGGGTGTCCATCAGCAGAAAATAACAGAATCCGAGGGAATCGTATGCCCAGGCCGAATAGTCCTGGTAATGGATGGTCATCTCCACCTTGCCTTCGATGGCGTGGGCGTCGACATCTTTTTCCGGCGACCAGTAGCCGAGCATGGTGGTCTCGTAAATCTCCGAACAGTTTACCTCGGCTCTGCAGTGATCTCCGCCGCGGTTGTTGGTGACAAAAGCGAGCCCCTGCCCCTTGACGCCCCGCGGGTCGTAGTTGGGGAGCTCCTGTTTCTTGACCGACATCGACAGCTCGGGGTGGCCGTAACGTTCTCCGAGGCGGTACGATCCTTCGCCCATAATCCAGCCGAACCCGTCGCGGGTGGCCATTTTCTGCACAAGGTCGATGAGTGCCTCGTGATCGCCGAAGTGTAGCGGGTAGCCGATATCTTTTTCGGGCAGGGCGCCGATTTCATAAAGTTCCATGGCGCAACCGACGGTCACTCCGGCGGAAATGGTATCCATCCCCATATCGTTGCAGATCCTTCCGGCTTTGATCACCGCCGGCAGATGATCCACTCCGGTTACCGAACCAAGAGAAGCCACCGATTCGTACTCGGGCCCTTCTCCTTTTCCCTCGTAGCCCGGCTCGTTGACGACGCTTAACCGGGCGCAGCCGGCAGGGCAACCAAAGCACGCCTTGGAGGGTCTTGCGCCTCTTGCCGAATATTTTTCGGCAAACGTTTCGCCGCTGATTTTATGGGCGCCTTCGAAAACGCCGGTCCTGAAGTTACGGGTGGGCAGGATACCGAGGTTGTTGGTGAAGCTGAGGACACCTATAGTGCCGTGCTGGCCAAGCCCCTGCGCGCAGCTTGGCGACGGGTCTTCCCAGTATTTCCAGATCTTGGAAATATTTTTGTTGAATGTTTTAAGGTCGGCTATCTTTACTCCTCCGGTACCCCGCACCACCACAGCCTTGAGGTTTTTCGACCCCATCACCGCGCCGACCCCTCCTCTTCCTGCTGCCCGTGCCCCGGTGACGCCGCCGGTGATGACGTTGGCCAGACGCACCATGTTTTCGCCGGCGGGACCGATGGCGGCGATATGGGCCATGGGGTCCGTTTCCGCCAGCAGGATTTCCTCGGAGTCTTCGGTCCCCTTGCCCCAGATATGACCGGCCGGCCGCAGTTCTGTTTTTCCGTTGTTGATCCAGAGGTAGACCGGACTCTTTGCCCTGCCTTCGAAAATGATAAAGTCAAAGCCGCTGAACTTGAGCTCGGCCCCGAAATATCCACCGACGCCGGCATTGGCGATACCGCCGGTCAGTGGGGATTTGGTAACGAAATAGGTCCTGTTGCCGGCCGGCGGCATACAGGTCAGCGGGCCGGTGGCGACGATCAGCTTGTTGTTCGGTTCAAGGGCGTCGGTCTTCGGGTCCACTTCGTCCCACATGTATTTTGCACCTACCCCCCGCGCCCCAAGGTACTGCGTCATGATCCGCTGGTCGTTTTCACAGACGGTAATAGTGGATGCGGTGAGGTTGACCCGGATATGCTTGCCGGTCCAGCCAAAATTATCGGTCGTCATATTTCCACCTCCTCCATGGCATCCTTTATTTTTTCGATGTATTCCATGCTGATTTTCTCACTCACTTTGTCGATCTCCTTAAACTCCAGCGCTCCGTAGAAACAGTGCTTCACACACTCGGGATCGCCGCCGCACAGGTCGCATTTGTCCGCAAGCCTGGTCTCTTTGGAGAACCCCATGGCGCCGAAGGGACAGGCCTTGACGCAGAGCCTGCAGCCGATGCAGTCGTCTTCGCAAAGCTCGATCGCGCCGGTGGTCTCGTTGCGGTAAAGGGCGTCCTTGGGGCAAACCTCCACGCAGGGAGCTTTGCCGCACTGCTGGCAGAGTACCGGATAGAAGAAGAAATCCCTGGAGATGATTCGTACCTTGATTCTTGATTTTGATGGATTGATCTCGCCGAAATTGTGCGTTGAACAGGTAAATTCGCAAATCCGGCATGCGGTGCATCTTTCCGGATTGATCTCTATCTGTTTTGTCATCTTTCTCCCCTTGGAAGTGTTGAATTTATTGGAGTCAGTTTCTGCCGGAAACTGTCGATTCACAGTTGCATCGGATGGGGCTCCCGTGGTTGCGCAACCGGGGAGGCATACCGATATCAGTTGTTGTAATCCCCCATATTCCTGCACAATATTTTGGTCGCCCCGTAGTAGACCAGCGCGCTTATCACCAGGGCCGGTATTGAGGCGGAAGTGTATTTAAACGGCGCGTGGGAGACGTAGGAGACCGGGTTGAGCAGATAGACATAGCTGAAAAATCCTGCCAGTACGCCTAAAACCCCCGCCGGGTTTATCCCGCCGAGAAAGTAATAAGGAGAATCACCAGCCGTCTGGTAGAGTCCCAGGCTGTTGACCCGCTGTTTTCTGAGCAGGAAATAATCCACGATCTGTATGCCGCAGACAGGAGCGAAGAAAACACCGAGAAAGGCAAAAAACGAACCGGTGTTGTCAAAGAAAAAATTCGGGATGAGAACGGCTATCACCGCTACCGGCAGCAAGACGATAAAGGTGATCCAGTTCCAGCTCACGCCTTTTTGGAAAACCGGTATCTGCTTGAGTCCGATGCTGGCGACATAAGCTCCGACAACCGCTGTTCCTATGTTGGCCATGGCGAGAAAAACGAGTGCGCCGATGCCGAGGTGGACGCCGCCGAATTGTATCAGCCAGGCGGTCGGATCGGAGTCCCCGGTGACCAGTGCGGAGTAGAGGCCGATAAGGCTTATCACCCCCGTGGGCAGCCCCATGCAGAGCATCGCCGGCCAGGCGGCCTGGCGGGCACTGGGCACCATCCTTACTATACCGCCCATATACGGCCACCACGAGAGGACCGAGGCGACAAGGATTTCAAGACCCGCTGTGTAGTCCCAGAGCCGGTCCCCGGACGATGCCAGGGGTTTGCCGCTTAGGATCGCTTCGGCTCCGAATCCGGTGATCAGCTTGTACAGGATCCACAGCGCCAGGCTGGTGACGATTATTGAGATGAAATAGGAGTAATTGCGGATGGATTCTGCCCCTTTTCTGAGCAGCAGCCAGGAAACGGTGATCGCCGCAAGCGAGCCGAGCGCTGACACCGTGCCGACGCCTGACTCGCCGACCCAGCCGGCGGCAAGAGCAATTCTCCCGGTGGCTCTTCCGAGCAGGATGAGCAGCAGGCAGTTCCAGCCGAGAATCGATGCATACTGCAAAAAAATTGAAAAATAGGATCCCCTGACGCCGAACTGCGGAATGCTGGCGGTTATGGTATCCACTCCGTACCTGATGCTGCAGGGAATGGTTGCCAGGACGACAAAGAACATGCCGACCAGGCTTCCGGCAATCATCGCATAGGTACCCATGACCGCGTCGAGGTAGTATGCAACGTAGCCTCCTATCATGTAGCTCCAGGCCGCAACTCCTGCGGAGATGGCAACGGCGGTCAGTCCCCATGCCCCCCAGATGCGTTCCTTCGGCAGGACCGGCCAGGTCCCCTCTATGGCCTCACGGGTCGCTCTCGAATCCATTGTCGTGTTCATATCTGCCACCCCCATACCATGAGGAGAAGAGGAAGGATAATTCCGGCAAGCACCAGGAGCGTATAGTCCTTTTTAGTTAGAGGTTCTCCTTCGTAGTCCGGGTTCTCAACAAGTTTCAGCCGTCTGGCAAGGTCGGGATCGAGTTTTTCTGTAGGCATATCTCCTCCGTTTCAATATTGTGCTGTTGAAAATGGTGCTGACTATTTGAAAGAAATGCAAGATATATGCCAAAGTTTGTATTGCGGTAACATGTTGATAATATGCGGTTAAATTTGGTGTGCCGACATTGTGGGGATACATAAATGAATCTTGATGAGTTTCTCCGTTTAGAGAGAATCATTGTTGTGTTTTTCGGTTCACGATGATTATCTCTTGCGACATTTGATTCCGGTGGCGTCACCGGTTTCCGGTTGTTCTGTTGGTGACAGAAAGTGATCAAAGATGAGAGATTTCTGGTAAGTAAGATACAAATATGAATCTGATCCCACTTTCCGGATAATAACGGGTAAATGATCGTTATTTTTAAATAGTGTGTAAATACAATATGTTAACTGTTTTTGTGCAGCGGTCAGACGATACTTTCTCGGTGGTTGAAAACATTATTTTGCTATTGGTCTTTTTTTTGCAAAATTGGCTGCAGCGATTACGTGGGCATGTCTGCACTGCGAGTGGAACCAAAGCGGTTGGCGAACGTTTTTATCAATTCAATCTTGAGGATGGGGAGCAAAAACAATGTATAATCGAATGGACATCTTATCAGACAAGGACTTTGACCTGCTTCATGAAAACACCTTGAGAGTTTTCGAGCAGGTCGGTGTTGCTTTTCACAGCGAAAAGGCCCTTGATATTTTTAAAAGACATGACATAAAAGTCGAGAACGGCGTGGTATATCTCGGAGCCAAGGATGTTGAAAAAGCGCTCGCGACAACTCCGTCGAGCTATAAAATCCATGCCAGAAATCCGCAACACGATGTGGTCATGGGGGGAGATAATCTTGTCATTGCTCCGGGGTACGGCGCACCTTTTGTGGTAAAAAAAGGAGTGCAGCATCGTGCCGTGCTTGAGGATTACCGGAATTTCTGCAAACTGGTACAGACCTCCAACCATATCGACTACAACGGCATGTTGATGGGCGATCCATCTGACATTCCTGCAGACAGGGGGCATCTGCACATGATGCTTGCCAATCTGGTCAACTGTGACAAGCCGTTTATCGGCAGTTCGGTCTCGGAACGGGCGGCCCTGGATTCCATCGAAATGGCCGGAATCGCCTTCGGCGGCAAGGAAAATATCCAGGACAAGCCGGTAACCATGGGGATTATCAGCTCCCTGTCCCCCCTTGCGTACTCTTCGGAAATGGCAGAAGCCCTCATCGTCTACGCCGAATATGGACAGGTGAACATGGTGGCGCTTCTTTCCCAGGGGGGATCCACCGCCCCGGTAACCCTGCCCGGTCTGCTGGTAACCCAGAATGCCGAAATTCTTGCGGGGATTGTTCTGACCCAGCTGGTCAATCCCGGTTCTCCCGTCATCTATGGATCAACCTCAACCGTTACCGATATGAAAACAGGATCACTCGCAATCGGGGCCCCCGAGCAGTGGCTGATTCAAAATGCGACGCAGCAGATGGGGCAAAGGTACGGTCTGCCGACCAGGGGCAGCGGCGGCATCACCGATGCCCATTGCCTCGATATGCAGGCGGGAATTGAATCGGCCCTCTCGCTTGGGACGACGGTTATGAGTGGGGCAAACTTTCTGCTCCACGGCTGTGGGATTCTCGGCGCCTATATCGCGATGAGTTTTGAAAAATTTCTGGCTGACGAGGAAATCTGCGGAATGCTCCGGCGGAACCTGAAAGGTCTTGGGGTAACTGAGGAGCGGATCGATTTCGCAACCATCAAGGAGGTGGGGCCGGGAGGGGAATACCTTACCCATCCGGCGACATTCAAACATTGCAGAACCGAGTTCTATCTGCCCGAAATAATGAGGCGAAACGACTATTCTACCTGGTCCGTCAAGGGTAAGAAGGAGATCTTTGATATCGCTGAAAAGAAAGTGGAAGAACGGCTCGAACAATGGCGTGAGCCGGAGATGGATGGTGATATCAGGGCCCGGCTTGAAAAATATGTCGAGCAAGCTTTTTGATCTGACCCGCAACCGATAAGACCAGACTGGGGCGAAAGCTGTAACGATTCAAATCTGATTCGCTATGATGTATACAAGAATACATAAAAGAACGATGATTTGCTCAAGGAAGTGTCCGGTGTCCCCGGATGTTGCGACGACAACCGTCGGAGATGTGAGCGAGGAGCTTTTGTTTCGATACATATATGAATCGTATGGTGGTGCGGATTGGTTCGCGATAGTGGTCCGCTGTATGGTGGGGATGTCGTAAAGATGGTTGAAAACAGAGCAATAATTTGGCTGTTGCGGTCGATTGTGTGGGTGTCGTTCAGATTAATTTAACATTGGTATCACGTTTGCAAAACAGAGTATGCCACTGGCGGTGGATCGGCTGAATTTACCAAGTGCTTGCTGGTAGCACCTGGGAGTGATCACTGACCATAATGTTTTTATCAGGCAGCATATAGCGGGTCGGCAATGAAAGCGGTAGGGACTTCCTGACCACTTTCACAAATGGAAATCATAATTCTACAGGAGGATTACATGGTTTGTTTGAAAAAACTGTTTGCGTTTGGAGTGATGCTGTCGTTGTCGGTAACGATCGGTGTTGCCGGAGCGAGTGCGGAAAAAGTGCTGAAGATAGGCGGAATGGCACCGTTGACCGGTCCATCAGCAAAAACCGGCCAGGAAATTAAGCAGTCCGCCGAGATGGCTTTTGAGGAAGCCGGCAACATGATTGGCGACTATAAAGTGGAGCTGGTCTGGATCGACAGCCAGTCCGATCCGGCCAAGGCGACAAATGCGTATGCGGAAGCGGTTGAGCGAAAAGGTATTCAGGTCGGTCTATTGAACTGGCACAGCTCGGTGGCTATTGCGGTAATGGATCTGGCGGCAAAATACAAGATCCCTCACCTGTTCGGCATTGGCGGTAGCTCGGTCATTAACGAAAAATACCGCAGCGACATGGACAAATACAACGGATACTGGCTGAAATCCTGGCCCGTTCCCCAGAAGACCATGACCGGTTATGTGGAATTTCTCGAGGACGCCATTGCCAGCGGCAAATTCAAGCCCCACAGCAAAAAAGTAGTTATTTTCGCGGAAGATACCGACTGGGGTCGTGATATTTTCGCCGGGGCAAAGAAAATGTTCGGAGACGCCGGTTGGGAAATTGTCGCCGAAGATTTTCTGGCACAGAACCAGACCGAGTTTTATCCGCTGCTCACCAAATGGAAGAAGCTGGAGCCGGCCCTGGTATTCGGTTCTTACGGGATGCCCGTCGGCATTACTTCACTTATCAAGCAGTCCCGTGAGGTTGGCCTGAAAGTTCCGATGATCTGCGACGGGCTCGGATGGGCCGGCGAATGGTATTCACTGGCCGGATCGGCTTCCGATTACACCCTCGACATGATCCAGAAGCTGGCAACCGATAAAGCAAAAGCGTGGGCCGCAAATTACGAAAAGAAATATGGCGACAAACCGAGCCCTTCCTCCGGCGGACTTGCATACGATTCAGCAAAGCTCTTTATCAAGGTTGCCAAGAGGGCCCTGGAGAAGACCGGAAAACTAGACTCCGAGAGCCTCAGGCAGGTGGTGCTTGACGAACTGCTGACCGGAAAAATCACCTATTCTGAGGATGAGGGCGCAATCACCGTGAGCCGTTTTTCATATAACGAACAGTCGCTGCCCGACCCCGCTGTGGGCGTTGACGACTGGTATCTCCCGATTATTCAGTACAAGAGCGGTAAAGGCAGGATCGTTTATCCCAAGGCCTGGGCTGAAGCGGAATTTCACGTAATACAATAGGCTGAAACCATTACGGGGAGTCTCTTTTTCGACTCCCCCTGTACTATTTAACCAGGTATGTGGAAGAACACGATGAATATTCTGGAAACGAAGGGTGTTACAAAACGATTTGGCGGGCTGGTTGCGGTTAACGATGTGTCCCTGCACGTTGAAGCAGGTGAGATATTAGGTCTTATCGGGCCCAACGGTGCCGGTAAGACGACTTTTCAGAATACGGTTGCAGGACTCGATCCGCCAACTTCAGGTGAAGTGTATTTTCTCGGGAACAAGGTTACCGGCTTCAGCCCCCAGGTGATGTGCAGTCTCGGCCTGTCGCGGACTTTTCAGATTCCAAGGCCTTTCCCGAAATTAACGGTTCTTGAAAACGTACTTGTTTCGACCGTTTTCGGTAACACCGAGCCGGTTGCCGACAAGGTCAAACATGCACGGGACAAGCTTGACTTCGTAGAATTTCCCCTGGGACACAATGTGCTGTGCGAGACCCTGAATACGGTTCAGCTGAAAAGACTCGACCTGGCGAGGGCACTTGCCAGTTCGCCAAAGCTCTGCCTGCTCGACGAGCTTGCTTCGGGGTTGTCCGAGGTTGAACTCGAGGACATTATCGCCATTATCCGGAAAATTCGCGATACCGGTGTCACAATCTTGATGGTGGAGCACATTATGCAGGTGATCATGAACCTGTGCGACCGGCTGGCGGTTATCAGCTTTGGCAATAAAATCGCGGAAGGACCTACCGGTGAGGTAACCAAGAATCCGAAGGTAATTGAAGCCTATCTGGGTGTGGAAGAGGACTGATAGAGGCTGTTCATGTCTATAAGACGAAGCTAGTTGGGGGTGATATTTTGCTACTCGAAGTGAAAAACCTAAACGCGGGATACGGCTTTCTCAAAGTACTGTGGGACGTTTCCATCCAGATCGACAGGGGTGAGTTTGTAGCGCTGGTGGGGCCCAATGGTGCGGGAAAATCGACTACTTTAAAAACTATTTCGGGGTTGTTGCCGCCGCAGAGCGGAAAAATAACCTTTGATGGCCAGGTCATCAACAATCAGGACTGCGCCTTGAATTGCAGAAACGGCCTGAGCTATATCTCGGAGGAGTTGAACCTCTTTACCGGGATGACGGTTCTTGAAAATCTGGAAATGGGGGCGCAGCTCCTTGATGATAAAAATAAAATGGAGGAGAACCTGCAATTTGTCTTTGAGCTGTTCCCAAGACTTGAGGAGAGGGTCGGCCAGTACGCGGGTACCTTGAGCGGCGGTGAACGGAAGATGCTCGCCATTGCCAGGGGGCTTATGTCCAATCCTATCCTGGTACTGGTCGACGAGCCCTCGCTGGGGCTGGCGCCGCAGGTGACCGAAGAAGTCTTTAACGCACTCAAGGTACTGAACAAAAAAGGCGTGACAATCCTTCTGGTGGAACAGAATGTGACCAAGACGCTGAAATTCTCCTCCCGTGCATACATACTCGAAAAGGGAGAAGTGGTTCTTGAAGGACCTAGTAGTGAGCTGATAACCAATGATCATGTGAAACAGATTTATCTGGGTACATAACCTGAGCCCGGTTTTGGTGCCATATGTTCTGGTGCGTAGTTAATTCAATTAAGTGAGGACGAATAACCAATGAACGATTCGAGCTCAGCTAAAGTGATAGAATGGTTGAAATCGGCTGGAGGGATCACTGTAACCTGTACCATCCTGGTAGCGATTGCCGTATCCTTTCACAAGGGACCATACGTTTTGGTAAATACACTGGTTACGGGCGGTATGTGGGCCTTGATGGCTATAGGAGTTTCCCTGTTGTTCGGGGTTATGAATATTTCAAATTTTGCCCATGGGGAATATTTCATGATAGGTTCCCTGACGGCTTATTACATCATGAACCCCCTGAAACAGTACCTTCTGGAAACACCCAATGATTTTCTCTCTTTTATTACCCCGATTCTGGGTATTGCCGGCGCGGCCATAGTCGGCGCCATTGCGGGTATTGTAACGGATAAAACCATCTTTGCCCAGTTGCGGAAGAGAAACCGCGAAGGGTGGCTGCTCAACTGTTTTTTGATAACCATCGGCATCCAGATAATTCTCATCAATGTCCATATGCTGGTGTTCGGCAACACCTTCAAGGGAGTCGTCAATTACTGGGACGTCCCCTCGGTTGCGTTTGGCGATGTGTATGTCAGTGTTGACAGGGTTGTGGTGTTCGGTATTGCCATGGCGGCCATCGTACTCTTCTGGTACCTCATGATGTATACCAGCCTGGGGAAAAAAATCCGGGCCGTCGCCCAGGATGAAAATGGTGCAAGGATGGTCGGTATACAAGTAAATGGCGTCTATTCGACCACCTTTGCTCTTGCCTGCGGCTTTGCGGCGCTTGCCGGCGGCAGCCTGCTGTTCATGTTTCCGTCGTATCCCACGGTGGGGGTGGCGCCTCTGTACAACTCCTGGTTCATCATCATTCTGGTGGGATTCGGGAATGTGGCCGGGGCGGTGCCGGGCGGTTTCATGATCGCTCTTTTTCAGGTTGTTACAAGGACCTATATGGGGGAAGGGTGGGAAAATGTCATTCCCATGTTCCTCATTGCAATGATTCTGATATTCAAGCCTTACGGAATTTTCGCGACGAAGGTCAGGTCCGTCTGGGAACAATAGGAAAAATACATAGGTGCACGCATGACACAACTAACACAAGATAACAGTACCGGCTTCTCCGGTATCCTTGGTAAAATCTGTCTTTCACCGATGGGGTTGGCAGGGCTCGCAATACTTTTTCTGCTGCCGCTGGTCCCTCCATTTAATCAGGACTATATGATTCGCTGGCTGATTTCCGGAGCGATTGTGGCCGCCGCCGCCGTGGCGTTTGATTTCAGTGCCGGCTATCTGGGAATAGTCAATTTCGGCTACGCCGCATTTATTGGTCTGGGTGCTTACACGTCAGCCATTATCTCCAATAAAATCGGAATATCACCATTTATCACCATCTTTGCCGGGGCCTTGGTTTCAGCGGGACTGGGGGTGTTGACAGGCATCGTATCCCTGAGGTTGCGCGGAATGTTCGCCATCTGTTTTACCTGGTTTATCGGTATTGCGCTGATGGGACTCTGCCTGAAACTTGATTGGCTTACCCGTGGTCCGCTCGGGCTGCAGTGCGATGGATTTTTCGAGGGTAACTCCAGTCTTCCCTATTATTACCTTATTCTGGCGATAATGATCTTCACCTACCTCGTTCTCGGGTTGATGATCAGGTCAGATTACGGGCTTGCTTTCCGGGCTATCGGTCAGAACATGGAGGCGGCCATGACCTCAGGGGTTCACCCGACCAAGTACCGGGTGATAAATTTTACCATGTCCTGCTTTTTTGCAGGGCTGATCGGTGGGTTTTACGGACACTATTACGGCATACTTACCCCCGAGCTGCTGCATACCCAGAAGACTGTTGAGGTACTGGTCATTGCCTATATCGGCGGAAGGTCAAGCCTGTGGGGAGGAATAGTGGCCGCCTTTCCGTTTATTTTTGCAATGGAGCTGTTGCGCTCGAGCCTGTCTGATCTGCCGGGAATCAATCTGATCATATATGGGGTCTTCCTGATTGCCATTATGGTCTACTATCCTGGCGGCGTGGCACAGTTTTTTAAAAACCTGACTGCCAGGAAACAGAGGAGCACAAGCAGTACCGCCCAAAAGGCGAAAACAGCTGAGGCCGGGGTCTGATCGTGGCGAACCGGCCGGGTTGCCACTGCACTGATGCCTGCAGTGTAGCGGCTGGGCGTACTCTTTTAAGCTAGTTATCCGGATATAACCATGAACTGCACTACTCTCAATGTTGATCTGGGAAAAAAGAGTTTCGACAGGATATGCAATGAGATCGACGGCCAGCAGGTCCTTTACGGACAAGCGCTTGATCCGGCCCTGTCTGGTGGCCATCTCTCTTGGCGGTCACCAGCGCCCGGTGCTGAAAATGTACTTCTTTTCGGGGTCGGTCCTTTGGCCGGGACAATGTTTCCAGGGGCCGGCGTGGCTTCTTTTTTCGGCCGCTCAAGTGATTCTTTCCCCGTAAGATCGGGGCGCATAGCCGGTGATTTCGGCAGTGCCCTGCGAAGCGCCGGATACAACCGGCTGTCTGTTTCAGGAACTGCGCAAAATCCTTGCTGCCTCTATATCAGTGACGATATCGTCGAGATCAGGGACTGCTCGTTGTTACAGTTCAGGAATATGGACGAACTGGCCGCAGCCGTAACAGAAGAACTGGACGATCCTGATGTGAAAATAATCGCCACAGGTATCAGCGGGGACAACGGGGTCGCCGGAGCCGTCGCCCAGTGCTGTCGAACCCGCTCAGGTTCAGTCGACCTTGGTCATATCATGGTGCGGATGAACCTGAAAGTGATCGCGGTGAGCGGTACCGGCGGCGTGAGGGTCTCAGAACCTGAAAATTTTTTTCGGACCTGCCTGCAGCTGCATAGGGAGATCGCAGAAACAGGTAAAGGCGGTACGAAAAAACAATCCAGTCAGACCGGTTTTTTCGACCGCGGTGGTATGGCCCTCTTTACCTCTCTTGGCAACGGCCGCCTAAGCTGTGCCGGATGCGGAATCGGGTGCTATGCCAGGTATCATGTCTATTCGCATCAGGCCGTCCTCGTCGGTTCCAAGGAGCTGCAAGGGCTCGGTGAACTCCTCAGCTTCGATCAACCGGAGCAGGTGGCGCAGTATATAAGATTTTGCCAGAACAGCGGCCTTGACAGCAGATGGTTTGCCAGAATCTACAACTGGCTTTGCGAGCTCACCCACCGCAAGATTCTTGACCCGGTTCATGTCGACGGAATCAGGGTGCATGGCGGAAATCAGGCCGCGCTGATGGATCTTGCGCAGAAAACTGTGACCCGGTCCGGGGTTGGCGACATACTGGCAGGAGGCGTCGAGTCCGCTTCACGTTTTTTTGGCCAACGGCTGTCTTCGTGGTGTGAATCCGGATACGACACGGCTGGCGGTGGCATGCAAATGGTTTCGGGATCAAGGCTTTCAGATTTGCTCGGAATCTGCTCCGGGGTAAGTCAAATTCTGGGGCCGGCCCGTCTGGGCGCAGCGCGGCTGGCAGTTGCATTGAACCAGTGTTGCGGTCTCGATCTTTCTGCTGCAGACCTCATGGATCAGCTCGTAGAGATGGAGCAGCACACAAGTGAGTGCAGCGCCGACGGTTGCCGTCTGTACCAGTGAAGATTTATGGGGGAGGTGGAGTCTGCAGTGGAACAAGAACCGTATGTGATAACCATCGATTACACAAGGTGTAGCGGCTGCAGGGTTTGCGAACTTGCCTGTTCGCTGAGCCACTACCAGGAGTGTAGCAGTAATCTTTCCCGGATACGCCTGGTGGAGGTAACAGTGGCCGGTGTTGTCGCGGCCGCTCCGACCCTGTGCCAGAACTGTTGTGATCCGCCGTGTGAAAAAATATGCCCGACCGGAGCCACCCGCCGCGACCCTGAAAGTAACCTGATGACCGTTGCTGAAGAGTTGTGCATCGGCTGCAAGGGGTGTGTCCACGGATGTCCGTTCGGCGCCACTGCGATCAACCCGTATCGGGATGCGGCCTTTCGCTGCGATCAGTGTGGAGGCTTTCCGGTATGTGTTGAGGTTTGCCCGGAAAATGTGCTCTCCTATTGGCCACTATCCGTTGTCAGTAACAGGTTGAGAAGAAAGAGAAAGAAAATGTCGGCCAATTTTTCGTTACCGGCGCCAACAGTGTTGTGACCTGCAGGCAGAAAAAGAGGAGAATCCGGGAGTCGACCATGGAGATGAGTGGATCAATATACGTGAAGCTGTTTGAACCCGCGGCGTCTGCAAAGAAAAAAACCACCGTCGCAGCTCTTGCAACCGCCGGGCAGCAACCTCCGGTGGACCTGGCATATGTCAAGCGCAAGCTGCAAAGTCAACGGGAAAAGTCCGTTTCGCAACTTGAAAGCCTTGGTCGGATGTTTCTGGAAAATTTTTCTGAATGTACCGGGATCTCTGCTCATTACGCTGCAACCGACCGCGATGCGGCTGGAATCATCGGCGATGCGGTCGGTGCCGGAGCCCGACTCTTTGCCAACAATTCTGGGACGGTACAGGAAATTGAAGAGAGCTTGGGGGCAGTGGGAGTGAAAATAAGCTACAACTACCTCGAAGACAGAAATATTGCTGAAAACAGATTGGGCCATCCCTGGCTTTTTCCGGAAAACTGCTGTGACCCCGCCGAAGACTGGTTTTCCGTGAGCAAAAAATTCCCGCTGCCGGGTGGTTCCAGTACAAAACGATGCTATGACGCAACGGCGCTGATCGGTGTGAACAGCGCGGCGGCTGCGGACGGAACCATGTTTTTACTCCAGCACACCTCTAATATCGAAAAACTGCTCCGGTCAAGGCGCATCGTTTTTCTGGTGGCGATGGAAAAAATCGTTTCCGACCAGAAACAGGCCAGGTTTCAGACCGCCTGGGCCGGCAACTTCGGTCTGCAGAATATTCTGCTCAACCTGCAAAAGGACACGGTTGACAAGCGCGATTCCCGGCAGCCACTTTTCCCCCTCAAAAAGACCGAACTCAAACATGGTGACAGTGGTCCTGAAATAACGGTTATCGTGCTGGACAACGGCAGGACAAGCCTTCTTAAGACACCTTACCAGCAGGTTCTCCACTGTATAAGCTGTCGCAGCTGTATGCGTGAATGTCCGACCTATAAGTTTTTCGGGAAAGAAAAAGGCCGGTATCCCCAGCTCTACCTGTTTAATTTTCTTCTGGGCAAAATTGGTGATATCGACCTCTGCAGTTTTTGCAATAACTGCTCGTATGAGTGTCCGGTCGGTATCGATATCGCAAAAATGAATTCCCTTGTCAAGGCAAGGGCTCACGGAGCTTTTTATCGAGCCAAAACGAGGCTTCTGGGCAACGCGGAGCTGCTTGGTGCTGTCACTAGGGCGACAGCGCCCTTTGCCGGGACAGTTTTTGCCAACCCGGTTTTCAAGCTGATGACCGAGAAAAGCGTCGGCATCCACAGAAAAAGGCAGCTGCCGGTTTATGATAAAGAGCCGATACGCCGATACCCGCGTCTTGAAAAACCGTCGAGGAAAATTCTCTATTACGCCGGGTGCTGGGCCGGCTTTTTTGAACACAGCGTCTACAACAGCACCCTGCAGGTTTTTAACCGGCTCGGCATTGAACTTGAGGTCGTACGGTCGAGGTGCTGCGGATTGCCCCTTATAGCTTCCGGCGAGGTGGAAGCGGCGAAAAAAAAAGCCGCATTGCTGGTGGAAGAATTTTCCCGGCTTGACGCCCAGGCCGATATCATAACCACCTGCCCGAGCTGTTCCCTTGCGCTTAAAAAAGATTATATCGACCTGGGCGTCAAGGGTGCCGAACAGATTGGAGGAAGGGTGGTCGATATTTTTCAGTATCTTCTTGATCTTCCGGAAATCAAAAATGGTAAAGTGACGTTTCGTGAATGTGGTGCTCGGCTGGCGTATCATCTTCCATGTCATCAACGGGTTCAGGACCTTGGCGGTGTCGCCATTGATGCACTGCGCCTCATCCCCGGACTCGAGGTGCACGACGTCAACAGGGGATGCTGCGGCATTTCCGGCGCCTGGGGACAGAAAAAGCAGTTTTATGACTACTCGATGGTTACGGGCGGGGAAGTGTTTGCCGGGATAGACCCAAGTCAATACTCGGCTGTTGCAACGGAGTGCGGAACCTGCAGTCTCCAGATGGCTCACGGAACGGGTATGGATGTGGTGCATCCGATAACAGTGATTGCTGATCATCTCCAGGAATATAAAAGTTAGAGGGCGGGAACATGGATGGATCTCTTATGAAAAGCCGGTTGGTGCAGCGCTGAAAAATGTTCGTGCCTGATCGGTTGTCTGTAATATTCTGTAATTTCATCCTAAAATTTGTTTTTTGACCGGGAATGTGAGAAAAAGTAGGGTGAGGGGTGGCGAAATCATAGAAGAGGACTACTTTTGGAGGCTACTTACATGATTTTTTTTACGTAGCCCAAGAGTTTATTCCAACAAAGGAGAATTGAAATGAAGATACTGATTGCGTACGACAAAAACACCTCTATTTCCAACGTTCTTGAAAAGGGGGTGGAAAGAGCTAAGGCTGACGGCGCCTACGTCTACCTTGTCCGGACCTGTTCGGCTGACCGGAAAATCGAGGAGCTCTCAGAACTCGAAGAGCAGATGAACCAGATTAAAAACGATGTGTTCGACAAAGAGGGTATTGCCTGTGAGACTCATCTGCTGATCAGGGGTGTTGCCCCGGGAGAGGACATCGTCCGCTACGCCAAGCAGAAAGAGGTCGATGAGATAATTATCGGGATAAAAAAGCGCAGCAAGATCGGCAAGATGGTTTTTGGTTCCAACGCCCAGTATATCATCCTCGAAGCGCATTGTCCCGTGCTCACTGTCAAGTAGATGGCGGAACAATGCCGCAAAGCTCTCCCTGCCGCCCGGTGCTGTCGTGAGTGTGGGGAGAGAAAGAGCGGCAAATAACAGGGTTGGCGAGACATGAGACTTACAGGATATGAGAAGAGGATGCGTGACGGTGAAAGGGGCGCGGCTGCGGCAATGGCCATGTCCGTTATTGTCGAGCTTGCCGAAGCGGTTGACGCGCCGCAGCTGGTGGAGATCACTCATGTACACACCGACAGCGGATTCTATCTCGGCGATGCCGGTCTCGAATTTGTCGAACATCTTGTCCGGTTGGGGGGCAGGGTAGCGGTACCGACATCGATGAACAATACCTCCTATGATATTGCAAGAGGTGGAGTTTATGGTGTTCCCGACGGGTTGCTGCAGAAAATAAAACGACTGGAGCAGGCTCATTTGGCCATGGGCGCTCTGGGCTCGTGGACCTGCGCCCCTTATCAGGATAACATTCTCCCCGGACTCAGGGAGAATGTCGCCTGGTCCGAGTCCAACGCCATCGTCTATGCCAATTCCATTCTTGGGGCGAGAACCAATCGAACCGGTGATCTGGTGGATATCTGCTGTGCCCTGACCGGACGCGCTCCCAAGAGTGGCCTTTATCTCGAGGAAAACAGAAAAGCCAAGTATCTGGTGGATCTTGAGGGTTTTAGTGGGGATATTTTCGCCGATCCCAGGTTTTATCCCCTCCTGGGATATTTTATCGGTAACCGGTTCGGCAATAGTATCGTGGCGGTATCGGGAATTCCGAGAAGAGCGGTGAATCTCGATGACCTGAAAGGGTTTGGTGCCGCCGCGGCATCCTCCGGGGCCACCGCCCTGTTTCATCTCGAAGGTATCACCCCGGAAGCGATAACCCTTGATTCCTGTCTTGATCAGAGCGTCGAGGTGGAGCGTCACGCAGTTACCCTTGAAGATATCTGGCAATCGGAGGAACTCCTCTGGACTGCTGAAAAAGACGATCTGGATTGGGTCGGTCTGGGATGTCCCCATTTTTCCAAAGCTGAATTCAGAACTCTTCTGCAGTGTGTGCGGGGTAAAAAAATCAACGGCAACGTCTTTTTTACCGTGTTCACCAGCAGGGAAATCTTGAAGTGGGCAAGGCGGGAGGGGCTTGTCGACGAACTCAGAGAGTACGGTATAGAAGTCTATTGCGACGGCTGCCTGCTCCTTTATCCCAACTACCTGAAGAGTTCGGGAACCATGATGACCAACTCGGTGAAAGCCGCTAATTATATCCACTCCCAGGCTGGGTTTAAGGCGGCATACGGGTCCATAGGCGACTGCGTCGCCTCGGCAGTCGAGGGCAGGATCTTGCGGAGCGGGGTGCCATGGAGAATGTAATTCACTGCAAGCCTCTGGTGGCGGGTCGGGTTTCCGGACAAATCCTGAAAAGTAACCAGACCATAAGCTTCTGGGGGGGAGTGGATCCGGCGACAGGCGTGGTAACCGATCCGCGACATGAGCTGTTTGGGCAGTCGATCACCGGCAAAGTGCTGCTTTTTCCCTATGGCAAAGGGTCTGCCGCGGCACCCATGGTGCTGCTTGAGCTTGTCAGGCAAAAAACCGGTCCTGTGGCAATAATCAACGTCGAACTTGATCCCCTGCTTGTTGCAGGGCCTGTTATCAGTAAACATTTTTATGATTCTCAGGTCGTCGTTGCCCTGATTGGCCGTGGCGATTTCGATAAACTGCAGACGGGGTGTGACTGTGTGGTTGACACCGACCGCCAAGAGTTGAGCTATCGCCCGGTAGCCTGAATGGCATGCAAGTAAGGGGGCTTTCCCCCCTTATTCTCCCCGGCGAATTTTACCGTCGCCCTTTATTTGTCTGAAAACTTTGTTACTATGTGATGCAACAACGGCAGGTGCACCTCCTGGCCGTATTCACCTGAAACAATGCATCTGGTATTGTTTCAGGCCCGGATAATTTCCCGCATTCGGGCCGGAGATTAATTGCAACCCTGGGCGTGGGCATGAGCGATGTGATCAGTAACGACAAACGGATGGAACAACTCGAAAAGTGTCTGCAGGAAAACAGTTCGCTCCAGCGGCAGAATGAGCAGTTGAAAGCGGCGCTTCAGCAGGTGCCGATCGGGGTAATGATCTCAAGTGGGTCCGATAATTCCGTGCTGATGATGAATCAGGAGATGGAGCGAATGATCGGGATCTCCAGGGAGCTGATCATCGGCAGACATTTTGCCAGGGAATTCCACGGCAGAGGGGGCAAAATATCGTATACAGGAGAAAACGGGATACTGTCGGACAGTTTTGCCAGACATTCCCTGTCCAGCAATCACCTCATAGTTAAAGACTGTGAATTGCTGATACACCGGCCGGACGGGGAAGAGATTGTCGTCTCGATGAGTTCCTCGCCGATCCTTGGCGCTAATCAGGAAATTATGGCGATAATCTCCATTTTAAGCGATGTTACGGAGAGAAAGAAGCAGGAAAATTTTTATAAAAACGCCAAAGAACGCCTTGAGGTGGAAGTTCAAAGGAAGACCAGGGATCTCAAGGATATGAATTCACAGCTGGAAACCATCTTCAACAACTCCTCGGAAAGTCTCTGGGTCTGCGACGGACAGGGGGTGGTTATCAGTGTCAACAAGGCAAGTGAAAAACTTCACGGACTCCCGGAAGAGGATGCGATCGGGAGATACGTCGGTGATCTTGTCGATGAAGGATTTATTGATCAGTCGGTTACCGGAAAAGTACTCAAGACCGGGGAGCAGACAACCATTATCCAGAAGGTGAACAGAACCGGTAAACAGCTGCTGGTTACCGGAACCCCTGTTTTCGACGATGACGGAAAGATCACCATGGTCATCATCAACGAACGGGACCTGACACGGCTCAACGAGCTTCAACGGGAATTGCAGCAGGCCAAGGAGGAAACCGACCGCTTCAAGGTTGAATTGAGCGAACTCCATCTGCAGGATCTGGCTAAAGAAGAGATAATCGCATACAGCCGCCAGATGCAGGACATACTTCTGGTGTGCCGTAAGCTGGCAAATATGGCGATATCCAACATCCTGATTCTCGGAGAGTCGGGGACGGGCAAAAGCATGCTTGCCAAATATCTGCACACCAGCAGTTCCAAGCGCAAGGGTCCCTTTGTGAAGATCAACTGCGCCGCCCTTCCGGAGAGTCTGCTGGAGGCGGAACTGTTCGGGTACGAAAAGGGGGCCTTTACGGGGGCCAGGGACCAGGGCAAGATAGGGCTTTTTGAATTGGCCAATGACGGGACCATTTTCCTCGACGAGATCGGCGAGCTTCCCATCAGTCTGCAGGCAAAGCTTCTTCACTGCCTTGAGGAAAAAGAGATTATGCATCTGGGCGGTCTGGAGCCGATCTCGATTAACTGTACGGTGATTGCCGCAACCAATGTCGATCTCGCCGGCAGGGTCCGTGAACGAAAATTCCGCAAAGATCTCTTTTTCAGGCTCAACACGTTTCCCATAACGATACCGCCTTTACGTGAGCGAAGCGAAGATATTCTTGAGCTTTCCCTCTATTTTCTCAATAAATACAATGAAAAATACAATGCCAACAGACAACTGACCTCAGAGGAGCTTGATAAAATCCAGGCGTACCCGTTTCCGGGAAACGTCAGGGAACTGAAGAATATCCTGAAAAAGATGATCGTGCTGGCGGATAACAGCCTGTTGAGTGCGGTGTCTGAGGGGGAAGCGGTCTACGCCGCAACGGACAAGCGGGTGAAGACTCCGGGACCGGTGGTGGAGCAGAGCCTTAAAAAGAGTCTGGCTGAGTATGAAAAATCTATTCTGGAGCATGCCCTCAACACCTATACCACCACCCGGACCCTGGCAAAACATCTTGAGATCAGCCAGTCGCAGGTCGTAAGAAAATTATCCGAACACGATCTTTCCCACAGGCTCAAGCGCAATCGCGGCTGAGTTCTGCGGTTGAATGAGCGTCGTCATCGTCCCCGCCCTCCATCAGAGGGGGCGTTTTTACTATGCATTTGAGTTGATAATGATTCGATATGCACGCAACATGCCGTATTCACTGAAGAAAATCTAAAAAATTCATTGATGCATTTTAGGGTCATTGCAACCAATTGAAATAACACTATATTTTAATTTTTTGAACATTTTATGCATCAAAACCCGCCGGTGTTATTTTTGTGTCTCTTGGGTTGGGAATTGTAACGTTTTGATTTTTCGTTAAATGTGGCAATGGCGACGTAGTGGCACGATAGATGCTATGAAACAGGTGAAAAGAATATGTTGCGTGGGTAAGCGGTGTCCCCGGCCGATCCATATTGGAAAATTTTGATGTGCTCTCCGGGGGTGTCGAGACATAGAGTTGAAACGAGGCGACATGAGGCGCTTTTTTCTGCCGAAAAGCGTTTCTCCTCAGCCTGGCCGGGTTCTTGGCAGGTCCGGCCGGGTTTTTCATTAATGAAAAACAAGTGAAGGAGCGGGATATGATTGTTGTTGGTGAGCTGATAAACGCCAGCCGTAAGGCAATTGGCGAGGCGATTCTTAACCAGGACGTGGCGGCGATTCAGAAGGTGGCGAAAGACCAGGAAGAAGCGGGTGCTAATTATATCGACGTAAACGCCGGTATTTTCGTGGAGGAAGAAGGCGATTATCTCAAGTGGCTGGTGGAGACGGTCCAGGAGGTGGTTGACGTACCCTGTGCAATTGACAGTCCCAGCTATCAGGCGATCGAGGGCGCTCTTAAGGTTCACAAGGGTGATGCTCCCCCGATGATCAATTCCATTTCTCTTGAAAAAGAGCGGTATGAGGCTCTGTTGCCGATACTCGCCGGCACCGATCTCAAGGTGGTTGCTCTCTGCATGAGCGATGAAGGCATGCCGGAGACGACCAAAGAACGTCTTGATATTGCTGAAAAACTGATCAATGGTCTCACCGGAGTAGGGGTGAAGCTTGATAATATTTTTGTCGACCCCCTTGTTCAACCGGTTTCAACCAATGCTGAATTCGGCATGGAATTTATCAACGCTGTTGAAGCGATCAATAAAGAGTTTAAGGGAGTGCACACCATGTGCGGGCTTTCCAATATTTCCTTCGGGCTGCCCAATAGAAAATTCCTTAACCAGACTTTTGCGGTAATGGCGATTGCCAAAGGACTTGACGGACTGATCATTAATCCTCTGGACAAGAAGATGATGGCCAATATGATCGCAGCGGAATCGCTTGCCGGCCGCGACAATTACTGTGGTAATTACCTTAAGGCACACAGGGCGGGGAAGTTTGATCTGTAACGATCTGCTAAACTGCAAACATTAAAAACGTGGGAGAAGATTTGATGGACATGACAAGCAACAGCAGTATTCATGAGTTGAGATCTCAGGTGGTATCCGCCGGTTATGCCAGCGGTACAGCGAAGTACATCGCTTCGGCCAAGGGATCGATCCTCACCGATGTGGAGGGCAATGAGATCATCGACTTTGCCGGCGGTATTGCGGTAATGAACGTTGGTCACAGCCACCCGAAAGTGGTCGAGGCTATCAAGGACCAGGCGGAAAAATTCACTCACACCTGTTTCATGGTAAATCCTTACCCGGGCGCTGTTCGCCTGGCCGATCGCCTGGTCAAGGCAACTCCCGGTGATTTCCCGAAAAAGGCCGTGTTTATCAACAGTGGCGCCGAGGCGGTGGAGAACGCGATCAAGATCGCCCGCTACTATACCAAGAGACCGGGTGTTGTAGTGTTCGATGCCGCATATCACGGTCGTACCTGCCTGACCATGACCATGACCGCCAAGGTCAAGCCGTACAAGTGGGGCTTCGGTCCGTTTGCCCCGGAAGTATATCAAGCACCTTTTGGTGATATTGAAGCGTTCAAAGAATCTTTTATTACCGGAATAGATCCGGAAAACACCGCGGCGGTCATTGCCGAGCCGGTACTGGGCGAAGGTGGTTTCCTTGCTCCGCCGGATGATTTTTATCCGCAGGTTGCAGAGTTCTGCAAGGAGCATGGCATCCTCTTTATCGCCGATGAGATCCAGACCGGTTTTGGCCGTACCGGAAAAATGTTTGCAATGGAACATTGGGGTGTTGAGCCTGACCTGATGACCTGCGCCAAGTCCCTTGCTGCAGGAATGCCGATCAGTGCCGTAGTTGGCCGTGCTGAAATTATGGACGCCGTTCATCCCGGCGGACTCGGCGGCACCTATGGTGCAAATCCGCTGGCCTGTGCGGCTGCCAATGCTGTATTTGACATCTTCGAGCAGGAAAATCTCCTGGAGCAATCGGTAAAACTTGGAGACACCCTGGGCGCGCGGTTTGGGCAGTGGCTTGAAAAATTTGCCAATGTCGGGGAGATTCGTGGTCTCGGCGCAATGCGCGGGATAACAATCGTAACCAAAGACGGCCGTCCTGATGCCGACACTGCGAAGAAGCTTTCTTCCTACTGCTTTGACAGGGGACTGTCGATTCTGGTGTGCGGTATTCACGGCAATGTCATCCGTGTTCTGATGCCGCTCAATATAGAGGATGAGCTGCTTGAGAAAGGATTGAGCATTATGGAAGCGGGCCTGTCAGAGCTGAACGGCTGATGGTTGCCTTAAAGAGTAACAACAACCCCATAAGACGTTACTAGGAGAGTCAAATGGCTAAGATATTTTCCCGATACGGGGATGGTACGCCACTCGAACTGGACGAGAAGGAGCTTATGGAGGAGCTTCATGCGGGAACGGAGGATGCGGCGGATCGTGCCAAGGTGTCCACGTTGACCGATGATGATTTGAAGCATCTCTACGAGATTCTTGCCAGCCCCTATAAGTTTGTCAGTGTGGAGCCGGGTAAAGAGGTTCTGTTGACCTATGATGCCGGTACCCTGAAAATCAGGCGGGTCGGCGTAAACGTCGACAGAATCCAGGCGCTGCAGATCTATGAAAAAATCATGGGCGCAGACACCATGGAGCTGTGTCATGTCGATTACAGCTATAAGCCGCTTAAGCCGATCGTTACGATGGAGCAGCCGATCCTGGAACAGGCGCTGCTTTCCACGCATATCCCGCTGTTTTACGGGGCAATGCCGAATCTCGGGCTTTACAGTCAGCCCGATGGGCCTTTCCCCAACCCTGCAGAGCTGCTGCCCAACGGCAAGATCAAGGAGGCTCGCGAGTCCCTTGAGCAGACTGTAGAGGAAGCGGTGAGAGACATTGTTTTTGCCGGTTCGGCAATGTATGAATCAGGGGCCGACGGCATCAACCTCGACTCCGTAGGGGCCGCCGGCGACGCCGATTTCCTCGCATCGCTGATGGCTACCAAGAAACTGAAAGAGAAGTATCCGGACATCTGCATCGAGATCGGCATGGCGGGTGAGTTTATCCTCGGTATGCATGGCGAACTTGAGTTTGAGGGAACGCGGCTTGCAGGGCTCTACGCCCATGATCAGGTTCGGCTCGCCGCCCAGGCCGGAGCAACCATTTTCGGCCCAGTGGTAAATACCAATACCACGGAAACCTCCGCATGGAACCTGGCCCGCGCAATCACCTTTATGAAGGCCTGCGGCGAGGTTGCAGAGATTCCGATTCATCCCAACATGGGAATGGGCGTTGGAGCGGTTCCAGTCAACGACCATCCGCCGATCGACTCAGTGTCGAGAGCTTCGGCCGCCATGACCAGCCTGGTCCGTCTGGACGGATTGTAGGTTGGCGTGGGCGATCCCATTTCCATGGCGATCACCCACGCGCACGCCTCAGGCATGGGCGGAATGCGAGGAGCCGGAGATCTGGTTGCTCGTGTGCAAATGTCAAAGGGCATGCGAACCTGGGAAGCAAAACAGTATGTAGCTGATAAACTTGGTGTGGCGGTAGCGGAACTGACTGATCCGGTAATAATGACTGAAGTTCGTGAGGACATGAACATCGGCCAGATTACCCCGCTGCCTGGATGCGCCAAGGGAATCGAAGCTAAATTCAATATCCAGAAGGCGCTTGATATACAAATCAACTGCGTTGACAGGTTCAGGAAACGGGCTGCTATTTGATTCCTGGACGAGTCCGGATCTTCGGTTCTACCCTGCCGGTTAATGCCGGGGATCCGGGTTTATAATCTGAAAAGTAAGGAGACAGAACGTTATGATTTCCCCTGAGATCATAGAAGAAGCAAAACAGATGCTTGTCGATCAGAACAAAGCAAAGGTTGAGGAGATTACCAAAAAGGTCATCGCCGACGGCGGTGATCCGCTGGAGCTGATGAACCAGGCGTACATCCCCGGTATCAACAAGGTGGGTGATCTTTTCGGCCGCGGTGAGCTGTTTCTTCCTGAGCTGATGCAGGCGGCGGACGTTATGAAAATCGCAACAGACCTGGTCAACGATGCGCTTGCCACAGGTTCTAACGTCGCAGCCAAGAAGGCCGGGCGCGTGGTTATTGCAACCGTTAAGGGCGATGTGCACGATATCGGCAAATGTATCGTGGTATCGCTGATGAAAGCGAACGGTTTTGAAGTCTATGACCTCGGCCGTGACATCGATGTTGATACCATCATCCAGAAAGCGGATGAGGTGAACGCTGATGTTATCGGGACCAGCGCCCTTTTGACCACCACCATGAAGGAGCAGAAGGTGCTTGAGGAAGCCCTGAAATCAGCAGGGATGCGTGACCGTTTCCTCACCATGGTTGGCGGCGCTCCGGTAACCCCGAGATGGGCTGCCCGTATTGGTGCCGATGCCTATGCTGAAGATGCGCAGGACGGTGTCAACAAGGTCAAGGAGCTGATTGCTCAGAAGTAACTTTTTATTCAGGGGCCGGTGGGCGTGATCTCCGCCGACTCCTTACAGAAAAGACGGGGTCAAACCCGTTGTGAGAATACCTGGGTGCTTTGCCTTTTCTCTTTGTAAGAGGCGAAGCACCGTTTTTTTACCCCCCAGGTGATCCTGCCTGCAGGTGTGTGGTCGGCGGTTTTGTTGTGTAACCAGCCGAAAGTGCTTGCGATATGAGACGTGAAGGAAAAGAGCCGGGGGCAGTGTTGCAGAAAATTTGCGTCGTAAGCCGTTAAAAAGCTCAGGACGAATCGGTTGGCAAGGGAGTGGACGGGGATAGGACACGCCGGGCTGGTCACAGGCTGAAGTGACGTTATGATCGGTGATTTTCCGGGCAACCACTAACCGATTGTTGATAATACGGACCCGGCAGCGCTCACCGCCGACCGGTTTAACAGTTACGGCTATTACTACAGGAGAGATATATGAAAGGGTATTACAACAGGCTGTTGATTGTCGATATGAGCTCAAAGAGTTTTTCAATTGAAGCAATTGAAGACGAGGTGCTCGCCAAGTGCTTAGGCGGGAAAGGGCTTGCGACCCATTATCTGCTTAAGAGGAACCCCGAGGGGGTCGACCCGCTGGCTCCGGAAAACAATATTATCATCGCTACCGGTCCGTTTTGCGGCGGCCGTCTCTGGGGTGGGTCCCGGTACGGAGTGTATACCAAATCCCCTCTTACCGGTTTTTATTCCGAGTCCTACTCCGGGGGGAAGGTTCCCGAAGCGATCGATGCGACCGGGTTCGACCTGATCATTTTTACCGGTAAGGCCGACAAGCCGACGGTGCCGGTCATCACCCCCGACGGGGTAACGTTTGAGGATGCATCCGAGCTGTGGGGCATGGATACCTTTACCGCCGAAGAGCAGGCCATGGAGCGCTTTGATGCCGGGAATGAAGCGTATCGGAAAAAAGGCGCGGTTGTAATCGGTCCCGCCGGGGAAAACCTGGTTAAATATGCGATCATCGCCAATGATAAGTGGCGTTGCGCAGGCCGTACCGGTGTGGGAGCGGTTCTTGGTTCCAAAATGGTAAAAGGCGTTGTCTTTCAAGGTGATCGTAAGAGGGAGTACGCGGATCCGGAAGGCGTTGCCGAGTATGCCAAGGGTTTCTCCAAGGAGAACGTCAATCACCCCGGGGTGAAGGCCTATAAGAAAATGGGGACAACCATGATGGTGGCCCTGATGAACAACTCCGGCGCTTTTCCGGCAAAATACTGGTCCCAGGGGTCCTGTGAACATTGGGAGAAGATCAGCGGTGAGACCTATCATGAAGAGCACGATGTAACCGCTCACGCCTGTGCCAAGTGCTTTATGGCGTGCGGGCGCCTGGCGACCATCAAGAAAGGTCGGCACAAGGATCTGCAGCTTGAGGGACCCGAGTATGAAACGATTTATGCCTTTGGCGGCCTCTGTATGATCGATGAAATGGAGGAGGTGGCCTATCTCAACGATCTGTGTGACCGGCTGGGGATGGACACCATTACCGCCGGAAACCTCTGCGGGCTGATGATGGAGGCCAAGGAGCAGGGCCGCATTGATTATGAAATCGAATATGGCAATGCTACCCAGGCAGCACAGCTGCTCGAGAAGATCTGCGCCAGAAAGGACGAGGGCGCGGTGCTGGCAGACGGCATCAAGGCTGCGGCTGCAAAATGGCAGCTTGAAGATATCGCCATCCACGTAAAAGGCATGGAGCCTGCAGGGTATGATCCGAGAAAGCTCAAAGGGATGGGCCTTACCTTCGGCACTTCTCCACGTGGGGCCTGTCACCTGCGAACCACCTTTTACAAGCCAGAGTTGGCCGGCATGATTCCAGCTGACCAGATCAAGGACAAGGCGGAAATGCTTATCGATTTCGAGGATCGGCTGAACATTTTCGACACCCTGACCCTGTGCCGTTTTTATCGCGACCTGTACACATGGGAAGAGCTGGTCAAAACCATCTCCCTGGTGACCGGGCGCGAGGCGACCACCGATTCTTTGCGGGAGACTGCCTCCTATATTTCCGACATGACAAGGCAGTTCAATCTCCAGGAAGGATTTACCGCAGAGGATGACCGGCTTCCCAAGAGACTGCACAAGGAGTCGCTGCCCGAGGGCGGATCTCTTACCGCTGAAGAGATGGAGTACATGCTCCAGGACTATTACCGACTCAGGGGATGGGACGAAAAAGGCAGGCCGGCAGGCTGCTGATCGGGGTGAAACCAAGGATTTCCGCGGTAGCTGGATTATCAAGACAGGTGCCGCGGAGGTAAAAATCGGGCCGGGTGCCGCCCTTTTTTGACTGGAAATTGGTGCCAGGAAAAATTTTGCCACCATACATTCTGGCATTGAGGTGAACTTTTAGATGAAAGGGTTAGACATTTTGTGAGATATTTTATCAAATTTGCTTATTTTTCTCCAAATTAATTTTTTTTTTGATGTATAAAAAGCCCAAGTGTGTTATAGGGCTCTATTGTAACATTAAGTGTTGAATGACGACGAATTGCAATAATCCGTGTTCTCAGGATGTTATGTGCTTGCTCGCTCTTTTTATGTGTTGGGTGGAGTGTTTTGACAGACTGGCGCGGTTATTTGATAGAGTTTCATCGAAGCAGTCTTTTTTGCCCGGATGGTGAATTAGACACGAAACAGCGACATGCGGAGAGTGGATCGGATGTGATCACATGGACTCTAAATCCATGCAGCCGGGTGCGACTCCCGGACTCTTCGCCATGCGTTGCTGTCATTCGCAGAAAAGATGCAACAGGCAAGAGAGTTGGAAAACAAAAAGAACAAATCTGCTAAGGCGAGATTTTATCGCAAAAGAGTCAAGATCTTTAACGTGATTAATAAGATCAAACTCTGGCCCTCCCGCAGCGGCAGACTTCACGGGGTAAGATCCATCGAAGTTGTCGGCGAAATGGGTAAGATAACCACCCACTGTAACAAGGAATTCCTGGTGAGGGATTCCCGCAACAGCAGGGCTGGCAGGTGGCTCAGAAATAAATGGTATTTCAAGGCATGTCCGGATTGCCGGATACCGGATTGGAAAATCGAGAAATACGGTTCAACCAGGTTTAGGCGACACCAGGGGTCTTTGCTGATGGATTCAGCACCCGAGTCGGAAGAAAAGGATTAGGGTGGGCAAGCAATAATTCTTTTGGCCGATGCGGTTACTCTGGAACTTTTAATAGATGGATAAAAAAGGAGACAAGGAAATGGCGGATTTTAATGCAATGCAGGAAGCTTTGGTGGCATGTGATCAGGATAAACTCACCGCTCTGGTAAACGGCGCTGTTGGTGAGGGAGTTGCTGCAAGCGAGATCCTGAACAAAGGTCTGATTGCAGGTATGGATATCGTCGGCGAGAAGATGGAAAGCGGCGACATGTTTATTCCTGAGGTTCTCATGGCTGCACAAACCATGGCAGCCTGCCTGGAAATCATCAAGCCCCTCCTCGGAGACGACGAATCTTCTGCCGCGGCAACCGTAGTTATCGGAACCGTCAAAGGCGACCTCCATGACATCGGTAAGAACCTGGTAGCGATGATGATGGAAAGTGCCGGTATGAAGGTAGTCAATCTCGGGGTGGACATCGATCCGGAACAATTTGTTGCCCAGATTAAAGATAACAACGCATCCATCGTATGCCTTTCTGCACTTCTCACCACCACCATGGTGATGATGAAAGAGACCATCGACGCCATCTCCGAGGCAGGACTCAGGGAGCAGGTCAAGATCATGATCGGCGGTGCTCCGGTAACCCAGGCTTATGCTGATGAAATCGGCGCCGACGGTTTTGCACCGGATGCCGGATCAGCTGCCAAACTTGCCAAGAAACTGGCTGCATAAAGGAGAGTTGGAAAATGTTTGAAGTCATAGGTGAGCGAATTAACACCTCCAGAAAAAAAGTCCAAGAGGCCGTAGCTAACCGCGACGCTGATTATATCGTAGACGATGTAAAGAAGCAGCAGGAAGCAGGCGCTGCATACATCGATGTAAACGCAGGCGCAAGGATCGGTCATGAAACCGAAGATATGAAATGGCTGCTTGATACCATTCAGCCGGTAGTTTCAATCCCCCTGGCCCTCGACTCTCCTGATCCTGCGGTACTTGAGATGGCTTTTGGAATGGTTTCGACGGAACCGATGATCAACTCCATCAGTCTTGAAAAAGAGCGCTTTGATGCGATGATGCCTTTTCTCGAAGGAAAAGCCTGCAAAATTATCGCCCTCTGCATGGACGATGCGGGAATGCCCTCCTCAGCGGCTGACATCATCGCCCGGGCCGACACCCTGGTTAAGGAACTTAGCGGAATCGGTATCCCGGTGAGCTCAATGTATGTCGATCCGCTGGTGCAGCCGATCAGCACCGACAACAACAAAGGCAATATGGTGCTGGATGCGGTCAGGGGAATAAAGAGCAACTACCCTGAAATCCATATCACCGGCGGCCTGTCCAATATCTCATATGGACTGCCCCAGCGCAAAATCATCAATCGGACTTTCGTGGCCCTGATGATGGATGCCGGTATGGACTCCGCCATAATCGATCCGCTCGATGAAAAGATTATGGCGACCATCAAAACTGCCGATATGCTCCTTGGCAACGACAACTTCTGCGGTAATTACCTTAAAGGAGTTCGTTCCGGAGCTATTGAAGCGTAACCCACACTGTTTCTGCGAACGGGATACCGGAAAGTGAACAAATATTCCGGTGCCCCAAACCCTTCAGGCATGTTGTGATTTGCCGATCGGGTCGCGGACCAGACACGAGGTAGTGGATGAGTCTCGCCGTCCTCCCCCACAAGGCGAGGCTCATTTTTTTGTCTGAACCATACCACGTGAAACCCTTAAAGGGCCACAACTCCCCCGTGTCAAGCATGGTGGCGGACCGTATCGGAACCGGAATATCCCGTGCGCGGGAGTAAAAGGTGCCCCAACCCTGCCGCTAATTCCTGTCAGCAGTTACATTACTGTATTTACACCACTGTAAAGACTCGCGCCACCAGGCGCTGAGATACGCTGTCTGTTCTTTTGTTTTGTTCCGCAATAAATTGATATTATAGTGAATATCTGCCTTTTTTTGTTATCCCCGGGCCTGGCATGGATCTTGTAATCCTGATTGTGCCGGCGTCCTTGGGGATCAGGCACCGCACTGTCGCCTGCCTGAACAAAAGTAAACAAGAAAAAAGGAGCAGATATGGATTCCAGTAATATAACTGCAATTGAATCAAAAGATGTCGATGTATCGCCAGATACATTGATAACCCGTATTTTCGGCAAGTACGACCGGGCCATTTTCTGGCCGGTGCTGCTGTCGTTTGCAACGGTTATTGTGCTGGCACTAGCATATCCCGATGCCACAGCCAAGACCCTGGTTACCATCAGAAACTTCCTTATATTCAATTTCAGCTGGGCGTTTTTACTGGGGGTCGGCCTGACCCTGTTGTTCTGTATTTATCTCGCGGTGAGTCCTTTTGGCGACCTCAAGCTCGGTAAGGACGAGGATAAACCGGAGTTTTCTTTCTGGACCTGGGTTGCCATGCTGTTCAGCTGCGGGCTGGGTATCGGTTTTGTTTTTTATTCCGTTGCCGAACCGCTCACCCATCTGCACCAGTCGTCCCACGTCATAGATGCCGGGACCGCAGGAACGGCGGCCGGGGTGCCCAAGGCCATCGAGATGACCCTGCTGGACTGGGGTATTCACGGGTGGGCACTCTTTGCCCTTGCCGCCTGGGCAATTGCTTTCCCGGCTTATCGCTTGGGCAAACCGCTCACCGTCGCCACCGGTCTTTATGGACTGCTCGGCGACAGATGCAACAGTTCAATTCTGGGCCGGCTCGCCGATGGGCTCGGCGCCCTGGGAACCATCGGTGGCAACGCGGCTATGATCGGTCTTGGTGTTGCCTCTATCAGCTATGGTATAGAGACCCTGTTTGGGGTTCATCTCAGTGATCCCGGCAAGGCCGGTGTCATGATATTGCTCATTTTTGCCTACGTGATCAGCGCCGCCACAGGAATTGAACGTGGGATCCGTTATCTCAGCCAGATTAATATGGTACTCGCCGGCGGCGTGGTTCTGTTCCTGCTCCTATTCGGGCACGCCCCGGCGCAGTACCTTTTCAATATGATGACCCAGATGTGTGGTGACTATTTTAACGGCATACTCAAGTATTCCTTCTGGAGTGACGCCGGAAACTTTCAGCAGCGGGACTGGCTGGGATGGTGGATAGTGTTCTATTGGCTGTGGTGGATATCCTATATCCCGTTCTGCGGCGGTTTTATAGCTCGTATCTCAAAGGGCAGGACTCTTCGCCAGTTCATGTTCGGGGTGATACTGGTGCCGATGCTCCTGGCAATTCTGTGGTTTTCGGTGTGGGGCGGCTCGGCGGCTTATGCAGAGCTCAACGGGATCGTGCCTTTGTGGAGCAACGTTCAGGCGAATCCGGAAAGCGGGGTATACTCCCTGCTCGGTTCCATGCCCCTTGGCTGGATCATAAGTGTCGTGGTTCTTTTCAATATAATAATATTTGCCATAACCACTTCCGACTCCGCATCATTTTTTGTCGCCATGCAGATGTCCAAGGGACAGGCCAACCCGAAGGTCTCCATGCGGCTGCTGTGGGGGTTTGTCATCGGTATGACCGGTATAATATTTCAGCTGACAGGCGGGTTCAACGCCATAAAAAGCCTTGCCATTGTCGTAGGTGCCCCATTCTTCCTGGTGGGTATTGCCTTCATCTTCTCGGTGTATGCTATGCTGAAAAAGGCCAAACAAGGACGCATGTAACCTGCTAATAGTTCGTAAAGAACGCTATGTTTTCCCCCGACCCTGTACCACCTGGCAGGGCGGGGGATTTTCGTTTGTACTGCGAAAAACAGTGTGGTTGCGGTTGACTCGGGTTGTTTTGTGAGCAACAATGATCCTAAGGGATTAGTCTCTTTTTCTCTTCGAAATGGCTGTGCCAGTCAGGAAAGAACGGTGCTATGATCAGGAAAATTGTTTTGCTCATCTATATCTCCACCTTATTGGGTTCGCCATCTTATGCCGACACCAGAGAGGGTCTGCTGCTTGAGGCCATGACCAACGAGCTCTCCTGCTACCCCCTTGAATTGCTCTATTTCAGCAAGCAGCAACCGCTCATAAAAACAAAAGATATATGTCTGTCGGTGATCTATCACGAAACCGGCGGGCAGCCGCTATGGGTTGGAGTTGACGGAGTCGGGGACAGGGCTGCGGTTATTCTTGATTATCTGGCACGTTCCGATCTGGAGGGGCTTGACCCGTCCGACTACGAAGTGGACGAATTGCAGCGCCTCTGGAACGCTAGGGAGGTGCAGCAGCTGGCACGTCTTGACACCCTGTTGACTTATAATCTGGTGAAATACATCCATGACATGAGCTACGGGCAGATAAAATATCGGGCCGTCGACCCGGCGCTGTTTGCTGAGGCGGGCAATGAGGAGTTCGATCCTTTTGCAGCGATCGACACGGCAATGAAAATCCCCGATCTGAAAAAATATCTGGAGTCTCTTGCTCCCCGGCACCAGTATTATGAAAACCTGAAAGAAGCGCTGAGGTATTACCGCGCTCTTGCAAAGCAAAACGATTTCGAAAGGATTGGCGGGGGAAAACTTATCCGCCCGGGAGACACGGATACAAGGCTGGTCCCGATACAGAAGCTGTTGATGACCAAGAAAGAGCTCGGAGAAGATCACCAGTTGGTAGAAAGTTACAGCCCTGAACTTGTCCGTGCGGTTACCGGTTTCCAGTCAAAGTACGGCCTTGAACCGGACGGGATTATCGGTCCCAAAACCCTTGGCGCCATGAACCTCTCCTTTGGCGAGCTGATTATGAAGATTCGGGTCAACATGGCAAGGTGGCGTTGGCATGCACATGAGCTCGGCGATAACTATATTCTTGTCAATATCGCAGGGTTTACTTTAAAGGCGGTACGTAACGGACAGTTGCGCCTTGAGGTGCCGGTGATAGTGGGAAAGTACCAGCACCAGACGCCGGTGTTTTCAAACCTTATACGATATCTCGATTTCAACCCGTACTGGAATGTTCCCCCGAGTATTGCCAGAAACGAGGAACTGCCGGCGCTCAGAAGGGACAGGAATCATCTTGTTGAACGCAACATACGACTGTTTTCCGGGTGGCAACCGGATGCTGTTGAGCTTGATTCCACCGCAATAGACTGGCAAAAGGTGAGCAGAGCGCAGATGTCCCGCTACAAGCTGCGCCAGGAGCCCGGTCCTGAAAACGCGCTGGGAAGGGTTAAATTCGTTTTCCCGAACCGCTATATGGTCTACCTGCACGATACGCCGGCAAGAGAGCTGTTTGAGCATTCAAAACGATCGTTCAGCCACGGGTGCATTAGGGTCAGCAATCCCCTGGCCCTGGCATCGTTTCTGCTTCAAGGGCAGGATGGGGAATTTACAGCGGAAAATTTCGAAGAGATCGAGGGGTTGGAAAAAAGAAAAATCGTAAGACTTGCCGAGCCTTTTCCCATCCATATAACCTACCAGACGGCGTGGGTTGACAAAAATAACCAAATCCATTTTAATAGCGACGTTTACGGTCGCGACGCAAAGCTTATGCAAGCGTTGCTTCAGTAGCTGACAGAAATCGAATCTGCACCTATCTGCAAAAAAACATAAATTGTATTATGAGCGCACGATGGAGTTCCGCCGCCCTTACCAGGAGACGGTTTATTGTTAACGGAGTACGGGTTGCCGCAGGGCTTGTGGCAGCGACACCGGCCATTGGTATGGCCTCACAGCCCTCGTACCACAAGCTCGGTTTATATAACACCCATACCAAAGAATCGCTTGCCTGTCGCGTGAACCTGACAAGCGGACGCCCTGAAAACGTCAACAGGCTCAACCATTTTTTAAGGGACTTTCGCACCGGCGACGTTCATCCGATCGATACCGATCTGCTCTACCTGCTGTCCAGGCTTCAGAAGGCTACGGGAAACGACGATGTGTTCGAAGTGATCTCCGGATATCGATCTCCGGCGACAAACCGCAAGCTGAGGCTTGCAAGCGGTAAAGTTGCGAAAAAAAGCCTGCATATGGAGGGCAGGGCAATCGATATTCGGTTGCGAGGGGTCTCCACCAGGCACCTGTGCAGAATCGCCAGGTCTTTTCACAGCGGGGGGGTCGGCTACTATCCCGCATCCGATTTTATCCATATTGATACCGGACCGGTAAGGACTTGGTAGTCGGGGAGTCACATGACAGATGGTTCCACCCTCCCGGCTCCTTGCCGGGAGGGTGGACTGTGGGTGTATTTCCCGCTGTTGTCAGTTGACAACGGCTTTATCTCTTGCTTTTCTTTCTTTTTCTTCCCTGGTTTCGGCTTCGGCGTCTTCCACGATAGAACGCATCCTGGCCCTTACGTCATCTGGCAGCGGTGTCGGTTTATGATTCTTGAGTATGTCCCGTGCCTTTTCGGCAGCTTTTTCATGCATGGTTAAGCCGCCCGCCTTCTGCCATTTATCCCGAACCCTGCGGTCAATGAGCATCGGCTGCGACATCTTCTTCATATGTTCAAACGTATGTTTTTCGGTGATGAACTGGTTGAAGGGTCCTACCTTCTTTATTACATCGACCGCGAGGGTTTCCTCAGTTACCGGAATCCCGTTTACCGTATGTTTGATCATCCTGGCGAATTCATTGTCCATCACAAGCTGTCCGTAATCAAAAGTTACGCCTGATTCAAGCATTCCGAGACCATAGATCAGGTTGGCACCTGCCAGCGCTGTAAGAAGTCCCGTCAATGTTTTCTCATGGGCAGCCTGTCCGTCTGCTACTTTTGAATCAGCCTATCCGCCGGCAACCCAGCTCGGCAGCAGATAATATTTAGACAGTGCGGCGACGCCGGCATTGATCAGGGCGCACTCCGGGGACCCGACCGTGGCGGTGGCCATTCTCAGGTCAAGCGGACAGGTCGAGCTGCCGAACATCATCGGGGTACCTTTTCTGACTGTCTGTCCCAGGACAATTCCTGACAGTACCTCGGCGTTGTGGATGACCAGGGTGCCGGCGGGAGTGACAGGGGCCGATCCACCCGAGAGTGCCTGGGTGAGTATATTGACCAGGACACCGGCCCTGGCTCCCTGCACGATGATTTCGGTACAGTCTTTGACGAGCTTCAGGGGACTGATCGGGCAGGTGTTAAAAGATATAATCGGCCGCTGGGCCAGTTTGTCGTATCCCCCGACAATGGCGGCGGCCATGTCGAGCGCCCCTTTCATCAACCGGCCGTTCCCAGCGCCGTGAAAACAGTGCTTGGTGGTGTTTGATAAAAACGCTTCGGCGTTGTGCAGGGGCTGGACGTCCTGGTTGACGTCATGGGCACCTACCGCGCGTTCATAAACGTCGATGCCGTCAAGGTAATCGATGATCACCGCGCTTTCCTCAACGTCCTTTTTCACGGTTTCTCTGAGCTGGCCGCTGTGTATGTCTATAATCGATATCCCTTCGCCGAAATTGGTAAAGCCCACCCGGTTATTGCCGAGCAGGTAATCGTTTTTCGGGTCGCGGCCTGCCAGGGTGACACTGCCCGGGGCCGAGCGAATGGCGTCCTCCACCATGTAGGGCGGAAATTTGACAACATGAGTCTTCGGATCAACTATGGCACCGCCACCTGCTAAAATTTCTCTTGCCTCTGCATCCTCAAAGTAGACACCGGTGTGTTCCAGCACTTCAAGGGTTGCAAGATGAATTTCATACAGTTCATCCTCGGTAAACATGTTGAGGCTCAAACCACCGCTCTGCAGGTAACCTGCATGAGAGTTGCGTTTCATAAAGAACCTCCTTGGTGTGGTTTCATCTTAAGAGATCAGGTTTCAGGAAAAGACACGGTTGGCGGCCCGTGTCCTTTCTTTTGTCCCGGAAACCTAATTTCTCTGTAGGGTTATCCGGTTTTCCGCCGTGGCTTCCCGTATGGAGGAGGCCGCCGCAGAACAAACGGCTGCTGCATTGTCTGATTTACCGGATACTCATTGCTGAATCAAAAACCATGCCTGAAGTTTATTGTCCGAATTAATTATTCTGTTGTTGTAACTGCTTGATTAATAATGATTTTCTGATGCTGGCATGGCGGCAGCAGCAAACGGTCGAACAAGCGGGGGGCAAGAGGAGGGGGCAGGCGCAACGGGTGATCCAGGAGTGTAACGACACAAGTGTAACATATTACACTTGTGTGCGGTTGTTTTCAGGACTGGTCGAGACCGAATTTTTCCAGCTTTCTGTAGAGGGTAGGCCGGCTGACTCCCAAAAGTCTTGCGGTCTTGGCTTTGTTCCAGTCTGTCTTTTCAAGAGCTGCGATCAGTTCGGCTTTCTCCTCCGTCTCAGACATCTGGCCGTGGACAGCCCTGAACGTTGATTCCGGGGGGAAATCACAGATTTCCTGGGGAATGTGGTCGATTTCAATTACTTCGCCACGACACAGTACGAAGCCGTGTTCTATAGCGTGTTCAAGTTCCCTCACGTTGCCGGGCCACATGTAGGAGGTAAAAAGCTCCATCACTTCAGCTGCGACGGAGGAGATCTGCTTGTTGTACTTTTTCCTGAATCCGGTGATGAAGTGTTCGGTCAGAAGTGGGATGTCGCCGTGCCTTTCTCGAAGAGGAGGCATCTTGATTTCAACCACGTTCAGGCGGTAATAGAGATCTTCGCGGAAGTTGCCCTGCGCCACCTCTTCCTTGAGGTTGCGGTTGGTGGCGGCTATTATCCTGGTGTCGATTTTGACCGGTCTGCTGTCGCCCACCTTCTCAAATTCCCTGTCCTGGATGACGCCCAGCAGTTTGAGCTGCAGGGTCGGTGAAATCTCGCCGATTTCGTCTAGAAATATACTGCCTTTGTTGCAAAGTTCAAACCTGCCGGTCTTGTTCGCCACGGCACCTGTGAAGGCGCCCTTGACATGACCGAACAGTTCGCTCTCCAGAAGCTGTTCGGCAAGGGCCGCACAACGGACCGTTACCATATTGTAGGTTGACCTCTCGCTCAACTCGTGAATCTCACGGGCCACAAGACTTTTCCCGGTACCGCTTTCTCCGGTAATCAGCACCGTGGCGTCGGTATCGGCAACTGCCCTGATCAGTTCGAAAACTCTACCCATTTTATGGCAATTACCGATAATACGATGAAAATCGGAAGTCTCTTTCAACCGTTTTTCCAGCAGGTGCAGGCGGGTAAGATCCTTTACCACCAGGGCGGCCCCCAGGGAGAGCCCCCTTTTGTCGACGAGCGGTGAGCAGTTTATGGAAATCAGACATTGCTGACCCTGGTTGCTGGTAAATGTCCTTCTCTCGTCCTTGATGCTTTCCCGGTGGCTCAGTGATCTTTCAATTGAGTCGGCACAGGCCCGCAAAAAGGGGTTATCGCTCCGGCTTGCCAGGGTTCCCTTGAGCGGGGCAATGGGTGCTGATTCGTCGGGGGCAACACCGCTCTCTCGGGAAGAGTTGGCATTTGCGCGGTAGATCCTGTAAGCCGCATCGTTGCAGGCGACTATTTCCCGGGAGTTGTCGATGGACATTATCGGGTCGTCAACATTGGCAAAGATTGCTTCCAGATGATTTCTGTAATGGTCTTTTTCTTCGCGAATCCGTTCTTTTTCATCCTTCAACTGCTTGTTTTTCAGGGCGCTACGGGCCACCTGGAGGAGATTTTCCTTGACGATCGGCTTGACCAGGTAGTCGTAGGCACCGAGCCGGACCGCTTTTGCGGCCGTGTCGATGCTTGGCTGGCCGGTTATGACTATTACCGGAGAGTTGAGCTCCAGCTCCTTGACTTTGCCGACTATTTCAAGTCCGTCGTCATGGCCGAGGATGATATCGGAAAAGATAATGTCCGGCTGAAGGCGAGAGAGCAGTTCATACCCCGCCTGCAGATCGGCTGCAGATCTTACTTCATATCCGGCGTCGGAAAGAAAAGTCTCAAAAGAATAGCGTATCGACTCTTCGTCATCGACAACCACCACCACCGGCTTGTGTTGTTTGGTGCTCATATCCGTTGATTAGTAGAGTTATTGTTTCCAGATTGGCAGATCTATCGTTATTTCCGTCCACTGGCCGGCACTGCTTCTGACCGTAAGCTTTCCCTCATGCTCCTCTATGATGCCGTGACTGATGCTAAGTCCCAGCCCGGTTCCCTGGTCCGGCAGCTTGGTGGAGAAGAAGGGGTTGCAGACTTTGTCAATAATCTCCGACGCAATTCCGGTGCCGTTGTCCCTGAAGACCGTGCGTACCATTTCTCTTTCGCCTCCGGTGAGGGTGCTGCAGGTAATGGTGATTTTTTTATCGGGATTTCGGCCCGGATATTTCATGTTGAGGGCGTGCCTGGCATTTCCGATAACATTGAGAAAAATCTGCAGGAGCTGATGTCTCACCGCCCTGCACCGCGGGAGCTGCGGCTGGAGGTCGAGTTCTACCGCGATGAATTCCTTTTTCAGCATTGCCCCGGTAAGGTCGAGGGAGTCGGTGACACCATCCTCGATCGAGACGGCTTCTTTTTTCTCGGTATCCGCCCGGGCAAAGGAAAGCAGCTTGGAGACGATCAGCGCTATTCGCTCCCCCTCCTTGATTATTCGCTGGGGCAGCTCCGCGTGGCGGTTGTTTTTGTCGAGCCAGTGGTCGTCGACTATCTGGGCGTAGTTGATTATGCCGTTGATGGGGTTGTTGATTTCATGGGCAACCCCGGCGGCAAGTTCTCCCAAGGCCGCAAGTTGTGCGTTTCTCAGCACCTCTTCCCGCAGACGTTTTTTCTCTGTGAGATTCCTGCATACGACCACCACCCTGTTGGCTTCACCCCCGGCTCCCCAGTGTATCGGATTTACGGTGCACCAGTAGTGCTGGTATTTTCCGTTTATCAGCAGCTGCAGTTCCGTGTCGTTTCTGCTGTTGTCAGTGAAATAGCCTGTTACGAAACAGTCGTCCGGCACCGGCTGTTCCCGGTAAAAGACATCCCGATAATCCCTGCCTTCGGCGTCCTCTCCGAACACCTTCCTGCCCTTGTTGTTTATCCATAGAATATGGCCGTGGTTGTCGACCATAAGCATAATATCATTGACTGCATTGATTATTCCAGTGATCCTTTCCTCGCTTCTGCAAAGCGCCAGTCGGGCCTTGTCCAGTTCCTTGATGCGGTTGCGGGTGGCGGCAAAGGATGCCTCCATTGCCCTGGCCATCGAGTTGAACTGCTTGGTCAGCACCTCCAGCTCATCTTTGGTTTTTCTTACCGGGATCTGGATAAAATTACCGGCGGCAATCTGCGCCGCCCCTCCGGTGAGGTCTTTGACGGGAACGAGCAGCCGCTGGACGAAATAAAAAACGATCAATGCCGAAAGCAGCCCGGCACTCCAGATTATGGCAAGAAAGAGCCTGGTGTAAAAATGGATCAGGTTCTGTATGGTTGTCCAGTCGCTCTGGGTAACGATGCCCCATGAAGTACCGGGAACGGGAGCGTATCCGGAAATGACCATTTCCCCGGTCCGGTTGTGGGAGACAATCGCGCCGCTGCTCCCTCGGTTGACCTCCTTGACCGCTTCCAGATCGGAGATTTCCGATCCTATGAGGGAACTGCGGCGGTGGTAGAGTACGTTGGCCGACCCGTCTACTAAAAAGGCGTAGCTGCTTTTGCCCGACTCGTACTCCAGCACCTTGCTGTAGGTAGTTCCGATAGTTGACTTGCTGATCGAGCATATCCCGGCTACGGCACCTGAAAATCTGTTGTTTTTACCGATAACCGGTACGGCGATGATAATAAAATCCTCGCCCCCTGCCCCGGGTTTTAAAATATCGGAAAAGATCGGCCTCAGGCTCTGCTGAAGTTTTTCAAATCCGGTCTTATCCGGAAACTTGGCGCCGGCCGTCAGCCTGCTGGACGGATACGCCCAGAGGGCGAGACCATTGTCACCAAAAAAGAACAATCCTCCGTCAAAGACGTGGAGCCAGCTGCTCTTGTCTGTCAGCAGTCCGTCCATTTTGTCTACTTGCTGATCCCTGAAAATCGTATTGTCCGCAAGGTTTTGCAAAAACAGCGGATACTTGTGGATATTTTCCGCTAACCTGTTGGCGGCAAAACGGGCGAGAACGACGTCGCGCCTGGTCACCGCATCAAGAGTGGTGTTTTTGATGGTGAGCGATGAAAGAAGCGTTATTCCTCCAATGACGACCAGGTTGGGCAGCAGGGCCCAAAGAATGAGTTTTGCGTGGATTGACCGGAAAAACGTTTGCACCTGTCAGTCTCCTGTAGCAGTATGGCCATCTTTTATGAGGTTTTTCTCGATCCTGTCGGCGATTTCCCCAGGCACCCACGAACGCCACTGGTCCGGGTGGCTCTCAAGATATTCGAGGGCAAAGTTCCTGAAACTGGAAGGGGTTCGTTTTTCCTTGTTGTTACGGAGAAAAATGGCATTGAAATGATCCATGTTGATGGTCATTTTGCTGAACATTTCAATAAGTTCCGGATGCTTTTTGTAAAAATTCCTCGAGGCCACCTTGTGCGCCCCGGTATCATTGTAGGCACAGGCCTGTTGCAGGGTAGTGGCACTGGGATCTTCTGCAGAAGTAATTACTTTTTTCCATATTTCACGGGAATAGGGCGGTTCCTCGAGGATTTTCCAGTTGTCCGTGAGCATTATGGAGTTCGGTTCCCAGTAGTAGCCGAAAACCGGTATCCGCATCTTTCCGGCGTTTCTGTAAATCGATTTGAGGCTCTCCGGCGAAACGGGAGAGACGGTGTTGTAATATCGGTCAAGCCCGTATGCATGGAGCTTGACTTTATTGATATCCCTGCAAGTCCAGCCGTAGATACAGTTGAAAAAGATGCCTTTGGACGGGTCGTCCGGGTCGAGAAAGTCCTGCCAGTGATTCTTCATGTCGAAGATGGTACGGATATTGTGGCTGTCGGCATACCACCTGGAGACTATCCAGTACTGCTTGCCTCCGCTGTATAGTTTCCCGAGATCCTTTATTATTCCCTGATCCATACTGTTTTGGTACCAGACGAGGTTGTTCTCCAGCCACAGTTCAAGGGTGAGGTCTATGTCGCCGTTTATCAGGTGGGTGCGAATCTCTTTAATCGTCGATTCCACCCGCTCCACTTTATAATTGTACCCCTTCTCCAGAATGTATTCGGCTATGGCGTTGGTGAGCTGCTGAACCTCTATCTGGTCGTCGTGCAGCCGCACCGTCGCCTGGGGCTGTTTAGCGACTACTGCTGCAAACACAATGGCAGCCGCCAAAAAGACAAGAACGATCGATTTGATTGGCGAAAAGGGGAAAAATTTGTTTTTTGTCGTTCTCATGACACCGTTGTAAAATGTTATGGCGTTTTCCTGTTGAGGATAACAGGCTGCCGATAAAAATTATAGTGTTTTGTCCTGTCCCGGCTCGGCCAACATCGGTAGACGCAAAATTTGTGGTAACGTTTCGGGATGGATCCTTTATCTTTAATAATATGTGCAATTTTGGTACCAGTATGACAGCCGGATGGCCGGCGGTTCTCGAGAGAAAAGGTGGTCGCCTTTCGCCGACCGCTCGGGAGAGTGGAGCGGCGGCAAATGTTGGCGCTGTCCGGTTCTGAGGGTGACAAATATACGGTTTGCTGGCACTATGTTGATGGGACGGATGACAGGGCCGCCGGTTGTTCTGTCGGGCAAAGAAAAACTGCGGTGCGGCCGATAATTTTATGACTGGACAGGGTGCAATGGTTGACAGCAAGGTGAGCTCATTCGGGATGGAGGCTTCCGATTTTGAAGCCGTGTTCGACGCAATTATGCGCTATTCAAAGGATGGACTGTTTGTCACCAACCACGAAGGGACGGTTCTGATGGTGAATCGAGCGACTGAGATGATGGTCGATTTTGATGTATCCAAGATTCTTGGAAGAAACGTCCGGGAGATTGTTGACTCGGGGTTTTACGATAAATCCTGCGCGCTTGAGGTGCTTGAGAAAAAGCGGGCGGTATCGATGATTCAGTTTGCCCGGAACGGTAAGCGGATTCTGGCCACCGGAATCCCGATTCTCGGCGACGACGGGTCGATCCGATTCGTGCTGGTAAATGACCGGGACATAACCAGCCTTGAAAATATCACCGAAGCCCTGGAAAAAGAGCTGCTGGAGCGCGACGTTCACTATGAATTCAGCGACCTGGGGCTTGCCGCCACCGAATTGCAGGATTTTGTGGTCCGGTCGTCGGCGATGCACCAGGTGGTGACCACAGCGGTGCGTGCGGCAAAATATGATCTCACCCTGGTGATAACCGGCAATTCCGGGGTCGGCAAAAGCATGCTGGCAAGAATGGTGCATCGTCTATCCGACCGCCGCAACGGCAGGTTCGTCGACGTGAACTGCGGTGCGATTTCCGATTCCCTCATTGAATCAGAGCTTTTTGGTTATGAGAAAGGCGCGTTTACCGGTGCTTCGCCAAAGGGCAAGATGGGGTTGTTTGAAATTGCCGACAACGGAACCCTTTTTCTTGATGAAATAGGCGAGATTCCGATACATCTGCAGGTAAAATTGCTACGGTTTCTCGAGGGAGGCGAGATGGTCAGGGTGGGTGGATTGAAATCGATCAAGGTCAACACCCGGATAATCGCCGCCACCAACAGGGACCTTGAGGAGATGGTCAGCAGCGGCAAATTCAGGAGTGATCTTTACTTTCGCTTAAACGTTGTTCCCCTCAAGATCCCCCCCCTTGCCAGGAGGCGGGAGGAGATCAATCCCCTTATCGATTTCTTCCTCGACCGGTTCAACAAGGAATACAAGATGGACAAAAGGATCTCGAGGGGAGTCCGTAATGCTCTTCAATTGTACGATTTTCCAGGTAATATCAGGGAGCTTGAAAATCTTGTAAAACGGCTTGTCACGATGTCCGAGGAACAGGACATAACCATGCATAACCTGCCGCATAGATTCCATGTAAACAAGGATCGAAAGGTTGATGATGAAGCCCAGGCGACTGATCTTGAAAATGTGAAAGACCTGGAGCTGTTTATGATCAAGGAGGCCGTTGAAAAATACGGGAGCCAGCATAAGGCCGCCACCGTATTGGGGCTGTCCCAGTCAACCGTATCAAGAAAATTAAAGCAGATAATGAAAAAATAAAGCAACATTTCCTGCAACACGCTGTCCGATCTTTCCTCTTTTAATGCAAAGTTGCATTAAAATGCAGGGCGTCGATCTGAAAATGCATTGTTTCATTCCGGCGATGACGATCGACGGGAAAGGGGTACTCCTTTTTTTGGGTGGTGCCAGCTGTTGCAAATCCGGTTTTTCCTCCCTCAGTCTTTATCTGTTAACTCCCCGTTTTTATCGTAGTTTGTCCAGATTTTTCAGTAGCTGTCACCATGCGCCAGCGACTGAAGTCAACGTTTGACCTGCGTGCTGGCACACCGCTTGCTCTGTATGGGGTGTGAACAGGAACGGACTTGCCGGAGAAGTGGCGGCTTCCCGGTTAAGGCTGTTTTGTTGAAAAGGTATGCAGGCAAACATGAATCGATCGAAAGCTCTGAACAAGAGGGGATCAAAAAGATTATCTGATATTGGAGGTAACCAATGAGCACAGCATTGCCGACCCATGCACAGGTCGTAATCATAGGCGGTGGGATTGTTGGCTGCAGTACGGCCTATCATCTGACAAAGGCAGGTTTCAAGGATGTACTGGTTCTGGAGCGTAAGGAGCTTGGGTCCGGGACAACTTTTGCGGCGGCCGGTCTTCTTGCCCAGCTTCGCCAGAACAGGGAGATGTCCAATCTCGCCAAATATGCCCTTGAGCTCTATTCGCGGCTGGAGGAAGAGACTGGCGTCGCCACCGGATTCGTAAGGACCGGGGCCATAGGTGTCTGCCAGACTGAAGACCGCAGGCGCGAGTGGCTGCGCGGTGCGCAGATGGCCAAGGCGTTCGGCATCGAAATGCATGAGATCAGCCTGAAGGAAGCGGAAGACCTGGTCCCCTTGATGAACACCAGCGACCTCAAGAGCGCATTTTATCTTCCAGGAGACGGTCAGGTCGATCCGGTCGGCGCCACCCAGTCTCTTGCCAAGGGAGCGAAGATGGGCGGCGCTACAATTGTCGAAAACTGCCGGGTTACCGGCATCGTTACCAAGAATGGCGTGGTGAAGGGCGTCAGCACCGAGATGGGCGATGTCAGCTGTGAATACCTGGTCAATTGCGCCGGAATGTGGGGCCGCCAGATCGGCAAGATGACCGGGACGTCACTGCCGCTTCATGCCGCGGAGCATCTCCACGCCATCACCGTACCCATTGAAGGGTTGAAGAAACATTTTCCGACCGTTCGTGATTTTGACGGCTACACTTACTTCAAGGAAGAGTCCGGGGGAATCCTTCTGGGCGGTTTTGAGCCCATCGCCAAGCCCTATGGGATGAAGGGGATTCCGGCCAACTGGAAATTCACCGAACTGGCCGAGGACTGGGATCTGCTGGAAATATTCATGGAGTGCGGGTTTGAGCGCTTTCCAGCTCTTGAAGAAGCGCAGATTCGCCATCTCCAGGTGTCGGCCGAGAGTTTCACTCCGGATAACGCCTTCATGGTCGGCGAAGTCCCGGGAGTCAAGAACCTGTTTGTCGGCTGCGGCATGAACTCGGTGGGGATCGCAAGTTCGGCAGGTGTCGGCCGGGCACTGTCCCAGTGGATCGAAAATGGCTCTCCTGAAGAACAGCTGTGGCCGGTTGACGTCCGCAGGTATTTCCCCTGGCAGCAGAACTCCAGGTATCTGCACGACCGGGTGGTCGAGTCGGTCGGTATCCTCTATGAACACCACTACCCCAACCGCCAGCGGACAACGGCGAGACCTGTCATCTGTTCTCCGCTCCATGACCGGCTCAAGGATAACGGCGCATGTTTCTCAATGATCGCCGGCTGGGAGCGCGCCGACTGGTTCGCCCCTGCCGGGGTGAAGCCGGTCCATGAATACAGCTGGAGCAAGCCCAACTGGTTCGACTACCAGAAAGAGGAGCATAAAGCGGTTCGCAACGGGGTGGGGATGTATGACCTCACCTCCATGGGCAAGCTCATCGTCCAGGGACGTGACGCCGAAGCTGTACTGCAGCGGCTTTGCACCAACGACATCGCCGGCCCCATAGGCACCTCGACCTATACCCCGATGGTAAACGACAAGGGCGGATTCGAGCTCGATGTAACGGTGACCAGGACCGCAGAGGACAGTTATTTCATCGTTACCGCAGCGGGCACCACGGTACGGGATTGTGACTATATCAGACGCAGGATTCCGGCGGATTCGATCTGTACCGTCACCGATGTGACCCATGGCTATGCGATGCTGGCGGTAATGGGTCCCAAGTCGCGGGATCTGCTCTCGGCCCTGACCGATGCCGACCTGTCAAACGAGGCATTTCCCTACGGAACCGCCCAGGAGATCGATCTGGCTTACGCCAGGCCCCTGGCGCTTCGGATGTCCTATGTCGGGGAGCTCGGCTGGGAACTCTATATCCCGTCCAACTTTGCCCTGACTGTTTTCGATGCGATCATGGAGGAAGGTAAAAAGCACGGGCTTAAGCTGGTCGGAATGCAGGCGGTGAACTCGCTGCGCCTTGAGACCGGATATCGTCACTGGGAGTCCGACATTACGCCGGATGACACGCCTTACGAAGCGGGACTCGGGTTTGGCGTAAAGATTGACAAGGGGGAATTTATCGGCCGCAACGCTCTTGAGAAGCAGAAAGGAGCGGTACTGCCGAAAAAGATGGTGATGTTCACCCTCGATGAAAACAAGGATGTGAGGTTGTGGGGAAATGAGCCGGTGTATCGCAACGGCGAGTTTGTCGATACCCTTACCTCGGGCGGATACGGCTTTGAGATCGACTGTCCTGTAGGCATGGGCTACCTGGTCAATAAAGAAGGGGTAACCCGGGAGTGGATGGAGCAGGGCAGTTACGAGTTGATGGTGGAGGGACGGCTCTATCCGGCGAAGCTTCACCTCCGTTCTCCCTATGATCCGAAAAACGAGAGAACCAAAATGTAACAACGTGTTTTCAGCCGACGCTCTTTTACTCGAACGGCGGACGGAACTTTTACTTCAGCATTGTCGTGCTGTGTATGAGCCGGGAAACCTTCAACGAGAACCCGGAGGTTTCCCGGTACCGGAAACAAGGAGAATAAAATGAACATAGTTGTATTGATGAAGCAGGTTCCGGATACCGAATCCGAACTTGCAATAAATGATGACGCAACCGGGATTGACAGCGAAGACGTGAAAATGGCGATCAACCCTTATGATGAATTCGCGATCGAGGAAGCGCTGCTGATCAAGGAAAAAGATGGTGGAGGGACTGTAACACTGGTCTCTGTGGGCCCTGACACCGTACCCGAAGCGATCCGCGTGGCTTATGCGATGGGTGTTGATCACGCGGTCCATGTAAACGATGAGATCGATGAAGGGGTATACGGCGGCGCGGACGCCTTTACCAGCGCCAAAATCATTGTCGCGGCGCTCAAGGATATCGACTACGACCTTATCATCGCAGGAAACAGGGCGGTTGACGGCGACAATTACCAGGTTCCCGCCCATGTTGCCGAAATGCTTGGCCTGCCGCTTGTATCAGCCGTGGTGCATCAGGAGATTTCCGGGGATGCCATAACCTGCAAAAAGCTTATCGAGGGGGGCACGGCCACCGTTCGTACCTCGTTGCCGGCAATAATCACCGCCCAGAAAGGGTTGAACGAGCCGCGATACCCGGCCTTTCGCGCCATAATGAAAGCGAAGAAGAAAGATTTTGATGAACTTGAGCTCGACGACCTCGGCATCGACGAAAAGAGTGTCGGCGCAGCCGGAGCCTTTATCAAAATCAGAAAGCTCGAACTTGCTCCGGCAAGAACCGGCGGAAGGATTATCGAAGGTGCGAGCCCGGCTGAAAAAGCCGCTGCACTGGTCAAGCTGCTCAGGGAAGAGCGCCAGGTGATATGAAAATTTTACGGAGTAGATTTCTCTGTGGATGATAAGGAGACAGGAAAATGGCACAAGGTGTTGCAGTCATAGCAGAATATGGAAACGACGGCTTCCGGAAGATTTCTCTTGAAGCGGTCTGTGAAGGAAAGAGACTGGCGTCGGAGCTGGGACAGAACCTGACCGCGGTAGTGCTCGGGGCAGAGGTTGCCGAGGGCGCAGCGGAGCTTGCAAAATATGGTGCGGACAGGATCATCGTAGCCGATGATGCGCAATTGAAATCGTTCCAGGCAGAACCGTATGCTAATGTTCTCGCGGCAATCCTGCAGGAAACAGAGCCCTCAATGGTGCTCATGGGGGCTACCGCGAACGGCATCGAGCTCGGGGCGAGGGTTGCTGCAAAACTGCAGGTCGGCCTTGCAAACGAGTGTACCGGTTTTTCCCTGGAGAACGGACGGCTGGTGGCCACCCGGCCGCTATATGGCGGACGGGTTATCGCCGAGGTTGATATCGAGGGGACGCCCCAGATGGCCTCTGTTCGTCCGAACATGATGAAGATAGAGGAAAATGAGGTTCCGGTGGAAATATCCCGGTTTGCTGTCGACACCGGCGAGGTGAAAGTCGAACTGCTTGAGGAAAACGTGGTGGTATCCTCAAAGGTTGAGCTGACCGAGGCTGATTATGTCATCTCAGGTGGCAGGGGGATGAACGGTGATGATTTCGCCATTCTTGAAGAGCTCGCAGATCTTCTCGGGGGTGCCGTCGGGGCATCGAGAAATGCGGTTGACGCCGGCTGGCGGCCCCATTCCGACCAGGTGGGACAAACCGGCAAGGTGGTCTCGCCGAAGCTTTATCTGGCCTGCGGGATTTCCGGGGCAATGCAGCATACCGCAGGAATTTCCACCTCCAACACCATCGTTGCGGTTAACAATGATCCCGACGCCTTGATATTCAGGGTTGCCGATTACTGCATCGTCGACGATCTTTTTGAAGTTGTCCCGGCCATTACCAAGGAAATAAGGGCAATAAAAGGGTGATTTCGTTTTGTCGGCACCTGTCGTCCGGCCAACCTTTTGGTGTTGCCACACCGCAGGTGCCTTAAATTTAATTAATCAGAAGGACTGAAAAAATGTCACCTTTGATTTCTCCGGCAGAGTTCAGTGTGTTAGGTCTTCCGCTGCGGGTCGTATCGATCCTGATCCCCCTGGGCGGTATTGCGCTTTTTGCTTACATGGTGAAACGGCGACTCGTTCCCCTAAGAGCGGCTATGGTTGATGAACGAAAAGACCACCCGGGACAGCGCTGGGAAAACTTTTTGTCGCTCTGGCTGGCGCAGTCGCGGCAGCTCAGGTACAAGACTGCGGGAGCTGTCCATCTGGTAATTTTCTTCGGTTTTCTCATCCTGTCGATCCGGGCAGTTTCCCTGGTGTTCATCGGTATAGACGAAGGATTTGGCCTGCCGGGATTCTCCGGCGGCTTCGGTGCGGTCTATAACATCGTAAAGGATCTGGCGGCAACGGCCGTACTGGCTGCCTGCGCCGTTGCACTCTATCGCCGGGTGGTGGTAAAGCCTGAGCGGTACAGGGTTCCCGAGGGAAAGGGAAAAGACCACTCCAAAGAAGCTGTTCTCGTGCTTACGCTTATCGCTCTTTTGATGGTGTCCGAGGCCGCTTTCGAGGCGGCCATGGTCGCTGCGGGAGAGCCGCAGTTCCTGCTGCCGTTTACCCTTGTATGGCTGCTGGTGAAAGTATTCGCCGGTTTTTCCCCGGAAAGTCTGCAGACGATACATGTCCTTTCCTATTTCACGCACGATATCGTCTTTTTCTCATTTCTCTGCTACCTGCCGCTTGGTAAACATTTTCACGTCGTCACCTCCATGTTCAACGTCTGGTGCTGGCGGCTCAAGAAAGGGACCGTCAAGCCGGTTCAGTACGGAGTATCCGGGGAGGAGCTGTTTGACCTGGAGTCGGTCGGGGTAAAGAAACTCGAAGATTTTACCTGGAAACATATGCTCGATTTCTACTCCTGCGCCGACTGCGGGCGATGTTCGGACAACTGTCCCGCCAACAGTGTCGGCAGACCGCTCTCGCCACGCTTTCTGACCGTCAAGGGCAGGGACCGGCTGTTTGACAGTTATCCTCTGACGGGTGATATAAAACCAAGTGACGATCTCGTCGGCACCACCTACAAGGAGGATGAAATCTGGTCATGTACGACCTGCGGCGCCTGTGAGGAGGAGTGTCCTATCGGGATCGAGTATATCGACAAGATCGTCGATCTCAGAAGAGGCATGGTGGATGAGGGAATGGTTCCCCAGTCGTTGCAGGCTCCTCTCAAGGCTCTTGAAAAAAGGGGAAATCCCTACGGCAAGATGGAAAAAAAGAGAGCTGTGTGGGCAAAAGACGAAGAGTTTGCCGCGCAGTGCGATGTAAAGATACTTGAAAAGGAAGGTACTGCCGACACCCTCTATTTTGTCGACAGCATTACGTCCTATGAAGACAGGATGCAGGAAATTGCCAGGGCCACGTCGCGGATTCTGCAGGCTGCGGGAATCGATTTCGGGATTCTCGGCAAGAAGGAAAAGGACTCTGGCAACGATGTGAGAAGGTTCGGCGAGGAGATGCTGTTCCAGGATCTCAAGGACCAGAATCGTGAGGCCATCGCCGGGTGCGGGGCCAAAAATATCGTCACCGCCGATCCCCACGCAATGAACGCTCTGAAAAACGAGTATGAAGATATTCCTCCCGCCTCCCATATCAGCCAGCTGGCGCTCAAGGAGGTGAAGAGCGGACGGCTGCAGCTCAAGCCGGTAGCCGACCCGACAAAGATATATACCTACCACGATCCCTGCTATCTTGGCCGCCACAATGAAGTGTACCTGGAACCAAGGGAGCTGATCGACTCCATCCCCGGAATAAAGAGGGTGGAGATGGCGAGAAACCAGGATCGGTCGTTCTGCTGCGGCGGTGGCGGGCTGATGCTCTATTACGAGCCGGAAGAGGAGACCCGCATGGGGATTGTCCGGGTTCAGATGGCAAAAGATATCGGGGCAAACGTGATCGTGACCGCCTGTCCTTTCTGTCTGGTGAACATCCAGGATGCGGTGAAAACGCTGAATCTCGATTCTGAGATCGAGGTTATCGACATAGCCGAACTCGTCGCAAAACAGCTCGAACAGACGGTCGATCACCTGGAACCGGCTGCGGCGGAAGCCTGATGTAATAGCCTGTGAGATAGCGTTTTTAAGAATAACATGTGCAGCTCGGGGCCTGTAACCCCGAGCTGGCTGCCGGGAGCAACTTCCCTGACACTGGGGGATAAGAAAGAATGAGGTCTTGATCTTTATCTTGTACAGTAGCAATTACGGCACCAATACGGAGAATTCCACCCTCTCCCCCAGAGTCTGCGAAGTTACTCGTAAATCCGTGGTCCGGTCGGCACAAGTATTTTGATTACAATTTCAGGATGTTGTCCGGATTCTGCCCACTTGACTCCAGTGGTTGCTTGGATTGTATAGTATGTTAATTTGCCTACTTTGATACTTATTTCGTTCATCGCGTAAACGCGTACCAAGTGACAGGTGACAAGGAGATTGTCCGCGTTATATTGGTAGGGTTTTCAGCGAAGATGTCACTATTTCAAATTATCGTTGGATATTTCCTCTAGTTGTTTACGCAAAGCAACGTAATTTTCTTTAGATAATTACCTTTTGCATGGTTACGCTCCACTCTTTTGATTCAATTTTCACTTTACTTGGAGTAGGATTTCTCAATATTAATGAATAAAGATAACTATTTTTTGTGTCCCACCAAGATGCAAGGTACTCTGTTGTTCGATACTTTGTACCTTGGTGGGATTTATGATAGCTTCTCCATTTTCTGGTTGCTCTAAAAACCGTAAAACCCTGAAATCCAGAAGAGTTAAACAGCTTTTTATAATACTCAATAACCTCTTTAGGAGGGAAATTAGACTTCCTTTTTTCCGTTAGATTGCGACGATATTGTGGAGCTGTCCCAATGCCTTTTAAAACCCAACTGGTTTGAGCGTAGCGAAAAACAGAAAAAGAGCAATGGAGTTTCTCGGTTATATTAGGCTGTTACAAAACAAAGAAAAGATGGTTTTACCTGATATGTCGTAAACCTGCCACTATTAGGACGATAAAGTGGGAAAATTGCAAAAAACACCCAAAATCTTACGATCGCTAATTTGGTAAAATTACGATTGGAATTTGGTGCGTAACAACAACTATTCTAACTTCGTTTTTAAAACGCCTTCTTCTTCGAGTCTTTCTTTTACCATTCTTGGAAACATTTTAATTTTATTATTATACCACTTATATGATATTTTTATTCCTTCAGAATTAATAGTTTTATACATAGATAAGGTTTTTTCCCCCAATGGTGTCTTGTAGAAAGCAATTAATTCTTCGACTTGATCATAGGAAAATTTTCTATCACACTCATAATATAAAAAATTATAAAGAGTCTTTTTTTTAACAAGCTCTTTTTGCTTAAAAAAATCCTTCTCTTCATTGATTATTTCATAAACCCTTTTGGGTAAATTTTTTCTTTTTTCTTGAAGAGCTTCTATCATTTCTTTAGCAGCGTTATCAACCATTTCCTCACCCAAACTGTTTATACCAGAAAGGTCAAGCAGTTCATTGATGGCTTCTCTTTTTTCTCTAGCAATAAGTAGGCTGTTACTCGAAAAAATTATAAAAGAAAATATCGTTATTACTTTGAGGCTTGTTTTCTTCATAGCATTCAGTATTAACTCCTGGTCAGCAAATAATCATCTCAGCTATTCCCGTTTTAGCGACTTATTCGCCAAAGACGCAACTGTTCATGAGGTATCAGAGGTTGTCATGATGAATTTTAAAGGAGCAAGGCTTTCATCTACGATTTATCCGGAGATGAAGTCTTTTTTTTCCTAAAATTGACTGTTTCTTGGGCACATCAATCCATTTTCCCATGGAAATATGATTTTTTCATGGGGCTTTGATCTTTGAAACAACGTCTTTGGGGTTGAGCAAGAAGCCATTACGTTTTGAAAGCCTCCTTGCTGCCAAAAACTATTATCCGCAGGACTCTCTCCATGGAATCTACCTCAAATAACTGCATGGTAGAGCGGATGAGTTCCCA
>NZ_FNJI01000025.1 GCF_900104445.1 Desulforhopalus singaporensis | reverse complement strand
GTTTCTTATAAAATAAGAGCTCGTTTTTGAAATTACGAAAACATAGCTCAATGCGACCAAGGTCGCGTTGGGCCCGTTTGCTTTGTTTGTTGTTATTCAGTTTTCAAGGATCGTGCTCCCTCTTCCCGAAGAAAGAGGCGCGGTGCGAGTTCCGCGACGAGCTGGCTAATCTAACCGATCAGCGATTTTATGTCAATCTTTTTTTTCTTCTTTTTTCGTTCCGAAGAACTTGAAACAACTGCGATAACCGTCATGGCGCGCCCGCTGTTTGCCCGTCCCTCAGAGACCGCAGGAAAGTACTTGATTACGGCCTCTCAGTCAAGAACAAAATGACAGAATCTTATTTTTTTATTCTCCGTCAAACTCCATCACGGCAAACACCGGACAGCCGACCAATTTTTCACGGCCCTTAAGATCCGGCAACTCTATAAGAAAAGAGCATTCTATCACCTCTCCTCCAAGTTCTCGGACGAGCCCTACCGTTGCGCTCACCGTACCTCCTGTCGCTATGAGGTCGTCGACGACCACCACCTTGTCTCCTGCTGAGATAGCATCCCTGTGGACCTCAAGCGTGCCTGATCCGTATTCCAGATCGTAACTCTTCTCCAGGGTCTCGTACGGCAGCTTGCCTTTTTTCCGCACCGGAACAAAACCGACCCCAAGCTTATAGGCTAGAACTGCGCCGAACACAAACCCCCTGGCGTCGATACCGACTACTTTATCGATCTTTTTCTCTTTATAACGCTCAAACAGGATGTCGCACGACATCCTCAAGGCATGGGGGTCTTTCATCAATGTCGTCAGGTCCCGAAACAGTACTCCTTCAATGGGCCATCCAGGTACTGTTCGTACCGTTTCTCGTAGATCAAGCACTATCTGTTTGTTCATCTGTTTTTCCTGAAGGTATTATTGGTTATTTACGGCTGAAGCCTTTTACCACCTCAATAAGAAGTGACGTCACATTGCTGGCATTCTTGTTGAACACCGCCAGGATTTCATCCCAGGTGACCGGTTCCTCACCCTGCTTCCAGCAATCGTAATCGGTGGACATCGCCACTGCACCATACGGTATTTCCGCCTCGTTGGCCAAAATAGCCTCCGGAGCAGTCGACATGTTAATAACGTCGGCGCCCCACATCCTGAACATGTTGGACTCGGCCACCGTGGAAAACCTCGGTCCCTCGATGGTAACCACGCACCCTTTTCGATGTACAGGAAGGTTCAGGCTCGATGCGGTACCGTACAGCCTCTGTCTGAGCTCGGAATCAAACGGAGCGGCCATGGCTACGTGTTTTGCGCCATTGGCAAAAGAATCGTGGAAGGTATTTTTTCTAAACCTGGTAAAATCGATAAACTGATCGAGAACAACAAGATGTCCCCGGTCAATTTCTTCTTTGAGGCTGCCGCAAGCGGTGGTCGCGATGATGTGCGTCACCCCGATCTCCTTGAGCGCCGATATATTGGCCCTGTTGTTCACCTGGGCAGGGCTGTACTGATGGCTGTTGCCGTGGCGAGCCAGGATGACCGTCTCGACTCCCTCTATTCTACCGCATCGAAGCGGTGAGGAAGGATCGCCAAAGCGGGTGGAGACATGAACTGTTTCGGGGTTCTTGAGGATATCCGGGTCATCCAGTCCGGACCCGCCGATAATGCCTATCTTAGTCATACCATCTCCTTGGATCTGATTTTTCTCTTTTTGCCATATCGTGCATGGAGCTGGTGAATCTATCGAAATGTTCATATCTTGGCAACGAATATCTCAACTCCGCCTTGCGTCATGGCCCAGCTCATCGTATTGTGCCCGTGACAGGCGCCATACCATTTACCCATGTGGTGCACAAAACTATCCACAGCGTACAATGACAATTCTTCCCAGCTTCTATTACCCGCGTCTCATCCTCTTTTTTCTTATTGCACTGGACCTCTTTTCCAAGCAGTGCGCCAGGAGATTTCTTGCCCAAGACACCCCGGTCTTTCTCTTCGGTGACGCTATAACCCTGATGGTTGTCACCAACTATGACGGATTCGCAGGAACCATGGCAGCAATGCCTCACTGGCTGCACCAGTTGTTATCGATCTATGTTTTCGCCGTCGCGACCACCCTTCTTGTTGTCGTTCTGCTGAAAAAGGAAAAATCGCAGGACTCCTATGTCCTTCCGCTCGTTCTTGTAACGGCTGGAGCGCTGGGAAACGGTATAGACAAGATCATGCATGGCGGAGGGGTAACAGACTTCATCCAGCTCAACATCGCTCTTTTGCAAACAGGAATATTCAATTTTGCGGATTTTTTTATAATCAGCGGATCGTTTGGCGCAGGCTATGTCTGGTTCTCTTGCCAAAAAGAAGGCCCTGTATAAAAATTATTTCTCGTGGTTTTCATTATTATTGTGTATTGGTATCTTACTTTGATATCCTTAAAGCCTTCCTCTTTTAAAGGCTGCGGGAGAGGTGGACAAAGCTGTAACTTGCTAAAGAGTTGCATTTTGCATACATAAATAGAAAAAAATTACAGAATTCTTGTAGGGAGTCTATACATGTTAAAAGTTGGATTTATCGGTTGGCGCGGAATGGTCGGCTCTGTCTTGATGGAAAGGATGCGTGAAGAAAATGATTTTCAGGGATTTGAGCCGGTATTTTTCACAACCTCCCAGGCCGGCCAGGACGGCCCCGATGTCGGGTTCGGGACCAAACCTCTTGAAGATGCCATGGACATTGGCAGGCTTTCGGAGATGGATATTATTCTTTCCTGCCAGGGAGGAAGCTACACCACCGCCGTGTATGAAAAATTGCGCGAGAACTGGGACGGGTACTGGATTGATGCCGCCTCCACCCTGCGCATGAAAGACGACTCGATTATAGTACTTGATCCGGTAAACCGCTCGGTGATTGATGACGGCCTCAAGCGCGGCATTAAAAATTACATCGGCGGTAACTGTACCGTGTCCCTGATGATGATGGCCCTTGGCGGGTTGATTGAAAATGACCTGGTGGAATGGATCAGCTCCATGACCTATCAGGCGGCAAGCGGCGCCGGTGCCAAAAATATGCGGGAACTCATCACCCAGATGGGCGAGATCGAGAAAGATGTCGACGACCTTTTGGCCGATCCTTCCTCGGCTATTCTTGATATTGACAGAAAAATAACCGCCAAGCTCAACGATTCATCGCTCACCACCGACAACTGGGGAGTGCCCCTGGCCGCAAGCCTTATTCCGTGGATAGATGTGCCTGTTGCCAACGGGCAGTCCAGGGAAGAGTGGAAAGGTGTGGCGGAAACCAACAAGATCCTTGGCAACAAAGAACCCGATCTTATTCCGGTGGACGGCCTTTGCGTCAGGGTAGGCGCCATGCGGTGTCATTCCCAGGCGTTTACCATAAAACTGAAAAAAGATATCGAGGTTGCAGAGATAGAAAAAATCCTCGACAGCCATAACCAGTGGGTGAAGGTGATCCCCAACGACCGGGAGATAACCACCAGGGAACTGACTCCGGTAAAAGTATCCGGCACGCTGACCGTTCCGGTGGGACGAATCCACAAAATGAATATCGGCCCGGAATACCTGACCGCCTTCACGGTAGGCGACCAGCTGTTGTGGGGAGCAGCGGAACCGGTTCGCCGTATGCTCAATATTCTGCTCAACCACCTGCAGTAGTCGACGGTTCTGCCGGCGGATAACAGGTCGTAAACCTCGCCCATCCCGAGCTTTTCACCAAGTAACGGATGGGCAAGTTTGTTTTTATTCCCGGAACTGCCGCCGTGCCGTCACCCACCTGCAGGACCAGGACCGGCAAGCCCGCAGCCACTGTTTCTAGCCCCTGGGTAACAGCCCGGGCAACTCCTGTAACAGGATTAATCAACACGCACCTTGGGCGATCGGTGAAAATTTTATCCAAGAAAGCCCGGAGATGGCCAATGGCAAAAAAAAAGACACAGGAATTACTGAAAAGAATCAATTACCTCGAAGCCGATATTGAAATTCAGAAACAGATTCTGTTTTCCATTCCTTCCGACCAGAAAGACGAAATGGAGAAAACGATCACCATAATCTCGCAAAAAAACCAGGAAATCGCCAGACTGCGAGAGGAGATCAAAACCGTTGACCCGGAAGAATACCAGCGGATCGTCTCGTTTGAGGAAGCCATAAATCTTTTTAAACAAATCGCCTCGGAAAACGCGTTCGAGACAATCGTCCATAAAAATATAGGCGAACAGTGCTTTCTTGATCTTGCCGACGGGAAAAAAATTGATTGCCTGATAAAAGCGTCAGACAAAAACGCCAACTGGACTGTCATCACCCCCGACGGCCAGCTCAAACAGTATCCGAAAGAAAAAGTGGCAGAACAGCCGCCGGAAAAAAATCTGCAGTAACACAACTCAGTATCGGGTTGCTCCCCGGGACTGTCCGGCAGCCGGACAGTCCCCGCAAAAAAGCTACACGAAGTCGGGATCGGTCACTCTTATCATGGCCAGCCCCCCCTGCACATTCCTGGTTCTGGTGACAGCGTTGGCATTGAGCAGGATCTGGGCCTCGTAAGAACGGGGCCCGGTATCGCAGATAATAAAGTAATCCCTGTCAGGCGGTATCTGCCTGATCTTGCCTCGCAACTGGTTCTGCGGTATGTTGAGCCACCTGGCACCATATTTTTCGATAAAAGGCGCCGCCTCTTTTTCCCCCCTGACATCCAGCACCTGGATATCAGAATGAGAAAACTCCTGGAGAAAATCCGCCGCATCAATCGGTACATTCCTGCCGGCCAGCACGTTATCCAACGCATTCGCGGCATTGTTGACCACATCCATTGCCGAGGCAAAAGGAGGAGCGTAGGCCGTCTCAAGACTGCATATTTCATCCACGGTTACGCCATGGCTCAACAACACCGCCACCGTATCGACTCTGGATTTTACCGCGTCTCCGTTTTTCCCCACCGCCTCTATGCCGAGCACCTTACGGGTCTTCCTGTCGGCCAGCAGGGTAATGTAAATCAGTTCTGAGCTGGGATAGAAATGGGCATGATCGGCCTGGGAGACCACGGCATAAACCGGGTCAAACCCTGTCTCTTTTGCCTGCCTGTAAGTGAGCCCCGCCTTGCTTGCCCCCAACCCGAACACCTTGATGCAGAAAGTCCCCACGGTTCCTTTGAAATTCGACTGTCCGCCGCTTATGTTGTCGGCGATAATTCGTCCCTGACGATTTGCCAGCGACCCCAGCGCCATCATCATATTCTCGCCGCTTACCAGATTGCGAAGCTCCACGCAGTCTCCGCCCGCATAGATATCCGGATCGCTGGTCCGCATCCTCCTGTCAACCAGTATCCCGCCGGACATACCTATGGAAATTCCTGCCTCCTTCGCAAGACTGGTGGAAGGACGAACCCCGGCGGCGAGCACCACAATATCCACTGAAAGGGTCTTCGCCGTTGTTTCAACGAGAAGCCCGCCCTCTTCAGCTTTTTTAATGGCAAGAACCTTCTGCTCAAGCAACAGTTCGACCCCGTTTTTCTCAAGCTCTTTTGCGGTAACCCTGGCCATGCACTTGCCCAGCAGGGTCGGCAGGACCTGGTCCTCCATTTCAATAAGACTGGTCTGTATTCCCCACAGATCGGTCAAAGCTTCGGTTATCTCAAGTCCGATCGCCCCCGCTCCTATCACTACGGCCTTTCCTACTTTGCCCTGAGCCATCAAGCCCTTGATCTTTTCCGCCTCGTGCAGATCCGATACGGTGAAGACATTTTCCAGATCGACTCCGACAATAGGCGGACGCACCGCCCTCGCCCCGGTGGCCATAACCAGCTTGTCATACTCAAGATAGCCGTCTTTGTTGTTATCAAGAAAAGAGACCCTCACCCTTTTGTTGTTCCGGTCGATTTCCAGGGCTTCAACCCTGGTCATGACCTTGATTCCCTTGCACGACAGGAAAAACTCCTCATCCCGGACCATGTGTGCGGTTGTTTTATACAGATCCTCGATGTCGTTGATATCTCCTCCGACATAATAGGGGATTCCACAGCCGCCATACGAGATGATGTTATCCCTGTCTATCAGCGTAATTTCGGCGTCCGGGTCCAACCGCCTGAGCCTGCAGGCTACCTTGGGCCCAAGAGCCACCGCCCCGATAATCAAAACTTTTTTTGCCATTGCACATCCTTTTTATCACCTTGCTGCTGGTGTTATGATTTTTCCATGAAAAGAACATAAAAAACATTTTTCGCAAGATACCCTGCATTGTAAATCGTTTATCGATTGATACAATACCACAAAGTGTGCATTTGCACGTATTATTCAGCGATTTGACCAGTTATGATATAATTATCACACAGGATGCTTGTCCATTGGCAATCAGTGATCGATCCCACACCAACATCTCGGGCCGTTATCGAAATCAATGCATATACACATCGACTACCCGGGGCTTACGTCCCTTCTAAAAAAAGCCGCCAGCGAAGGAAGAAATTTTCTTTTCGAATATGAGGTATATCATTTCGTCGAGCTGATCGGCGGAGACACGACTCCTCACTACTACTTCCTGCCGACAGGCGCAAGAATGAACCCGGCTGAACTGGCACGACTTCCCGGAGAAAAGGTAGTGGTCAAGGTCGTTTCCCCGGAAATTATCCATAAAAGTGACGTCGGGGGAGTTGCCATATGCAGCAAAAACGAAAAAGAGGTCCTCTCCACAATTCGTAAAATGTCGGTGGAAGTTCCTAAAAAGATAGCCTCTCAATACTTTTTCAACCACAATTTCGCCCAGGGCATCGAACGCGACCTGCAGCTGGCCGACTATGCTGAGGCGGTAAAACAGAAGCTGGCCGGTTTTCTTGTCTGCCAGTTTATCGAATCAGGCACCGGCGGATTTGGCAACGAGCTGCTGATTGGCCTGAGAAACACCAGGGAATTTGGCACAATTATCATTGCTGGCCTCGGGGGGACCGACACACAACTCTACGCCGACAGCATCAGAAGGGACAAGGCAGTTACCTCTTGCGGGGTCGACCTGGTAGACGGACAGACTTTCTTTCGCCGTTTCCAGAAGACAATCAGCTATCGCAAACTTGCCGGCATGACCAGGGGTGGCAGGCGAATCGTGACAAATGAGCAGTTGCTGGAATGTTTTTCTGCCATGATTGAGGCGGGCCGATACTTCTCAAGCAGTAATACCGCTACCCCGTACACCATAGAAGAGTTTGAGGTGAATCCGTTTGCCTTCAGCAACTTCCTCATGACCCCGCTTGACGGCGTGTGCGCTTTCTCCACCCGGAAAACGACTTCCCCCCCCAGGCCCACGGAAAAAATTGACCTTCTCCTACACCCCGAAACCATTGCAGTGGCAGGAGTATCCCAGCACGAGATCAATATCGGACGCATCATACTGAACAATATCCTCGCTCACGGGTTTGCCAGGGATAAGATTACCGTAATACACCCTGTTGCCGGGGAAATTGAGGGGCTTGCCACGGTACCAGACGTCGAATCCCTCCCATGGCAACCGGATCTTCTGATTCTGGCTATTTCCGGCCCACAGCTTTCCCAGACGATCGAGTCAGTCATTCAGAAAAACCTGGCGGCAACGGTAATCCTGGTCGCCGACGAGATCGGTCCGCCGATCCCCCGTGGAAAAAGCAGCATCACCTCAAGTCTGAGGGAGAAAATAGCCAATTACCGGCTGAGAAATCTCCACCCCCCGGTATTCCTCGGCGGCAACAGCCTCGGGGTGTTGTCCAACCCGGGCAATTATGACGCAATGTTCATTCCCGACACCAAACTGCCGAAAAAAAAAGGCGACCACCTCCGTTCTTCGGTGTTCGTCAGCCAGAGCGGCGCCTACATGATCACGAGAATGTCGAAACTGGCCTTTCTCGACCCGGCATACGCAATTTCGGTAGGCAACCAGACGGATCTCACCGCAGGAGACTTCCTCCACTACCTCAATTCCGTCGATTTTGTCAAAACGCTCGCTTTTTATATAGAAGGGTTCAACGATCTGGACGGAATTGTCTTCGCCAAAGAGGTCGAGCGGGCAATCTCGCTTGGCAAGGAGGTTATCCTTTACAAGGCTGGTCGTACCCAGGAGGGTAAAGATGCCCTTTCAGGACACACCGCATCCATTGCCGGCGATTACATGGTCTGTCAATCCTGCATTACCCAGGCCGGCGCCATTGTCGCCGAAACCTTCAACATTTTCGAAGGGCTGCTTCGTTTATCCACCTCGCTTGGACAGAAGCGGATAAGGGGAAACCGCCTTGCTGCCATAAGCAACGCCGGCTATGAATCGGTCGGAATCGCTGACAATATCCTGGGTGAAGACTACCGACTTCAAATGGCGGTTTTCAGCCGCCAGTCAGCAACAAGGCTCCAACGGGTTCTCGACTCCGCCCATCTCGGCTCATTGGTCAGCGTGCACAACCCTCTTGATATAACGCCAATGAGCTCAGAAGACATTTACATCGACACCATAAATATCCTGCTGGCTGATCCCAATATCGATATTCTCGTGGTCGCCATCGTGCCCCTGACACCGATGCTGCACACCCTGCCGGAAGAGCTTCACCCGTCGCCAGGACGGGTTGACAGTTCAATAATTTCAAACATTTCAACAATTAACAATCACACCGACAAACCAATAATCCTGGTTCTTGACAGCGGTCGTCTCTACGACCCTTTCGCCGATGAACTCGAACAGGCCGGTCTGCCGGTATTCCGATCCGCCGACCTGTGCATCCTCACCCTCGGTAAATATGTCCAGGCTCGGCTGACAAATCGAACTGGTGCGGCCAATCAAACAGGTTCAGTGTCGGCCTGAACGCCCATAGTTGGCTCTTAGCCACCACCGCACCAGCCCGTGCAAAGCTTGCGCTCCCGAACAACGATGTTCTTCGCCCCCTTAAGTTCGGTTCTCATGATTTACAGGGCCGAAACGGTCGGATACCACACCGTGGAAAAAGTTTTTTTTGCTCTATATTATTTAGTTTTTGCCTTTTCAAAACTGATTGATAATCATTTTTTTTTATGGTAGGAATTCTGTGTTGTGAACTGTAGAAGTCGTGTATTAAATGGTAGATTCTGAGAAATTAGGCAGCAACAGCTGGAGGAACCAATGGTCCGGTCACTTCACTTCGCTATTTTCAGATTTCAACATTTGACCTGTTACTGGCAGACAACCTGTTTCGGTCTCAGGAGTAGATCCTGTTTCAACCATTCTTTTAACGACAACAGTGTAAAATCGTAAGAAATTTCAGGAGACTGTTAAGATTAACAGGCTCAATGCCAAGGACTGGTTTTTCGCGTACGATTACCTATTACCATTTTGCTGTATAAGTTGTTTCAATGCTTCGAAGGAACTAGTTTCGCTGTATTTTAAAACTTGGCTCGCAACGAGCCTGAATCTAACAAAGGAGTGAACCATGCCATTAGATCCAACCAAACATGCTGATTGGGAAATTGCGCAGGAAGCAGAAAAAACAATGTTGTCAATCTATGAGATTGGTGAAAAACTTGGCTTGACCAAAGAAGAGCTTCTTCCTCAGGGCCATTACATTGGAAAAATCGATTTCCGCAAGGTTCTTGAGCGCTTGAAGGACAAGCCGGATGGGAAATATATTGATGTAACCGCTATCACCCCCACCCCGCTTGGCGAAGGAAAGTCCACCTCCTCAATGGGCCTGGTTCAGGGACTCGGCAAAATTGGCAAGAGTGTCTGTGCCGCAATCCGTCAGCCTTCCGGCGGACCTACCATGAACATCAAAGGTTCTGCAGCCGGCGGCGGTCTTGCCCAGTGCATCCCCCTCACCCCGTTTTCTCTCGGGTTCACCGGTGACATCAACGCGATCATGAATGCCCACAACCTGGCAATGGTCGCTCTCACCTCCCGTCTGCAGCACGAAAGAAACTATACCGACGAACAGCTTGAAAGACTTTCTGGCATGAAGCGCATCGACATCGACCCGACCAATATCGAGATGGGCTGGGTCATGGATTACTGCTGCCAGGCGCTGCGAAACATAATTATCGGCATCGACGGCGTTAACGGCAAATCCGACGGTTTCATGATGAAATCAAAATTCGGTATCGCTGTTTCCTCAGAGGTTATGGCAATTCTTTCCGTTGCCAAGGACCTCAAGGATATGCGCGAGAGAATGGGCAAAATCGTCGTTGCCTACACCAAAAAAGGCAAGCCTGTAACCACCGAGGACCTCCAGGTCGCAGGGGCAATGACCGCGTGGATGGTTGACGCTCTCAACCCATCCCTGATGCAGACCCTCGAAGGCCAGCCGGTTATCGTCCATGCCGGACCTTTCGCCAACATCGCAATCGGTCAAAGCTCCATCATCGCCGACCGCGTAGGCCTCAAGCTCGCTGACTACCATGTCACCGAGTCCGGCTTTGGCGCCGACATCGGTTTTGAAAAATTCTGGAACCTCAAGTGCCGTTATTCCGGCCTCAAGCCCGACTGTGCCGTAGTTGTCGCTACCATCAGAGCCCTGAAATGCCACGGTGGTGCACCGGTACCTGTTCCCGGTAAGGCGATGCCTGTAGAGTACAGCCAGGAAAATGTTGACTGGGTTGCCAAAGGGTGTGACAACCTCATCCATCATATCCGCAACGTCCGCAAGGCCGGGATCAGCCCCGTTGTCTGCATCAATGCGTTCTACACCGATACTGATGCGGAAATCGCCAAAGTACGAGAACTGTGCGAGGCAGAAGGTGCTCGCGTTGCCCTGTCCCGTCACTGGGAAAAAGGCGGCGACGGTGCCATCGAGTTCGCCAAGACCGTTGTCGAGGCCTGTGAAGACAAGACCGAGTTTAAGTTCCTCTACGAACTCGACATGCCTATCAAAGAGAGAATCGAGCTCATCGCCAAGGAAGTTTACGGTGCCGACGGTGTCGACTTCTCTAACGATGCAAACAAGGCGATCGACAGGATTCAGGCGGATCCCGAACTCTCCAAGCTCGGCATGTGTATGGTGAAGACCCACCTCTCACTCTCCGACAACCCTGCCCTCAAAGGTGTACCCAAAGGATGGCGTCTGACCATCCGCGAGGTGCTCACCTACGGCGGCGCCGGCTTTATCGTACCTGTTGCAGGTACCATCAGCCTCATGCCTGGAACCGGCTCCAACCCGGCATTCAAGCGTGTTGACGTCGATGTTGAAACCGGCAAAGTTGAAGGTGTATTCTAAGCCTCTGTGTCGCCAATAGACAACGGAAGCGGCAAACTATCCCTTAGTTTGCCGCTTCCTGCATTCCGGCCTTACCAAAGAATCTGATAAGGAGTTTATGATACAATGACTGCTGAAATTATTAGTGGTACCGAAATACGTAAAGAAATCCTCGCCGAGATCAAGCAGGAAGTTGAGGAGATGAAAGAAAAAGTCGGTAAAGTCCCCGGCCTGGTGACTATCCTCGTGGGCAAAAGCCCTGCCTCCGTGAGCTACGTTACACTTAAGGTAAAAACCGCCCTGAGTGTTGGATTCAACGAGATCCAGGACGACCAGCCGGAAGACATTTCCGAAGCCGATCTGCTGGCCCTTATCGACAAGTACAACAACGATGAAAACATTCACGGCATCCTGGTCCAGCTTCCGCTGCCCAAGCATATTGATGACAAGAAAGTTCTCAACGCCATCAATCCGGACAAGGACGTCGACGCATTCCATCCGGTGAACGTAGGTCGGTTGATGATCGGCGGCGATGAGGTCCGTTTTCTGCCGTGCACCCCGGCTGGTATTCAGGAGATGATCGTCCGTTCGGGAACCGAGACTTCCGGTGCTGAAGTTGTCGTCGTCGGCCGTTCCAACATCGTTGGCAAACCGATTGCTATGATGATGGCCCAGAAAGGTGTCGGCGCCAACTCCACCGTCACTATCGTTCACACCCGTACCAAGGACCTTGCCGCTCACTGCAAGCGCGCTGACATCCTGATCGTTGCCGCCGGCGTGCCTGACCTGGTCAAGCCGGAATGGATCAAGCCTGGTGCCACGGTTATCGACGTCGGCGTCAACCGTGTCGGCATGAACGAAGCCACCGGAAAAGCCATCCTGAAAGGCGATGTTGACTACGACAGGGCAAAAGAGATTGCCGGAAAGATCACTCCCGTACCGGGCGGTGTCGGACCCATGACCATAGCAATGCTCATGAAGAACACCCTTACCTCGGCTAAAAAGACACTTGGTCTTGAATAATTGACCATCGTCTGAACGGAGTTTACAGCAACAAAAAAGGCGGCAGAAATATTTTTTTCTGCCGCCTTTTTTCGCGTATGGTTGGTAACGTAACGCTACCTCGCTTCACCAAAAAAAATTAATGATCATGATCATGGTCGTGATGATGATGATGGTGATGATCATGATGGTGGTGGTGATCATGATGGTGATCACTACTTTTCTGCGGACCGCCAAGCTCGTGCAGCGCTTTTCCCAGTTCTCCGTTTACTGTTGCCATTTTTTCTATCGCTGCGGTGATATGGTCGGCTAACGATTCCCTGTTCTCCTCACTCATCAACTTGCGCCATGTTTCAAACTCTTCAACGTGTCCCTTGTTATGGTCTATCCAGTGCTGCAGCAAAACTCTGAGCTTTTCGACGTTATCCATTACTTTTCCTGTCGCTCCCTGTTATGTTGTTAACCTCAGCCGCTACCTTGTCTCTTTAAGAAAAACCTTTCCGTCGTTGAAATCAATCCTGCTTATGGCAACTCCGTTTATTGTCCTGGTGCCGTCGAACAGGCTCGTTATTTTCAGGCCATCCTCAAGAACTTCCAAAGCGGTCACATTCTCAAGCAACAGTTCTTCATCGCCGCCTTTGGTCAACATCACACTTGTCTGGCACATGACGCAATTCCCTTTATAAAATAATCTTTGTTAATCTACTGCAGGTCTTGGATAAAGCCCTGCCCGTTCAACTATTTCAGGCACCTTTTCTTCCCATTCGATAGCCATGATATGAAACCCTGAAACTCCGGTACACTCTTTTAACCTTTCTATCGCCTCCACCGCAATGGTAATCCCCTCGGCAGCCTGTTTCTCTTTCGGGACCCCGGAAAGGCGATCGATGATTTCCTGTGGTACATCCATCCCGGGAACCGCACGGGCCATGTACTTCGCCATACCGACGGATCTCATCGGGGTGATCCCGGCAAGGATATAAACCTTCTCGTGCAACCCCCTGTCCACCACACCTTTCATCCATTCTTCAAACTTGTCAAGATTATATACACATTGGGTCTGAATAAATTCGGCGCCGGCGGCCACTTTCTTGGCCAGCCTCGGCACACGAATCTTGAACGGATCGGCAAACGGGTTTGCCGCGGCGCCGACAAAAATTTTCGGGGGGACCTTGATTTCGTCGCCGTTCAAGAATTTTCCCTCGTCACGCATATGACGGACGGTCTGGATCAGCTGCATCGAGTCGAGGTCAAACACATTCTGTGAACTGGGATTGTCGCCGAAGCTTTGGTGGTCACCCGACAGACAGAGAACACTGTTTATGCCAAATGATGCCGCCCCGAGAATATCGCTTTGCAGGGCAATCCGGTTCCTGTCGCGAACCACCATTTGCAGGGCCGGTTCCAACCCTTCGTTTTTCAGGTGGATGCAGGAAGCCAGGCTGCACAGTCTCGTAACCGACGTCTGATTATCGGTTATATTGATGCAATCGACGTGATCCTTTATCAGATGACCTTTTTCGACAACAACAGCGGCATCGCTTGAACGGGGCGGCCCGCATTCACTGGTCACCGCAATATGCCCGTTTTTCAATATTTTTTCGAGTCTGCTGTTCGTTCGTATCTCTTTCATCTTTAGAAGTCCTCCAGTTTGAATGATCGAGGCCCTCCTGCCCTGTCTTTGGACCAGTCTTTTATAGGAGTGATTTTCTCATAATCATCGAGTTTACCGAGCGCTTCAAGCCGATCGACCACGAGTTGCCATGCGCAGTCAACATCCTTGGAGATCTCGCATTTTCCGTCGGAGGACCCTCCGCACGGGCCGTTGAACAGTCTCTTGCAGCAGCGGCTGACCGGACAGACCCCTCCGGTTATCCCGAGGATGCAGTCTCCACAGGCCTGGCACTTTTCAGTAAAAAATCCCTCCGCCGGGACATCGCCGAGAAAGGTGGTGTTCAGTGCCGGGTAGACCGGGGTGGACATATATTTTTGGGCGGTAAACTGGACCCCGATACCGCAGGCAAGGCTGAGAATCGCTTCTGATTTTCTAAGGGTTTCCTGAACCTTGTCGAAGAAAGGATGTTCGCACTGTCGTTCGATTCCCCCGTCGCTGATCTCAATCTCAACATCTTCCTGGCTTGCCCTCATGCGCAATAGAGAAGCCAGAATCTCCGCCTCCTTGTTTCCCCCCTGATGACAGACAGACACACAGGTATTACATCCGAATACGGTAAGCTGCTTATGCCCTTTGACCATATCCCATATTTCGTCAAAAGGTTTCTGTTCTCCTACTATCATAGTATCTCCACTCCTTCATCGATAACGTATCCCCGCCCTAAACCTCTTGTCAGGCGGCCTGTTTATCACTCACGGTGGTCTCTTTCTTCTTTTTTAGTGCATACCAGATCGGTGACGGACCCTTTTCGGCTATCCGTGCTGTGAACTCGGTACAGATTTCCGCCCATCTCGGCCCTTGCGCCGCAGACAGGTTGAAAAACTCCAGCCTTGCGGGATCTACCCCCACTAAGAGCAACATTTTCTTTACCCTGCGTACTCTTTTTACCGCGTTGAGATTTCCTTCCAGGAAATGGCATTGTCCCTCAAGTCAGCCGGCGGCGAAAACGCCGTCAACCCCCCGCTCAAACGCCCTCAGGATATATACCTGGTCAAGCTTTCCGGTACAGGGCAGCCGTATGACCTTGACATTTGGCGGATACGGCAGCCTCATGACCCCAGCGAGGTCGGCTGCTGCAAAGGCGCAATAGTGACATGCAAAAGCTATTATGTTAGGCTTCCAGTCATCCGGTATTTCACGCTGCTTTTCCGGACTTATCGGTTCTTCAATTTTTTCTTCGCCAATCGCCATGCTTGATTCCTTCTAGTTGACTTGACCTTTCAAAGAATTGAACTTCCCCTCACATCGTCTCCTGTAACAGCACCCCCGACGACTACTTCATCTCGGTCACCGATTCGATCATGGCAAGCATCTGATCATCCCTGAAGTAGTTGATCTGATACGCTTTTGCCGGGCAGACGCCGGCACAGATGCCGCAACCGGTACACTTGACCTCATTATGACTTACCCTGCCGTCCTCATCGATAAACGGAGCTCCGAACGGGCACTTCCTCACACAGGCAAGGCACGACATGCATATATCGCGGTTGTGTTTCGAGATAACTCCAGACACGGTGAGACTGTTCTTGGAAAGCAGCGTTCCCACCCTACCGGCAGCGGCAAGAGACTGACTTAGAGTCTCTTCGAGATTCTTCGGGGCATGGGCGAGTCCGGCGAGGAAAAAACCCTCACTTGGGAAGTCCACAGGACGCAGCTTGACGTGCGCTTCCAGCAGAAATCCGTCGAGGTTGCAGGTGAGCTTGAACTGCTTGGCGAACTCTTCCTGGTCCGGCTGGGGTCGCAGTCCGGTTGACAGCACCAGATAATCTGCGTCGACTTCAATATCCTTGTCAAGTACCGCCGACGCAAAGGTCACCTTGATGGTGTCGTCTTCCACGCTGACCTCTGGTTTTTGCTCGGGGGTGAAGAGAAAAAACAGGACCCCGAGATCCCGTGCTTTGCGGTAATAATTTTCCTTCAGCCCATACGCCCGCATATCGCGGTAAAGTATAACGACCCGGGTTTCAGGAGACTTTTCCTTGATGGCAATTGCATTTTTCAGGGCGTCCTGGCAGCAGATTCTTGAACAGTAATTGTTCGGCTCTTCCCTGGACCCAACGCACTGGATCATGACATAGGTTTCATCCGGGGCGGGATCGATTTCAACCAGCCTGTTTTCCAGATCGCGCTGGGTGATTATCCGCTGTGATTTTCCATACTCATATTCGGTGGGCTGATATTCCTGGCCGCCAACCGCTATGAGTAGCGCCCCATGCCTCACCACCGTGCCGTTACTCAGTTTCGTTGAGAAATTGCCGACAAAACCGTCAAACGACTCTACGGTGGTCCGCATATGGACGGTTATATCGTCTCTTTCCTGGACTTTTTCGATAACCCCTTTAAGGAACGCCGGCACATCGTCTTGCTCAAGGGTAGTGCGCACCTTACGCAGCAACCCTCCGAGACGGTTGGATTTTTCCACAATATGGACCCCGTATCCCTGCTCAGCCATCGACAGCGCAGCGTTCATCCCGGCAATTCCTCCGCCGACAACCAGAGCCGTATGTTCAACGCCCACGGAAGCTTGTGATACCGGAACCAGGTTCCTGGTTTTGGCCACATTCATATTGACGATTTCAATCGCCTTGCGGGTCGCGTTCTCCTTATCGTTCATATGACACCAGGAACATTGTTCACGGATGTCGGCCAGTTCAAAAAGAAATTTGTTCAGCCCAACTTCACGGATGGTGTCCTGGAAAAGAGGCGAGTGGGTTCTCGGAGTGCACGAGGCGACCACTACCCGGTTGAGTCGCTTTTCTTCGATCAGATCCCTTATCTTCTGCTGGCCGTCCGGGGCACAGGCGTAGATAATGGTTTCGGCATGGGCCACCCCTGGTTCCAGGGAGGCGGCATCGGCGATTTTCTGCACATCGACGGTCCCGGCAATATTGGTCCCGCAATGACATACAATGACGCCGACTCGCGGTGCTTCACCCTCGACATCTTTTTCGTCGGGCAACACCACCTGGGTAACTTCGGTACCGCGCTTTTCTCCGAGCAGCATCATCGCCTGCGCCGCCGCCCCGCTGCCCTGGATAACTGTTTCCGGAATATCTTTGGGCCCCTGATAGGTCCCCGCCACGTAAATACCTTTTCTCGAACTCTCGACAGGCCGCAGCTTGGAAGTCTGGGCGAACCCGTACTCGTCGGTATTGATCCCGAAAATCCGTGAAAATTCTGCAGCGTCCACCCTCGGCTCAAACCCGATCGACAGGATCACCATGTCATATTCTTCCCAGACCAGTTTCCCGTCATCGCCAACAGCATGAATTATCAGATTTTTTGTTTCGGGATCTTCGACTATTTCCGAGATCATCGCCCTCTTGTAGACGACCCCCGCATCGTTTTTCGCTTTTTCAATATATTTGTCAAAGTCCTTGCCAAAGGCGCGAAGCTCCATGTAGTAGATGGTCGACTGCACCTCGCTGTCGTGCTCCTTGGCGATGATCGACTGTTTTGCCGCGTACATGCAGCATACCGAAGAGCACCACGGATTGGCGTTGTGCGAATTTCTCGACCCCACACACTGAACCCATGCCAGACGCTTGGGGTGACCACCGTCGGACGGCCTTGCCACCTCGCCTCCACATGGGCCTGATGCGGACAACAGCCGTTCGAACTGCAGCGAGGTTACCACGTTCTCCAGCCTTCCATACCCCAGTTCCTGGCGTATCTCCGGCTGGTACGTCTTCAACCCCGGGGTGAGGACGACGGAGCCGACCCTGATCTCATGCCTTTTGTCGGTATCTTCAAAGTTGATCGCCTTGGCGTCACAGGCCTTTTCACATTTGCGGCATACATTGCGGGTAAGGTAGAGGCAGTAGTCCGGATCGATTGCTCTCGTGTTCGGCACCGCCTGGGGAAAGAGGGCGTAGATGGCCTTGCGCTTGTCAAGTCCCTGGTTAAAGCTATTAACCACCTTGGTCGGACACTGGGGTTCGCAGGCGCCGCACCCGGTACAGCGCTCGGGGTCGACATATCTGGCTTTCTCCACAATGGTGGCGGTAAAATTCCCCGCTTCTCCCGATATGGCTTCGACCCTTGACAGGGTATGCATCTTGATGTTTGGATGCCTGCTGGATTCAACCATGCGCGGAGAGATCATGCACATCGCACAGTCTCCTGTTGGGAAGGTCTTGTCCAGCCGGGACATTGTACCGCCAATAGATGGTTCGTCATTGATCATATGAACCAGAAGGCCGCTATTGGCAAGATCGAGAGATGCCTGCATCCCTCCTATTCCAGATCCTACAACTAATACTGAACCTATCCTGTCTTCCTTGTCCTTTGGGGGGTTAATCCTGGTCACAAAACAATCCTCCATAAGATTTGGCCCCGATAGGTAAACCGCTGGTAATAGTGTTGCTACCGGCGCTTTACAGCGGGTATGCACCATTGTTGCGATAGACAAAAATATCGGTTAAGGATTCGATCAACTGGCATTATAATAGATAATCGCTGTTATCACAGTTTTTTTTTCTGTAAAACCCTATTTGTATATAAAAATGATACTTACCATAAATTTTTCTTGAAATTTGCGAATTTTTCATCCTTTATCGGGTATCCAGACGATTTTATGATAATTTTTTTCAATTTCGGTTGCCGATCCTTATTTTGGTAGTAATGTTACAGTAAAATTACCTTTTTTCTCTTCATCTTTGGTTGTTTGATAGGGTATGGTCTCATTCTGATATGATAAAACCCGGCTCAATGAACAAGGTAAAATCACTTTTGCAGATCAAATGTTAACACGGAACCAACCTCTTGTTATACCGGTTTGTTCTCACCGACTACTCAGGAACTGGAAATGACTACTCCGCCATCATCCGCCCAATCACATGCCGCCAATATCCTGGTCATTGACGACGAACCCAGAATTCGTGATGCCTGCCGTATCGTGCTCTCTGAAAACGGATTTGAGGTCGCCGTCGCCCCGGACGGGGAACAGGGATTGCAGATGATCCAGCAAAAGCATTACGATATAATCCTGGTGGACCTGATGATGCCTTCCATCTCCGGATTCGACGTCCTCAGCGAGGTGAGAAAGAATCATCCGGATACCGTGGTGATCGTCATTACCGGGTATGCCACTCTGGAACACTCGATAGAAGCGATGAAGAGGGGAGCGTTCGATTTCATCCCCAAACCCTTCACCCCCGACCAGTTGCGTGCAGTTGTTAACAAATCCTTGAAATACACCAGCGCGCTGCAGGATATCGCCGACTCCCGATCGCGGCTTAAAATGCTTTTGAACCGCCTCACCGACGGAGTCATGACAACCGACACCAACAAGCTGATCGTCCAGGCAAATCCGTCGTTTCTGCATATGATCGGCTACCACGGCGAAGAGGTGCTCGGCAAACATGTCGCCGACATCATAAGCGACGGCAACATCCTTGAAGCCATCGACCAGGCGCTGTCCATGGGGCCGGAAACCTTTTCAGAGATAACCAATGAACTCCGCATCACCTGCCACGACCAGGAAAAGATCTACAGCTGCCGCTGCGCCCCTTTTCGCGGAAGAACGAAAAACAACCTGGGAACCATCACCGTACTCCACGACATTACCTCGCTGGAAATGATGAATCAGATGAAATCGGACTTCGTCTCCATGGTTTCCCATGAGGTGCGAAGCCCGATGAACTCCCTGCTGATGCAGCTCAAAAACATCAAGGACGGTCTTGCCGGTGAGGTAACCGACAAGCAAAAGGAAATTCTGGAACGAGCCTCGGAGAAAATTCTCAACCTCAACAATCTGGTAACCGAACTCCTTGATCTCTCAAGAATAGAATCGGGGTTGATCAGTCACGAGAAAGAGCAGGTGGACATGGTCGGCCTTCTTACCGAACAGTTGAATTTTCACGCACCCTACGGAGCGGAAAAGAATATCACCATCGACCTCAAGCTCGCAGATGACATCCCCCCGATTTTCGCCAACCGGCAGAATATGGATGAAGTCTTTTCCAACCTGATCACCAACGCCATCAAATACTCGCCTGAAAACGCGAGCATAACCATCAGTGGCGAAACCGAATTCGACTACCTGAAAGTAGCAGTGAGCGATACCGGTTTTGGCATGGCCGAGGAAGACCTAGCGAAAATCTTCACCCGATTTTATCGGGTAAAGGACCAGAATACCAGAAATATTCAGGGAACCGGCCTGGGGTTGTCCCTGGTCAAGTCGATAATCGAATCCCATCACGGCTCGATCCGGGTAAACAGCGTACCGGGAAGCGGTACCACCTTTACCGTCTACCTCCCGCTTCAAGAATCGTGATGACGACTCCCAGCGATCTCCCGGCATAAACCTTGCCGACAAAAGATCAGAATGCGTGTTGATTTGCCAGTTTCTCGAACATCTGCGCCAACCCTGCACCTATGGAAAAGGCCGCGTCAACGCCAAGATTTTCCCCTATGGTCGAATCAAAAAACAGGTTCAGTTTCGACCCCATGCCTTCTTCGGGCATCCAGTAACAGATCATCAAGGGCACCAGGGGGAAAGGATACAGGACCACCGAGACGTCTGAAGCAAACTGTTCTTCAACTTCCCTTCCGTCAAACATCTGTACCACGTCACTGAAAAAATCCGGGTACTTATCTCCCAAACCCTTGAGGACGTCCTCGGTTCTTTTTTTAAAAAGATTATACTTTTCTTGGCCGTTGGGAATTTCCCGAAACGAAATCCATTCCCCCGAGGGTTGTTTCCCCCGGCAGGAGCAAAGATAGGTTAACAGCGGCGCCATCACCCATGGATTGATATGCAGATCGGTCAGGAAGCGGCCGTCTTTTGTCAGACCGAACCTTTTGCCGAGAACATTGAAATAGAGGATACCGTCCCTGACCAGTCCCCCGATGCGGACGGAGGTCTCGGTAAAATCAAGCTTTAACACCTCTTCCAGCGCCATTTCCAGGTGCTCATCCCGCCGCTCCTCGACGTTGCTGCCGTACCTGCTGTCCTGGTATTTTCTGATGACGCTGGGGTGAAGCCTTGGGCATTCTTCAAGCTTGCGGCTACTCTTGAAGACGGCACCGGCAAAAGCGAGGCAGGTCTTTTCCCCGCACAGCCTGCAATTGGATTTATCAAGTTCGACAAAGATTTCCATCACATTTTTCACTGCAACCATCCTCTCCTCCGCAACACTCTTATCCGCACTCAATGAATTTGCCATAATGGTATGAAAATTCCGCCACCGGGTCATGCCGGCTTTTGTATCATACCATATCTATGCTACAATGTTGGTGTAATGGTTTCATGGCCATATTTTCCCCGACAACACGAAAATTCCGGCGTCCCCATGAAGGTAAATGCTAGTATAATAACTACCATTGTCGTTGCCACCCTGATTTGTGTCGCACCTCTGCCGGCTTCCGATGTCAGCCACCACCCAGAAGAAAAGCCGGCGCACCCCGCCACCTCGGCCCCCTGCCCCAACGGTCGCAACTGGTGGACCGACCTGGATAAAGAAAAAAAACTGCTCTACACCAATATCGCCGCAGCCTCGGTTATCGGCCTGTGGGGTATGTCAGAGTGGGACTATGGATCGATCGGGTGGTACAACGCCAATGAGGGTTGGTTCGAACAGGACACCAAATACGGCGGCGCAGATAAAGTCGGCCATTTCTGGATTTCCTATGCGCTCGCAGACGGACTCTCGGCGCTATATAAAAGCTGGGAATATGACCAGGATCGGGCAAACCGGCTTGCCCTGGTTTCTTCATGGACCATCGTCACCGCCATGGAACTCATGGACGCTACCAGTGAAACCCAGGGGTTCGCGTGGGAGGATATCGTCATGAACAGTTTCGGGGTGCTGGCTTCTGCGGTTATGCATCGGTGGCCTGGGCTCGATCGAAAAATAGACTTCAGAATCGAATATGTCTTCAACGAGGCTATCGATGGCTTTATCACCGATTATTCCAATATTTTTTATTCGATTGTGGTCAAACCGGCGGGATTCGATTATATTTCCAATAACATATTCGACTATCTCGAACTTCACGGAGGATACTACACCAGAGGTTATACCGACAACGATGATGACCGGACACGATCTTTCTATGTCGGGATAGGTATCAATTTCTCCAAACTGTTTCAACAAAGCGGCTGGCACAAAACAGCGAAGGTTCTCGAATATCTCCAGCCGCCGTACACGGTTCCCAAAGCGTCAGCCGATTTGAGCCGATAATTCGTCAGACGCATTGGCGACACTTCTGGCACAATCGGGCCTACTTGCAATCTAAAGGGTGCAGGCAGGAACTCAACTACTCAATTAACCAGGGAGAAACGCAATGAAAGTGACCATCACCAGTCAATGCATGGGAGACAGGAACTGTAACAAACTCTGCCCGGAAGTGTTCGAATATGATGAGGATCAGCTCCTTTCCATCGTCAAATACGACATGATCCCGGAGCATCTTCAAGATGTCGTCCGCCAGGCCGCGGCGGAGTGCGGCGCCGATGCCATCATAATAGAAGAAGAATAGCGGAGATCAGCGATGGGAAAATTCCGTGAAAGCAGGACAGCCCATAACCTGCTGCTTTCTTACTCGGCAGAAGCCCAGGCCCGTACACGCTACAACTTTTTCGCCACCCGCGCCCACGACGAGGGGCTGATCCAGATCGGGCGGCTTTTCGACGAGACGGCGGCCCAGGAATATGAACATGCCCTGCGCTTTTTTAATTTTTTCAACGGGGGCGAACTTACTATAACGGGCGCCTTTCCCGCGGGAGTGATCAAGGACACCAGGAGCAACCTGATCGCGTCAGCGGCGCTGGAGCTGTACGTTCATGACGAGATGTACGCTGTTTTCGCCGAGGTTGCCGAGGCCGAAGGCTTTGCCAGAGCGGCCGATACCTTCAATGCCATTAACGTATCGGAAAAAAACCACGAGATAATGTTTCGCGAGCTGGCGGAAAATCTCGCAACCGGTAAAACATTTCAAAAAGAATCGGTGGTAACCTGGAAATGCCTCAGCTGCGGCTATCTCCATCATGGCAAGACACCGCCTGACAAATGCCCGGCCTGTGTAAAACCGCCGGGCTATTTCGAGATTCTCAAGAAAAACTGGTGACAGAACAATGCATTTGTCAACACAGACAAATGCTTTGTTTTTTATTCGTCGGACTCATCTGCCTGTTCCACCAACGTTATGATCTCGCCTATGGCTTTTGCCAATTGGCTCGAATGGATCTTTCCGGCAAAATGGACAGGACTTTTCCCGTGGATCGGGTCCCACCCGGAAGGATCTGCAGAACAGTAAAACTGTGTTTCAAGCCCTATTTTCCGTACCGCGTCGTCCACCGGATGACCTATCAGCCTCGCCGCAGCTTCCCACGTTGCCCCGCACGGAGCCCCGCGGACGACACGAACGTTTCGTATTATCCCGCCGTCAGCCTCCACCACAAACTCGGGAGCGCCAAAATCTTCACCATACCTGCCAAGGCCGACCTGCCTTGGAAGTCCGCATCAGGTCGGCGGAGTAACTATCCCCCTGCCCACTGTTTTCTTGCCCGAGGCGATCATCGGGATGTTTTTCCCGGCACACAGCGCCGCAAGATCGGTCGACAGATCACTGTGTTTTAGAAAATCAAGGACCAGATCACAACAGATGTCAGCCGGCAGATAGTCACTGGTATCATCGAGGACGGGGGGAAGAACATCGTCTATATCGACAATCTCAAGACGAAATTTATCTTTTCCGTACTTTTCCAGTCCTGCAATTTTTTGTTTCCCGCTGCCGTTTTGTTGAAAAATCAACACGTGCTGGCGGCGATTTTCGTCGGATTCACTCACAACTTTTCCCCTGCACGGAAGAATTAAATATCAAGCCTTACCCATCGGGTACAGTACCGGTATCCCGCTTCCAGTATCTTTTTTACGTTCACGTTCGGACGAACCAACACCTTGAACCCGCCGTCTTCCTTTCGACAGAGCATTATTCCGTCACGAAATTCAATTTGTTCCTTTGCTGTTTCAACCATAAGCACCTGTTCGATCTCCTCAGTTTCCAGTTCCCCATCCTGAAACTCGAAATATGCCATCTGCGCCATGGCGTGGTATTCGTGTTTGGCGTTGGCGCTGTCTTTTACCGAAATCATCTTAATATATCCCGGTTCCGTCACCGCAATATCAGGGATGTATATCAAGGACTCATATTCGGCGATTTTCTCCCCGTTGGTGTGGATTGAAATCATAGGACATCCTCCGGTATTATTGCTGAAATCCTGCACCCGCAGCCTCCGGCTAAAGAGACGAAAACGGGAAGCTGAGATTTTCTCAACTTCCCGTTGTAAACATTAAATCCTGTACAGGATAAATGCCAGTACTACTTCTCCAGTCTTACCGCACATACCTTCGCTTCCATTATCTTGCAAACCGGATCCATGGCGTCGCTGGTCAGCAGGTTCGCTGCGGCCTCTCGGTAATGAAATGGAATGAAAACAACATTTTGCGGCACAATATTACTCACCTTGGCCTTGACCTTGATCTGACCTCTTCTTGAGCTGACGGTCAGTTTTTGCCCATCGGCCACCCCAAGGATTTCAGCGTCGGCCGGATTGACTTCAACAAACGCCTCCGGTGCGATCGCATTGAGTCCGCTGGATCTCCTGGTCATGGTACCGGTGTGGTAGTGGAACAACTCCCTGCCGGTGGTGAGCACGTACGGATATTCCTTGTCCGGCAGCTCGTCCGAAGCGACAAACGGTACCGGAGTAAAAAGCGCCTTGCCGTCTTTTCGATTGAAGGATTCAGCAAACAAGAACTCGGTGCCGGGGTGTTTTTCATCCGGACACGGCCACTGGATACCGCACTTTTCGATTCTCTCGTAGTTGATCCCCGCGATTGCGGGCCACAGTGACGCCACCTCGTCAAAAACCATGGCCGGATCGAGGACATCATCTTTGTTGCCGCCGTCGATCCGTTGGTAGATCTGGTTGATGATATCGAGATCCGACTGTGCCTGTCCCGGCGGATTTACAGCTTTACGGACCCGCTGCACCCTTCTTTCCGAAGAGGTGAACGTCCCATCCTTTTCAGCAAAAGAGACGCCGGGCAGAACCACGTCGGCCAGCGCCGCGGTCTCGGTCATGAAAATATCCTGGACCACGAGAAACTCCAGGTTCTTAAACGCCTTCACCGAATGAGAGGTGTTAGGATCGGAAAGAGCCGGATTTTCGCCGAAAACGTACAGACCCTTGAGAGTGCCGTCGATCATGGCGCCGGTCATTTCCGTAGCCTTGAGTCCTGCCTTGGCGGGAAGTTCGGTGTTCCATGCCTTCTCGAATTTCTCTTTTACCGCAGGATCTTCGACGTTCTGATAACCCGGATAGACATTGGGCAACCCACCCATGTCACAGGCACCCTGAACGTTGTTCTGACCGCGCAGCGGATTGACGCCGGCTGCCCGCTTGCCGACATTTCCGGTAAGCATCGCCAGGTTTCCGACCGCGTTGACATTGTTGGTGCCCATCACGTGCTGGGTAATACCCATGGCGTAATAGATACCGGCATTTTTTGCCTCTGCGTAAATTCTCGCAGCTTTTTTGATATCTTCCGCCGGTACTCCGGTCTTTTCTTCACCATACTCCGGAGTAAAAGTCTCAAGGGACTTGACGAACTCTTCATACCCTTCGGTCCTGCTGTCAATAAACGCCTTGTCCTCCAGCCCTTCAGCCAGGATAACGTTCATGATTGAGTTCAGCAGCACGGCGTCGGTACCCGGCCGATGCCTCAGCCACAGGGTGGCGTGTTTTACCAGAGGAATTTTTCGCGGATCGGCAACAATCAGCCTGGCCCCGTTGGCCACCGCCTCTTTCATCCTCAGCCCGATAATCGGGTGGTTTTCCGTGGTATTGGAGCCGATAACAAACAGTGCGTCGTTTTCTGCAATCTCCTTGACGGAGTTGGTCATTGCACCTGAACCGAATTTGGCGGCCAGACCGGCCACCGTAGCACTGTGTCAGTATCTCGCGCAGTGATCGATATTGTTCGTCCCGATCGCCGCACGCATCATCTTCTGGAAAATATAGTTTTCTTCGTTGGTACATCTTGCGGAACAGAGCCCGCCGATAGCGTCGGCTCCAGACTCTTTCTTGATCTTGGTAAAGCGTTCGGCGACAAAATCAAGAGCTTCGTCCCAGCTCACCCGTTCAAGGGTTCCCCCTTTTTCCCGCCTTATCATCGGCCTGGTCAGCCTTTCCGGGCTGTTGATAAAATCGAACCCGAATCTTCCCTTGACACAGAGCCAACCCCGGTTGTGGTTGTTCGCATCGGAGGTGACGCGGATAACCTGGTCACCATTGGAGGAAAGTGTCAAATTACACCCGCACCCGCAGTAGGTACAGGTGGTGTCGGTTTTTTCCACACCTTCCATCCGCGCTTTTCCGGCCCATATAGCCCCGGAGAGGGCGCCGGTCGGACAGACCGAAACACACTGGCCGCAGAACTCACAATCCAGGTCTTTCCCGAAAGGAGGAATAACCTTGGCTTCAAAGCCCCTCTCGGCAAAACCGATGGCGCCCACCCCCTGTACTTCCTCACACACCCGCACACACAGGCCGCACATCACGCATTTATTCTGCTGGCGGACAACGAACGGGTTCTTGTCGATCCGGTGGTGATCCCGCATCTCCCCTGCGAACCTGTTTTCACGTATGCCGTACTGGTAGGCAAGTTCCTGGAGTCTGCAGTCGCCCGTTCCGATACACGTCATGCAGTCGTTGGGGTGATCGGACAGCAGCAGCTCGACCGCCGTCCGGCGAAGCCGGTACAGCCGTTCGCTCTGGGTCTTGACAATCATATTGTCGGTTGCAGGCGTGGTGCAGGAGGTAACCGGCTTTCGCATTCCGGCGATCTCCACCACACACAGCCTGCATGCGCCGTAGGGCTTGAGCCTGTCGTCATGGCAAAGAGTGGGGATATTTATCCCCAGCTTCTTTGCTGCTTCAAGCACGGTAGTCCCTTCGGCAACTTCTACATCTCTTCCATCAACGGTCACAGTTATCATGGTCACTACTCCTTTAACACGGCGCTGAATTTACACGCATCAAAACAGGCACCGCACTTGATGCATACCGAATTGTCGATTTTATGGGGCTGTTTCACCTGTCCGGATATGGCCTTTACGGAACAGGCTCGCGCACACATTCCGCAACCGATACACATGTCCTCCCTGATGAAGAACGTCAACAGCTTATTGCACACCTTCGACGGGCACTTCTTCTGTTTGATGTGGGCTTCATACTCATGACGGAAATATTTGATGGTGCTCAGTACCGGATTGGGCGCCGACATACCAAGCCCGCAAAGACTTGAATCCCGCACGTCTTCCGCCAGTTCCTGCAGCAGCTCTATATCCCCCTCTCTTCCCTCTCCGTCAACAATTCGTGTGAGGATCTCAAGCAGACGCTTGGTCCCAAGACGGCAGGGAACACATTTGCCGCACGATTCAGCTTGGGTAAACTCAAGGAAAAATTTAGAGATATTGACCATACAGTCGGTTTCGTCAAGAACGACCATACCGCCTGACCCCATCATCGACCCGACCGAGGCGAGTCCTTCATAGTCGACCGGCAGGTCGATATGCTGCTGCGGAATGCAGCCGCCGGAAGGACCGCCGGTCTGAACCGCCTTAAAGAGCTTGTCGCCTTCAATACCGCCGCCGACGTTAAAGATGATATCCTTGAGCGGCATCCCCATCGGAATCTCGATAAGCCCGGTATTCCTGATCTTACCGGTAAGGGCGATAACCTTGGTTCCCTTGCTCTTCTCGGAACCGATCGACGCAAACCAGTCGGCACCTTTGTTGAGGATCTGAGGGATATTGGCAAATGTTTCGACATTGTTGATAATTGTCGGTTTCCCCCAGAGTCCTTTGTTGGCGGGAAACGGCGGCTTGGCCCGCGGCATTCCCCGCTCACCTTCAATCGAGGCGATAAGGGCGGTCTCTTCACCGCAGACAAAGGCACCGGCGCCAAGCTTGACCTTAATCTGCAGATTAAATCCGCTGCCAAACAGGTTCTCGCCGAGATACCCTTTTTCTTTCGCCTGCTTCAGCGCCATATTGAGACGGTCGACCGCGAGCGGATATTCGGCACGGATATAGATGTATCCCACCGACGCACCAATGGCGTAGGCGCCGATGATCATCCCCTCGATAACCGCGTGGGGATTACCCTCGATGATCGAACGGTCCATAAAGGCGCCGGGATCACCTTCGTCGGCGTTACAGATAATATAGTACTGATCGGAATCGTTGGCGGCACAGAAGCTCCACTTCACCCCTGTCGGAAAACCGCCGCCCCCCCTGCCTCGCAGCCCGGAATCCTTGATGGTCTGGATTACATCGGCGGGACTCATGGTGTCCAGCACCTTCTGTGCCGCCTTGTATCCGTCAACCGCCAGGTATTCATCGATCGACTCCGGATCTATCTTGCCGAGGTCGGCCAGAACGATCTTGGTCTGATTGTCATGGAAGGTGTGATAATCCTCGCCGACCAGCCAGTCACTGACCGGTTTCCCGCCAACGACATGTTCTTTTACCAGCTTGGGAACCATGTCCGCCTGGATATACTGGTACGTGGAGACATTACCGTTTATGGTGATGTCAACCAGCACGTCTCTGGCACAGAAACCACGGCATCCCACCTTGTGCAGCCGGCATTTTTCCTTTACCGTGGCGTTTTCAACACCTGCGGCTTCCAGCTCACTGATGAACGCCTCCATTACCTGGCTGCCGCCGGCGGCGATACCACCTGTTCCCATGCACACATTGACAACTATTTCATTGCTCATGGTCTATTCCTTATATTCTTTAAGACTTTTCACCATACTTGCCGGTGATACCTTACCGAGAACCTTATCGTTCACCAGCACGACGGGTGCGATACTGCAGGCCCCAACACAGTTGACCCGTTCCATGGTAAACAGCATATCCCTTGTTGTATCCTGATCTTCCTTGAGCTTGAGATCCTCCCGTACTTTTGCGATGATGCGCGGCGCCCCCTTGACGTGGCACACCGTTCCGCAACATACGGTGACGATATTCTTACCTCGTGGGTTCTGGTGGAACTGGGAATAGAACGTAATTACACCATAATACTTCGAGGCGGGTATGTTTGTGCGCTCGGAGAACCAGTTCACGACCTCTTCCTGGATGTAGCCGAATTCATGCTGAACTTCCTGCAGAACGGTGATGAGGTTGTCCCCGTTGGCTTCACACTTTTGGTATATACCCTCAAGCGTTTCCATCATCTGCTTTTCCATATACGTCTCCATAAAAGATGTTTCTTCACTTTCCGGCGGAACGTGTTGTGCACCGACCGCCTTTGCAGCGCTGAAAAAAATCTATCCTTCAACAAGGCTATTTTCATCCGGCAAAAACCAGCCGACAATAATCAAGCGATGTCCATAGCTCATCGAAAAAATCCGCTCTCCCCCACACAAAATATTTCACTATAACCCAAAACCAGTTCCATTTCCAAGAAGTTTGACCGCAGAATATCAACTAATAGCGTTTATTTTTAAGGTTTTTCCAACTGATCACCCTGCTTGACTTTCCAATCCCGATTTTGTAAAAAACAACCTGCAAGCTGGTTCTCGACACAGAAACTGCCTCTGGCAGTGATCAAATGCCCCAGAGTCTACCATGAATATGATGTATCCTTCATCGTCCTTTACCCTTACCAGGTACCACTCGGGGAGCAGATCGTATACCAAGATGAGTTTTCCGGTGCATTGCGGCTCCTACCACATCATTGAGACCAGAAGCCATATTTTCCACTTTAACCTCAACCATGAGATCATAAGGGCCAGGTCCAAGGGAAGTGATTGGGGACACCCCCACGAATGGCTCAAGCGTACCGCCGGAAACGACTGGGTATACTATTCAACCGGAGGATATGCAGGAGTCTTTGAAGCCATAGGTGAGTACTATCTGCCAAACTTCAGATACCCGACCAACAATATCCTCGGCGGCACCCCGTTCAAGCTGCCTGACGTCACCGAGCTTGTCGATGGCTGGTACGACATGGTTGCCGCCCTGTTACCGGCCAGCCAAGACGATGACCAGCATCGTTTTATCAAGTCGGTGCTGCGCAACACACCTTCGCTGCTTCAGGCAAAAGGGGAGAAACTCCATGACATTATCGGCGGTGTGGTCTCGGTGTTGCCGCCCGACGCCAGGCACGTCGACTACAATGTCATACCGCTGACGATATCAAGAGGCTGTCTCTATAAATGCAGGTTCTGCAAGGTAAAAAACAGCACCCCCTACCGGGAGTTACCGGCTGCTGAAATCGATCATCAGCTCATAAGCCTCAAAGAGCTTTACGGCTGTGACCTGACCAATTACAACAGTCTGTTTCTCGGCGAACACGACGCCCTCCAGGCCGACCCCCGGCTTCTTGTGCAAACAGTTGAACGGGCGCTGACCGGACTGGGGCTGACGCATTCGGCAATCGACGGCGGCAACGTTTTTTTATTCGGCTCGGTCTTTTCGTTTCTCGGCGCTGACCCTGGACTGTTCCATGCCCTTGACAGGCTGCCGGGAAAAATTTTCATAAATATCGGCCTGGAATCAGCGGACCAGCAAACCCTTGACAGACTGGGCAAACCTATTTCAGCCCAAAACGTGAAAGAAGCTTTTGCCAGGATGCTAAACATCAACAAGACTTACCCTTCAATAGAAGTAACGGCCAATTTCATTATGGAAGATGATCTGCCTGAAAGCCACTATCCGTCGGTTCTTGCACTGATCCGCGACAGCCTGGTACGCAACTGCCCGAAAGGAACGATCTATTTTTCCCCGCTGCGGTTTGCCCAACCCTCGAGAAGCAGGCTGTTTGAGTTCAACCGACTCAAAGTGGCCAGCAGGCTGCCAACCTATCTCTATACTATTCAACGGCTGTAACCAGATAAACGTTCAACCGGCCAGGAGCCAATACCCATGACCCCCTCGCAATTGAGAAAAGACATACTTGGAAAAAGAAACAACCTTACCCCGCAGGAACTCAAGAAAAAATCATCCGCGGTAAGAGACAGACTTCTTGCCATGGATCAGGTCCGTGAGAAAAAAAATATTTTTGTCTACGTGAGCTTTCGCAGTGAGGTCATGACCTTTTCACTGATTGAAGATCTACTGCGGATGGACAAGACGGTCACAGTTCCGATCACAAGGACCGCCGACAACAGACTCGACGCCATCAGGATAACGGACCTTGAACGGGATCTCGTTCCTGGCTACTGCAATATTCCCGAACCGACAAAACAGTTATGCAAACAGCAGCTGATGTCACCCCAGACCATCGACACCGTTCTGCTGCCAGGCTCGGTTTTCGACGAAAGAGGCGGACGTTTCGGCTATGGCGGCGGTTATTACGACAGGTTTGTCTCGAAAATTCCGCACGCGGCGCGGATAGGCCTCGCCTTCGACCTGCAGATAGTCGACAAAGCTCCCCTGCAGGACCATGACGAACTGCTTGACTTCGTGGTCACGGAATCCCGCACCATCCGGGGCCAGCGGTAGTTCTTCCGTGTCCAATACGGACGCCATGAAGAACCAGGCCGGAGAAACCGGCCTGGTTCTTTTTGGGCCCGTCTGTGTTCATATCCCCCATGAACAAGGGGTGCTGCTATTTAACAGCCGCTGCTTTAGGATCGACGGCGGTTCCGCAGGAGGGACATTTGGCCGATTTTTCGATCTCATCAGAGAAAACTTCCCACTGGTGCCCGCAATCGGGACACTTCACTTTGACTTCACTTAAGGTTTTGTTGGCTTCAAAGCCCGGGCAATGTGTGTTGTTGGTCATATTTCTCTCCTTATTTTTTTCTTTTAACTGCACTCATTGTATTTCACCATAAACCCTAATGCAACCTCGTGCCAATACTGTTTGTCAGAAAAATCGAGAAATTTTCACAACTCCTGCTGGGGTTGACCAAGAAGTTTACCCGACAACAGGGTAGCGGTCATTGCCAGACACTCCATGTCAAGGAACAGGGCTGCCGACTTGTGGTAAAGAATGGAACAGGAAGCGGGAAACAACTCGTCGCGGTCATTGAAGTTGAGAAGAACCGGGATTCTCGGAAAAGCATAAAACCTAAGAGAAACATCATGGGTCTTGCTCTCAAGGAGTTCGCCGCCAATATTCATACTGCGTTTTTTCAAGCCGTGTATATTTCCCGAGAAATGCGACTCCAGCGTCTTGTTGGTATTATTGGTGAAATAAGAGACGAGGGGCGCCGAATTTTGAAATTCCCGGAAAGTGGCTAAATTTTCGTCCAACTGTGGAAGCGGTGCGGGGCAGGTAAGAACATACATGCAGATCATCACCTTCACGGCCGGTACAACCTCCCTGCCATCAAGAGCTGAAATACGCTGCGCATCGACCCGGTAAACATCGTCGTACAGCTTAATCAGCAGCCCTTCTCCGTCCTGCTCGGCCCCTAAGGGCCCGCATTTTGCTATAAAGTCCATGGAACGGATTTGTTCCATATAATGATCACAGGTCTCATCAAAAACCTTCGAACGTTGCCGCTTCACCGAAGTTGCTCCATTTCCTTCAGCAAGGCGTCTTTTTCATCTTCCAGCGCAAACAGGTCCATCATCACCGGAGGCTTGACCGAATGGGCCGGCAGCCGACGCTTGGTTTCGGCAATTTTCTGTTCCAGCTCTGCCAGTTCTTCCTGCAGACGTCTTCGTTCAGTTAACATGGCAACACCGTGGAAATAGATATATTCAAGGAAAAAATATTACAAAGAGGAGTACATTTCCAGCTCTTTCACCAGCCGACCGGCTTCAACATCAGACGCCCATCTTTTTTCCACCTTGTAGAAGAAGGTAGCGCCCAATCTCGACGACCTTGAGAACGTGACGATTTCAAATCTGTTTTCTGCTGTCCCGTGATCCTCCACCCAGAGAACCCTTTGCAGCTCAAGGGAAAATTCCGCGCACAATTTTTTGGCAAATTTTTCCGGATTTGCAGATACGGAAAATCCGCTGCCGGTCTGGGCATATACGCACACATAGGGTTTCAACGGTTCAACATTGCCCTTGGCCGGCCATTTGTATATCGTCACATCACAGGCACCGGCAGACCACGCTATCTGCTCGCTGTTGTCTTCTCTGATCCCGGTCCAACTGTATCTGCCGCTGAAAATAGCCATTATCTGCTCCGTATTCGCTTTGCACCTGTCAGGGAAGGCCGACTCACCTGCCTTCCCTGTCATATTATCACCGATCAGGCGTTGGCATCAAGGGACCGCCTGTCAGCCATGTCGAGCAGTACCCTTTCCCTGGCCTTGTCGATGCCCAGAGCCGCCCTCTTCTCGTCGATATGAGCGATCATCAACCGTGCCATCTCTTTCGGGTCGTCGGAGAACGCCCATTTGCCAAACCCTTCATTTTCCAATCCTTCAAACAGATATTTTTCAAACTGGGTCCCCTTGGTCATCGGAAAAGTGTGGCCGAAGACAACATAAACCCCGCTGGCGACGAAATAGTGGCCAATGGCAATGGCCTTTTCACTCATCCATTCCGGGGCACACCCGGCCGCCGGCAGATCGGCGAGACAGTCGCCAAGCCCGCCCACCCGGACCATTTCGGATGCGGCGATCAAGATCCTGGAGTTGTCGACGCAGGCGCCAAGCCCCAATATGGGCGGCATTCCGACCGTTTCACACACTTCCGCAAGTCCCGGTCCGGCAAGTGCCGCAGCCCCGGGACCGGTGAGGCCGGCCTTGGCTAGTGCCATCTGTGAACATCCGGTCTGCAGCACCAGCACATCGTTACGGATCAGCTCCTTGACCAATTCGACATGGGAATAATCCTGCTTGGAGCGGGGATTGGTACAGCCGACAACTCCCGCAACTCCGCGAATACGACCGTTGATGATATTGTCGTTTAACGGCGTAAAACTGCCCCTGAAAGATCCCCCGAGCATATAATTAATATACTCGTAGGAAAAACCGTGCACCCCTTTTACGGTCTTCCTCGGAATCCGCACAGGCTTCTTCCTGGTCTTGAACCGGCTGATCGCCTTGATGATTATCTCCTCAGTACATCCCAGGGGATCATGCTCGTCCAGCTGGATATGAAGCGCCCCCTCTATCTTGGCCCGATAGTTGGTAGTAATAAAGGGAGTGTCGTAAAAATCGGCCACCCGTTTGAGATCCTGTTTGATGCACTGGATATCGACAGTCATCGCGTCCACCGCCCCTGTTACGAGGACCGCCTCGGTACTGGAAAAATTTCCCGCGTGGGGGAGCCCGTGGCGTGACATAACGTCAAGTCCTGAGCAGCACATTCCCACAAGGTTGATCCCCTTTGCCCCGGCATCGACCGCCATCTGCTTAAGGGCCGGGTCGGCGGCGGAAATCATCATCGCCTCCAGCAGGATCGGTTCATGACCATGGACAATGATGTTGACCCTGTCTTCCTTCAACACCCCCATATCAACCTCAATTTCAACCGGCGATGGAGTGCCGAACAGGATATCGGATATATCGGTTGAAACCATGGACCCGCCCCAACCGTCCGCCAGGGCTGTGCGGGAGATCTGCTGCGTGATATTTTTATAGTCTTGGTCCACGCCTATCGCGGTCCGATGCATCATTTCCATAATTTCCCGCATCGCTCCCCTGGGGACTATCCCGGCCTGCCGCCAAAGTTCAAGAGTCTTTTTGGGTACCCGCTTCACCATGGGAATTTCACCGTCCACCTGGGTATAGGTCCGCTCGAGTTCATGATACAGATCCATGGCCACTTCCTTAAGTTCCCTACCCTCGGTCGGGATCTCAAGCGAGGTTGCCACTTCATAGAGTTTCATAGGATCTTTGATGGCGAAATCCTTCACCTTGCCGTTTATGACATCGCGGAACAGTTCGAGCATTGCCATACCATGATCGGTATGGGCAGCAGTACCAGCAGCCACCATCCGACCAAAGTTCCTGGCAAGTATGGTATCCACCGTGGCGCCGCACACCCCCACACGGTCGTAAGGACTGTTGACATTCATTCGGCATGGTCCCATTGAACAATGTTTGCAACAGGCCGACTTCTCTCCGATAGGACAGGCTTTCATGGCATTGGCCCGGTCGAAAAAGAGTTCAACTCCGTCTTCACGAGCCTTGGTGATCATCTGCGCAGTTGAGTCACAAATAGTTAAGTCTTCTACATTTACGAGTTCTAGTGGTTTAGCCATAGTGCCTCCTGTTAGCATTGGTTTTGACAGTTTGGCGAGTATCCTCTTGTGTGGAAGAACAATGGCAGGACAACTCTCAACTGCACCGTTGTTACCGAACTGTATCGAGTTACAAAATAAGAACCGGTCCTTATTGAGACAAATTCCTACTTCTGTAGTATTGCACCACACAGTGGCATTGTCAAGTCAATTAACGAAGTGATGGCGATAAAAAAACTCACTTTTACAATGATATATGGCAATAAGGGGCGGACCGGAACAGCTGGAGGGTAATTTGATTCCAAAACTATCTGTCATGCCGTCACCGCTCATCGGTAAACGGCATGATGGCTGCAAAAATCTGCTATGCTTTCTTCATGGAGTTCAGTTTGTCGACAATATCGAAAATTTCCCGGGGGCATGTTTCGATATCCTCAAAAGGCCTCCGCCCTTCCCTGTCGGCGGTGACGATTTCATCGTTTTCTTGGAGAAAACCGAGGATTTCAAAATCGGGCAGAGTCTCGCGGATAAGATTTTCATCTTCCTTTGACCGCAGACGATTTGCCAGCACCAGAATATTGCTGATACCTATGTCCCGGCCAAGCTTGCGAATTTTATCGGCCGCAGCCCTTGATCGAGCCCCGGGGTTGACGACGATGACCAGGGCATCCACCGATGCAGAAGTGGCCCGGCCAAGATGTTCCACCCCGGCCTCCATATCCATTATCACGATATCGTCCCGAAACAGTACGAGATGGTTCATCAGCGCCTTGAGCACGGTACTCTCCGGGCATATGCATCCGGAGCCGCCACTCTGAACAGTTCCCATCACCAGCAGCTTCACCCCGTCCCTCGACCGGGAAAAACGATCAGGAATATCGTCTACTTTCGGGTTGAGCGAGAAAAATCCGCCCATCGTTCCGGGCTTGGCCCCTGTCCGCTCTTCGATCAGCTCGGTCAGTTGCGAAACCGGGGTGATCGGTTCCGTCTCGTCAATACCGAGGCCGGCGGCAAGGTTGGTAACGGGATCCGCATCGATAGCGATTACCTTGTTTTTTTCATTCAAAGCCAGACAGCGTGCAATCAATGAGGTTACCGTGGTTTTTCCTACCCCACCTTTGCCGCCTATTGCAATTTTAAGACTCACAGTTACAATTCTCCTTAGTCAGCGGAGCTTATCGGCCAGTTGCCCCCTCCGCGTCACTCTTTGACAATGCGGCCCTCGCGGTCGACAATGGCCACCACAAAATCGTTTTTCTCCGCAGCTTCATGCAGTTCTTCAATATGAACAGCCTGTAGTTCATATTTCCTGCCTTTTTCCCGGGGCATTTCAAGATAGCAGTCGTTGGCTTCTTCCTTGGACCGAAATGCCGGGATAAAGTTTATCTTCTTTTCCTGGTTATAGAGCCCCAGGTAGCTCTCTTTTTTACCGGGGTCGCATACAAACACGTATACCCACCCTTCTGTATTGGCTTGGTCAGTCATTTTGTCAGCTCATCGTTGTAAATTTCTGGCTTTCCCAGGCACCTTGTTGCGCTCTCACAACAGTGGTAAACATTTTTCGGCAAAAAAAAAGCCCCACCCCGCGAAAGGATGGAGCTTTTCCATGCAATACGACGCTATCAGATTTCCAGATAGGAATCAGAGAACAGACTCTCGCCGGTGATAACCCGTACAGTCTTCACGTAATCACCAAGTTCCTTGGACAGGGTGGACAGATCGGGAGCGGTGCCGTCCATCGCCTGATAGACAACATCGACGATATCCTGCCGCTTGCCCTTGGCTACCTCGGTGAGGTTGGTATCGAGCGGATCGGAGATAACCGACTTCATACCGTACCGGCCCAGCATGACCATGAAGGTAGTGTTGATAATCGGCCGCAGATGTTCCGGAGGACCGTTGGAGATATTTGACAGACCGCAGGTAGACATGGCTCCGGGAGCGATGTCCTCGAGCATCATCTGGAAGTTAATCAGTGACATGCACTGCGCCTGCTGAATGTTGACCGGTGTCACGATACCGTCAACCCAGATCTTCTCGTTAGGGATACCGGCCTCGTTGGCCGCATAGAGCAGTTCGACACACAGCGCGGCGCGCTCGTTTTCGTCGCGGGGCAAACCGTCCGGTCCCCACATCAGCGCGACTATGTCCGCATCATACTTTGCCGCCATGGGCAGCATCTCGGTATATCTCTCGGCTCTTGCCATGATCGAGTTGACCACGTGCGGCTTTGCTGCGGGCTTGAGTACTTTAAGCCCTTCCTCGATCGCGGCGATATTTGACGTATCAAGCAGCAGCGGGGCGTCCGGTGCTGCTTCCTGGACAACCTGGCATACCCACGGCATCAACTCGTGACCATCTTTTTTGGCCGGACCGAGGTTGATGTCGATATAATCCATGCCAAGCTTGAGTTGTTTTTCGCATTCAGCCTGGATTGGCCCGGGATCACGCTCTTTGAAGGCCTTTCCGATAACCTTGGAAATAACGTTGAGGCTTTCGCCGAAAAGAATCATATTTCTCTCCTTATAAAAAATAGTAGGTGGTTCCGCAACAATGCACAGTAATCAACCTGTATTCATCTTAGTGCAACAGGATATGCCGGCATCTTGTAAAAGGTGATTGCACCGGCATACCGTCTCTACCCTAATTTACCTGCTTTTAAGAAAACCGGCAATATGTGCCGCCTCTCTCGGACCCACCGTAATGGTCCAGCCCGACAGTTCTTCCTCAACGTCGCCGGCAATCGCCGCAGCATACCCGGGGATAATCAGTTCGGTATGTTTAACCTTGTCCATTATCCCGCATTTCTTGACAAACATTCCCACATCGTCCCCGCCGAACTTGCCTGCCGCCCATGCGGTAAGCACTGAAAGTCCTTCGGAATCTTTGATAAGCAGCCACGCCGGCACCTTGCTCGCTTCGATCTCGCCGGACACGATAAAGTAGGTCAGGGCGAAATTGGTGGTCACCAGCACAGGAGAATTCTCGTCGGGGTTGCCGATCTCAAAAATACCCTCGGTAACCGTCATCGGCCGCTGCGGATCGGTAAAGATATTGAGCCGTTCCAGCAGAAGCGGGAAAATAACCTCGGTGGTCAGGTCGGACATAACCACGATACCGCCATACTTGGCCACGAACATACTGGCGATAAGTCCTTCCATTTCAACATTTGAAGCCATCTCGCAGGGGAAGGCGATGGTCGGGAATCCAAGCGACCGGTTCCCGCCTTTGAGCGCTGCGCGCCTTATCGCCACCTGATCTGCAAGCGCCTGCTTGACCTCTCTTGCTCCGGAATCGATAACCAGGTCCTTTACTCCAAGCTCACCGAGTTTATCCACCAGGGCGATAACACCGTCAATGGAATCGGACTTGACCGCAAGCGGAAGTTCGTTTTCAAGGGCAATTTTTCCAAACGCATCTACGTTATCCGCCGTTGCTGCGTAAATGAGCGGCCTTTTAAAACCTGCGGCTTTCACCGCACCGCTTATGACCTCGGCGTCCTCGCTCATAAGAACCAGGTTGAACTCGGATGTTTCGGCGATAAACTTGGCCAGCGCGGCAAATGCCACTCCGTCGCCATTGACGTCTTTCAAGGCGACCAGCTCCGGGCGAAGGTTCAGGCCTACACGTTCATACTGCAGGGCATTCCACGCCTTGAGCTTGGCGTCCACGTCTGCTTCGGCACTGTCTGAAGTAATGATTCCCGCAAACATCGTAGGATTATAGAAGGTTTTTTCGTGACGGAAAAGAACGGTTTCGCCGCCTGTCTTTGCTGCTCGAACGCCTTTTCCTATTGGTACGGGACGAATAGGAGGTGCTGATGCTTCTGCGAGTTGCTCCCTCGCTTCGTCTGACACATACGGACAAGAATCAAGTTCAGCTTTACCGGATGCAAGGTTCATTGCAAAAGCAAGACATGTTGGAACCCCGCACTCCTTACAGTTTGTTTTTGGCAGGAGTTTGAAGATTTGTATTCCTGTTAACGCCATTTCTGTTGTCTCCTTATCTATATCTTTTACAGCGGAAAATGCATGGCTCCACGGGTTTCTGCTGTAAAGCCATGCGCCCGGCTATAATGTATCAGCCAATCAGGGGTTCCATGCTCAGCGCCGGATGCCCTTTTTCCTCGAGCCATGGCAAAATCTCTTCTTCAGTGACGCCAACGGTCTCGTCGGCTATCAAGTCAGCGAAATTTTCAACGCCCATTTCGGCGCCCCTGGCATTCAGTCTGTCATAGATTTCATCTTTTACAATCTTCGGCATCCATACCATTCTCAGCAGACCGCCATCACCGAGGATGAACTTCTTCTGGGTAATGTTGAACTTGGAATGGCCGACAAATCCCGGAGAGGAAGCACCACCCCCCATAACACCTGCCAGGGTGGTGAATTTCATTCCGGAAGGAGTGTCACCGGTGTAATCCCTTCCCACGGTCATGATACCGTTGCAGCTCGGCAGCATTGCCGCGATACACTCACAGCATCCGCAGGTGGTCATCGGCGCATGCACCATGGAATAGAAGTTGTAGGTATCAATGGCGCCCTTGGAGGCTCCCTTGATGAATGCATCTACGCCTTCAAAGCGGCCGAGTTTTTGATCAAGAACCTTGCCTTTCTTGATCGGCTGGTTCGGCCCGGTGGGATTGATCTCAAAAGAGGCCTTGCAGTCCATCCAGTTATAGGCACCGCAGAGTCCGGTTCTTTCAGGGCTCACCGTGCACACATGGCTTGGCGCAAAAGATTGACAGAGACTACAGGAATAGAAGGTGTCAACATCTTCGTCGGTCATGGTGTCAACGCGCTCGTCACGCTTCTTGTATTCGGCTCTTGCCGTTGCGGTTAACTTGTCGACATCGTCTTTACCGGTATAAAGCGTTACCTGAACTTTATCAACTATCTTCTGGAATTCCTGATGAAATTTAGCATGAAGAACCACGCCGATATCCTTCAGGGAGAATCCTTTTTCAACAGCTGCCTTGCTCACCCTTACCCAGGATATGTCGCGCTGACCGATATGCATGATGCCCTGGATGTAGTTTACCAAGTGGTGAATCTGGCGTTCCATTATCGGTTCGAAATCCGGCTGGAACTCACGACCGGCAATCTGGACATAGATTCCCAGGGGCAGTACGTCACCTTCCTTCATATCGGCGATATCCGGTCCGATGACGTTCACCTTGCCGTCCTCGATCTCGTTCATTTCAGCCATCTTCACCAGCTCGGTGCACTGGGTCTTGCTGCCGCCCATCTGACCGAACAGATCACCGCCGCGAACCCTCTCGCCCTCGAACGCCGGACCGAATGCGAGCGGAATATCGATTTCGGTAATATTGATTTTGAGTCCCCTGACCTCGACGGACTTCTGGCAGATCTCGTCGTGGGGTACGTTTGCCACAACGTGCTCGTAAGTACAGATGCCGGTGGGCAGAATCTCGGGAATATCGGTGTCGGCCAGAGTCGGGAAACCCCAGTTGACCGCTCCGGCGGCGGCAACCGCCCATTCCGTGCCGACATCGCCAAGTGCGTTTACAAAGGCGAAGATCCTGTTTTTATTGTACATCAACATCCTGCGATAATCGCCAGGCTGAACTCCGCCAAACGCCATGGCGGCGCGGTTGGCAAAACCAAGGGCAAAAACGGCCGAAGAGATATCGGGCCCAAACGGTACGATACGGGTATTCCATCCGACCTGCATTCCGGCCTCGAGGCACTGTTCGATAACGGTTTTGCCGTTATGGTTTGCAGCGCAGAAGATATACAGACTCTTCTTCTGGTAATCCTCGACGATCATCTTAGCCGTTTCAGCATCCGGTGCGGCACCGACTACAGCGGCAAAGCCGGGAGCGGAACCGTCGACAAACTCAACCCCGCGTTTTCTGAGGATGGTGTCATCGGCGGGCCCTACCCACAGTTTACCGGCATCGATATCCGGATCTTCCTGGGCGATGTAGAAATCAGGCTCTTTGAGAATCCGGAGCGCTTCCTTTACTTCATAGGCAAAAATACCGGCCATACCGGCATCAAGGAGCGGTCCGAGATACGGCAGATGATTTGACCCCTTTATATGCGGGGGAAGCAAGCCCCGGGCAAAGGCCATCGGCTTTTTCAAGTCTTCAAGGGTCTCGCACTTCATACCAGTAAGAGAATAGATAACTGGAAGATAATATGCGGTGTTCGGAAATCCAATTTTGGTTGACGCATCATAACTCTGCAGGGCCTTTTCAAGTTCTCCTTCAACTTGAGAAACTACTTTATAACCGCCCTGGATAGCTGCGAATGCTACTAATCGAGACATACTTAACTCCTTTCTTTGGGATTCGTAATCACAGTATTCCAGTTATATTATTCCACTCCAAGAGCCTGCCTGTCGGCCATATCCATCAGAACCCTCTCACGAGCTTTGTCGATGCCGAGTTCCGCACGTTTCTTGTCGATATGGGCAATCATCTTATGCGCATGCTTTATTGGATCGGGTTCGCAATCCCATTTCCCTCCAAAGATTTTTTCCATCTCTTTGTAGAGGTAGTTCTTGAATTCAGGCGCGCCGTCAAGCGGCATATGGTATCCGAACACAGTGTAGACACCGGAAGCAACAAAGTATTGGCCGATGGATATCGCTTTTTCACTCATCCATTCCGGTGCAGAGCCTGCCGCCGGCAAATCGCAGATGTCATTGCCCAGTCCGCCGGCTTTTACAACCTCAGTGGCCGCCAGCAGAATCCGGCTGTTGTCGACACAGGATCCCAGATGAAGAACCGGTGGGATACCGACAGTCTCACAAACCTCGGCAAGACCAGGTCCGCAATGTACCGCCGCAGACTCGGGAGTCAGCAGCCCGTGGATTCCGGCAGCGATAGCGCTGCAGCCGGTGGTCAAAACGATAACGTCGTTTTTAATAAGCTCCTTGATGAGGGTAATATGCTCCTCATTGTGTTTGGTACGGGCGTTGTTACAGCCCACGACGCCGGCTATACCGCGGATACGGCCGTTGATGATGTTGTCATTGAGGGTGTAGTAGTCGCCGCGAAAGGCTCCGCCCAGGTGATATTTGATGGACTCGACTCCAAAACCGGCGATCTGAGTCGTCTTGTGTCTTGGGATGATAACCTCCGCACCGCGATTGGCGTAGTTGTCGATAGCCATCTTGACGATGCGAACGGCGTCTTCCATCGCATGGTGTTCGTCAAACTCAATATGAATGACGTTGTCCTGCTCCATCTTGGCGATGGGGTGAGTGGTGATAAGCTTGGTATGGAAACATTTCGCCACGTTCGCCAGGTTCTGGAAGATGCACTGTACGTCGACGATCATCGCGTCACACGCGCCGGTTATAATCGCCAGCTCCTGCTGGAGAAAGGTTCCTGCCGGCGGTACACCGTGGCGCTGAAGTATTTCGTTGGCGGTACAGCAGATACCCCCGAGCTGAATACCCTTGGCGCCTTTTTCCTTGGCGTAGCTGATCAGTTCCTGGGACTGGGCTGCGGCAACGATCATCTCCGAAAGGAGCGGTTCATGACCGTGAACGATAATATTGACATGGTCTTCCTTCATGACCCCGAGGTTGGCCTCTGCCTGGAGCGGTGACGGAGTTCCGAACATCACGTCCTGAAGATCGGTACCGATCATGGAGCCACCCCAGCCGTCGGCCAGTGAAGCACGGGTTCCCTGCTTCATCAGGTTTTTATAGTCCTGGTCGACGCCCATATGGGTCCGGTGCATAATCTCGACAATTTCACGGTCGACGTTTCGCGGCATAACCCCTTCCTCGATCCACTTGTCCTGCAGCGGCTGCGGAGCACGCTTGAGATAATCGAGGGTTCCTGACGGCTTACCCCATTCGTTGACCGCTTTTTTCGCTACAGCCAGAGCGATTTCCTGGAGATCTCTGTCTTTTACCACGCCGTCTTCTTCAACGGTGGTTGCCACGCCGAAATAGGGCGCGATCTGGATCAACTTGGCGGGATCCTTTATCTTGTAATCTTTGGTCGTGCCTTTGGCAGCTTCAAGGAATGTGAGAGCAACGTTTCTTCCATGGTCGGAATGCGCTGCAGCTCCAGCGGCTATCATACGAGCGAAGTTTCTGGCACAGATGGTATTTGCAGTGGCGCCGCAAAGTCCTTTACGGGTGTCTTCGCCCTGGATTCCGTCCTTGGGCAGCGGCAGGCGGCAGGGGCCCATTGCACAATTTTTACAGCATATGCCCTGAAGTCCTATGGCACAAGGCTTCATGGTAACCGCTCTGTCGAAGACGGTTTCAATATTCAGCTGCTGCGCTCTGCGAATCATTTCCTGAGTTGACGGCTCGATAGACGCTTCCATCGGGTCTGCTAATTTAGCAGCTTTTGCTTTTGCTTTTACTTCTGCCATTTCGAGGTTCCTCCTCATTTAATTTCTGAGATAAGTTCTATCTCAAAGCTCACTTCATTTGTCGTGCGAAGAGATAAGTCGCTTCTACTTTCTCTTATGGAATCTATCGAGCATTTCGATGATCTTTTCCTGGTCCGTCTTCTGCACAGCAGCCGCCGTCACGGTCTCTTCAACTGCAGAAGCAGAAACAACCGCATCCTCGGCTGCGGCCCTTGCCTGGGCTCTCAGTCTTCTCAGGGCTTTTTCCTCTTCTTCCCTTCGCTCGGCATCAGCTTTCAGGGCATCCGCTTCAGCTTTTGCCTTGGCTTCGGCGTCAGCTTTTGCTTTTGCTTCGGCATCCGCTTTGGCTTTTGCTTCGGCCTCCGCTTTGGCTTTTTCATCCGCTTCAGCTTTTGCTTTTGCATCCGCTTCAGCCTTGACCTTTGCTTCAGCGTCAGCTTTTGCCTGAGCTTCCTGGTCTACTGCGGGTTCCGGCTTAGCCTCCGCCTTGACTTCCTCTTTTGGCGGTGCAACCTTCTCAGCTTTGGGGGCAGGCGCCGGTTTAGCAGCTTCTTTCTTGGCAGGTGCTGCTTTCTTGGCCGGTTCGGCTTTCTTTTCCTCCGCTATGGTCAGGTCGACCGGTGGAGCAAGGGCGGCGAAATCGACAGAGACCTCTTCCATTACTTTCAGGATCGGCTTGGAGTCCTGAAGAGATCCGCCGTCGGTCAGAGCGTCGATATACTCCTTGGTCATCCTGATTGCTTCGGGATGACGCATGACGAGAATATTGGACCCGCTCATCAGGTATGAAATGGCGCCAATCGCTTCCATCATTATGCCGCGCTTTTCCGGATCGCCTAACACTTCGGCTTCTTTGAGGGTCTGTTTGGCTTCCTTGCATTTCCACACTTCATTCCCAAGGTTGTTGATCATGGGGAACTGAAGCTTATCGTCGCCCTGGACCATGGCCGCCATAGAAAGACGCTCCATCACCGAATAGGTATACTCCAGTCCGTAACCGAGTCCGCCGGTAGTCGGGTCAACCAGCAGTCTGTCCATGGGCATTCCCAGGTTTTCCAGCAGGATATTGATCTGCTTGGCAAGGTTTACATCAATCGGCGATGAGGCGATAACAGCATGGCCGTAACCCATTGCCGCCGCTCCGATGCCTTTGTAGTTGGCTTCTTCGACAGGACCGAGCACCAGATTGTCTCCCTGGCATGCTTCGGCGATAATTTTCAGGACTTCTTCATCTTTGGACGGGTTGGCGCATCCCCACACGATGACCGGGACGTTTACCGCTGCCAGAACTTTCTTCACGGTCTCGGCGGCGGACTGGCCACTGGCGTCTTTATCGTTTGGATCTATTGACTTCAGCTGAACGACTATCGCGTCCGCACTGAAATCATCTACGCATTTTTTAGCCCAGGCTGCCGGATCTGCTACGACATCCTTAAAGTGGGCCATGACGGGCTCCGGCCAATCCTCCGGCTCCATGTCCCATATTTCCATGGCCACTACCGGCTTGTTGGGCATGTCACCTTCAAAGGTGTGGAAGGGATAACAGCTTTCCCCACCCACGGTTATGGCAGAATCACCTTTTCCTATGGAAATTGCTTTAATGCCGCCGCTATAGGATTCCTTATTCAATTCAAATCCCACTTTTGCCTCCTTACTGGTGAGTAATTATTCTCCTAGAGGTTATCCGTAACCGATACTTCTGGTAACCTCCCCTTTTCTATACGAATTTTACTAGTAGAAGCACAAACATCTATGCGCATAGCTGAAGCAAATTCAGTTAAATAAAGCAAATAAAGCACAAGTTATTTCTTTTATTCTTAATTCTTCCGCGCCTCCATTCTCATTTTTAGTCTAGGAAATTTTTCAATTTCGGTATGCGGCAGAAACATAGCCGCAATGTAGTTATCCATGTACGATGGCGTTTCCGACAGTTCGAAATTCGTCATCCTCTGGGTGACCGAGACCACGTCTCGGCGAATCCTGTTAGTCAGAGAACTCATCCGGGCCCCCATCAAGGAGCCGTTGCCGATGAATGTCACCTTTTCAGGATCTATCTCGGGAAGCAACCCGATAGTCATCGCTTTTTCCAGGTCTATATAACTGCCGAACCCGCCGGCCAGAATGATCCTCTCGACCATGTCCATAGCCAACCCAACCTCTTCAAGCAGCGTCATGCAGCCGCTGTAAATGGCTCCCTTGGCCCTGATCAGATTGTCCAGATCCGGCTCCGTCAGCACGATATCCCGGTTGATCTGGGTCGCATCCTTCCACACCACGACATACTCCCAGATACCATTTGTCTTTCGGATCCTCGGCGTCCCATGTTCGCGGTTGAATTTGCCGCGATTGTTGATGACACCCATCTCGAACATAACCGCTGCCATGGTTATCAGCCCTGACCCGCAGATCCCCTTGGGGCGTACATCGCCGATGGTAAAAATCATGGGCTCATAGGTGATCGGATCGATGGAAAAATCTTCAATGGCGCCCTTTGCAGCCCTCATGCCGAACTCGATCCCACCGCCTTCAAATGCTGGGCCTGCAGAACAGGCGGTACAGGCGAGCCAGTCTTTATTGCCGACCACCAGTTCGGCATTTGTTCCGATATCAAGAAACAGGGTCAACTCCTCGTCACGATACATACCCGACCCCATGATTCCAGCGACAATATCGCCACCGACAAAGCTTGACACCTGGGGGTACAGCAGCGCGATTGCATGCTCGTTGATGGACACCCCGATTTCCGCAGCCCTGAACGGCGGATAGAGAGTGGCGGTGGGGACATAGGGTGCCCGCCTGATGTTTCTCGGGTCGATGGCGAGAAACAGCTGGGTCATGGTGGTATTGCCGGAAAAGGTAATGGTTGAGATGTCTTCCCTGTCAATACTTGACTTTCTGATGATCTTTTCAATAACGCTGTTGATCGTGGCGACGACCACTTCCTGCAATTTTTCGAGACCGCCCGCTTTTTCCGCGTAAATAATGCGGGTGATAACATCTTCCCCATAACTTATCTGGCCATTGAAGTCACCAGCCTCGGCAAGGCACTGACCGGTGGTCAGATCAATCAGCTGGCCGTAGATGGTGGTGGTTCCGATGTCCATTGCTATGGCGTAATTCGACCCGGACCTGTCCCCTGGCTGCACGTTGAGAATGATGTTTTTGCCGTTTTTGCGCACCGGCCTGACCATGGTGAGGGTGAGAGTGAAATTTTCTTCTCTCATCACCGATGGCAGTTTTCGCATAACCGGCAGCGTGAGCTCCAGTTTGTGTTCGTCCGCTTCAAGCTTGAGATACTCCACCAGCCTGGTAACATCGGGCATGTTGTTCTGCGCGTCGGGGGGGGGAAGCCTGAGATAGATTTTCTCGACAGGGGGAATAAACAGCCCCTCTTCCTTCAGGTTCTCGAAGTCCATCTGCTGAATCCTGGCTGTTCTCCGCGGAGTCGCCTGCAGATTCATCACGCTTTTATCAACCGAGGACTCAACCGGGACCCTCACTACGACATCGCCCGTAACCTTCGCCCGACAGGCAAGGCGGACGCCGCTGTCCAGCTCTTCCTGCTTTATTCTTTCTGATTTGCCGTCCTGGACAAGACCCTGTTCAACATGAACCCGACATTTCCCGCAAACACCCTCTCCGCCGCAGGAAGCATTGATGTGCACGCCCGCCTGAAGCGCGGCGCGGATAAGACTTTCTCCCTCAGCAACAGTTATCTTTCTGTCATGAGGCAAAAATGTGACATTACATTCTTTCATGAAGATGTCCTAACGCCAGGACACAGATGGACCGACTGCAGCCTGACTTCACGAGCACAGGGCTCTTTTCTGGAATAAACGGGCTGTTTTTCCGCCCTGCTCGTCCCAGTGCTTTCTGTGAGTATGGGGGTACCTTGAAAACAGCCTCAATTACAGTCCATACAAATACATCTCACACAAGGTGCAAATATAGCACATATCGCAAGACTTACAACTTGTAATTAGCTATTTTCCCTTAAAAGTCGCCTAATTCAGCGATCATCTGTATCTTTTTTTTTACTTAATCACAGCATCAATTTTTTTTATGCAAAACCTCTCTCCCGCCCTGTACTGCATCGTGACATCACATCAATACATCAACACGTTAGAGAACATTGCCACCCCGGAGGGTTCCGGGTGCTCTCTGTTGCGGTTTCACCTGCAAGAATGACACAGCAAATTTATCTCTCGTTCAACCTGCGTTCTTTCTCATGAAAATTAATGAGGCATGCAGAACGAAACTTGCAGTACATCTTCAAGTCGCTGCATCTTGCGCACTCTCGGCACAGGTAAGTCTGATATTTCTGGCAGTAAAAATCGCCCGAAACCTCCCTGTGATTTTTACATTTTTCCATCGCATCCACGAAAAAAAGTTTGGTCAGATAGAAATCGCCGGTTAGTTTACAGCGATATTTCATCCCGAACAAGCTGTATTTACCCTGAGGCTACAATAACGTCAACGTAAAGTAGGAATTTATTGGTAGCACCTTTTCCATAAAATTTATACTCGCAAAATTGATCACTAACAAATCAAACAGTTACAACAAAATTAGTCCTGCGGAAGGTTTAATTTGACAGTGATCAATTTTTTCTACATATTGGTACTACCAATCACACAAAAAACCAATACTGTCGCCTCAAATATCGTTTCACCGGTCAACCACAGTGTCGCGATATCACAGATTTTACTACTCAGCGGTTATGGAGCACACAACGGACAGTGCCCGGATCAGCAGACTGCAATCAATCTTCTCCAAAAACGACGTCCTGACAGTCCCCGAAGATTTACTCGCCTACAGCTACGACGCATCGCATTTTGAAATTCAACCCGAATCCGTTTTTTTGCAAGATCCTGCGACCAGGTCGGCGAGTTGATAAAATTCACCCATGAAACCGAGACCCCGGTGCCCCAAGAGGCCAGCGATGCGGCTTGTCCGGAGGCCGAGCTCACCGCCTCGGAAATTGACCCGCCAGCCCAAACGTTCAACCTTTTCTATCCACCCGATTCCGGGAGTGTCGGTTTTTTTTACCATCGGCGGCAACGTTGCCGAAAACGGTGGCGGGCTTCGCGGATTAAAGTGCGGCGTTACCAAGGACTACGCCAGGATTATGGAAGTTGTCCTGCCCCAAGCGACATTGTCACCGTCGGTAACAAATGCATCAAAAATGTCGCCAAAATTGGTGGTGGATATTCTCACCAGCTACGGCTACGAGGAGATTATCCTAAAAAAAGCAGAAATGCAGCGGTACGCCGGGTCTGATGAACAGCGGCTATGAAGGCGCCGGGAAACTGTTGGTACATATCTTCAACCTGTTCAGGGGGAATGACCTTGATTGAGTCGTGGTCTCCGGCTCATCATGCACCATTGCCCTGAAGAAAGCGATCGGGCTTTTTATCGAAAACTTCAGGGAACTCGCCCCCCGGATCATCTCCCACGCCCACTGCCATATGATCCGCGGGCAGGCAATCAACAGGCAGCCGAAAAACCTGCTGACGATGATTCCCCGGAGTAGAACTCTGCGAGATGAAGGATCCAGACGTCTGGTGCGGCAACGGCTGAACCGGTGTGATGATGGTGCCTCCCAGGCGATTTTTCCTGTTGCGATAAAGATTGTGGTCGCTCTTGGCAACAGGCTCTGCTATGTAGAGCTGAACAGGACCAAGATGGCACAGGGTACCCAACTGGTCCGTTTAAACAACCCAACCACAAAAAAACCGGAAAAAACAATGTCAAAAACCACCATCACCGGCAAGGATGCATCGCTTGAAGAGACCATTGACAGCGCGAGCGGCCGACTACAGCGGCTGGGGATTGAAGTAACCGCTTCAAGCTGGCTCAACCCGGTAACGGACTGCTGGTCGGTGCACCTCCAAGCGGTTGATTGTCCGCAGCTCTCCACCAACGGCAAGGGAAGGTCGAGGCAGGCATGTCTTGCAAGCGGACTCGGAGAGTTTTTCGAAAGACTCGGCACCGATTTCTTTTTTGCCGACTACCACACGGGTACCTTTGCCACACCTCAGGGGAAAGAAGAAGACAACGACCCACCCTTTTACTTTCATCCGGACGAGCGCTGGTTTTATGGGGAAAATGTCGAAGACCTCAAAGTGCGAGAGTGCACCAGGCTCAGGATTCTCACCCCAGAGCTCCACTCTTTCTACAACCCGGACAACGACCTGAAACCACATCATCTTTACGACCATAATGTTGACGGCGCCACACGAGGTGTCGCCGCCCTTCCTTTTGGTGAATATGGTACCCGAAATACCGTCTTTTTCCCGGTAAACATACTCAACAACCTCTATGTCAGCAACGGCATGGCCGCCGGCAACAGCCCCAGCGAGAGCAGAAGCCAGGCGCTTTCGGAAATAATCGAGAGACATGTCAAGAACAGGGTTATCGCAGAGGGGACGGCACTGCCGGACATACCGGAAAAAACATTGCATAATTACCCACGACTTACCGCCATCATAGATGAGCTCAAGGCGGCTGACTTTCTTGTCAGAGTCAAAGACGCTTCTTTAGGGGGCAGGTTCCCGGTCGTCTGCGTCCTTCTCACGGACAGATATTCAAGCGGGGTCTTCGCCGCTTTCGGCTGCAACTGCCGTTTTGCAATCGCCGTCGAGAGAACCCTTACCGAGCTGCTGCAGGGACGACGGCTGGACCAGCTGAGAAATTTCAACACGCCCATCCATAATCAGGCGATCGTGGCATCCCCCGACAACCTTGAGAGTCATTTCATCGATTCGGACGGCCTTCTTGGCTGGAGAATGTTTTGCGACAAGCCGGACTTCACCTTTACCCCGTGGGACTTCAAAGGTTCCACGCAAGCTGAATTCGACCTTTTGACCGCCATCATCACCCGGGAGGGGTTCAACCTGTACCTGGCTGAATACAATCATTGCGGGATGCAATGCTGCCGTCTCATTGTTCCGGGCATGTCGGAGATTTACCCCGTAGACGACCTTGTCTGGAACAACCGCAACAGCGGTGCCCCCCTTCGCCCTCTTCTGCTCAGGCTGCCGCAGATGACAGAAGAAGAGCTCAACAACGTGCTGTCATTTCTTGAAACGACATCGTTTGGCGACGAACTGCTCATCAGCCACCTTATCGGCGTCGTGTTTGAAGACCTATCACCGTGGGCGACCCTTCGGGTAGGGGAACTCAAGGCCCTGGTGTACCTGGCTCTAAAGCAGACGGAAGAGGCCATGGACTGGTGCGGCTGGTGTGTCGATTTCGGCCAACTGCCCGACCATCGCACGAAAATGTATCGGCTGATTTATACGATGTTGGGCATTGCCGCCCACCAACAGTCTTATCGCGATTATATGAAGTCTCTTGGCCAGCTTTACAGCGAAGACGAGATCTTAACAGCGAAGCGAATTATTGACGGGGAGCACCTCTTTTTCGGACTCGACTTTGATGACAGCTGGCAACAGGTGTCTGCCGCCCACAAAAAACTGCTGGCCATGTATGAAAAGATCAACAGGGTTAAACGAGACCACCTGGCAGTTAGCCGCCAGCCTTGAGGTTTCACAGGTCAGACAGGCGGTGACACATCAGGACCTTGGCGACACGTCAGCGGCAAGCTCCTGATAGCAAAAAGGGTGGGTCCGGCAAGCGATGCGCCCCGCGGACAACGGGCCGCATCGCTTGCCAGTGTTGCGTTGCAGTTTTACACTGTTCCGGGTTGAATCAGCGCAACATCAGATGACGGGATTATTTCTGCAGTACCGCCTGGGTCTCCCTGGCAATGGCCAGCTCTTCGTTGGTCGGGATGCCCCAGATCTCGATCTTGCTGTCACTGGTCGACAGCAGGGTCGGCTTTTTGATACGCTGATCGTTCACCGCAAGATCCATAGAGATACCGAAACATTCAAGTCCCTCCAGCGTTTTCTCCCGCACGACCTCGTCATTTTCACCGATACCGGCAGTAAACACGATGGCGTCAACACGGCCGAGCACCGCCATATATGCCCCGACATATTTTTTATTCCTGTAGGTCTGAACCTCAAGGGCAAGCTTGGCTCTCTGATCACCGGCGGCAATTGCGTCATGAATATCGCGCATATCGTTGAGCCCGCACAACCCTTTCAAGCCGCTTTCCTTGTTGAGCAGATTATCGATCGCGTCGATATCCAAATTGCAGTTTCGCGCGAGAAACGCATGGATCGCCGGATCCACATCGCCGCTCCTGGTTCCCATTACAAGGCCTTCAAGAGGCGTGAGTCCCAGGGTGGTGTCTACGCTTTGTCCGTTTTTCACCGCAGTCATCGAACAGCCGTTGCCCAGATGGATGGTGATAAGATTGAGCTGTTCCAGCGGCTTGCCGACCAGACGGGCATACTCCCCGGCAACAAATTTATGGGAGGTCCCATGAAACCCGTACCGCCGAATTCTTTCTTTTTCATACAACGCGTACGGAATGGCGTAATGGTAGGCGTGGGGCGGAATGGTCTGGTGAAAGGCGGTATCAAAAACCGCCACCTGGGGAACATCGGCAAACAGTTCTCTTGCCACCTTTATTCCATCAATATTGGCGGGATTATGCAGGGGAGCAAGCGGAACATTCTTTTCAACAGCCGCCATAACCTCAGGCGTTATCCTGGTCGGTTGATGGAAATCCTCACCGCCATGGACGACCCTGTGACCAATAGCTCCGATATCACTTCTATCCGAGATAACCCCCGTCTTTTTATCTGTGAGAAAGTCGACGACCAGCCGCATGCCGCTGGTATGGTCCTTGATCACCTCCCGCTGCTTGACTACTGCCTCATCGGCAGTACCGGGCTTGAAGGTACATTTCACAAGCCCTTCGTCTTCACCAATTCTTTCAACGATTCCGGAAGCGAGAACGGTCTCGTCCTCCATGGCCAGAAGCTGAAACTTGATCGATGAGCTTCCAGAGTTGATAACAAGAATCTTCATTTCAGAACTACTCCTTATTGCTGTATTTTCGTAAAATAAGCAGCGGGCTTCCCGCTTATACATTCACAGTACCGCACACCCGACCCACTTCTCCGGGTCGGATCAACACCTCTTTTTCACCGGGAGACAAGAAGAAATTCCGCCCCTCTGTGACCCCGGCCCGAAAAAAAACAGTATCACCGTTTGTCAATCCACTGGACAATAAATTTGCATTATCAACAAGTTTGATCAAATTGTCTAGAAAATATAACAGAAAGAGACGAGAACTACAATCCTGCTCTTACCAGCCGGAAGAATTTGGTATGACCTTTACGGCTGTTTGCCTCTCTGGCCACTGGTGTTGATTTCTTGACAAAAGCCTCCCAAATTGGGTAGATAGATTTTTTTCAGACCACTTCCAGTCATCTCTTGTCACCAGTACCCCCAAAAACCCAAAGGAGCTGCGGCAATGCGCTACATCATACTGCTTAGTGCAGTAATCATGCAAATGTGTCTTGGGGCAACATATTCATGGAGTGTTTACGTTGCCCCCATAAAACTCCTCACCGGTCTTCAGCAGGGTCCCGTGCAAGTTCCATTCACCACTTTTTATCTCGTCTTCCCCCTTACCATGGTTTTTGCAGGAACGATTCTGCCAAGAACCGGTCCGCGTTTTCTCGCCGTCACCGGGGGGGTGCTGTTCGGCGGCGGATGGCTGCTGGCGAGTCTTGGGATAAAACATTTTGTTTTCACCACCCTCGGTATCGGTGTTATGAGCGGAATCGGTGCGGGACTGGCCTATATCGTTCCAATCGCCGTTTGCGTTCGCTGGTTTCCTGGACAAAAAGGGCTGGTAACCGGGATTGCCGTCGCCGGCTTCGGCGGAGGCGCTGCCCTGGTAAGCCAGGCCGGAGGTTTTTTTATGGAAAGTGCAGGCAGAACACCTTTTGCGACTTTTGCCCTGTTTGGACTGGTGTTTTTGTGTACCGCCGGCGCTGCCGGATCAACCATGAAATTTCCGGCGAAAACGAAACATTGCGCACCACCGCCACCTGTCAGTATATCGCAGATTTTCAGAAGTCCGCTTTTTCGCCTGCTCTATTTTGCCATGTTCACCGGCCTGGCCGCAGGTTTTGGCGTCAACGCCAACCTCAAGGAACTGTTTCCGACAGACTCTTTTGAGGCGGTCAGGATCGGAATCACCGGTGTCGCGCTGTTTGCCGTCGCCAACGCCGCCGGACGAATCCTGTGGGGTGTTTTTTTTGACAGGACAAAATCGTCCACCGCTATTGGCACAAACCTGATCCTGCAGTCGGCGGCGTTGCTGGCCTCCCCTGCCCTGCTGACAACCCCGGAAGGTTTTCTTGTGCTGGCGGTTGTTTGCGGATTCAATTACGGCGGAATACTCGTCCTCTATGTCGCCACAGCGACCCGCTGCTGGGGAAGTGAGCGGATAGGCCAGGTTTACGGATCGCTTTTTTCCAGCAACATCCCGGCTTCTCTGGCGCCTATCGTCGCGGGCCTCATATACGATTTTTCCGGCAGCTTCACCCCCTTTCTATACGGCCTGGGACTGCTGCTGCTTGCCGCCGCCTTTTTTGCCAGAAAACACGCCCTCCTTTTAGATTGCCCCGGCAAGGATGGTTTGCAGAGTTTAAATGGCCGGGGGTAGGCTGTTGCTCATATCATCACCGTATCACACCGCAGACTTCAGCCTTCTCAAGTAAAATCTCTTGTTATTATAATCGGAAACGATAATTTTGTTTTCCTGCAGCATCTCTTCTATCAATGAAAAACTACAGTCCGCTTTTTGCAGATATGCTCTCACGGCGTCCTCACGCATCGGGTGCACCGATATGATGCTGAGCAGGTCCTCCTTTACGTTTCCGGTGAACGCGAAGTCCCCCCCCTCATAACCTATCAGGTATTCTGCATCCAGAGAGGCTTCCCTGAAAATCTGGTACGCCTTGTTCAACTCTTTTTCCGTCGGCGCCTTGACCCATTTTTGTGCAGGGGGCCTTGTAGGAACGGACAGATACGCCGTTGATGGACACAGGGTTTTGATAAATTGGGCAACTTTTGCCATATCACTATTGAGATCCCTGACCAGCATTGTCTCGGTTACCAGTGTCCCCCGGTATTCTCGTGAAAACAGCCTGATCCCGTCCAGCATGGACGCAAACGCGATTTTTCTGTGGGGTCTGTCAATTTTTTTCCAGATCTTCTCATCCAGGGTATCAACCTTTACAGACACCCAATCGGCATCCCCCAGGTCTTTTCTTACTTCCGGGTCGTTGAGCAAGGTCGCATTGGTAATCACCGCGATCCTGAATCCCAGAGGTTTCATTAACTCAATCAATGTACCGAGGTTTTGATCCAATGTCGGTTCCCCATCGGAGACCAGTGTCAGATAATCGGCGGATTGGTTATTGATCGCAACACTTGCTATCTTCTTTTTCACCTCTGAAAGCAGGTCGTAAGGATCATAGAACTGCTCTCTTTCAGCCGTCATTTTCAACGACGCGCCTAACTGACAGTAGACACATGAGTAACTGCAAATTTTAGGAGGAATATTATTAACTCCGATACTCCTGCCAAGGCGCCTGGAAGGAACAGGACCGAATACTCTGATGCTATTCATACTGTTATCACCTCCCCTCCTGTTTTTTTATTGCCGTTACCGCAACCGCCAAAATCCTGCGCCGTCATGCCTTATTATCGGGCCGATCCAGAGAAAAATCCAGTTTTTACAGATTATTTTCCGCTTCCGGCCGAACATATCAGAACAGCAATGGTTCCGACTCTTTCAAGAGATGCAGCGGGTAGTGTCTGGTGCGCCAGACTATCCCTTTTGCGCGCAGGGTCACAATCATCGACCCGGCTACGATATAAAAAGAGATAAAGGGAGTGACCAGCGCCCCTGCCAGATACCAGCGGGGCAGAAGCTGCATCCGTAACGCTTTGTAAAATATCACCAGCCTTGTCCCGGTTATTATACTGCACACAAACAGCAGTTCAGAGTTTTCTGCTGTCACCAGGAGTACCGGCACCAATGCGATACATCCGATCAACATCAACACCAGAGCGGTCAGCCAGACCCGGTAATGGGCGAGTGCAAAGACGTTTTTTTCAAGCCCCCGACACATCTCACGCACCGAACGATACCAGGGAACCAGAACAAAATGGTCGCCGATGAGGCAGTCCTGTCGATACCCTGCCCGCTTTACAATTTTCCCGAGCATCACATCGTCGATCGGGTGCATCCTTATCCTTTTATGTCCACCAATCTCACGGTAGACGCAACCACGAATCATATTGAAGGCTCCTACCCCCATAAACGCGGAGCTGTCTCTTCTGGACACGCTCCACGGCCTGAAGAGAAGAAAAAGCCCTATGGTCATCTCAACTATCATACTGTTGAGCAACCACCCTTTTGAGATATTTTTAAACGTAAGGCACAGATGATCGAGTTTTTTCTTTTCCATATAGCTGACAGCCCTGGTTACAGCCGTCGGTTCCAGCTGCACATCGCCGTCGGTAAAAAGAAGAACGGTTCCGCTTGCCCTTTTCGCCCCCGTCCACAAAGCGTGCGACTTGCCAATCCACTTGTCCGGCAGGTCATGTATGGTAACCGTTGAAAATCCTGGTCGTGTCGCCTGCATCCGCGCAAGAATCTCGGCGGTACGATCCTCGGAGCGATCGTTGACCACAATTATTTCGAGGTTTTCATAATCCTGATCCAGCAACGAACGCAGCCCTTGTTCAACGTTTTCTTCCTCATTGCAGACAGGCACCACCACGGAGACCTTGGGACCAGATGCACTGTCCCGGCATCCATGGTCACCAAGACGCCTCATGTTGGTACTGCCGGACCAGAGAAACAGACCGCACGAGAAAGCGGCTAAAGCAACCGAAAACAGCGACAACTCCGAACCATTCACGATATCACCCCCTGAGACAACAAAACGCTCGCAATTCTTTACTGAGGTAGTAGAATGTCTTTCTTTGCTCAAAAAATGGTGTTAAAGTCAGTGCGCCTCATTCAACAAGGAGCACTCTCTAAGAACCGGGAGTTCATTCACCCGTCCGCCCCTGGATGTAGTCCAGCAGCAACCACCAACAGTCAGCAATGGGCAGAACACAGGCTCAGGGAACAACAAGTAACAGAAATCAGCCATTTTTTAAATTCCTCAGTTGGTAATATTAAGTCATGAAAGCAAAAAGTTACCGGGAGATACCGTACAATTTCACTTCTGCAGATGATAAACTCATCGTCAACATGCTCTTCGGCCCAGAAGTGTGGGAAGACCTCGAAGAGCTCAGAAGTCAAAGAATTACAGGGAGATCCGCGCGCCTGGTAATGCGCTTCATGGGCGACCTTTTTATCCTCAAGAGAAACCCGTTCCTGTTTCAGGAATTGCTGAATTCACCTTCACGGCGCAATCAGTTTTTCAAGACGGCAAAGGAAGATCTCGATATCATCGAAAAGGCGGCAAAGATAAGCAGAGTGGGCATGGAACGCAGCAACAAAGTTGTCCGGCTGATTGATATATGCAGGGACCGGCTCGAACTGTTGCGCAACATCATCGCCAGGGTTCCGGCAAAACGCCACACAATGATGAGGAAATTCGGCCCTATCATCGGCAAGGAGAATGTCAATTTCGATCCCTTCAGCCTGATCAGCCACGCGACCGACGCAACCGACTGGAGACTTTTCCTCCCCCTTGCCGTGCTGCGCCCCTCGTCCGAAGAACAGGTGCCGCCACTGATGCGGGCTGTTGCCGACCTGGGGTTAAAAATCATCCCCAGGGGAGGAGGGACAGGACTTACCGGCGGAGCCGTGCCAGTGGAAAACGACTGCGTCATCATCAACACCGAAAAACTGACCAAGATTCATGACATCCGCTACGAAGAGTTTTCCCACCTGAACGGCGGGGAAAAAGTTCCAACATTAAAACTGGAAGCCGGGGTCGTCACCTCCGATGCGATGCGCCATGCAACCAGCCACGGGCTGATATTTGCGACCGACCCGACAAGCGCCTGGGCGTCCACCATCGGCGGCAATATTGCCGAAAACTCCGGCGGTAAGACAGCCGTTCTCTGGGGAACGGCCATCGACAACATACTTTCCTACAACATCGCCATGCCCGGGCACGATCTCCTCACCGTGCGGCGTATAAACCACCCGATGCGCAAAATCCTCCCGGAGGACAACGTCAACTTTCAGGTCGTCGACTCATCCGGCCGGGTGCTCAGGAATATCAATCTCTCCGGTACCGAGATACGCAAAAAGGGTTTGTGGAAAGACATAACCAACAAAGCCCTGAACGGCTTGCCGGGCTTTCAGAAAGAGGGAACCGACGGCGTTATAACCTCCGGGGAGTTCGTCCTCTACCGTGAATATGAGAAAAAGATGACCTTCTGTCTCGAATTCTACGGTGAAGATATGGATGAAGCCAGCCGGGTGATAGTTGAAATCTCCGAAGAATTTTCCAACGGCCAAGAAGAAGCGCTGATGGCTCTTGAGCACTTCGATGAAGAGTACATAAAGGCCATCAAGTATAAATTCAAGGCAGCCAGGAGCGAGCGTCCGAAGGCGGTACTTCTCATCGATATGGTCGCCCATAACAGCGACCAGATCCAAAGGGGCAAGTCACGACTGGAAAAACTGCTTGAACATTACCGGAACACTGAACTTTTCAGCGCTCAGGACGCTGACGAAGCAGAGCGGTTCTGGAGAGACCGAAAACGCCTCGGGGCCATTGCCGCGCGAACCAACGCCTTCAAGCTCAATGAAGATATCGTGCTCCCTCTGCATGCGCTGGCAGAGTTTACCCGGTTCATCGACCAGTACAATATTGAAGAGGATATTTACAACAAAGAGCAGTTTATCCATCAGATCCAACAATATCTTGAAACCGCCGAACCCATTGAAGATCCAGACTGGCTCGAGGCAAAAATCCCCAAAGCAGAAGAGCTGTGCCAGAACACCCTCCAAGCGCTGACCCTCAGAACCACAGAATCTGTTCGCCACGAGGTGCACATCAAGAAACTGATGAGCGACCTCCTGGAACTTTTCAGCGGCTACAAGAAGGTAAGCAGCGATATTGAACAGATCTTTACCGAGGTGAGATCAAAAAGAATCATCATTGCCACCCACATGCACGCGGGTGACGGCAACAACCATGTCAATATTCCGGTATTTTCCAACGACAGGGAAATGATGAAACGTGCCGAAAAGACTGCCGAGGACGTCATGGCCAAGGCGGTGGAGCTTGGCGGCGCAGTCAGCGGAGAACACGGCATCGGTATAACCAAGATGAAGTTTCTCGACGATCAGAAACTCCAGGCTCTCTCCGATTACAGAAAAGAAGTCGATCCAGGGGCAATAATGAATCCGGGAATGTTGAAAGATCCACGGATAATCGACAAGGTTTTCACGCCATCCTTCAATCTTCTTGAGCTTGAAGCCAAGATTCTCCAGTATGGTTCCCTGGCTGAACTCTCATCAAAAATTTCAAAATGTATCAGGTGCGGCAAGTGCATGCCGGCCTGCTGTGTCTATCATCCCGGAAGCAATATCTTTTTCCATCCGAGAAACAAGAACATGGTGATCGGCTCGCTGATCGAGGCCCTGCTCTACGACATGCAGCGCTGTCACCTGCCCCGATTCGAGCAGCTTAAGAACCTTGAGGAAATCGCCGACCACTGCACCATGTGCGGCAAGTGTCTGGCTCCCTGTCCGGTGGACATAGACACCGCAGAGGTATCTATCCTCGAAAGAGACATGCTGAGCGCCCTCGGCTATAAGAACAGCGCGCCGGCGACAAAACTAACCCTGAGCTACCTCAACAGCAGAAATATCAGCTTCAACTCGATTTTTCGGCAATCGGTAATCAAATGGGGGGGCTCGCTGCAAAGAACCGGCACCAAGCTGTACAGCAAGCTTCCGGAACGGGCAAAGGCGAAGGAGTCGAAACTTACGGGAATGCTGAAATCGCCCATGAGTAAACCGGCTTCCGAACCGCTGGCGGCTTTTCTCCCTCCCTATGAGGAAAACGAAGCCTTGATGATTATGCCTGAAGGAACGATCGACAAGACTGTATTCTATTTTCCCGGTTGTGGGTCTGAACGCCTCTATACCGATGTCGCGTTGGCGTCTATCTTCCTTTTGGCCAAAAACAATATCAGGACAATCCTGCCACCGTCCTATCTCTGCTGCGGTTTTCCGGCCAAGGTTAACGCAAAGAAGAAAATGGCTGCGGACATCAGCTTAAGGGATACCATCATTCTCTCACAGATACGGGACATGCTCGGCTATATCGTCTTCGACGGCCTCCTGGTAAGCTGCGGGACCTGCCGGGAATCGCTTTTGGATATCGGCGGCGACGAAATATTTGATTGTAAAATTGAGGATATTTCCGCCTTTGTCCTTGAAAACACCAACTGGCAGTACCAGGACAAAGCCGATCAGAGAATTCTCTACCACGCTCCATGTCACGATTCTTTCGACGGCAACGGTTCCGTGTTGCTGAAACGGTTTTATCACAACGTCGAAGTGGTCCCCAACTGTTGTTCCGAGGCCGGCACCATGGCGATCTCGCGTCCTGATATCTCCCACGCCATGAGAAACCGAAAGCGTGAATCGATCAGCAACGCCAAGGGGGAAAACGAAAAACTGGTGATAGCCACCAACTGCCCCTCCTGCCTGTCCGGATTGGGACGAAATCCCGATATGCACGTGGAACCGAAACATATGACGGTTCTGCTGGCGGAATCGATAAGTGGAAAGAACTGGAAGAAAGAGGTGGCGGAAATGGTCAAGAAATCGGAAAAAGTCACATTCTAATCAACCCTGAATAGGCTGGCCGCCCCGGATATGAAAAGTTCTCCCGGAGCTTTTAAACAAGACGGCCCGGAAAACGAGTAGGTTCGTTTGCCGGGCCGTCTGTTCTGTCGTCTATGAGAGACCAGCTGATCAGGTCACAATTTTTTCATAGTAGCGTTTCAGATCATTCTGCAGAAAGTTCTGTATTTTATTGTAACTTCTGCCATATCCAGTCCATAAGTCCTTAACCTTCATCCCCTTGATATTCTCAATAATCTTAACTTCCATCTTCGCCCACAGATTCTTGCGGTAGTCGCTGTCCAACTTCACCAGCGAACGACAGTTGGCCAGTGTTTTTTTCTGGAGCTGCTTAAAGGCTATCCTGCTGAAGCCCAAGGCCCCGACCACGAGGGTGGCAACGCAGAGCACAAGAGGAATAACCAGGTTGACAAGACCAAACTGGCTGGTTCTGATGGATGCTATCAGGGTGCTTTCGGGAAAACCGAGAATCGAATTTAGCACCAGATCGCCGAAGAAGAAGAGTACCAGGGCGATGGCCACCGTGATATTGGTAAATTTTCTAAATACCTTGCCGGCCTTTTTCAAAAACTCATTGACAGTTTCCGCAACCAGCTCGACCTCGTTGACCTGCCTGTCGATATCCTCCAGGATATGGTTGATGCGAAACCCGGAGGCCTGGGTTATTTTGGCTATCAACTCATCCCTCTCCTGGGGCCATCCCTCGGCGACGGAGTCGGGATTGACAGCTGAAGGAGAATAGGTCAGGTAGACATGGGGAATATCTTTTCTCCCGGTCATCTGCGACATGTTCCAGCAAAGCGTACCGTAAGATCTGGTGAAATCGCTGAGGTTGTCGCATTCGTCGATCCTGCTCATGACAAACACGATACGGTGTTCTCCTGATTTTTCAGGAAGGGTGTTGCGGATCACCTCATAGGATTCCTTAATGGTACCGGCCTTATGCGGATCAAACATCAGCACGATCAGATCGGACAGCTTGGCTAATTCGCCGAGAACTTCAAGATAATTGTAACCGCGATCTTTCTCGCTGGTCGCGTCGAGCATTCCCGGGCTGTCGATAATCGCCATATTTTCGAGCAGCGGACTGTTGATCTGCTTCATGCAGATATGGGAAATAAGTTTTTCACCATACGATTTAAAATGTCCAAACGGCAGATTCTCGTCGTTTACCAGGGTGGAGCCGGGAATCTCTACATAATCGGAACCGCCGCCGGCGGTGATGACGGTAAAGGAATCGTCGGTCGGGGCCTGACCGACCCTCTGGATCTGCTGCCCGACCAGTTCATTGATAAGCGTGGATTTACCGGAACTGTAATTGCCTATGATCAACACCAGCGGCTTCCATTTCAGGCTCGCATCGATCCCGGCAAAATCCATATTATATTTGGCAAACAGCGGCTCAAGTTTTTTCTTTACCTTCGTCTGTAATTGCTTCTGCAGTTCTTTTTCATTCATCATGTAACCCAGTTTTAAATTTATCGAACAATGACATCATCAGAAAAATCGGCTCGTATTACCTAAACTATAAAAACACCCGGCAATAACTGATGCACAGTCTTACCGGGCTATCTTTCTACCAGGCAGGTTATTGCTTCAGCAGTACCACAGAAGCTCCATGGTGTGAGTAAAAAAACGTATTTTTCAAGAGGCTGTCTGATGTAAACAGGTGTCAAACATCAATCTTTTATCCTCCCGGCCCTGCACAATCGCACTATCTTACCCTGAACAACATGGCCAGGCAATTGCAAACAGAGATCTTTTTAAAAAGAAAGCCGGCAGGGGCACAGCAGCTGGTAGCGCCAAAGCGCGCCCTCCCCTCCGTTACCTGTCATATAACCTATTGAAAACAGATATTCTTACCTCCTGCAGTCAGTCATTGCACCGTAGTGAAGAGACCGAACGAAACCAGTCACCACCCATTTATTTTATTCTTCTGCCATCTTTTCTGACGGTTGTACTTACTTTTTTTCATGAATTACTCATTCTGAATACAGCCGCAATCCGAGCCTCGATCTCTATTGTTCCGGGAGATACAGGAGGCGTGCCACCACCATTGCGATAGGATTCCGCCATCGCATTGCCCATCGCTTTTACCTGTATGCCATTTGGAACCTCTTCGATGACAAGCGGTTCCTCCAGTTGTCCGCCAACCGCCTGGACAAGTTTTTCAGCCTTCTGCCTGGCGTCAAGCAGTGCCTCTATCCTGAGTTCATCGACGATCTCCTTGTGGTTGGACACCGCGAAATCGACTCGCTCGATGGTCAGATTCGTCAATTCCGCCAGCCGCAGCCAGTAGGCCAGGTAATCCTCTATCCGGTTCTGGGTAAAAGTGACGGTGGTAAGCGCCAGATATCCTTCCCGCACCCTAGTGTTGTTGCGAAATATCATGTTTTCACGCAATTGCATCCCCGTAGTCAGCACGTCCTCACTTTTTTGGCCAAGTTCTTCCAGCGCTTTAAGGGTTGCCCCGACCTCTTCGGCGTGTTTTTGCGAGACAACGGGGACACTGTTGTCAACGCTTTTTATCGTCAATCTCCAGCGCAGTTCGTCGGGGACTGCCTTGCGCACCGCAGTCCCATTAACCTTGATGGAAGGAACGTCCTGCTTTGCCTGAAGTAATACCGGGCAAAGAAGAACCAATATTATTGCGATCAATTGCTTTTTCATCATCTTTTCTCCTCTTTTTTTAAATCGGCTGACAACCCTGCCTTATCAGTGTTGGCAAAAAAAACAAACGGCAGGGCAAAGGGACCGAACACCACTCCCATCACCAGCCAGAAAACCTTGTTGGCACCCCTTGCTCCTCCAATCAGATAGAGCACAATACCGAAAAATGCACCGATTACCGTCTCTTCAAACATGTTTTTCGCCCTGTCGCAGATTTTTGCCGCAACAAGGTCCTGCCTGTCAGGTTATGTCATTTTGAGCCATGACGCAGCCGCCTCTGAAACCCCTCCGTCGTTGTTGGAGGCGACGTTTGCATAGAGGGCCTTAAGGGATGAAGGCGTGTTTTCGGTGACAAAACTGATACCTGCCCACCGCAGCATATCCTCGTCGTTATAATCGTTGCCGACCGCACAAACTCCACGACGATGGAGGCCGATATTTTCGCAAAGCCAGTTTATTGCAGTACTTTTGTTTACCTCCGGGGCAAAAATCTCAATCCAGATCGACGTATGATCAAGCGGAGAAGTTGCCTTTATCACACTGAGTTCGGGAAATTGCCCCTTGATCTTCGCCGCGGCCTGATGGCCACTTTCCGCCGGTACTATTGCCAGCACCTGGGTGGCCGGACCGAAGCGCAGGAGCAGTTCATCTGTCAGGGGAGTAGCGAATTCGCCATAGATCCCCAGCCTGGTCTGAAAATCATGGTTTTCCCCGCCAAAGGATTTATAGATGAAATGATTGGTCTGTGGCACCGGGCGCTGCACCATATAGTCAATTCCAAGCATCTCCAGAAAACCGCAGACTCGCACCACATCACCGTGGGGCAGGGAAAAGGACTTCAGAATATCTCTCCGGGGAAAATTCATGATACCGGCCCCTGTGGAAAAGATCACGTAGTCGACCGGCAGCGGGCTTGTATCAGAACTCTGCTGCAGCTCGGCCACAAGTTTATTGAACGAAAAAAATGACCGTCCCGTTGCGATCGCGGTGACGATATCCCTGTCCTGCAGGGCTGCGAGGGTGTCGATTTCAGTTTTCCGAATAACTTTTCCGTCGGTCAGAAGCGTCCCGTCAAGATCTGTCACAAAAAGTTTTCGGCTATTGACCGGTCGATACCCGGTGTTGTTTTTTTTCACAAGATCCTTCATAAAACCTTCTCAACCCGGAGAGTCCACTTTTCTACAAACCTACAAACTGTATTTACCATAATAACAACAGGTTGTCAGCAACAGATCGACATCCCTATATATCTTTTCAGAAAATCTGCGACACCGGATCGCCCGCTGATGTGAGTCGCAATAAGAGTGGGGCAGAAACCGTTTCAGCCACTGGTGCGGCCGCTGTCTATACGCTTGCACAACCCGGATTGGCGGACAGCAGTGCGACCAAGAGCGCATCCTAAGATTTCCCTGGAAGAGTGTATCCACACCTGCTCCCTGGCTCTTGTCACCGCAGTATAGACCAATTCCCTGCTCAGTATCCTGCTATCCTCTTCGGGCAAGACAACTACCACTTCGGTAAACTCCGACCCCTGGCTCTTGTGAATTGTCATGGCATAAACGGTCTGCAACTGCACCAGCCGGTTCGGCGAATAGCTTCTCAGACCGGAGTCGAACCGCTCAAACCACACCCTGAAGCGGCCGTCAGCCCCCTTGAGACAAATTCCGACATCACCGTTATACAACTCCAGGGTGTAGTCGTTTCTGGTTATCAATACCGGTCTCCCGTGATACCATCCCCCCGGTCGGCAGTCATAGCCCTTTGCGGCCAGCCATTTTTCGATGCTGAGGTTTATCGCTTCTTCACCGCGGCCGCCGTAGCGTACCGCGCACAGAACCTGAAAGCTGTTGAAAGCCTGGAACAAGCGGCGGATTGTCTGCTCATCCTCGCCATCGCATTTACCGGCAAGGTGCATATATCGCTCGTAACTTTTGCCCAGACAAGACCCCGCACCGCCTGACAGCAGCGCGAGGTTGGTTATCTGCGCATCTTCTGCCATTTGCCAGCATCCGCCCAGATCCCCCCGGTTTATCATTTCGGCAAAACGTTTAATGTTACGATCGAAGCGATATGTGGTCTTCAGTTCTACACTGTTTTCGGGCAGCGCCGTTATGAGATCCGCCAGTACCGCTCCGGATTCGACCGAGGCGAGCTGGTCCTTGTCCCCCAGCAGGATAAGTTTTGCCCCAGGTTTCAGGGCATCGACCAGCTTACACATCATCGCCAGGTCAACCATGGAGGCTTCATCGACGACGACCACATCCCAGGTCATGGGATTGGCCGCATTATGGACGAACCTGGGAGAATTGCGTTTTACCCCGAGCATCCGGTGGAGCGTTGAGGCGCTGGCGGGAATATTTTCCAAGATCTTTCGCACAGACTCCAGCCGGTCAAGACTGGCCCTTACCGACTCACTCAGGCGCATCGCCGCTTTTCCCGTGGGCGCCCCCAGCGCTATCTTCAACCGGCGCTTTTCCACATCCAGGATCAGGGCGAGAATTTTCACCACGGTGGTTGTCTTGCCGGTGCCGGGTCCGCCGCTGATAATAGTCAGTGATTTCCGGGAAGCAACCTGGGCGGCGTAGCGCTGATAGTTACCACCGCCGCTGTTGCCGCCAAACAGTTCATCGAGCTTTCTCGTCAGATCACCCGGTGGCGGAGCTGCCTGGGCGGCCGCAAGAGCTGTGATGTTCCGGGCAAGCCTCGTCTCATAGTGATCGTATCTATAAAGATACAGGTTTTGGCAGGCGACGATAAGCGGAGTCTTCCTCTGCTGTTTTTTGTCGGAGACGACCGGACTGTCCATAAGCGGTTCCAGGACAGCCAGGTCGTCCGGGCCAAGCGCCAAACAGCTGTGCCCCCCCTCCATCGCCTGCACCAGCCTGGCCACAAGGGCCATGAAGCTTTTGCGGCCGGCATCTTCCAGCGGGGTGCGACGGGCGAGGAAATCGGCGAAATAGTGCGCCAAAAAACTTCCTTCAATATCAGTCATCACTGCCCCCCCCCATCACCCGGCCAAGCGCTTCAAGGGTCTGGCGGTCGGGCAGAGTAGAGTAGACGCCGCTGCCCGACACAGCCGGGTTCATTCCCCGTACAAAAAGATACTTGACCCCGCCGAAATGGGTAAGATAATCGTATTGCGGCACAATGTTGTTCAGGTGGGTGTGCAGCACCAGGGTATAGATCCAGTATTGCAGGCCGTAATTATGCGACTGCATCGCGGCGGCAAGGCTGGCGCTGTCGTAGTCGCCGGCAAGATCTCCAAGATAGTTGGTCTTGTAATCTATGATATAGTATTTTCCGCGATGTCTGCAGACAAGGTCGACAAACCCGGCCAGGTACCCCTTCATCGTCTTGCGGCTCACGGGGAGTACGGTTCTCTCCCCGGCCAGCACCTTGTTCACCTGCTCCGTGACCATCGCCCCCAGATGAAAACAGAACTCCATCTCCTTCACACAGGTGCTGTCTTCCAGCTGACCAAGAGCCGTATTGCCAAACAGCGGCGTTGAGACAACGGTTTTCAGCAAGTCCAGGACCGAATCCACCTCACACTCCACCCCGTAGCTGCGGCACTGCCGACGACACTGCTCAGCCATGTTGTCGAGCTGTTCACCGCAGTAAATGGTTGAAAAAGAAAATTTTTCAAGCAGGTTGTGGACGACATTACCAAACCCCGCGCCAGCTGGCAGATCAGCCACGACGATTCCAGCACCGCCTTTACTTTTTGAGTCTTTCAGGACGGGGTGGAGTCTTTCGTACTCATAGTCGCTCATTGCCGCCATCGCCGAGAAAGAGGAGAGCTGCCAGTCGGTGAAAAGAGGTCTTGGCGAAAGCCCGAGCGGTTCCAGCTTCTCCTGCATCTTGCGCTGGGAAAATCTTTGCGGTTCTATTGCCGGATCGACAACCTCATGGACCGCATTTTGTCTGCCGGCAAGCCCGTCGAGTTGTTCCCGCTGAAGTTTTGCGGGGCAGGGACCGTCAGGAAAAAGGACATACCCCAGCGCCGAATCAAAGGAGTCGATGCCTCTTCCGCCATGTTTTTTCACATCCGCCCACATTACATAGCACCTCAATTTTGCCCTGGTAAGAGCCACATACAAGAGGCGCAGATCTTCTGCGTGCTGTTCGACGACAGCCTCGTTTTTTCGCGCCTCAAACAGGTCGGAGCCAAGGTCCACAACGGTCCGCCCATGATCATCGTAGCCGCTCACCTGATATTTTTCCCCGGCTATAAAATTACTTCCTCCCCAGAGGGAGGGGCAGAACACCACCGGGTACTCGAGCCCCTTGGCGCTGTGCATGGTCACCACCTGGACCGCATCCTCGTCACTTTCAAGCAGAAGCTCCGCGGAGTCATCGGGAGCCTGGTCAGCCATCATTTTCTTGAGCCACCTGACAAGTTGTCTTGCCCCAAGTTTTTCTGCCGTTTCCTGCTCCTGTATCAACTCCAGCAGCTGGTGAACATTGGCAATAGCTCTTTCGGCAAATCTTTTCCCGGCCAGCCGGACAAAGACCTTTTCATCGGTAAGCAGCCTGCCCATCATGGTAAGAAAACCCTGCTGCTGCCAGAGGCTGTAATATTCTGTCATTCTTCCCTGCCACCTGCTCAGCGCGTCATCGTCTTCCTCGAGGTTGAAGAGGTCGTTTCCCGTCAGGCCGAACCAGGAGACGGCCAGGCCGGACTTGAGCACGGTTATGTCGGCAGGATGACTGATCGCCTGCAGCACCAGAACCATTTCCCTGCATTCGTTGGAATGATAAACCGACTGCCTGCTGGCCACCACCACCGGAACACCGGCCATGGCCAGCTCGTTGCGAAATTCTTCGGCTTCTTTATGGGTGCGTACCAGGATGGCGATGTCTTTTGGTCCAAGCTCCCTGGTTTTTTCATCTTTTTTCCCCAGGACAAGAGGCGGCCGGGAAGCGAGGAGAGCAACGGTTTCAGCGACGACATATCCCCTGATGATTGTTCTGGCCGATTTGGCTGACCAGCGCCCGAGCTTGTCGCTATCGTTTGGCGGCAGCGAGCGGTAGACCATGGTGGCAAACGACCTGTTGCCTTGTTGCAAAAAGAGTTCATCCTCTTTTTGCGCGGCATCGATCTCCTGGTAATCGAGCAACTCCTTTTCATAGTAAAAAGGCTTTGTTCGCAAAACAAACAGATGGTTTACCGCTGCTACCAGCCGGGGGTGGGAACGATAGTTCCGGTGCAGGGTAAGAAGCCTCGTCGCTTCTTGCTTGGCCCTGAAATAGGAGTTGATATCGGCTCCACGGAATTTATAAATCGCCTGTTTGGGGTCGCCGATGAGATAAAGATGCTTCCGGTTGCCGAACAGGGTGCGAAAAATAAAATACTGGTCGCTGTCAGTATCCTGAAATTCGTCGATCAGGGCAAAAGAAAAGCGGTCGGCCAGCATTTTCTGCAGCAGTCCGCAAGGTTCGTTCTTCAGGTGCTCGGCGAGATTGAAGATGAGATCATCGAATCCCAGGTATCCTCGGTCGATAAGCCTGCTACTCACCTCCCGCCGCAGATCAGCGGCCAGCTCGACCCTGAAGGCGAGAAGCAGTTCCCCGCACTCTTCCACAAATGAATCCAGCACCTTCCCCGGTAGCGGCCACCTGCTGAGGTAATCCTCTTTCTGGGCCTCAGTCCTGAACTTGGTGGCTTTCAGCTCGGCGGCGATTTTGTCAGGTGTCAAAATATCCAGGTTAGGTGGAAGCCTGGTGGTATCACCGGAGAAAAAGCGCTCGATTCCCGAGAACCACTGGTCAAATTCATGATATATCCTCTTTTTGAAATGATCCATTTCAATGCCGAGGACAAAACACCCCTTAAGGGATATTGCGTTTTTTTCCCACCAATCGACCATAGCGGCCAACGATGAGCCAAGGCTGCGGGCGACATCGGCAACGGGGCGGCAGGAAGGGACTATGGCGCAGCCGCTGTTGCCGGCAGAAGAAACCGAGTCGAGCAGCTCCGCCGGCGAAGACAGCCGGGAGGTAATGAGACCGCAGGCAAGCGGCTCCATCGAATAGAGGTGCTTACGCCAGAAATCCTCGACCACCTGGTTCCGTACCTGCGAGATATCAGCCAACAGCTCCAGGTCGAACAGCTGACCGCTTTCAAGGGCGTGATCTGAGAGCATCCGCTGACAAAAGCCATGGATGGTGAATATCTGAGCCCGGTCAATGTTCATGAGTGCTTCGCCGATCCTTGCCGCTGCCTGCGCCCTGTCGGCGATTGTTTCAGCCCACGCCAGCAGCGTATCGTCAACCTGCTCTTGTTCCATATGGCTTGCCAGCAGCAGATTTCTTGCCTCGACCATCCTTGAGCGGATGCGGCTCTTGAGCTCTTCCGTTGCAGCCTTGGTGAAGGTTACGACCAGAATCTGATCAAGAGCAATGTCCAGCTCAACCAGGGCGCGCAGCACCAGCATGGAAATAGCGTAGGTTTTCCCTGTCCCGGCGCTGGCCTCGACAACATGGATTCCTTGTGACAGGACCAGAGTGGGAGCGTCGAACACCTCAAACTTCATGGCCATGACCATTCCTCCAAAAAGCGCACATCAGTTCCTCTGCCAGCAGACCAAAGTCGGGTCCTACCACAACTTGTCCGCTGGCGTCGCCAAAGAGCAGCTCCGCCTCCGGCTCATATCCGCGGTCAACACGTTGCTGCATTTCCTTTGCAGCTTTTTCAAGCGGGGAGTCTTTTGCCCCTCGGCTGCTTAACCGGCACCTTGCGTAGGCCAGACCCGGCTCGACGAAAAAGGGCAGCGGTGCTTCGCATCCGGCCAGATACAACTCCACCAGCCGCTCAAGCGACACCCCTTGCTGCGTCCCGGTAAATGACACCGGTTCATCAAGTGTTACGAGAAAGGTCGAGATCCCGGGGATAAGCTGCCGGGCAACCGCATGGTTGATCCCGGCCAGAAGAAGATCCTGGCCCCGCAGAGAACCGTAGCGGTATAGCATCACCCCTTTTTCATAGATGTTTTCCAGAGTTCCCCGCAAAACAGTCTGGCCGACCCTGAGTTCAAAAGGGTGGTCGTCAAGACGCTCCCCTGCGTCTGTGAGCTGCGAACCGAACAGTTCCACAGCTCGCAGCCGCTCAAGAAAATCAATTCTGCCCACTTCTCCCAGGGGCCATTCACCTTGGGTCTGAAGTTTCAGCAGCAGCTCATCCCGACTTCCAGGCTGGTCGGTCCTTTGTTGGATCACCGCGTCCACCAGAGCCTGCTCTGCCTGGTATTTTGCCAGCCCCGACAACGTAAATATTTCCAGATCGGATTGATCCTCGGTTGTCGGCTCGAGGTAAATTCCAACCCGTTCGCGGATAAAATATTTTTGCGGATTCCTGAAAAAACGCAACATCTCGACAAATTCCACAGAGTCGGCGGCAACAACTCTGCGGCCCTGCCACCAGGGTCTTGCCACCTCTTTATCGCCCCTTATAATCTTGGCGACCTCGCAGAAGTGGTGGCTGTAACTGAAAAGGTGCCTGTCATCCTCCCTGCTGAAGTATCTGGCGCTGAACGGATGGAGGGGATGGTGAACGACGATCTCTTTTACTCCATAATCGTTTTCCAGCACCTCAACAAGTTCGGCAACGACTACAGACGGCGGTATTTTATCGTTGGTCTTGATCGACTGGCCGATATAACTCAGATACAAGCCTCTTCTTGCCGACAGCATCGCCTCGAGAAACTGGTACCTGTCGTCATCCCTTGGCGACCTGTCACCCGGCCGCTGCTCCAGTGTCATCAGGTCAAAGGTCTCCCCTTCCTTGTTTTTAGGGAATTCACCTTCGTTGAGTCCAAGGATACAGACCGCTTGAAAAGGTATCGAACGCATGGGAAGCATTGAACAGAAGGTGAGCTGTCCTCTTAAAAATCCGGAGCTCGATCTGGTTTCGCGGGCGGTCTGGGCGAACCAGTCTGTTATGGTGTCGAACTCAACGAGACAGTGGTTGAAGCTCTGCCCCGCTTCACCGAGTTCGGCGATGATCAGACGCAGATCCATAACCTCCTGCTCTGTGCTATCCCCGAACAGGAAATCGACATATTCTCGCAACAGTTCCGACCAGGCCACCAGGCTGTACTGGTTTTTAAAATCGTTTCTGCCCCGCCCGACAAGTTCTATAAACCGGCAAAGACCGCCAAGGGGCGCGGCGCCCTGTCCTTCCAGTTCGCCATAGGGCAGCACGGTGTCGACAAAGCCGTCGGAGTCTATTGCATACCCCATCAGGAGACGGTCAAGCCCGGCTCTCCAGCTTGATTCGCCAAAAGACGCCAGCCCGTCTTCAGCTCTCTGTTCCCGTGACAGCCCCCAGCGGATTCCGGTCTCGGCAACCCAGTGCTCGACCTGCTCCAGATCCACCTCCGACAACTGAAAGTTACGATGAACAAGGGGCTGCTGCATAAGGTCCATCACCTCGCTCACTCCGAACCTGCCTGCATAGAGGCCGAGAAAGAAAACGAACGTCCCGATGGCATTGTTCTGAGTCCGCACGCTCCGGTCGGCAATAGAGTGCTGGATATCGGCGAAGACACTTGGAATCAGGATTGAATAGTCCTGGATGTCAGGCGCCATGACGACAATGTCACGCAGTTCAAGAGAATCATCGCAGTGGAGAAGATTGAGGATATGATCTTTTAACACCATCAGCTCGCGCAGTTTAGAATGGCACGAGACAATCTGAACGGAAGGGTCGACCAGGCAACCGGCCTCACTGGAGGAACACCTTCTCCCGTGAAACAGGTCAGCCTGGATTTTTTCCAGGAGCGTCAGCTGCCTGTAGTCCTTTTCCTCAAGGGGATCCTGGTAACTGGCAAACTCCTGGACCTGCGTTACCCCGCTGAGCATCATGTTCTGCAGATCCCGGCCCTGCCTGCCCAGAGCCGCCAGCAGCGGGTGGTATTCGGGCGCATCCGGGTGCAGGGCGCCATCGGTGTTTTCCGCTTCAAGCCGCCGCCGGTCTTTTCTGCCCGGAGTATCCCCCCAATAATTCCTACATGGGGAGAGCAGGAAAAGATGCACATCCGCATGGTGTGCCAACAGCTCAAGAAACTGCAGATAAACCGGCGGCATGGTGTGGATGCCAAGGATCGAGATCCGCCTCGGCAACCTCTGCACCGCCTGCCCCCCTGCTTTGAGCTCTGCACATATCCGCTCAAAAAGCACACCCCGGTGAATGTCACCACCCCGTTGGGCGATCAACCGCTGCCACAGGGCACATTGCCATCTTTCGGCGGGGTGATCCGTCCCGGGTCTGTCCTTTGACCAGCCGGCAAGCATATCGCCGCGCATCAGCTGGTACTGGTCGAAAATATTCGCAAGTTTTCTCGCAAGCTGTAACCGCTTTCGCCCCTTTCCATCACCCTCCAGGTATCTGGATATCGGTGCAAAGACGGGGTCGTCAAGATCGCGGAGCATTCCCTCGATCCGCCAGCTGAGCACCTGGCGCTGAAAACCGTTTTCCGACATTTCAAGGCGCAGCCTCCGTGCCGTCTCCTCCAGAAAATCGATGGGCAGCAGGAACTTGAAATTACAGCAGCAGCCGAACTCATCCGCGAGGGTCTGGGTAACCATTCGCTCCATTCCCCGGCTCTGAATCAGAAACAGTTCTGGCTGGAAGAAATCCCTATCCCCGTCGACCCTGATCACCTCGACCAGATGGCGGAGCAGATTTTCTGTCCTGTTGGAGACGTGCAGATAAAACATAGGGATCCCGGATGGTAATAAAAAATATTTGGCGTACTCCGGCCTTTTCCTCGTTTACAGAAGAGATGAGTCTTTGTATTATCCGGCCTTGGAATCCCGACTGGAAGACTACCTGCCTGTCAGATCGACCCCGGCGTACTCATATATGCCGTAGATGAGCCCGGCGATGATCCCGATGGCGAAAAACAATCGCAATCGTCGATCCCAGGGAACCTTGTCCCCACCGGCCATATACTGCAGAAGGGCTACGATAAAATAAGTGATTCCGGCAACAAAAGGGGCTGTCTGCACAATCTGCCAGAGTGTTTCCTTCAGCGTTTCGATAGCTGAACCGCCGATACGCGTATTGAAGACGACATAGAGGACAGCCGATACAGAAAATGTGATTTTACTTCGAAGATCTTGCATATGAATTTACTTGAACCTGTCTATTTCCCGGTAACGGATATCTCGTCCATACGCCAATATCCGGTTTTTCTCCTGTTTCCGAAAATTCACCTGCTGCAGCCCGTCGAACATGAAACGCCGGCAATGGCCGAAGAGAACTCAGATAGTTTCATTAAATCAGGTTTCTGTCAAGTAGATACTCCATGTCCTCTTGGAGAAAACCGCAATCGTTTCCTGCACCTGGTCAACGATATCCGTTTAAGGACCGACGACTACGCCGCCCAGCTCAGCTCCCTGACCCTCGCCTCCATGGCGACAGTCACCGACGATCACGAAAAATCCGAACATTCGATAATACAACAGTTGTTCACCCCGAAAAATCTGCAAAAAGATCAGCTGGACAGACAACATGAGGCTAAGTTGTGGCAGGCCCGCCTGGTCCTTGCCATAGCCGACATCCTAGACCGTGAAAGTGAAGAAATCGCGCGAAACCTGGCCGTTCTTGACGATTCCACCGCAAACCTTATCAAGGAACTCCACGGCGATGACAGTTTTGAACCGGACAATCCATTTGATGAGCTGCGCCAGATAGAATCAGGGCTTGGGGCCGCCCGGACTGGAAATATTAGTGCCAGATTCAACGCCTGGCACACGCTGTTAAAACAAACCCAGCTGAAGACCGAGCAGGTTTTTGTCACCATGGGCCAGGATGCGGCGGATATCATCATAGAAAAATATCAGGCGAAAAGCTCGGTTGCACCACTTGCGGCACCGGGACCCAGAATTCCGGCACTGATCGGCATGAAAGGCGATGAGGCGGTGGCTACTGTCTCCAGTTTCCATCACCAAAACCTCTCGATTGTCGATAGCTTTAACCATACATTGGCGAAATGGTGTAGTGCGGACGTCGCCGACGAAGCCGATTTTGCAGGGTCATTTATCCAGGTGGCAAAGCAGTGGGAGGGCATCGTTGAAAAACACTTTCCGGAACGGAAGTGGGGCCGAAAAGACGTAACAACCTATCTGTTTCCAGGCCACAACCTGGAGACCATTTTCAAAGAAGGAGAAACCGCATCCGGCAACATGGCGGTGGTGGTTATTGACTGAGCCCGCTGTCCACAGGAGAGCTGCGCAGATATTCCCGGAACCGTCCAAACGTATCTCTACGCCGTCCCCACATCTTTTACGATATTGGCCGGGTCATGGACCGGCAGTCAAGAGGACAGCCCCACCGTACCCGGGCCAACCCTCCTGGCAAACAGGAAAAGAGACGATCGTTTTCCTGATGGCTGCATTAAAACTCTGCCGCAGCCGGACCCTGTGGGGGTCATGCTCCCGGCGGATGCCATTGCATCGTCTGTTTGACCGCCCGGTCGACCTCTTCAGGGGTGACCAGCGCCGTAATGCTCACTTTTACCGTGCCGCTGGCGTTTGCAATCATCGTCCCGGTGATGGCTTTCACATTATCCTCTGTTTCGAGGATGATAAAAAAATCGGTACCGCCCAGGGCGTAATAGTAGGCTTCCATTTTTCCGCCTAAAGACTCGATCGCTTTCCTGGTAACCTCCACCCGCTTGGTCCCGCCATCTTTCATGAGTCCTTTCAGTCCCTTATCGGTGTATGAGCCTTGATACAGATATTTGGGCATAATTCCCCTCCGTTTTGCAACAAACTGCGCCAGCTGTTTTTCGAGTTTACCTCTCAAAGCGGCTTAAGCTTCACGTCTCTGCCGAAAACAGGCATGACAGTTGTCCGGCCTGCTTTTGTTTTTGTAGCCGATAGCCTCTTTGAAAAGCTCTTTTTCATCCCCCCGTTAACCGGTAGTGTACGACTCGATATCCTTGCCAGAACCAAAGGAATACTCCAACCCGTCTGAGAGGTCGGCCGGTTCAAGATGATAGCTGTGGATCAACCTGTTGCCGAGCATTCCGGCAAGTCTTTTATAAAATTTCATGCCGTTGACCGGATCTTCCTCAACTATTTCATCAACAAACTCTTTGGTGAATCTTATAAACGTGGTCTCCTTCAAACATTGGGCCGACGCCGTATAACTCTTCATCCCCACCAGGCTCGACCAGCCGAACGCCTCCCCTGCGTGGTTGACAAGATAGGTTGTCCTGCCATGTTCCCCAAGGCTTATCCTGATACTTCCCTTGACCATGATGAAAAAGAACTCGGCTGGTTCTCCCTCCTGGAACAACTTGAATCCCTTCGGATGCGTTTCCTTCATCCCGGAACCAATAAATTTCTGTACGAATTCCTTATCCATCCCCCAGAGCAGATCTGATTGTTGCAAATACATAGTCTACCTCCTTCCGGTTGCGTCCTCCTGAATCCGTTCTGCAACTTCTTTATAAGAAGTTGAAGTAATCGCATACAGACCGGCATGTAACTGCACCATGAACAGACCAAGAAGGTTTCATTATCCCCTGTTTAATTAATAACGTGCCGACTCCAGCCGGTTTTACTGCCAATCCCCTATAAAACCAAACAGCCGAACCACCCTGTTTTCAGGCAGCTCGGCTATCGGTCATGACCCGTGGCTTTCCGTCCCTGCCTTGCGGCAGGTTTGGCTTTATCTGTGTTTTTAAAAGACGCTTTTATCCATAGTTAATTTTATGTCACCCCTTTAGTGCAAGTCAAGAAGCTAAAACACTCGGGGCTGCCTGGCAGCCGCAGGGTCACAGGGAAACACACGTTTTTGTTTTATTATCCCAGGTACAGGACGGCTGGGTAAGACATTCGCTTCTGGTTACAAAATCCGAACACTGAGTAACCTGAATTTCCTGGCAGGAACCAGTGTTCGGATTGCCGTTCCATGTACAGTTCGGGTCGCCGTTGCAGCCGGCCTTATCGGTATACACCGCACAGACGGGACAATCGGCATCACTGAAATCGACATCTCCATCACAGTCGTTGTCCAGGCCGTCGTCGCAGGAAAGTTCGACATTGGGCTCGGTCGGCTCAAGGGGTATGCACGCAACCGTTTCTACCAGGGTACCGTTACTGCAACTCCTGGTGCCGGTACTACTGCACACTCCGAGACCGCAGACAGTGGTTTCGCTCTGACCGTCGCAGTCGGTTCGGTCGTCACAGTCGACGGCACCGTCAAAATCGTTGTCCAGTCCATCAAAACAGAAGGGATACTCTATAAGCGACGGACACTCCGGGGTTCCGCTGCAATCAGTGTCGTTGCAGTCGACGATGCCATCACAATCGTTGTCAACCGTGTCATCGCAGATTTCCGGTTCCGCCACACACGCTGCACTCCCCCAGACGGCGGTGGCCATGACCTGGGGCGGCACCATCGAATTATTATTGGCGTCTTTGGCATTTACCCAACCATCGAGAAAATTTTTCCCCTCGTCGGCGAGGAAAAGAGAGACGGGATAGGGAAAGGGTTTCGCTGGATCACCAGGGCCAGCACTGACCGCCTGGTAGAGAAACTGCACATACTCCCAACTGGTCCCCTGGTAATACAGGGTAAGATCCGCGGCAACCGCACCCTGGGGCGCAATTTGGGCTATATCGAATTCATCCCAGTGTTGATACACACCGCCCGGCGCTCCTCCATACTGACCGTCCGGTACCGGCAGGGCGTTTCGTTTACGTGCCTCGTCATAGCTCATCCGATACGGGGGGATCCGGTTATCCGAAGCCACGTAATTATTAAGCGCAAAATGAAACGTCTGATAATAGCTTCCGGGTTCAAGTGCCGCCAGCTGGCCGAGGGTAAAATCAACCCGCCCCGTTATACGGTCAAAGCTCAGGGGCATAGCCTCTGGATAGCCCAAGCCGACCAGCATATCCGCCCACTCCTGGGTCATGGCGGGATGCACCTCGTAGACTTTCAGGTTCGGATCTTCAAGATTTATGATCGATTTAGGTATAAACTCCTGCTGATCTCTGGGGTTCACCATTATGACCGGGTCTCCGTTGTTATCGACAAGGGGGCCCCAGGCGCCGATTTCATGGTCTGGCAGCTCCGCTCCCGAGCTGTCGTACCACTTGATGTTCAGCCACATCCGCCTTCCTTCTGGATACCCGGTTATGAGTTTATGTCCGGTCATATTGGTAATACGCACCATGTTACCGGCGACATCAAGGGTTGCGGCCTGGCTAAGATGTGATTTGGCGCGTAAAACTCCGTCATCAAGCGCTTCAACCTGCTCTGCGGTCAATCCGCCTCCCAGACGCAGGGTTCCCTGCTGGTCCTGGTATTTTACCAGAGGATAAACCCAGTAGTTGCCGCCGGTCTGGTCATGCATCGGCTGGTCAAGCCTGTTGGGCGCGCCGTTTTTATCACAGCCTCTTCCCGTTATCGCCCTCATATGACAGGTCTGGCATGAAAAATATCGCTTTGACGTTTCATCAGGGTTCGTCGCATCGTCTATATAATTGGCGGAGCGGGTCTCCTCCGTCGTTGAATTCATATAGGCGTTATACAGAGAACCCCGAGGATCCTGCAGATCCTGGGGCAGGCTCCAAAAGCTGTCCACCAGGGTCGCTGAAAGCGGACTTGATTTATATTCACTGAAAGTCCTCTCCACTATACCGTAACCGTAAGGAGGATTATTAAACGCCGCTTTTTCCTCCCTTAACCCTCCAGGATTTGGCGCGCCTACCGGGGCAAAATCCCAACTGTTCACCACATCTGGCGCACCATCCTGGGTGCCGCTGTTTGGCGCGAGATCACCGACAGCTGGGTTGGATACATCGTGGCAGGTGCCGCAAAAATCAACATCTCTGTGAAAATTCGATTCGGTGAACTGATGCCTGGCAACCGTGTCGCCGTAAGGACCGAGTTTTCCGTAACTGTTGGACATGGAATACATGCCGCTGCCATAATACCCCTCCCCGGCCTGGGCAGGGTCAAGGCTGTCACCCTGATTCGCGATAAATGGATCCACCATAACACCGGTATGTTCCCCCATGTCCGGGTTAGTCATCTGGTGACAGGTATCGCAGTCTATACCGTTCTCATCACTAGCCCGTAACCCGGAACCGTCGGTGGGGGTTGAACGCCCCCCTATCCAGCCACCTGCACTGTGGCAGCGGATACAGAGATCGCCGACACCGTCAAACCCCTGTTCGGCAATAGCAAGCGTTGCCCAGAAGATCGGATCACGCCCCGCATTGCCCATGGCGCCTCCCATCCAGCCGAAACCCGGCTCAACCCTCGGGTTGGTTTCATAATTTTTATGACAGTTCAAGCACCTGTTCGGAGACTCCAGGCTCACTTCAAGGGGTTGTGTGCCCGGCATGTCAATTTCCGGCGGGACGACAGCGGCCCCCCACAAAACCTTGGGAACTGAAAAGCAGTAGAGTAGAGTTGCGGCAACAATAATTTTTTTCATTTTTATTCCCCTCCGGCAGCTTTATTTCCACTCACAATCGAAGATCATTGTCCCCATGGTCCTGACAGATAGATGCGATCATCAGACATCTGGATCACCCGTCAACTGCATGTTCCTGAAACCGGTTCTGTTTTTGAAACAGCCTGTTGACGGGACAATAAAAAAGCCGGACCACCTTGAGGCAAAGGCAGTCCGGCTATCTTTTTACGTTTAAGACCCGTAACTTTCCGTCCTTGTCTGTCGACAAGTTTGGCTTTTTCTTTTTTATCACTCCGCTATTACACGATGCGCACGTTTTATGATACTGTGGGCTGTCGCGAAAAACAACACCACAGCGTGGTACTTTTAATAATATTTATCGGTCTATTACTTCAGCAATTCCCATAAAGGTCCGCACTGCCTGTTCGTAAACCGGATTTGCGCAGACACTGCTGTGATCGACCCCTTCTATGATCACTGCTTCAACCAGTTCGGGAGGCAGTAAGGCAATGAGATCATCACTTCTTTTGCGCGGAACGACCAGGTCATCTTCCGCCGTCACCACCAGTATCGGCATCCGGAAGCCATCAACCTTGTCTACCGAGGTATACCGGTCCTTTAGCATAAGGGATACCGGCAACAGCGGATAGTGCGCTTTGGCAACATTCACCATGGAGTCGAAAGGGGTCACCAGGATAAGCTTTTCCACCGTCCTGTTTGCTGCAAGATCCATGGCCACCCCGGTACCAAGACTCCTGCCCACTACAGAGACCCTTTTGTATCTTTTATCTGCATAATCGAAAAGCGACGCAGCATCTGCGTACAGTCCTTTCTCCGTCGGGGTACCGGTACTTCCGCCGTACCCCCGGTAATTAAGCAGGAACACTGAATATCCGGGGAAAATTCGTTTAAACTGTTCAATATTTAGGGCGACGTCTTCAGCGTTGCCGCCGAAATAGAGGACGGCCTGGTCGTTATCCCCTTCAAGCTGCCAGACTTTTAACACTTCTTTGCCGCTTTTGAGCCTGACAACCTCAATATCGCTGCGATAAACCTCTGCGGTAGGGAAATAGAGCATGGAGCGCTGCATTACATAGAGCAGCAGGCAAAGCCCCGCATACCCCGCGACAACAAGCAACAATAACGTGACAGCGGTTTTAGCGATCATCATCTGATTTTCATACCACCACGCCCACTCTATTTTTCCTTCGCCCTGACCATCAACACCGGGACACTGCCCCCTCTCATCACTTTATCGGCTACACTGCCAAAGGCAAAACGTGACAAGCCACTCCGTCCGTGAGTTGACATGGCCACCAGATCTGCGTCGATTTCCTTTTCTACCCTGATAATCTCCTCAGCCGGATTTTCACTTACCGAAACTTGGCAGGAAATGGAAACATTTTTCTGTGTTAGCCCGGCACTTACATTTTCAAGGTAAATTCTTGCCGACTTTTTCATTTCCCCCAGTTCCCTGTCTGTATAAGGAACCGATACCATCTCTCCCCCCCGCAGGTTAACCGTGTGCCATTCTGCAGTGATGACGTTGAGCAGGGTAAGTGCGACCTGTTCTCCCGGACCAAGCCTTGCGATTAATCCTTGGATATAGGCAAGGGCTGCTTCACCTAATTTAGAGCCATCCAGCGGTACGAGAATTCTCTCCGACATATCAGCCTCATCTTATTGAAATTATCCCGACAAAATTATCACGACATCTCCAACCGAAGTAATAGAGCTACGACACCTCCCCCACAGGTGACCTGCACCGGTGTTAGATATCTTTTCAGGATGCACCTGAACAACCGGCAACAGCGGCAGGGGCATGGCCTCGCTCCATTACTTCATGGTATCATCCGGACAATGCCGGATGCAATGCAGGATGCACCTGTACAGAATTTACAGCTTGTAACATGGAAACGAAAAAAGCAGACGAGCACCAGCGGCGATTCGTGTTGGTGCAGGAGGCATCCCTAGAACAGATCGGTGAATTTCTTTTCCGCCTCGGTCGTGCCGATAAGAATAAGATCATCATCGCCGTTAAGCGGGATCATCGGGTCGGGACCGACCAGCAATCCCTGCGCATTTCTGATTGCCACGACACTGCAGCCGGTCAGGGGCCTGATCCTGCTTTCAACCAGGGTTTTGCCTGCAAGAACGGCCGGCATCGGCAGGCTGAAGATATTGAGTCCTTCGGTGAACATTGAAATTTCATCGGTTTTCAGCACATTGATTACGGCATTGGCCCCCATAGATGCATATGACAAGACCAGGTCAGCTCCAGCCATGTGCAACTTGGCCACGTTGCGTTCGTTGGTGGCCCGACATATCAGCTGCACCTCGGGCCGCAATTGCCGGCAGTAAAAGCTGAGGTATATATTCATGGCGTCATTGTGGGTGGTAATGATCACAGCCCTCGCCTGCTCGATCCCGGCCTGCTTGAGAACGTTCAGATCAGCAGCATCCCCGTGGATAAAATCGTTACCTGCTCCGGCAAGAGAACCTTTTTTTTCAACTATCCTGTAAGGAATACCGTACTCCTTCAATCTCCCCGCAGCGGCAACACCAACCCGTCCTCCACCAAGAATCAAAACCGGATCGTCACCACTATATTCCGTTCCGGGCAGGGTGTAATACTTTTCAAACATTACCAACTGCTCCTCGGTACCTGCAAGCAGCAGAAGGGTAGACGGATGAATCATAGTCTCCGGTTGCGGGACTTCAAAATTGCCTTTTTCCCACAAGCCGATAATTATTGCTCCGGACTTCTGCCTTAAGTCCGTTTCAGCTATTATTTTCCCGGCAAGGCTTGTCCGCTTGGCCGAGATTTCACCAATCAACAGTTTGTCAAAATTGCTCACCCTGGTAGTAGCACTGCCAAAGCCCTGGGTCCTTTCGGCAAGTGACTCCCCAAGCATCTTCATAAACTGGAACACCTGGGTATTGCCGGGGAATTTCAGGATATCCAGGGAGTGCTCGTTATCAGCCGTGGACACTATCGGAACATGTTCGGAAATCTCTCTCACCGTAAAAGAGATATTGGTGTTTATGAGATCGTCATTGGTGGCAACCACCATCGCCGCTCTTTCGACCCGTAGTCTCCTGAAGGTCTCAGGATCATCCGGTTCGCCGATTACGACCTTGTAGCCGCTGTCCCAGAGCTCCGCTCCGTATTGCTGATCACCGGTGACGATCACATATTCATAGTTGCGCCTCTCCAGCTTCTCCACAAGCTTCATCGTAATCGGGTCGAGGTTGGTGATGATGACGTGGTCTCTTATCTCAGGAGACAATTGTTTCGGGGCCCTGTTTTTTGCGTGCTCCTCCAGCCACGGAACCCAGAAAAACTGGATAAAGGTGAACGGCAGCACGATCAGCATAAAAATGATCCCGGTCACCAGGACGATGATGGTGAAAACCAACCCCAAGTCACTGTGAAAGGTGATGTCCCCGAAACCAAGGGTCGACATCACGGTCAATGCCCAGTAAAAGCCTGTCACCCAGCTGTATTCACGTCCTTCGTACAACATCAGCACATGAAACAGGACGCTGTAGATACTGATCATCCCGGTCAAAAACAGCAAAAACCGCAGAAGCAGCCTCTGGTTTCTTCTGGCACCGGAAGTTTGAGAGAAAAAGGCCAGTTGAGAAAAGAGAAATTTCATGACAAACTGCATTCACCAATAATAATAGAGACTCAATATCCACAAAACGGATTTATCCCGACCAATAACCGCATATTGTTACCGCCTGCTCATCCTATCTGATAAGTATTGTAAAAGCAAAATCTTATCAATGCCAAAGCAGGAATTACCCGGTACATAGAGCTGAACCGAAGAATTAGAACAAGCCTCTAAGTGAAAAAGCTGCTACCTATGAGAACCTTATAGTGGTGAAAAGAAGGAGCAATTATTGCGAGGAGAAAGCGACGCAACCATCCAGCCAATTTTAAGGCGAAAGTGGCTCTTGCTGCATTACGCGGAGAAAAGACTTTAGCTGAGTTGACTGAGCTGTGCGAGGTGCATCCCAACCAGATCACAACCTGGAAGCGGTAACTGACTAAACAGGCCGCTACAGTATTCGGCAAAGACTCTGGCAAGGAGCCTGTCCCCGATCTCAAGGTTTTGCATGCCAAGATAGGGTAATTGACTCTGGAGAACGATTTTTTAGAAAGTGCGCTCAACAAGGCGGGATTGCTGAGCGCAGAGCGATGATCAACCGTAGCCATAGGCTGGCAATCAGCCGGCAAACAAAGCTTCTCGGAATAAGCCGTGGCCATGCCTATTGCCAGCATCGGCCGATGGGTGAGGATGATCTCTCACTAATGCGCCGAATCGACCAGATCCATCTAGAGCACCCTTTCATGGGCGCACGCATTCTTCGTGACCAGCTTGTCCGAGAAGGAAAAGCTGTTGGCCGCACTCGCGTAGGCACATTGATGAAACGAATGGACATAGAGGCTGTTTATCCAAAGCCAAAAACGAGCAAGAAACATCCCGGCCACGCCGTCTATACTTACCTGCTGCGCGGTATGAACATCGACAAGGCGAACCAGGTGTGGGGCTCTGGGTACGACATATATACCGATGGCTAATGGTTCTATTTGACGGCGGTTGTGGACTGGGCCAGCCGGAAAGTTTTGGCTGCGAAGGTTGCCATTACCCTTGAGGCCAGTCATGCAGTGGATGTTCTCAATGAAGCATTCGTGCACCATGACACGCCTGAGATCATCAACACCGATCAAGGCAGTCAGTTTACTGCGCTTGAGTTTGTCGAGACCGTTAAAAGCCAGGGGTGACGAGTCAGCATTGATGGCAGGGGTGCGTGGCGAGACAACATTTTTGTTGAACGCCTCTGGAGAAGCGTGAAGTATGAGCAAGTGTATCTGCATGCATATGACTCAGTTTCTGAGGCACGCAGATCGATTATGAGATATTTTGAATGGTACAACCGATGTCGACCGCATTCAGGGCTTAAAAGACAGACACCGGACGAGGCCTATTGCGAAAAGTTACCAGCCATAGACTTGGTGGTTTAAATTCTGGCAGGTTTTCCACTTAAAAAGATTAAAAAACTGTTCAAATGATCTGAGCCACCTCTTATTTGTAGTAGTCACGATTTGATCTGACAAATACCAAGACTCTGTAAATAATTCTGTGTAACTGCTATTTTTCAGATTTCAGAGAATCTATCTTCATATTCAATGAGAAAGCGGTTCATAGCCGGTTTCCAGTTCCGAATAGGCATGGTCCATCTTTCAGAAGCTTTCTGGATAGCCAGAAACATAACTTTAAACGCCGACGTGTAATTTGGAAAGATTCGTCGGTTTTTTATTGCCTTGCGTATTACGCTGTTGAGCGACTCGATAGCGTTTGCTGTATAGATAATCTTCCTGATATCATCAGGATAACTAAAAAGTGGTATGACATTCTCCCAACGACTCGTCCATGATTTTGAGATAGAAGGATAACGGCTATCCCACTTTTCTGCAAAGTTCTTCAACTCCATGGCGGCTTCTTCGGTTGTGATCGACTGATAAATACGCTTGAGATCAGTAGCAACCGACTTGCGGTCTTTATACGAGACGTATTTGAGTGAATTTCTCACCATATGAACAATACAGAGCTGGACCTGGGCTTTCGGGTAAACGGTGTTGATTGCCTCAGGAAAGCCGGTCAGGCCATCAACTGCTGCGATGATAATATCTTGCACCCCTCGGTTCTGTAGTTCTGTGAGAACAGCCAGCCAGAATTTGGCACCTTCCGTTTCAGAGAGCCACATTCCCAGGAGTTCTTTGTGCCCTTCTGTATTGATACCGAGGGCAAGATAGATTGACTTTTTAACCACCCGCTTGTCCTGATGGACCTTGATGACAATGCAGTCTAAATAGACAACCGGATAGATCTCATCAAGGGGCCGGTTTTGCCAGGCGATAACCTGGTCGATCACGGCCTCTGTAACCTTTGAAACAAGGGTGTGGGAGACCTCGGCCCCATACATTTCCTTGAAGGTTGCTGCAATATCCCGGGTTGTCATCCCCCTTGCGTAGAGGGCCAGGATCTGGTCGTCGAATTCGGTGAGACGGGTCTGTCCCTTCTTGATAAACTGGGGTAAGAAACTGCCTTGGCGGTCACGGGGAGTGGCTATCTCCACCTCGCCGATTTGTCCCTTGAGTGTCTTTTTAGAAGTACCGTTGCGGCTGTTTCCAGTTCCTCTACCCTCATTGGCATGCTTGGCGTAACCCAGATGTTCCTCCATCTCTTTGCCAAGCGCTGTTTCTACAGTGAGTTTTACAAGTTCACGGCTCAGGGCTGAGAGGTCCTTCTCGCTTTTCAGGTTCTTGGCCAGTTCAGCGGCCAAAGACTGCAGGATTTCTTTGTCGGATTCTTTGCTCACGTCAATTCCTTTTCTTAACGAAGTTAATTGATTGTAAGCAGTTACACAATTTTATTTACAGACTCAAATCGTCAGATAGTACGTGCGACAAAATATCTTGACGTTTTCCATCGAACGAAAAAAGCCAGACACCTTGGGCTATACCTTGATCATTTTTTATTGCAACTGGTATCTTTGGGCTTTTCATGCTCTTCATCTTTTGATAAGGCATGTATCACCCAACTGACGGATCTCCACAGCTTACTTTGTGGAATTAACTATGGAACAGCAGTGAAAAAATATGATAATAATTTGGTGCGTAACACTCATTCGACAAAATTGTATATACTACCTCACTCTTGTCCCAAATAGCATTTAAACAGGAAAACCCTCTTGTTAGATGTGGTATAAAGTTTTTACGCCAATAAAAACAGAGCCACAATCAACGAAGAGGGTTAGTCCATGATAAAAGGTTCCAGTTTGTTTAGTCAACTTCTTCAGCATTTTCCAAGAACAGAGTTTGCGCAGCTTGTTGCCAAGCACAAGGCTGAGCGCTGTTCGAAAGGATTTACCTGCTGGACCCAACTTGTCTCCATGCTGTTCTGCCATATGGCCCATGCCGATTCTCTCCGTGAAATTTGCGGCGGGCTCGCCTGTTGCTTAGGCAAGCTCCGTCATTTGGGGATTTCAAAGGCACCCA